>CAJOFD010000015.1 GCA_905233585.1 uncultured Bacteroidales bacterium
CAATTTGGAAGCACAAACTTATATCTCCATGCGTCCCAACTGGACATTTAACCCGCCACAAGCAGAAAATTCCACGTATGAATATTATGTAAGCCGAGGTGTAGGCAATACTGAAAAAGAAGCAAGAAAGGATGCCTTTGTCTTGGCCGTCAAAGAGGCACAAGCACGGGTTGGTGTCGGCTCCAATTCAACTGAAATCTTCAAGGCATTTCAAACAAGTGATGGGGATTTCAATGTGATAGCCAGTGCATACGAAATCCCGATGAAAGAGGTTTGCTATTTTTCCGAAAAGACCCTTGACAATAACCAATGGTATTACTATCAGCTGTTGCAAGTTGCTATAAGTGGCAATATCACACCAGATTTCAGACAATTTTCAGGAGATTGTTATGATTTTAGCAAGGCTAAAGAATTGCAAGAGATATTAGGAGAGGAAAATAAAAAACTATTGGATGCTCAGAAAAGAAATGCCAGGCAAAAACTGTTGGAGGCGTATAAACAGTACGATATTTCTTATTCTGAGTTTTGTTATGATATAAACAAGTTTCAAGATCTGCCAACGACTGGATATTTATTAACCAAGAGCAATAAGATTAAAGAGGTAGGACATTATCTATGGACGCTTCCTCCTTTTACCGCCTTAGGAGTGGGAGCGGGAGTAGGACTAGGACTAGGCGAATCAGACCCTGGGTTGGCATGCGCTATAATATTTCCTACAATAGTAGCATCTGCTCTTCCGTCAATTATATGCTATTCTATTGCTTCAGGATACAAGAAAAAAGCGTGGAAAGCTTATCGAAAACCATACGATGATGCAGTGAGAGATCTGCAAGGGAAGGAGATGCGTATTTCACTTCGATTTTCTCCTTCTGTTGGGCATAATTGGGCCGGTGTTGGTATGCAGATGTCATTTTAACTGATTATTATTGAGAAATCATGATACATAATAAGGCTGCAAACTTGAAAATAATAGATACTTTGTTGTGAAATAAATATCAAATTATGAAGAGAACAATTCTAACAATCGTGTTAATATCACTTTTTTGCAGTATATCTGCCCAAAACACAGACTTTGACGCCTACCGCAAGCAAAAACAGCAGGCGTGGGCAACCTACAAGGACACCAAACAAAAAGCATGGACGGAATATCGTGACCAATTAAACAAAGCGTATGCTGACAAAATGAGACAAAAATGGCAAGCATTTCGCTCACTATCTGCTATCCCTATTCCCAAACGTCCCGAACCGCCCAAACCAACCGTAAAAACCAATCAGGCACCCGTAGCGACAAAAGCAGGAACGGTAAAAGAAATTATCACTTCAGTTGTCCATGATATGCCTGAACCCGTACAGCCTATCCCCCGTCCGACAGATGAACCGGAGGCTGCTTATACATTTTCTTTTCACAGTACTCCCTGTAAGGTACATTTGAACAAAAACATGAGTTTCAGGCTCTCTAATGCAAATGAAGCTACTGTAGCAGAAGCGTGGCAAACCCTTTCCGCTTCCGGATATGATATGGTCGCAGACGATTGTTTGAACTATCGTGACCAGTTGGATTTGAACGATTGGGGATATATTGAATTGACCAAATGCCTGTCACAAAACTTTTTAGGCAAATCCGCCAATGAATCAGCCTTAATGCACGCCTACTTGCTGGTACAATCAGGATACAAGGTCCGCTTGGCACGCTCCAACGACAAACTGGTGCTATTAATGCCTTTTACAAATATTGTTTATGAATATGTCTATATTTTATTGGACAATGAAAAATATTATGTCTTGGACAAAAATAAAAACAATGGGAACTATTATGTTTTCAATGCCAAATTTGCAGGAGAAAAAACGGCTTCGTTGGCGATGCAAGGCGAACCTCGTTTTTTTGATGACCCTACCCCGCAAAAAACATTTTCTTCTTCCCGTTATCCTAATATATCCGTATCGGTTTCCACCAACAAGAATCTGATGGATTTTTACCGGTCCTGCCCTGTTACAAGCAATTGGAATGAATACGCAAAGGCTTCTTTGAGTAGAAAAGTGAAAAAAGTATTATATCCTGCCCTTAGAAAACAACTTGCAGGCAAAACAGAAGCGGAAGCTGCCAATATTCTATTGAATTTTGTACAGACCGCATTCGATTACAAGACAGACCAAGAGCAATTCGGCTATGAGAGACCTTTGTTTGGAGATGAAATTTTTTATTATCCCTATTCTGATTGTGAAGACCGTTCCATTTTGTTTTCTATTTTGGTTCGGGAATTGCTCAAATTGGATGTTGTTATGCTGCATTATCCAGGACATTTAGCAACTGCGGTACATTTTCCAGATGAAGTTTCGGGATATTATTTTATGGTAAAAAACAAAAAATATGTCGTATGCGACCCCACTTATATAGGTGCTCCTGTGGGAGATTGTATGCCGCAGTTTGTCGGCACAAGTGCAACAATTATTGAAATTTAAAATTATAAAAATGCAAAAGATAACAAAATATAAAAAAAACATTACTTCTCTTGTAGTGCTTACACTTGTCTTGATGGTATCAGGGGCAAGTTGTAAAAAGGAACAAGAAACAGGAACGCTCTATGGTATAAATACAGACAAAGTAAGCGGTGAACCCGTAAAAGGTGTTAATGTTGAATTGCTATCCACAGACTATAAAGCCCAAACAGGAACAGACGGCTGGTACAAGTTCACAGAGGTGGAGATGGGCGAATATGAATTACAAGTAAGCAAACAGAGTTATAGTTTTGTCAAAAAACAAGTTACCGTACAAAACAATTCTGTTCGCGGTGATGCACAGATAGAACAAGTCCCCACCTTTCAATACAACGGACACACGTATATGGTGGCTCCTGAAGCAGAAGAACATATGATATTAACTTATGCACATTATTCCTATTGTCAGAATTTATCGCAATATGGCTATTCGGATTGGAGGTTGCCAACAATAGAAGAATTACAACAAATGTACATTGATAAAGATAACATTGGAGGATTTCAAGATAAGGTCTATTGGAGTTCAACTTATAGCAGAAACGTTTCCTCAGGAGATCTTTATTATTGTGTTTTGTTTTCAAATGGAAATGTGCAGGAGGCACTACCCAGTTCATTTTTGCGTGTCCGCCCAATCCGTGTAGAAAAATAATACTAAAGCAACCCATTGGTGAAATTAAAACAGAGCATATTTTAATCTACATATAGTTAAAATATTGATTATTAGTAATATTTATAAAACATATTTTTCCACATCTCAAACAGATAGCACTATTTTCACTTTTCAAAAAGTGAAAAACAATTAAAAAATCACTTTTTCAAAAGTGATTTTTTTTTGTATTCAAAGCAACAACTTTCTTTACAAAGAATGATTTTATTTGATAATGCGTGGATCTGAGATACTCAAATTACCTTACTAAATGAATATACACCGCCTTAACAACACCCTTTTACAAACACACAAACAATTGACAAACAATAATATAACATGTTTTTTTTAATATTTTTCACACAAAAGCAATAAAGCACTTAGTAAGTACGTTATTAGTAATAAATTTATTAGTAATAAATCAATTAGTACAATTATGGATAGTCTATTTGTATTTGGAAAAACAGTAAGTGGCAATGCTTTTACAGACCGAGAAGAAGATACAAAGAAATTGGTTTCCAATTTCAAGTATGGTGTAAATACTTTTATTGTCTCCCCTCGCCGATGGGGCAAAACATCGTTGGTAAAAAAAGCAAAAGGTATAGCAGAAAATGAAAAGCTTAAAATAGTGTATATGGACGTACATCGCTGTCGTACTCATGAAGATTTCTGCGAACGCTTTGCCTCAGCAGTGCTAACACAAACAGCCGGCAAAATGGACGAATGGCTGGATATTGCACGTTCGTTTCTTAGTCGTTTCAGTTTTGCCATCAATGCGTCTCCCGAACCAATGGGTGAAATGAGCATAAAACTGCAACTTTCCCCCCAAGAACGCTCATTAGAAGATTTGCTCCAATTACCAGAGCATATCGCCAAGAAAAAAAACATTCGTGTAGTGGTATGTATAGATGAATTTCAGCAGATAGGTACTTTTCCAAACTCATTACAGTTTCAAACCGAACTTCGCTCCACATGGCAACATCACAAGTTGACCTCCTATTGCCTATTCGGTAGCCGCAAACACATGATGGAATCTTTTTTTGACGACACAACCAAACCATTTTATAAATTCGGAGACATCATCTACTTAGGACGTATTCCTATGGAATACTGGATAACATACATTACCAACAAATTCTATCAAGAAGGGAAACACATCTCACAAGAACAAACAGAATGGATAGTTAATCAAGTAGATGGAAATTCTTCTTATGTACAACAACTGGCATGGTATGTTTTTCAACGTACAGCAAAGAAAGTTGATGAAACAATACTTCGCGAAGCGTTTGAGGAACTTGTTTTTCAATGTTCCGATATATTTGAAGCAAAAACAGAAGGTCTGACGGCTTTCCAAATGAATTTCTTGCAAGCCGTATCCGATGGATTTCACACAGGACTCACATCCTCCAAAGTTATTTCTCGCTATCATTTAGGCTCATCTCCCAATGTTATTTCCATAAAGAAATCTCTGATAGACAAAGACCTCATTCTTGTTGAAAACAAGAAAATACTACTTGCTGATCCAATAATGGGTGCATGGTTAAAGAAAAACTAATTTTTTCACACGACTTTCCGCACCCTACTTCTATAGAAAAAAATCAGCCATATAATGCAATAAATATTCTACGCACCCACCGAAAAACACACAACTAACATAAATACAATAATTTAATAGATTAATAGAAATGTATCCGACTATTATTTTTCACTTTTTAAAAAGTGAAAAATAATCAAAAAATCACTTTTTCAAAAGTGATTTTTTTTGTATTCAAAGCAATAACTTTCTTTACAAAGAAATAAAATCACATAAAAACTTTCTTTATAAAGAAAAAAAATATCAAAAATATTTCTTTATAAAGAAAAATATTGTACCTTTGCAAATAATTTAAAATACATACATTTATGCAAACTCTTGTTTCTGCGTACAATAGAAGTTTAGACAATACAGATTGTACTTTTGTAAGATACCTGTATCATTTCATCAATTGGCAAGAACGGCTTATCGGCATAAAAGGCAGTCGGGGTGTAGGTAAAACCACGCTATTGCTGCAACACATCAAAACAGCTTTTTCCGATAGGGCTCAGGCTTTTTATGTTTCTTTGGACAATATCTGGTTTAGCAGTAACACCCTTTCAGACTTGGTGGAATACCTCTATACCCATGGGGTTACACATATTTTTTTGGACGAAGTGCATCGGTACCCGCAATGGATACGGGAAATAAAAAACATTTACGATAGTTATCCCAAACTGCACATTGTATTCACGGGCTCATCTCTACTTGAAATAGACAATGCCCAAGCTGACCTTTCCAGAAGAGTACGCATGTACAAACTATGCGGCTTGTCGTTCAGAGAATATTTAGAAATCAACAATGTGTCTTCCTTGCCCCCCATTACACTTACCGATATTTTGAAAAAACATGTGCAAATATCAGCAGATATTGTCTCTAAAATAACAGTATTGCCTCATTTTGAACAATATTTGCAAAGCGGCTACTACCCTTTTTTTGTCGAAACCACTTCAAAACAAAGTTATTGGGAACGGATACAACAAGTTATTACAACTATCATTGAAAATGACATACCCGCAGTAGAAAAAGTCGAATACGAAACTCTACTAAAAACCAAGCACTTACTGATATTATTATCTCAGATGGTACCTTTCACTTTAAATATTACAACCCTTTGCGACACAATATCGGTTACTCGGAATCAACTCATCAAACTCTTGACCTTGCTTGAAAGAGCGGAACTAATACGGCAGTTGCGGTCTGATACCAAAGGACTAAAAGCATTAGGCAAACCAGATAAATTACTACCAGGCAATCCCAATATAATGTATGCCCTTAATACTATTGTGGATATGGGTACGCTGAGGGAAACATTCTTTGCCATGACAATAGCACATTCCCATATATTACAACACCCCAAACAAGGAGATTTTTGGGTAGATAACAAATATTTGTTTGAAATAGGTGGCAAAAACAAAGGATTCAATCAAATACGCAACCTAACAAATAGTTATGTAGTAGCAGACAATATTGAAACAGGCTTCGGAAATAAAATTCCACTTTGGCTATTTGGATTTATTTATTAAAATACTATAAATCACATAAATACAAAAACACATTTCTTTATAAAGAAATAAAATCACATAAAAACTTTCTTTACAAAGAAAAAAAATATCAAAAATCTTTCTTTATAGAGAAAATTTTTTTGAAAGATAATCAAAACAAAAAAAAATCTTCCAAAATCACCCTTGAAAACAGAATTATTTTCAACAAACGACAGAAAAAAACACACCTTAAACATCATTTTTCAAACTGAGAATCATTTATTTATAAAATATTTTACTTTTTACCTATCAACTTAGTATGTTAATAGATTTTTTTTATATCTTTGCAGTATCAAAAAAATAAAAATATATTTTAACAAAAAATTATTATACAAATATGTCAAAGATTTTTAAAACAGCAGACGAATTAATAGGACACACTCCCCTATTGGAACTCACTCATATTGAAAAAGAATATGGGCTTGAAGCAAAAATTTACGCAAAATTGGAATATTTCAATCCGGCAGGAAGCGTAAAAGACCGCGTAGCCAAAGCAATGATAGACGATGCGGAACAAACGGGCAAACTCACCAAAGGTTCGGTTATCATAGAACCGACAAGCGGCAACACAGGCATCGGATTGGCAAGCGTAGCAGCTGCCCGCGGGTACCGCATTATCATCGTTATGCCCGAAACCATGAGCGTGGAACGCCGACAACTCATGAAAGCCTACGGAGCAGAACTCGTTTTATCAGACGGAGCAGCAGGAATGAAAGGAGCCATTGCCAAGGCACAAGAATTGGCCGACAGCATTCCTAACAGTTTCATTCCGGGGCAATTTGTCAATCCTGCCAATCCCAAAATGCACTTCAACACTACGGGCCCCGAAATATACAATGACACTGACGGTGCAGTGGATATTTTTGTGGCTGGTGTCGGCACAGGCGGCACTATAACCGGAGTGGGACAATACTTAAAATCAAAGAAACCGGAGGTGAAAATCATCGCAGTGGAACCGCTAACATCAGCAGTACTCTCAACAGGTGTGGCCGGCTCCCACAAAATTCAAGGCATTGGAGCAGGTTTTGTTCCAGAAGTACTTGACACTAAAATATACGATGAAATCATTCCGGTACAAAACGAAGACGCATTTTCCACAGGTAAAATATTTGGCAAAAAAGAAGGCGTTTTGGTAGGAATTTCCTCAGGAGCAGCTCTTTGGGCCGCCATAGAAGTGGCTAAACGTCCGCAAAACAAGGGCAAACATATTGTTGTATTGCTTCCCGATACGGGCGAACGCTATCTCAGCACAGCATTATTTGCAGAATAACAACATATTACAATGGTAACACCAAGGGAAAGATAGACTATAGCTATCTTTCCCGTTTATAAAAGATAAATTCAACATGATGATTTCCACACGCGGCAGATATGCCATTAGAGTGATGATAGACATTGCCGAACAATATTCTTCAAACTATATCCGTTTGAAAGATATTTCCCAACGGCAAGACATTTCATTGAAATATCTTGAAAGTATCACAAATATGCTTTCAAAATCGGGATTACTTGAAGGGCAACATGGACATGGCGGAGGCTACAAACTCTCAAAAAAACCGGAAGAATACACCATCGGAGAAATACTTCTCGTTACAGAAGGCACTCTCGCCCCTGTGGGTTGCTTGGCATGCAATACAAAGGCTTGTCCTCGTGAATCTATATGCAAAACCCTCCCCATGTGGAAAGACCTATATAAAACAATCAGCACATTTTTCAACACACATACTCTTGCCGACCTTGTGCAAAAATCTCCAGACTTTGGATATTTCAACGCATCTCTTTAACATTCGCATTTGCAACAAATATGCTTGATGTTGCCTGAAACAAACGGCAAACATATTTCCCCTTAAACAAAATAGGACACTGTTTTGTTTTTTTATTCTTTTTTCCACTCAATATCTCAAACATTTTTTATACATTTGCAATGTGAACCTCATATTTTATTTATAAAATGACTATTGTTACAACCCTAAAAATTCCATATAATGAACGAGTCAATTAAAATACAGATAGACAATTTGATACAAGAAATATCCGCCATGAGTGATTTAAATCAAAAAATGGAGGCATACAATTATATGCTTCGTCAAGCCGATTTTTGTATCTGGACACTTGAGGAAGAACAACTCCAATACAATAATGCTGGAGATTACTAAACAACAATTATCTTAATTCATTATTTGTCAAATAACAATATTTAATTGTTTTTCACGTTAAAAAATAATTAATATAATGTTATTTTATTTGATAAATATAAACGAATGAATTTTCACCGAAAAACTTCATATCAACAAAAATATATTGGTATTACCCTTTTGTTTCTGCTCTTGTTGTTGTGTAATTGCAGCACAAAAAAAGACGCATTTTTCAACCGTGCCTACCATTCAACAACAGCACATTTCAATGTGATATTCAACGGTAGCGAAAGTTACAAAGAAGGTTTTGAAAATATAAAAAACACCCCTAACGACAATTACACAAGCGTTTTGCCCGTCTATTTCCGACCGACCAAAACAGATGCTTTGAAACAAGCCCCCCAGTGGGACAAAACCATAGAAAAATGTTCCAAAGCCATCAAAAAACACTCCATGATGATAAAAGGGGTGCAAAAATGCAAACCTATAGACAAAGCCTATCTTCTATTGGGGCAAGCCTATTACCAACGACAAGATTATGCCGATGCTCTTGGCGTTTTTAATCACCTGATATTCAACCATTCAAAAACGAATACATATCTAGACGCTTACACTTGGAAAGCCCAAACGCTAATTCAATTAGACCGTCTGCAAGAGGCTGAAGAAAATTTGGAAGAGGTCCGCGCTTTGATGGCAGACAACAAAGAACAATACAAACAACATTGGGAAGCCGTATTTTCGGATTTGCTTATTGCTCAAAAAGATTATGAACAAGCAAGCATTTATTTAACCGAATTGGTAAAACACCGACATCTTAATCGCGACTTTAAAACACGTATATATTTTATTTTAGGGCAAGTTCAACAAAAATTAGAACAAATGCCGG
Organism: uncultured Bacteroidales bacterium; assembly: GCA_905233585.1. Classification (GTDB taxonomy): domain Bacteria; phylum Bacteroidota; class Bacteroidia; order Bacteroidales; family WCHB1-69; genus UBA1205. The sequence goes on from CAJOFD010000015.1 coordinate 9,281, forward strand.
CAGCAAGTCAAAATTTCCAGACAACTCTTAAACGAAATCCCGTTTACGAAATGGAATTTAATGCAACTATTAATTTGGCAACATGTTCCGATGATATTGATGTCTCAAGAAACAAACTCAAAAAATTGTTTAAAGATGGTAGAAACGAAACTTATAAAGACCAGATTTTCTACACATTAGCCTTAATAGACCTAAAAGAAGACGACACCGTTGCCGCAATAAACAATTTGGAATCATCTATTTTCTGGTCGGTGAACAACAAACATCAAAAAACAGTTTCGGCTTTAACTTTGGCGGAAATTTATTTCTCGCAAACAAAATACCCGCAAGCCTTAACACATTATGATACCGTTTTAGCAAGCCTTTCTCCTACTTTTCCGCAATACAACACCCTCAAAAAACGGACAGAAATATTGAAAGATTTGGTATCAAATCTCATGCAAGTAGCCCACGAAGACAGTATGCAATATTTGGCCTCATTAAGTGAATCAGATAGAGATATTTACATCAATAAATTGATTGAACAATACAAAGAAGACGAGCAACAACGTTTAAACGACAATGCAGAAAAACTCAAAATGATAGAATCTGCTAAAAACAAACGTCAGAACTCTTCATCTGCAACTCGGAACGGAAAAATGGTATGGATTTTTGCTGATGCTACACAAACAAAATTGGGCATTCAAAAATTCCAAAAACAATGGGGGGTGCGTACATTGGAAGATTTTTGGTTTGTCAATGACATACAACTCATGAATGATTTTGCCAATAATCAACCTTTTGAAGAAACCAACAACACAAAAGGTAACGACACCTTGTCTTCAACAGCGGACAAAAACACTGCCAATCGCTCATCAAATCCCACCACCAAAGCATTTTATTTGCAGGATATGCCTACCACTCCTGAAGCCATGGCAAAATCGAACGAAACAATTGCCAATGCTATATACAATGCAGGTACAATATATGAAAATGATTTGAACGACAAAAATTTAGCTATAAATCAATGGGAAGATTTATTAAAACGTTATCCTGACCATAAATTGGCGTCTCCTACTTGTTTTCAATTGTACAAAACCTTTGCCGCACTTAATAACACCAACAAAAGTGAGTATTACAAACAATTGATATTGTCCAAATACGGGCAAACAGACTACGCCCGTATCATACAAGACCCAAACTATTACCAAAAGATAGCGGAACAGCAACAACAGGCAGAAAGATTCTACACAATGGTGTACGATACTTTTGCCCATCAGCACTATTGGTCTGCCTATCAACTAGCAGAACAAGGTTGCAATGAATGGAGCGACATCAATATTACATCAAAATTGGCCTATATAAAAGCTATTTCTGCAGGGAAATTATATGGCAATGATAGTTTGAGAGTTTTATTACAAACAATTCCAATAAAATATCCAACAACAAGCATAGACACCGCCGCCACTGAATTATTGGCAGCTTTGGATAGATTGGAAAAACCTGTTTCGCAAACAAATACTCCTAATATTGAAGAAAAAACTATTGTTGTAGAACCTTTTACCTACAACGAAAAAACTTTTCATTTTGTTATCGCAGTGGTAAATATCAAAGATACAAAAATCACCCCATTGAAAAACAATATAGCAGACTTTAACAAAACATTCTTTGGATTACAGAATCTTGAATTATCCAATTTTTACATCAACAATGCGGAACAAATGATAACCATATCAAAATTCAAAGATAAAAATGCCGCCATGGACTACTACAAACTATTTATCTCTGACACCAAATATTTATCAACATTAAACAGCACGCCTTCTGCAAAAGTATATGTGATTTCAGATGCCAATTATGTTACATTCTATAAAAACAAACAACAAAGAGCCACTTATGACGAATTTTTCAAAACAAATTATTTACAACAATAATTTAAACAGTTTTTGAAAAATAATGTTATCTTTGTATTTTTGTGAAATTTATTTTGATTATTTGAATAAAAATGGAAATAGCAAGTAAATATAATCCTTCAGAAGTTGAAGACAAATGGTATAAATATTGGTTGAACAAAGGATTTTTTAAATCAACCCCAGACTCTCGTGAAGCCTATACGGTTGTCATTCCCCCTCCAAATGTTACAGGAGTATTGCACATGGGGCACATGCTCAACAATACCATTCAAGATGTATTGGTACGCAGAGCCCGTATGATGGGCAAAAATGCTTGTTGGGTACCTGGTACCGACCATGCTTCGATAGCAACAGAAGCCAAAGTGGTGGCAAAACTGAAAGAACAAGGTATAGACAAACGAGATATAGGTCGTGAACAATTTATGGCCCACGCTTGGGAATGGAAAGAAAAACATGGTGGTATTATTCTTGAACAATTGAAAAAACTGGGAGCCTCTTGCGATTGGGACAGAACAAGTTTTACAATGGACAAACCTCTTTATGAATCTGTTATTCATGTTTTTGTTGATTTATACAACAAAGGTTTAATTTATAGAGGTGTTCGTATGGTCAATTGGGACCCCAAAGCCCTAACCGCTGTTTCAGACGAAGAGGTTATATACAAAGAATCGAAATCAAAACTATACTATCTTCGTTATTATATTGAAAATGAAGACAAATATATAACCATAGCCACCACACGTCCTGAAACGATATTGGGCGATACAGCTGTTTGCGTCCATCCTGAAGATGAACGATACAAAAATATTGTTGGCAAAAGGGTTATTATTCCAATGGTAGGCAGAAGCATTCCTGTTATCGCCGATGAATATGTGGACAGAGAATTCGGAACAGGCTGTTTGAAAATCACACCCTCTCACGATATTAACGACTATAATATCGGTTTAAAACACAAATTGGAAAGCATAAACATTTTCAACGATAACGGAACCTTAAACGAAAACGGTCTTCAATATCAAGGCAAAGACCGTTTTGTTGTTCGCAAAGAAATTATTGCTGAATTAGAAAATTTAGGGTTAATAGAAAAAATTGAAGACTATGTAAATAAAGTCGGACATTCTGAACGCACCGATGCTGTTATTGAACCGAAACTGTCCACTCAATGGTTTGTGAAAATGAAATCATTGGCACAAAGAGCCCTTGAAGTGGTAGAAAACGATACCATAAAATTCCACCCAATAAAATTCAAAAACATTTACCGTCATTGGTTGGAAAATGTTCAAGACTGGTGTATCAGCCGCCAATTGTGGTGGGGACAACAAATTCCTGCCTATTATCTTCCCAATGGAGAAGTGATTGTTGCCCAAACGAAAGAAGAAGCCTATCGTATGGCACAGCAAAAATTCGGGGCAAATATTTGCACTATAGACCAAATGGTACAAGATGAAGATGTTTTGGATACTTGGTTCAGTTCGTGGCTATGGCCAATTTCGGTATTTGACGGCATCAGAAATCCTGATAATAAAGAAATAAACTACTACTACCCTACTGCAGACTTAATTACCGCTCCAGACATTATCTTCTTTTGGGTAGCCCGTATGATAATGGCTGGAGAAGAATATCGCAATGAAGTACCTTTCCACAATGTGTACTTTACAGGTATTGTTCGCGACAAATTAGGCAGAAAAATGTCCAAATCGTTGGGCAACTCCCCTGACCCTATTGAATTGATGAACAAATATGGAGCAGACGGTGTCAGATGCGGCATGTTGCTAACCGCACCGGCAGGCAACGACCTTCCTTTTGATGAAGCCCTTTGCGAACAAGGTAGAAATTTCTGCAACAAAATATGGAATGCTTTGCGCTTGATAAAAGGTTGGACAACAAATGATAATTTGCCACAATCCGAAACCAACAAATTGGCTGTTCAATATTTTGAAAATGTATTCAACAAAACACTTCTTTCAATAGAAGAAAATTTTGAAAAATATCGTTTGAGTGAAGTGTTGATGGCTACCTATAAATTGATTTGGGACGATTTTTGTGCTTGGTATCTCGAAATGATTAAGCCTGAATATCAACAACCTATCGACAAACAAACATATCAGACAAGTATTGCATTTTTTGAAAAATTGATGTGTCTGTTACATCCTTTTATGCCGTTTATCACAGAAGAAATTTGGCATACTTTGGCAAATCGGTCCGATAATGAAAGTATTATGATAGAAAATATGCCAAAATCTTCAAATTTTGACAACCAATTGCTGCAACAATTTGAAAAAAGCAAAGAAGTGATAATTGGCGTACGCGGTTTGCGAAATTCCAAAGGTATATCCCCAAAAGAAAAGCTACAACTATTTGTGAAACAAAACATTGAAGAATCCAATAAAGCATTCGACAACATTAGACTCAAAATGTGCAATCTTTCTCAAATACAATATATTGATACAAAAATGGACAACACATTGTCTTTTATGGTTGGAAATATTGAGTATTATATTCCAATTAATATCAAAATAGATGTAGAAAGTGAGAAGAAAAAATTGGAAGAAGAGATTAAATATTACGAAGGTTTCTTGCAATCTGTAATGAAAAAACTCAGCAATGAAAAGTTTGTCGCCAATGCCAAACCTGAAGTTGTTGAAACAGAACGCAAAAAGCAATTTGATGTTACACAAAAACTGCAAACATTAAAAGATAGTCTCAACAAATTGATGAATTAAATCGGTTTTTATGCTATCTTTGCATAAAGAAAAAAATAATAAATAGAATATAAATATAGAAATATGAACAAGACATCTGCATTAAAAGCATGGTTTGCCCAAATAAATGATTCACATGAACGTATTGGTTCTAAAGAATGGTATATGGCCTATGGAAAAATTGTATTTGGCTGTCTTCTTTTTGCGTTAATAGATTTATTTTGCGTTGTACCCTATGGGTTGGCACCCGGTGGCGTGTATGGCCTGATGAGCGTTTTCAATAATATATGGGGGGTTCCAATGAATTTGGTCATTTATATGGACGTTACACTATTGCTTATCGGATTCGTTTTTTTAGGACCAAGATTCGGAATAAAAACCATCTTATCCATATTCTTAATATGGTTATTTACCTATATTACAGAAATTTTGCTTGTCAGCAAAGTAGGTTATTTTCCTGTGGTGCATTCCGGTAATATTATTTCCATTGACGACTATAACAGTTTAACCGACCAAATAAAAAATATGTATTTGCCTATTCGCCCATATAAATATTCAGCTTTGGGCATTACCCACTATTTCCAACCGGACTATTTATTAGCCTCCGTAGTAGGTGGATTGGTTTATGGTATCAGTATCGGAATTATTTTCAGTGCAGGAGCAACATCTGGTGGCTCCGATATCATCTCTATGATTATTCACAAATACACACATATTTCGTTAGGTGTGCTGGTTATGATTGTAGATTCAAGCATTGCATTAACAGCCATTGCCATAGACGGTTCAATCAGACTGCCCGTTTACTCCATCATTTTGATATATATCGAATGTATCATCATTGATAAAATTGTAGATACAAAAATCAACCGAACATTGCTCATTGTTTCTGAACATACAGAAGAAATCAAGCAACTAATGACAAACAAATTAGAACGGAAGGTTTCTATTATACAACAAATGGGAACCTATAATGGAAACCAAACACAAATTCTATATGCTACCGTTAGCAAACCAGAATACAAAAAATTGAAAAATGAACTTAAGAAAATTGATTCAAAGATATTTATAAATCTTATCAACAATACTGAAGTTTCAGAAACAAACATAGAATTGAACACAAACGAAAACATTGACCTAAAAAAAATAAAAACACATGGCAACAATAAGTATTATCATGGGTAGCATTTCAGACTATCCTGTAATGGAAGATGCAATAAAATTTTTAGAAGAAATAGGTATTGATTACGATTGTAGAGCCTTATCTGCACATCGCACCCCTGAATTGGTAATGGAATTTGCCACCCAAGCAAAATCCAATGGCACCAAAGTTATTATTGCCGGTGCCGGTGGAGCGGCACATCTTCCCGGAGTAATAGCAGCCTATACGGCTATTCCTGTTATTGGCGTACCTATCAAATCATCAAATTCTATTGACGGCTGGGATTCTATATTGTCTATTTTGCAAATGCCATCAGGCATTCCTGTGGCTACCGTTGCTTTGAATGGAGCCAAAAATGCGGCTATTCTCGCTACGGAAATGATAGCAATAGGTGATGGTAATCTTTACAAAAAATTAGAAAATTTCAAAGAATCATTAAAACAAAAGGTAATAGACGCAAATATTAAATTGCAAAATAAATAGATTGTTGTTATGGAAAATTTTATTGTATCGGCAAGAAAATATCGTCCACAAACATTTGACTCTGTTGTTGGACAGTCTGCCATAACCACCACTTTAAAAAACTCTATTTTAAAAGATCAAATAGGACAAGCATTTTTGTTTTGCGGACCACGAGGTGTAGGCAAAACAACTTGTGCTCGTATTTTCGCCAAAACCATCAATTGCACCAATCGCACCCCCGAAGGTGAAGCGTGCAATGAATGCGAATCTTGCCGTTCGTTCGCTGCTTCGGCTTCTTTTAATATTTTTGAATTAGACGCTGCCTCCAATAATGGCGTGGACCACATACGCACATTGGTGGACCAAGTCAAAGTGCCGCCAAGTGGAGTACAATACAAAGTATATATCATCGATGAAGTACACATGTTGAGCCAATCGGCATTCAATGCTTTCTTAAAAACATTGGAAGAACCGCCTGCTTACGCTAAATTTATTTTAGCAACAACCGAAAAACACAAAATATTACCAACTATTCTATCACGTTGCCAAATATTCGATTTTAAAAGAATTGGTGTAAAAGATATTATTTCTCATCTTGAAGGTATTGCCCAAAAGGAAAATATCAAATATGAACTTGACGCTTTAAATATTATTGCACAAAAAGCAGATGGTGGCTTGCGGGACGCATTGTCTATGTTTGACCAAATGGTTAGTTTCTCTGACGGAAATTTAACCTATAATAATGTTATTGAAAATCTAAACATTTTAGATTACGATTATTTTTTCCAAATGGTTGATTTCTTTATCAATAACAATATGGCAGACGCTTTGTTGCTATACAATACCATCACCGAAAAAGGATTTGAAGGCTCTAATTTTCTTGCAGGGTTGAACGATCATTTGAGAAATCTTTCTATTTGTAAAAACAGCAAAACATTACCATTATTATCTTTAAGCGACAATATCAAACAGAAATATCAAGAACAAGCCGAAAAATTCACTGCCAAACAATTGGTTGACTTATTGACATTGTTCACTCAATATGAATATCAATACAAAAACATACCCAACAAACGTTTACATGTAGAAGTTGCCTTGATGCGGGCCTGTAACATCAACAAAGTCAGGCAATCGTGAGGTCGATAGTGACGAGTCTCAAAATTTGATAGCCAGCACGATCAATCCTAATAAAGAGAATACCACTCATATTTTTAGGAAACCACAAGTTGTTGCTTCCAAATTCAAAACGACCTCCATCAAACACTTACTTCATGAGAATGAAACAAGAACCGAAAAACAAGAAGAAACAGAGGCAAACACAAGTACCCTTGCTACTACTGTTGAAACTAATCCCCCACCAACACCGCTACCATCTATTGAAGAACAATCGCATATTGATACACATTCCGCAGATAGTGAACACTCAACAGCATTAACCATTGATGAACAACCACCAATTGCTGAAAACACCAATACCACGATTGACGAAACACCTGCTTTGGAGAAAGTAGAAACAAATACTGAAGTTGAACCAACAGCAAATATACTTTCTATTGATACTATTTGGAAAACCTGCGTAGAACAACTCCCTGATGAATATTATGCAGCCAAAAACTTTTTGCATAATATCAATATCAATGAACCTAAAAACAATATAATAGAAATACACGTAGGCGGTTCCTCTATTAAAGAAATACTTTTGCCCACCATTCCTATACTATCGGCATCATTATCACAACAACTGCAACAATCTTACACCCTATCGATAGTTGTAGTAAAATCACAAAATACCAAGACAGAATCGTTTATTGACCATTCCAACCCCGAAACTGTTCTAAATAATATTATCAAAGAAAACGAAGCCGTTTTAGAATTAAAGGAAAAACTTAACTTGCACTTGATTTACAAGTAATTGTTTGTTTATTTTTACTTTTTATATATCTTTTACTGTTTTGCGTATGATATTTACAAAACATTTTCAGTGAAAAAACAAAAATAATTTTATCTAAATTTGCAACGTTAAAATACGCATACGCCCGAGAAATGAAAACAACTATCAGTAAAACAGGAAAATATCAATTTACAGCAGAGGCAGTACATTGTGATATTCAACAAAAATTATTCATAAGTACCCTTTGTCATCATATCTTACGAGCAGCAGACCTTCATTCCACAGAACGCAAATTCGGCATGAGCTATTTGAAAACGATAAATAAAACATGGGTTCTCTCTCGGTTTGCTTTGGAGATATTTCAAATGCCCAAAGCCTACGATGAGTTTTCTATAGAAACATGGGTGGAAAATGTCATGAAATATTTCACTGCCCGCAATTTTTCCATTCTCAATCCATTAGAACAAACTTTAGCATATTGTCGTTCAATATGGTCAATGATAGATACGGAAACGCGCCACCCTATTGACTTGTTTTCCGTTCGCAACGGTGAAATAGCCAATTACATAACTTCAGAAAAAAAATGTCCAATTGCAGGATTTGCCAATTGGAAACCCAATAACCACACCAAGCCTACCAAACAAATACAAATCTTGTATAGCGATTGCGATAGCAATGGGCATTTAAACAGCGTAAAATATATTGACCACGTTCTGGACCTTTGGGACATTGATTTTCACAAAACATTTCACGTTTATAGACTTGAGATAGCCTATCAAGCAGAATGTTATTTTGGAGATACGCTTTTGATATATAGAGAGGAAATACCAACAAAAGATGCTAATACCAAAGAATTTAGAATACAAATATGCAAACTGCTCGCTTCTGAAAAGACTGAAATGGAAGTCTCCAAAATAAAAATCTGTTTTACAAAACAATAAGAATAAATACAAGATTTCCTATTCAAATTTTTTGTAGCCCAAAATAAATATCATTGAAGATAAGTCTTTGCTTATCTTTGTCATGGTTCTTAGTAAGGGGGTATCGCTGTTTTTGATTTTAAAGAAAGCAACTTTACTATGTTCAAACGATAACACACAAGTTTCACCATCAAATATATCGCCACTTATAGTTACGGAAGTTGATGTTGTTTTTTCTTTTTTATTTGTTATTTGAATTTTCTGACTTGGAATCAAAACAATTTTATTTATTCTTATAACAATATCTTTATTTGAGCGATAATCTATATTTTCAGTTCTTTGCAGGTGATAATATTGCTTTAATAATTGTTTTTGCATTCTATTGTACAAAATATTCACACACATTTGTTTTAACGCATTTGAAGATACATCTTCCTGATTATAAAAACAATATTTTATATCCTCATCGGATATGGGCAAAATCACAATAGTTCGTCTTTGTGAAAAATCAAATGACTGATACTTTTTTAACACATCAATGACATTATACCAATTTTGATATTCAACATAATGATTTTGAGCATTATTATCAAGCAATAATACAAAAAACAAAACAAGAAACAAGCCTATTTTTTTCATCTCTATATTCAATTATTTATACTTTGCAAAGTTATTTAAAAATTCCAAACAAAAAAATAATTATCTTTGCATTATGTTATCTCAATTTCTATCATTTATAAACAAACATCAATTAATCGCTCCTACTGACCGTATATTACTGACTGTCAGTGGCGGAGTAGATTCTATGGTAATGCTACACTTATTCATGCAAACAGATTTTCATTTTGCCATTGCTCATTGTAATTTTCAATTGCGAGGACAAGATTCTATTGATGATGAGCAATTTGTCAGTCAGTTTGCCCAAGAACACAACATTCAACTATTTTCACAAACCTTTGACACTCAAAATTATGCAATACTGAAAGGTATTTCGATAGAAATGGCAGCAAGAGAATTGAGATACAATTGGTTTCAGCAAATACTACAAAAACATAACTACACTTTGATTGCGACTGCCCATCACCAAAACGATGTTTTGGAAACATTTTTCTTAAATATGCTTCGGACAACGGGCTTGTCGGGCTTGCGTAGTATCAAAGCTAAACAAGGCAATATTATTCGCCCAATGTTGTTCTGCGGGAAAAACGAAATTTTGCAATATGCAGAAAAAAATCATTTGCAACACCAAGAAGACATAACAAATCAGGATGATAAAATTCTTCGAAATTATATCCGCCTACACATTATTCCAGAATTTGAACATCTAAAACCCAATGCGAAAAAACAGATGCTCAACACTATTCATATTTTAGGGCAACAAGAAAATATATATAAATCTCATATTCAAACTATTGCAAAAAATATAATAAAAACCGACAATCAATATAAATCTATAAATATCAGCGATATAGAACAGTTAGAATTTGCTACAACCTATCTATACGAAATTTTAACAGACTATGGAATGAATTATACACAAGTGCAACAAATGCTTCAGCATTTGCATAGTACAGAAGAAAAATATTTTGAAACACCAGACTATCAAATTATAAAAACGAGAAACCACATTCAAATACGCCAACATCTTGTTGAAAATAAGAAAATTATAACAATACAAGAAATTAATGACAATCCTTGTACAATCGGAGGTCTGTATTTTGAAATTTTAGACTATAGCAATCTGCAGGAAATATATTTAAAAACTGACAAGTCAACAATCTACTGCGATTTTGAAAAGATAATTTTTCCTTTAGCATTACGGACATGGCAACATGGCGACTATTTTTATCCTATCAACGGAATTGGAAGAAAAAAAATTAGCGATTTCTACACCAACAACAAACTATCTTCTTTTGAAAAATCTCATACTCAATTGCTTTGCAATGCTAACAATGAAATAATTTGGGTAGTCAATATGCGAGCCGACAATAGATTCAAAGTCAGCAAAAACACAAATAAAATATTGAAAATAAAACTATTGTAATTTTTGAATAGTAAAAGTAAACTTCTTGTTCAATCGGTGTTTTTGTTTAAATAACACAAAATAATAAATTGCCACAATACCTAAACTTATCAACACCTGCAACAATTCAATTTTTGTACAAAATCTTGCAACGAAAAACGCTGCAAATAATAACATTAACGGAATAAGATAGGCATATATCACCGCTTTCAATCCACTATTAACAGCAATGCCAATCCGAACAAATTCACCCACTTGAAAACTTTGTGCATTTAGTGTATCTATATGATAAACAACATTTTGTTTGTCTAAAGAAGAACAAGCACCCCTATTATGACAAGTAGAACAAGCACTTCCTTTTTCCAAAAGCACATCAACAGAATCTGTAGAAACTGAGGTTACTTTCGCTTGATGATACACAAAATCTGCCATTTCGTTCTTATTCTGCCAATAAGGTTTCTAATTTTTGTCGTATCTGTGCCTCTGTTTCTTCTTCCCCCAAAAAACCTAAAATTTGGTCATTGGCACCTTTCTTAAAGAACAATAAGGTTGGCATACCTTCAATACCAATAATTTGGGCAATATCTGGTAAAATATCCACATCTACACGATAAAAAGCAATTTTACCCTCATATTCCTTGGCTAATTTATCATATATAGGCGAAATATTTTGACAAGGTCCACACCACGTTGCATAAAAATCAATCACACAAGGTATATCTTTTTGATATTTAATATCTTTCCAATATTCAGGAGTCGCTACTTTGTCTGCAAAAGCAGATTCAGTTTTAAATTCTACTATTCCATTTTCCAAGACAACAATTTGAGGTTCCAATGCCATTTGATTATCTTGATTTTCTGCTATTTGAGATTTATTTCCACAAGAAAAACATACAAATAATAATACAACACACCAACTAATGATTTTCTTTGACATAACTATTTTTTATTTATTGGAATAATAACTATGCAAAAGTACACTTTTTTCTGTATAGTTTAATAAAAAAATTGTACTTTTGATTTTTTTAAAATTGAATATGAAAAAACTTATCTGTTTTTTATTTTTATTTTACTCGTTAACTTCTGCATACGGACAAATATTTGACGATTTTTCCGATAGAGAACTACACAATAATCCTACATGGTCAGGGGATACCAACAATTTTATCGTCAATTCAGCCCAACAATTGCAATTGTCAGCCTCAGGGGCTGGAATCAGTTACATTTCGACATACACTGCAGATTTTTCCTTTCCCAAACAATGGTTGTTTAACATCAAAATGTCATTTTCTCCATCAGACAATAACTATTGTTGTTTTTATTTATCATCAGACAAGGCTAATTTAACAGATTCAACCCTAAATGGTCTTTATTTACGTTTCGGCGAAAACGGCAACAATGATGCGATTAAACTCTTTGAACAAAAAGGGAACAATCATCGTTTGTTAGGCAATGGAATATCAGCCTATATAGCCTCGGCTTTTGATATTTGGGTGAAAATTATTGTTGATGACAATATTTGGAGTATTTATACCGCCCCAAATACAACCGACACCCTATTTGTTGAACAATTCAAATGTACATTCAATACTATTACAGCCCCAAACATTGGAATAAAATGTGTTTATACCTCATCAAATGCCAATAAATTTTTCTTTGACAATATTTACTATGGGTCTATCCTTTCAGACACTACGCCCCCCGTTGTTGTGAAATATGAATTTAACAACAACGACAAATCAATCCTTTCTCTATTTTTCAATGAAAATATAGATACTTCAACAATAAATATCGCTCACTTTGAAGCAAGTCCCAATATAGGAAAACCTCAAAACATTGTTTTTTACAATAATAATTTATCTAAAATAGACTTGATTTTCAATGAACAATTTGCCGAAAATCAAATTTGCACATTAAATATCAAACACATAAAAGATTTGTCGGGCAATAGTCTTGCCGATACCAATATTTCCATTGTCAATTATCGCTCCACCCCATTTGAAATATTAATAACAGAAATTATGTCTAAACCTTCCCCCATGGTAGGTTTGCCCGATGCGGAATATATTGAATTATATAATTCGAAAGATTATCCTATCAACCTGAAAAATTATCAATTAAACGTTGGCAATTCATCCAAAACATTCCCTGATTACACATTACAAGCACATGAATATCTGATAATTACAGCGAACAGTTCGATACCATTATTGGCATCGTTCGGCAATATTTTAGGATTTTCAAGTTTGCAAATCACCAATGACGGACAAGAAATTTCTATATTCAATACAGATACAACATTGATACACAATGTTTATTTTTCTTCCCAATGGCATAGCAACAATACAAAAGCCAATGGCGGTTGGTCATTGGAAATGATTGACACCCAAAATCCTTGTGGAGAAGCAGAAAACTGGAAATCATCAATAGCGGATATGGGTGGAACTCCAGGTGCAATAAATTCTGTGTTTCAAAGCAATCCCGATACAAAACTCCCAAATATTGACCACATTTTCACAAATACAGACAGCATTGTCAGCATCTATTTTGATGAAAAAATATTACCTTCCACATTATTAAAATTATCTAATTATCAATTTGACCATAAAATTGCAGCCCAACGAATAATATCTATCGGTAAAGATTGGAAAAGTGTTAGTCTGCTTGTTTATCCTTATCTCAAAGCAAACACCATTTACACGCTATCTATAACAGATACAATTAGTGATTGTGTTGGCAATATGATTCCCCTAAAAACATATTCATCTTTCGGATTAGCGCAAAAAGCACAAGGCAACGAAATAATTATCAACGAAATATTATTCAATCCCCAAAACGATGGAGTAGATTTTGTTGAAATATATAACAATTCAGATAAAATTATTGATTTAAGTTCATTAAGTTTGTCCTCACGGCAAAACAATGGCACAATTGGGGCAATCAAACCTATTACAAGCATAGCAAAAAGTATATTTCCACAACAATATCTGCTCTTGTCCACCAATTCTGCCATAGTGATGTCGCAATATATTTGTTCTTATCCCGAAGCCTTGCTTGAAGTGCCTGCTTTGCCAGCCTTACCCAATACTTCAGGTAATATCATTCTATTGTGCGACACAAATATCATTGATGAATTTACTTACGATGAATCAATGCACTATTCCATGTTAAAATCTTTCGATGGAGTGAGTCTGGAGCGTATCCGGTTTAATGCACCCACACAATCGGCAGACAATTGGCATTCGGCAGCAGCCACTGCAGGATTTGCTACACCCGGTTACAAAAATTCTGTCTATTTGGATGACGAAGTTTTAAAAGACAGCATAACACTTATACCCGATATTTTCTCGCCTGATATGGATGGTTTTGATGATGTATTGACCATCAATTATCTTTTTTCTGCCAATGGTTATCGCATCTCTATTGATATATATACTATCAATGGACAAATGATTCGCCGTTTGGTAAACAACGAAACGGTTGGCACTGAAGGCTTTTTCACATGGGACGGCACTATTGACAATCATTCAAAAGCACCCGTGGGACAATATATTCTGCTCATTAAGTTGTGGGATTTGAATGGGAATATTAAAAAATTTAAGAAAAGTTGCACCTTGGCCATTAAGTTTTAAATGATAAAAGGTAAACACAAAAATATCCCCCCAAACCCGACCATAGAAACACATTGCATGTGTCCTTGATAGTTTCAGAAATGAACATTCCGACACACTCTATATCCGAAAAACATGACATATTCAATGTAATAATAGATAGACACAAGTACAATTCTCAATTCTCAATTCTCCATTCTCAATTCTCAATTTTCAGTTTCATCCGCTTATATTTTTGTCTGCCGTAGTGCTTTTTTTCAGAAAAATATTGTACCTTTGCTTTAGCCAAACGAAAGATGGAAACAATAAACGGAAATATTTATTTTATATCCGATTGTCATTTCGGATTGCCCGATTTGCCGACAAGTAAAGCACGGGAAAAACGTGTCGTTGCATTTTTGGAGCAAATAAGCCACGATGCCACCCATTTGTTTCTCTTGGGAGATATTTTTGATTATTGGTTTGAATACAAAGATGTTGTTCCCAAGCATTATGTGAGACTGTTGGGCAAATTAGCCCAAATGAGCGATAGTGGCATCAAAATATATTATATTCTCGGCAATCACGATATGTGGAATTTCTCATATCTGCAAGAAGAAATCGGTTTGACTCAACTGACAGGCATACACGATATGCTCATCAACAACAAAAAAGTACGTTTGGGACATGGGGACGGTTTGGACAAAACAGATAAAGGCTATTTGTTAATCAAATGGATATATGCCCAAAAATTCAATCAGAAATGGTTTGCAGCCCTGCACCCCAGATGGTCTTTTGCTATTGCCAATAAGGTATCATTGAAAAGCAGAAATGCACATTTGGAAGAAGATAAAATTTTCAAAGGAGAAGACAACGAACCTATTATACGGTATTGTAAGCAAATATTAGAAAAAGAATATTTCGATTTCTTTATATTTGGACATAGGCATTATCCCCTTGATTTCCATTTTCCCAATGGTACACGTTATATCAACACAGGTGATTGGCAAAATTATGACACTTATTTTGTCATGAAAGATGGAGAATGCGAATTGAAATATTTTAAACCAAATTTATAAAAATAAAAAATATATGGAAGATAAAATGCAGATAATTTGTAATCAACTTATTGCAAAAAGTCAATTAAAAATTAATACCTACAACGAAACGGAAAAAGCCTTTAATTTGTTAAAACATGAGGCGGAAACATTTCCAGACATCTTTGCCAAAACAGAAAATACCAATGAAAACATTGTTGTTTCCTTTGAATCGAAACAGCCACAATGTTTTAGTTTACGCTATGGAAGCGATGTTTTGTTTTGTATTTTGCATAGCAATGTTTTTGAATTCAATCGCGACCACGAAGTAATGAAAACACCGTATATTAGAGAAAAGAAAGAACGTTCGTTTTGCGGACTCATTTCCATATACAATTTTCTTACCGATTCCGTTATTTATGACCGATTCAACGATGTAGGGTATCTTATAGGTAGAATCTTTGTTAATTCTGAAGGACATTGTTATATTGATGGCAAACGGGAAATAGGGCAATTCTACAATAATTTCAGTTCTACTATTTTTGACGAAAAAATAGCCCAAACCATTTTTCAATCGGCATTGCAATATACCATCAATTTCGATTTGTTGGTTCCACCTTACGAAATGGTGAAAGAAATTACCGTTCACGATATGGTTGAATTGAATAATCAACATATAACCATCAAAACGGCTAAGCGTTTAGGTTTTCGTTTTCAATCAGATACAGACAAATAATTTTTTTTTGTAAAAAGTGGCTTTGGTATTATTTTTTTTTATACCTTTGCGAAACAAAAATTCAAAAGAAAATTTGGTCGGTTCGTCTAGGGGCTAGGACACAAGATTTTCATTCTTGCAACAGGGGTTCGATTCCCCTACCGACTACAAGAAGCCTGTTATTCAGGCTTCTTTTGTTTAAATACTTCTTGGAATAAGATGTCATCTAAAATAAAGAACAAATATTCAATTTGGGTATTTTTGTGGATAAAGTTTGTTCATGATATTTTGTACTATCGCAAAACTTATGTCAGAAGAGCTTCGAATATACCTCATTCAGAAAAATCTCCATGCATTATAGTCAGCAATCATCAAAATTCACTCAACGATGCGATTGCTATCATCATGTCAATGAAAAGACATAAAATTTGGTTTTTGGCTCGTGCTGATGTGTTTTACAACAAGACAGCCAAACGGCTATTGAATATATTGGGTGTATTGCCTGTTTTCCGACAAAGAGATGGTTTTGCCAATTTGAAAAACAATTTCCAAACATTTGACATTGCAGAAAAATATCTGTTGAATGGTTGCTTCATTTGTTTGTTTCCCGAAGCCAAACATCAAGACAGACATTATTTGGGAACATTTTTCCTTTCCTATACCCGCATGGCTTTTGACGTTGCTGCTGCCACCAATTTTTCAAAAGAAGTATTCATATTGCCGAGTGCGAACCATTATACCGATTATTTCAATATTCAATCCGATATACTCATCAATTACGGTGAACCTATTTCATTAAAACCATATTATGAACTCTATCAAATCAATCCACGTTCGGCACAAGAGCAGGTAAACAAAATAGTACATCAAAAAGTTGATGAACTTATGCTGAATATTCAAGATACAGAAAACTATAATGCCATTTATCAATTGTTAAACAATGTGGGTAACGATTATGCCATTTTCCAACATGTCAAAGCTGATAATTTACCCCAAAAACTGAAAATTGACCAAAAAATTGTTCATCAATTGGAATATGTAAAAAATACGCAAACAGATTTGTTTCACAATATTTGCCAAACAAGTGAACAATATACTTCTTTGTTAAACCAATATCATTTGACGGACAAATGTGTAGCAAAACCGTATTCTATACTGAAAATGATTGGCATGATAATGGGATTGTTGGCAACAATGTGCATTTTTATTGTGGGATTTATTCATTATGTCATACCTTATTTTATTCCTAAAATAGCCTCCCGAAAAGTCAAAGACCCTTTGTTAAAACCATCATTTGCCCTTGCTTTGCACGCAATAGCAACGATACCTATATTTTATCTTCTATATATTATTATTGTCAGCCTCATCTTTCATAGTTGGTGGATAACATTGGTTTATGTGCTACTGTTGCCATTTTGTGGTATTGTTGCATGGTGGTGGTTGCAATATGTGAAAACATTTATAAAAATGGCAAAAGCCAGATATGTCAAAGATTTTAAACCCGCAATATGGGAAAAACTACAAGGTACGAGACTAACCTTGAAAAAACTACTCGGTCAAGTTATGGGTTCAACTTTTTAAGTTCGAAGTCGCTATTTTATCTATTTGAGGTAGCAAAAAATCGGCAATTGCTTTGCATTTGGCATAAGTAATAGAAGATTCTTTGCGTTGAGCAGTCAGCAGTTTTTCATTTACGTCTATTTCGGCAACGAAATGGAAAATAATTCCTGCCAATACTAATATTTTAAAACCGCCAAACAATAACCCTAAAATTTTGTCCACTCCGTCAGGCAGAACAAAATTAAATATTGTTTTGCACAATTTACCCAATACAAAAACCGCTACCACCACGAGTACAAAAATAACAATTTGTACTACAATTGATGATGTTTCTGCCGGCAATGGCAAATGTGGGGCTATCATATTTTGCCCGAAAATAGCCGCCCACCCTCCTGCCAATAGGGCTAAAATGGAAAATAGTTCGGTAAAAAATCCTTTGCTAAAGCCACGAATAGCAAACCAAATGGCTGTCAATAGAACAATGGTATCTATTATTTTCATATATTTTTTCGTTGGGCAGCAAACATTGCTTTGGCATACTTGGAAGCATAGACAAAATCATTTACTTCTTGATTGTCGGTAGTAAGAATTTCGCTATTGGAGCCTTTCCACCACAATTGTCCTTGATAGATAAATGAAATAGTTTCTCCTATTTCCATCACAGAATTCATATCATGGGTATTGATAACCGTTGTAATGTTGAATTCATGGGTAATTTCATATATGAGTTGGTCTATTACCAAAGAGGTTTTCGGATCCAAGCCCGAATTGGGTTCATCACAGAACAGATATTTTGGATTAAGGGCAATAGCACGTGCTATAGCCACTCTTTTTTTCATACCACCGCTTATTTGAGAGGGATACAAATCGTGAGCATGTGATAAATTGACACGTTCCAAGCAAAAGTCCACTCTTTCTTTCTTTTCATTTTCTTTTTGATTGGTCAGCATTGTCAATGGGAACATCACATTTTCGGATACTGTCATAGAGTCGAACAATGCACTACCTTGAAACAACACCCCCATTTCCTGTAACAACAATTGATGTTCAGATTTATTCATCTTTGACAAATCTTTGTCATCGTACAAAATAGTTCCTTCATCGGGTTGATAAAGACCTATCAGACATTTCATCAAAACAGTTTTTCCAGAACCGCTCTGACCGATAATCAAATTTGTTTTGCCCTGTTCAAATGAGGTGCAAATATCAGACAGAACCGTTCTGCCATTAAAATGCTTATATAAATTCTTTACCTCTATCATAATTACCCCAAAAATATTTTTGTCAAAACTACATTAAAAAACAAAAGTGTAAAACTGCTATTTACAACAGCCTGTGTGCTGGAACGACCAACTTCCAAGGCTCCACCTTCTGTTCTATAACCATAGAACCCGGAAACAGAAGCAATGACGATGGCAAAAACAAAGGTTTTTATCAAGGCGTAATAAATATCATACGGACGGAAGAAACTCATCAACCCTTCCAAATATTGTTGTGAAGGAATTGTGGACATAAACTCACAAGCGAACCAACCGCCTATCAGACACAAGAAAATACTGATGATGACCAACAAGGGATTGACAATACCACATGCAATAATTTTGGGTAACAACAAGTGTGAAGCAGAATTTATACCCATCGTTTCTATAGCATCTATCTGTTCGGTTACTTTCATAGTACCAATTTCGGAGGCAATGCTTGAACCTATTTTCCCCGCTAAAAACAAACTGATAATTGTGGGGGAAAATTCCAAAACAACAGATTGTCTAACTACAAAACCGATAGTCCACGTGGGTATCCAGGGACTTTCTGTTTGCAAGGAAGTTTGAATAGTCAATACGGCTCCCATAAATAAGGAAATAACCGAGACTATCAATAATGATTGCAAACCCAAATCATCTATTTCCTGAATAAGTTGTTTCCTAAAATAAGACATTTTTTTAGGGCGAACAAATACCCTTTTCATCAAAAACAAATATTCACCTATAACTTGAAGTATTTTCATTGTCCAATTGAAATGATTTATAATGTTTTTTTAGGATGATTTTTCATTGCATACAAGGAAATCATCTATTGTTGCAAAGATACAATTTTTTTACTTGAGAATTGAGAATTTTGCAGGTGATGAGCGGAGAAGTTATACCTATTTAAACTTATTCCGAATTGCTATACAAATGGGCATAGTCAATTAAGTGTCGAAAAATGAGAAAATTCGTATAGTTGTAAATAGTTGCGGCTATTGTTACATTGCATAAAACCTATTTCATCAGATATTGGGTGTATTGAAATCTCAGAACAACCGATAATATTTCGACAGGCTCCATTGACAAAGTATTTTTCCCCTTAATTAATCATTGCGAAATAACGTTTTTTTGATAAAATATATAGAGCCACTTTAAATGGAAATAGCTCTATACACTGAACACAGAACATTAATGTTCTCTATTCGCATAAAAAATTAAAATAGAATAGAAATCGTAATCAATATCGAGGAGAAAGAATTTCCATTATTTTTAGTGCCATATCCGTTTCCTCTTTAAAGCCATCTTTACTATTATTTTTTCCATCTAAAGATTTACTTCCATCAATTACTAATACAAAATAAGTGTTTATAGCGGTTTTGGTTACTTCCCTATATTCTGAATTAGGTTGCCAAATACCTGAACGGAATTCGTATTCTTGCGTAACCTTTTCGACTTGTGGCATATATGCAATACCATTCAACTGCAAATCATGAATATCAAAATATACATTGATGTTGTCTTGAGTATAAAGGTTAGTGGCTTTTAATGAATTATTTGCTTTGAACAGCTGTATAGTCGCCCCATCACTCAACTTTATATCGGTCAAAAAATAAGAGAAAAGGGATTTTTTTAATTTGGCCGTAAGGGTTACTTCCTGATTTTGACTATTCACGAAGTTCATTCGTATCATTTTACCTGCATATCCCTTAGGAATACGAAAAGTATAGGAATTTTTTTCAAAATGGCTACGTAATTCGGTTATAATAGATTGAAAATTATCTGCACTAATAAGTTCTGGTGCTTTTTCTTTTCCTTCAGAACTATAACGGAAACATTCCATATCTTGTTTCAACATTTCTTTAAATTGAGCATCTGTAAGCTTGTTACGTTCTTTTGTATCCCGCAAATCTTCTCCCTCATACATCATAGGATAAACTTCAAATGTATTCTTACTGAACCATCCCATAGCATTTTTTAGTTGTCTGTGAACTCGTTTTTGATATTGTTTAGGAGTTCGATTGAACAATATACGTTTTTCGTTCTTTGCTACTTGAGACGATGCATTATCTAAACCATCTGTGAGCAAGAAAATATAATACTTGGTCAATGGATCCCGTTGGGCAATCTTTCGTCTTATATAATTTACTCGTTTGGCAGCAAGTTCCATAGCATAATATGCAGTTGTATTATTTCCCCGCGGCACTGTTTTTATATCAGTTCGAATCTGGGAAGTTCCATTGCCATCTAAAAGATTATATGGAGGAGATTGGGGTTTTAAATTCATAAATAAACCACGCTCTGCACGATAACTAGTCGTTGGTTTATCACTAAATCCAATTACATCTCCACGAAAGAAATTATCATGTCGGGTTGCACATGACAATAATAATAACATAATCCCAATAATTGAGAAGAGAATATGATTTTTCATTTTTCTTAGTGCCGATTTTATCCTGTTGGCTTTTCAGTTCTATATTATTAATAAAAAAATTCGACTTCTTACTATAGAGCAAAAAGCCGATATTGTTTAAGGATATAAAAAGAGGCATGAAACCTTCGTTTTTTACAATCCTTATTCCAAGTTAGGTGACTGGTAATTACCCTTGCAACAAATAAGGCACGAATATTCCACGCCAATGCGTGAACTTTCCGTAAACCTATTCTCTGTTGCTTTAGATTACCAGTCTTTAACTTGAGAGAACAAGTACTTCTAGCTCTATGTTTATTTGCTATTTTTATAGCATATTAAATTGTTTATTTAACAATGCAAAGATAAAAAAAATATAGATACAACAAGTAAAATTATCGAAAATATTTTTCAAAACTTGCTCGTTACTTTTCACCCAACACTTATCTATGCCTCTTTAAACAAAGAGGAATATTTCAATTCCTATTTATATGACGGAGAAAACTATATCAAAACATGGTATAAGCAAACAAACTAATATTTTGTTTTTTTTTACTTACAACACCCTATATAGGATATTTAAATTTGTGATTCTTTAATTTTTTCCTCATTAGCCGTTGGGACACAAATATTTGTATCCCAACATTCTCAAATTCCAACATATCATGACACATCAACAGGTTCAGTTTTACATAATAAAAAAAGTTGTATCTTTGCAAGTAAAAATATGGGGTTATTTTTTCAAAACAAAACGGAATACAAAGTCCAATCCCTCAGTCGGGCGACATGGGGCAGGCTTATACGCAATCGCCAAGGAGCGGTTTTGCTGATTTTTTTAGCCTTGACAACACTTATTGCGATTCTTGGTTATCTCATCACCCCGGATAGCACCCCCTACGCCAATGAACAAATATTGGAAGTACGCCTGCTCAAACCCTTATCCAAAGTTACCGTCGCCTCTGTAAAGAAAAACCAACAGGTGACGGAACACAATATTTTTTATAAAATGCTGTTTGGACAGCCCAATCCATTTCAACCTATTGCTATTGACAAATATTGGTTTGCAAACGATAGTATCGTTTTACAACGATATAACGAAGTTGCTCCGTACAATATAGAACGCATTCATCTTGCCGATATGGTTTATGCCATCAAAGGCGAAGTACAAAGAGACAAGAATCTATGCACTTTCACCACCCTTGAAGGCATTCCAATGCAAATATCTATAGATGATTTGCAACATGCAGCCCGACAACAAATCCGGACAAGAACCTATATTTTAGGCACCGACCGCTACGGGCGGGACGTGTTAAGTCAATTGATTATAGGCACAAGGGTAAGTCTGTCTGTCGGTTTTGTGTCTGTTTTTATCGCCTTGCTCATCGGGGTGTTTTTGGGTGCCATAGCAGGCTACTATCGAGGCAAAGTAGATGATATAATTATGTGGGTAATTAATGTGGTATGGTCTATTCCCACATTGTTGCTGGTTATTGCCATCAGTTTTGCTTTAGGTACGGGATTTTGGCAGATATTTATCGCCATAGGACTCACCATGTGGGTGGATATAGCAAGAGTGGTGAGAGGACAAGTGATTTCCTTGCGGGAAAAAGAATTTGTGGAAGCCTCCAAGTCGTTAGGCTTTCGCAATATGACCATCATATTCAAACATATTCTTCCCAATATTGTAGGCACCATTATAGTAGTTGTTGCCGCCAACTTCGCTTCTGCCATTCTAACAGAAGCCAGCCTTAGTTTCTTGGGGATAGGAGTACAACCGCCCATGCCCTCATGGGGAACGATGATAAAAGAAAACTACGGATACATTATTTTGGATTATGCCTATTTGGCTATCGTACCGGGCATTGCCATTATGCTGTTAGTGCTTTGTTTTATGCTTTTGGGCAATGTCTTAAGAGATGTTTTGGATGTCAAAAGTGAAAGCAACTGACACCTTAAATACCGTCATTTAGGTTTTTCACCTTTTTGTTGCTTAAAATAGATTTGTCTATCCACGTATTGCTACCGATAACACAACCGTCTCCGATATAGGTGTCTCCCCCCAAAATAGTTGCATTGGCATAAATTACTACGTTGTTGCCCACGCTGGGGTGGCGTTTGTAACCTCGTATCAATTTGCCGTTTTCATCTTTTTTGAAACTTCTTGTTCCCAAAGTTACCCCTTGGTAAATCCTTACGTGATGTCCGACTTCGGCAGTTTCCCCTATTACCACACCAGTGCCATGGTCTATACAAAAATACTCCCCTATTTTTGCCCCCGGATGAATGTCTATGCCTGTCTTGGAATGGGCATATTCGCTCATAATTCTTGCAATGGTGTAAGATTCCAACAGATACAATTGATGAGCATATCTGTAAGCAATGGTAGCGATAATGCCCGGATAGGAAATAAGCACCTCCTCGTATGATTTGATAGAAGGGTCGCCTTCAAAAACGGCTTCCACATCGGTGTTGATTAGTGGAATTATTTCGGGAATGCTCTCCACAAATTTGGCGGCCAATTCTTCACTGTCGTTTTTCTTTAATGTTTGATAAATAAAATTTATCAAACTAATATCATCTTCCAAATGTTTGAAAAAAAACAATTTTGGAAAGGTTAGGGTATATAAAGCCTTTAAGGTATCCAATATGGCTTCTTTGTTGAGTTTGGTATTTATTTCCAGTCTTGATTTTTCTATCTGTTGAATAATGTTATCGTATTTCATTATTTTAAATTATTTTCTGTCAATATAAAACTTATCTAATAGGATTTAAGTAACGTGTTCGCAAAATAAATATTGTACAAGCCCCAAAAATGCTCATTGCAAATATTGTTAAGGTTGTGTCTCATCTTCCTCCGCCTCTTGATGTCTGTTCAAAAATTTCTTTTTCAAAGAAAGGCTTGCCAAAGTATAACGATAATTACCCAAGTTTTTCGCCTTATCGCTCTGCAATTCTTTTTTCTTTTGCGGGGTGTCCTTTATCCATTGGTTAAATTCTTTCACCGAAGAAACCGCTTGCATGGTTGTGCCTGCATAATAGAAATAGAACCATTGGTCATCAAATTCCAAATAAAGATGCAATGTTGTTTTGTTGTTTGAAGATTTATTGGTGCTTTTTTTCTGAATTTCGAGAATGCCGGGCACCTGTTTATTGACTTCTTTTTTGCCACAAATGGTTATGCCCAACTCTTTATCCTGCGAAACAAACGATTTTGTAGCCACATTCCAAGCCATATTCACATCGGCAAACATAAAAGTAAGTTGCAAGGCTTTGGGCAAACGTCTGAAATGATAATATTGTTTCAAATCTGCCGACTGACGGGCATATTCTTTTTCTCCCAACATCTCCAACAATGCCGTTTGATAACTTTTGCATTCAATCACATCAACAGGTTCCAAATTTTGCGAAGCCTCAATATATTCACTCAGCAAATTCATACATTGTTCATTAAAATAGAAATTTAACGATGCCGACACTTCTATCTTCGCCGAATCTTTTTCGATATAATTGACAATTTGTCCCATTGGCACAAATTCCATTCTACCGAAATTGGTACCCAAATCCAAACGTCCTTCCCCACGTGCTATACAATTCTTTTTATCCAAATAGACAGCATTGCCGGGCAAATCCAAATTATCCAATTTTTCGAGAGAAGCAACCACGTATGATTCTATTTCTTCGTTGTAGGTCAGATAGCCATACACACTGATATATTCAGGATTATTTATTCTATCTTTGGCACGCCCGATAGCTGGATAAATTTTACCTTCTGCATTGGAGGCAATGGCTGCCACTACGGGCATATCGTTAGTATCTCTTGTTTTAGCGGTAATGGGTATCAACACCGAATCCGGATTGACCGCCCCATTGAAACGAATGGGAGCATATTGATTGGTATCACAACTATACAACAATGACACAGCTCCACGCATGGTCAAGAATTTATCTTCAGCCTTCAAGGTAACTGAACCGCTATAACCGAAATGAGGATTTAATGTAAAATTGGCTTCGTAACCGATTTTGCCATAACCGCGTGTCTGCTTGTCTTTATTTATCCATAACGAATCCAAATAAATCTCCTGACGTTTTTCTTTGGCATCTATATAATTGTAATATCCATCGGCATGATAAGCGTCTTTGGCTTCCAACAAAACATTCGCCTTATAGACTTCGTGATATTGATTGTCGGTATTAGCCAATATTTTTGAATCTTTCAACGGAGCGATGTTTGCCTTGCGATGTATCTTTACAATGCCCTCTTTTGGAAAAACCGCTGCATCGGCAATCTCTACAAAACGTACACCATAGGCAGTAATTTCATATTTGCTGAAATCATAATTTGCCCTTGTTGTTGTAAATTGCAATTGTTTTTGTTCTGGATTGGTCGAAATCAACTCATTGCCCTCCGACCGCATAGTATATAAGTCTTTAATCTCGGTATTGGGTATATCAACAGAAGCATATTTATCTTCGTAGGTAAATTGCAATTGTTTTTCAGCAACCAACCAATCAAACTCTTTCGCATAGGTTTTAAACATATTGATAGGGAAAAATATGGGTTGTGCATTCCCATTAGCAATAAAATTACCTTTCTGCTTTTCAAAATTCAAGTAAGCCTTATGGTCTGTGGCCTTAATATAATAATCATTGGAAGTAGAATCGTACAAATCAATATCCAATGAAGAGGCTTTCATTTCATGATGTAAAAATTCATAATCTTGCGAATGCATAGTGGCAATATCGTAAATAAAATCCCCTGAACCTCTTACTCCTGACGATGATACAACCAATTGACCATCTAATTGTGTTCCCGTATACATTGTGAATTTTGGTTTGGTATTGTTCACAAACATCTTATCTTCATACGGTAACCAATGTGCCTTTGTATTTGCACACTGTACAGGCGGAAATTCGGTTTCTGCCAATTGCGCATCTATACGATAATTATCAAAGATAGCATTCATAGAATCCAAAAAGAACAACATGTGTTTACCTTCGGCATGAGATTGCAAATAATCCAATTTGCCCGTACATCTCAAACCTTGATTGCTCAAATCTATTTTGCCGTCAAAACTACCCCGCCCCTGATAGGCAGGCATTTCCCCATTAGTATTATAAATAAATCCCAACGAAAAATCAGGACGCACCCGCAATGGTCTTTCTATGTCAGGGAAAATGCCTCCCGAATACAAAAAACCATCAAACAATAAGGAATCTGTATCAAAATCGTCCATATTTTTAATGGTAAATGTTGTTGTTTGAAAATAGAAACGCTCTTTATCGTAGGCTCCGTTGTACACAAAATCATGATTGTAATAAACCCTTCCCTTCGATTTGCTGTCAAAATACGGATAGCCTGGTATTGACAAGGTACTTGACTTGTTGTTGGCTTGGTCTATATACAACGTTCCGGAAATATCCGACAGATAACTCCGCACTTTTTCCAAAGGATATTCCCCCATTGCATTTTGTCCTTTGGATTTGTCTTCCACAAAAAACATCAAGGAATCCACTACGGCAAAATCCATTGTAAACGATTCATAATTAAATTTGCTATTGGTTACCCAAAAATCGAACAATCCCACTTCCACCTTTCCATGAAAAACAAAATCACGGTTTTGTTTCATCGTTATTTTCTTTTCTTTGGGCAAAACATTGACAATTTGCGAATCGCTGACAATAATCAAATCAATACCTTTTATATCCAAGTCATTATTGATTAAACTAAATGTTGCATTGGTATGCCCTGCCCCTACAGTGGAACGGAATTGCAAAATATCATAATCTTTTTTCTTCAGATCATTCAACAGATAATTACCCAATCGTGGCAAATATTTTACCGTATGGTCGTTGATGTCATAATCGACAAAACCATATTCTACAAGTTGGAATATAAGACTTTGTATATCGGAACGGGAATATTTGAAATAGGCAGCAATTTCATCAACGGTAGCCTCCCGCACACCCGTTGTCCGATAAAATTCATATAAAGTATAAAGCGGATTCACCTGATTCATACCCATAAATTGATATAATCTGTCAGCAGAAAAATAAGAAACAGACTCTATCAAAGCATTTACATTTCCCATAGGACCGGGAATGGGACCAAATTCAATATTTTCTTCGTTCATTTTCCAATGCAGAGCATCAGCAAAAATATCCACCTGATGATACGAATCAAAGAACGGCATACGCATAGGACCTTCTTTACCACGGAAAAGCCACAACTCTCTACTTTGCGGTGTATATTGCAGTTCTATGGCCGAATGAAAAATAGAATCTGTTTCCCGACCCGTAGAATCTTTATCTACATAAAGTATTGTTCTACAAGTTTTCGAAGACAACTGCTTTGGTTTCAATACAAAACTTGCAGATTTGGCAATCATCACCACTTTGTTTTCTCTTTTAAAACGCAATTCCGCCAAATTAGCAGCCTCCCCTTGTCCCATAAAGGTATTGCCCCGCATGTGAATACCTCCACAATAATCAACTTCTGAACAAATATTATTGACCTTAATATTTTTATCATAACTTGTAAAACGCGGATATGTAACTTTTTCTTCAGCCACTTCGGTGGACATTACCCTATCTTCCAATTTGCCCAATTGGGGTGCAGTAAAATATTCCGGATTGTGATACAAGGCTTGTTCTATTTCTATATGCACAGACCTCAACAAGACCTTATAACTATCAAAAGTGGCATAGACTTTTTCGCTCACGCCCGCTTTTTGCCAATCCACCATACCCTTTCCGCCGATAAAAACCATAGTGGTCGGAGAAAAATAACCCGAAGTATTTTTTATCTGCAAACTGTCTTTTCCGTTTGAGGCCACCAAATCCAATTTTGGATAAACAATTTTGGGAATAGAATCAAATTCAAAATAAAAATGATCAACATTGGCAGTGTACCAATGCAAACCGGAATATCTGTTGAGAATATTCTCATTCAAAACAGTATAATAGGCTTTCATCAACATAATAAACTGATTGGAGTGGTTTTTGACAATATATTCTATTGATTTAGCAAAATTTTGTTCACTCTTTTTTGATTGATTGCTTTCTATAACCAACTTGTATGTTTTGATAAAATCCGCCAACTGAGGTATAGGTCGCATTTTTGCTTTAAATATCTTATTGGCAAGGTCTATGAATATCAATTGTTCATCATTAGACATCGCATCCCACATGGAGGGGAAAATTGCAATAATTTGTTCAGCCTGCTCTTTTTGGTCTTTGTTTACAGATGAATATATGTTTGTTATTTCCTCAACTGTCAAACTGGGATTCACGGTTAAATGTGTTACGTTTTGAGCAACACTCGCCACAGATATAAACAAGTATAACAATATAATGAACAATATCTTTTTCATATTCTTTCAACTTTATCAATCACATCAAAACTATATTTTACTTTTTTATCAATCTGGCAGCCACCCATTCGTCTTTGACCGAATGAGAATGATAAACAATACCATATTTTTCGGCTTCGGCTTTCAACAAATCCAAATCGGGGTGAAGATAAAAACCGCTCAAAAACAAAACAGCATTGCTTTTCATCGCTTGAGCATAACATTTCATATCCTTCAACAAAATATTACGATTAATATTTGCTATCACAATATCGAAATTCTCATCTTTTATCAAAGAAGCATCACCATATTGCACGAGAATATTTTTGCAATCGTTTCTTTTGACATTGTCCACACAATTATTATATGCCCATTTGTCATTGTCAATAGCTAACACTGAATTGGCCTCTCGTTTTTGTGCCAAAATAGCCAATACACCTGTTCCTGTTCCCATATCCAATACTTTTTTGCCTACACAATCTTCTTTCAACAAAAAACTAATCAATTGGGCGGTGGTTGGGTGATGAGCCGTACCAAAAGACATCTCCGGTTTTATAACAATGTCAAATTCTACATCTTTTAGTGGCTCATGAAAAGGAGCACGAATATAGCACTGCCCATCTACAAGCACAGGCTGATAACTTTGTTCCCACAAAGCATTCCAATTTTTTTCTTCCATTTGCTGATAGGCGAAAGAAAAGTCAAAAGGAAAATCTTTGGCTCTTTGGGACAAGTCTTCAAATAATTGCTTGTTAAACTGTTCTTGTTGTATATAGGCATTCAAGCCATCGGTATTCTCTTCAAAACTATCGCAACCCAAATCAGACAAAAGAGCAATGAGTATCTCATTGCCTTCTGAGGGTTCGCTCACCTTACATGAAATTTTTATATAAGCCATTTAATCGTTTTTTGTACAAGTTTCAGCTGCATTGACAATTTCGACAAAATCTTGAGCAGACAAGGAGGCACCACCTATCAAGCCGCCATCGACATCAGTACAAGAGAACAAATCCAAAGCATTTTTGGCATTGCAACTTCCACCATAAAGGATATAGGTATTGTAGGCCATTTCGGTACCATATTTTTCTTCTATCAGTTTTCTGATAAAGGCATGCACTTCTTGTGCTTGTTGCGGAGTGGCGGTCAAACCTGTACCGATAGCCCAAATAGGTTCATAAGCAATGGTTATATTTTCAAATTGTTCTACCGACAAATGAAACAAAGTGTTTTTGATTTGATTTTCTATCACTTGTTTAAAATTGCCGTTTTCTCTATCGGTCAAACTTTCACCGCAGCAAAAAATTGGATTTATCTGATTGGCTAACAAAATATCTATTTTCTTTGCCAATTCCTCATCGGTTTCGTGGAAATAATTTCTTCTTTCAGAGTGTCCGACAATACAAAAGTCCACATCTACTGATTTAAGCATAGCCGCACTGATTTCTCCGGTATAAGCGCCTTTTTCTGCATAGGCAACATTTTGTGCTCCTACATAAAAATTGCTTTCTTGAGCTATATCGGTGGCCATTTCAAGATACAAAGCAGGCGGACAGATTATAATTTCTGTTTCCAATCGCATATCTTCTATTGATTCTGCTATGGCTACCAACAAATCTTCTGCTTCGGAAAAAGTATTGTTCATTTTCCAATTACCTGCTACTATTTTATTTTTCATAATATTAATTTTTATTTGATTTACACTCTATTTTATAACATGAATAAGATTTATAAAACAATTATCCTGCTCTTTTTATTTCTGCAAAGATAGCACAAAAATCATCAACTACGGACAAACTTGGGCAAAAACTATATGAGATATTTATTCAGAAAGGTTTATATCCGCCTCGTCTTGTTTTGACACAATTGCATGATAATAATTGTACACATTCAAGGCTTTGCTTTTGCCTATCACCTGTTCCAAATCTTCCAATGAAGCATTTTTGATAACACTTACCGAACGAAATGTGGACAACAATTTCGCTGCAATCTGCTCCCCTATGCCTTGAATATTAGTCAGTTCTGTTTTTATCAAATCTTTATCTCTTTTGTTCCGGTGATGAGTGATACCAAAACGGTGGGCTTCATCTCTAAGATGTTGTATAATACGTTGTGTTTCGGATTTTTTATCAATAAACAAAGGTATAGGGTCGTTGGGACGATAAATTTCTTCCAATCTTTTTGCGATACCCAACAAGGGTATGGTATTTTCCAAACCTAGTTGCTTCAATACTTGATAAGCCGCCGACACCTGTCCTTTGCCTCCATCGACAACAATCAAATCGGGCAATGGCTTTTCTTCTTTCAACAATCTTGAATAACGGCGGGTAAGCACTTCGGCCATAGTGGTAAAATCATCGGGTTTATCCACTGTTTTGACATTATATATGCGGTATTCGCTTTTTGAAGGACGTCCATTTCTGAAACACACCATTGACGAAACAGGAAATTGACCTTGTATGTTGGAATTGTCAAAACATTCTATATATGCAGGCGGTTTAGGCAGTTGCATATCTTTTTGCATCGTTTCCAGCAATTGAATGCGGTGCAGTTCCGGATTGGACAATTCTTTCTGCCTTTGTTTTTCGTTCATATAATTTGCGGCATTGTGCATGGCAAATTTTAGCAATTTATATTTTTCTCCCGATTTGGGAACAACAACTTTTACATCTGCCAATTCAAAATCAAAAGCAAAGGGCACAATTATTTCCTTTGACGGATTGGTAGCATTGTTGCGAATATCAACAATGGCATACAAAAGCAAATCTTCCAACGACTCGTCAAGGGCTTGTTTCACCATGAGCGTTTGCGTACTCACAATGGCACCGTTTACTACATTAAAATAACAGATATAAGCCGCTTCTACATCTCCGACAATAGCATAAACTTCTACATTATGAAGGGTTTCACTCAATACAATAGATCTTGATTGATAGGTTTGCAAGAGTATAATTTTTTCTTTTACCTCTTGTGCTTTTTCAAAATTCATCTCGGCAGCGTATGCCATCATTTTTTCTTTCAACTCATTGATGACAAATGTAGTATTCCCTTTCAATATTTGTTCTATCTGCCGTATATTCGCCTGATAATCTTCAGCGGACTGATAGGCAACACAGGGAGCCATACATTTTTTGATATGGTAATCCAAACAAGGTTTGTATTTATGATTAGAGATAGCCTCTTGAGTAAGTGGCATCTTACAAGAACGCAAAGGAAACAATTCCGCTAATGTATCCAACAGGGAATGCAATGCCTTTACTGACGAATAGGGTCCGAAATATTTTGACTTCGGGTCTGTTTTTTTACGCGTAGGAAACAATCTCGGAAACGGTTCATGGGTAATGCACAACCACGGATAGGTTTTGTCATCTTTTAGAAGAATATTGTATTTGGGCTGATATTGTTTTATCAAATTGTTTTCCAACAACAAGGCATCATTTTCTGTATCCACCACCGTATACTGAATATCGGCAATATTGGCGATAAGAGCCTGCAATTTTCTATGATGATGTTCCTTGTTGAAATAGGAAGAAACCCTTCTTTTCAGATTTTTGGCCTTGCCCACATAAATGACAGTACCCTCATCGTTGTAATATCGGTACACTCCACTTTGTTCCGGAAGTGTTTGTAATATATGGGCAATATGTTCGCTCTGTTTCACAACAAAGAGAATAAATTCTATTGTGCTTCAACCGCTTCTTTTAGTCTTTCTGCATTTTCCGCTACCTGCAAGGCTTCTATCGTTTCTTGAATATCACCGTCCATAAAACCGATAAGATTGTACATGGTCAAATTGATTCTATGGTCTGTTACCCTATTTTGAGGATAATTGTAGGTGCGTATTTTCGCTGACCTGTCACCGGTGGAAACCATTGTTTTGCGTTTGGATGCCACTTCGTTGAGATATTTTTGATACTCCATTTCAAAAATTCTTGTTCTCAACACTTTCATTGCCTTTTCAAGATTCTTTATTTGTGATTTTTCATCTTGAATGGCAACCACAATTCCCGTAGGTATGTGTGTTAGCCGCACGGCGGAATAGGTTGTATTGACCGACTGACCTCCCGGACCGGAAGAACAGTAGGTATCTTTTCTTATATCACTTTGCTTGAGTTCCACATCAAATTCATCGGCTTCAGGCAAAACAACCACCGATGCCGCTGAAGTATGCACACGACCTTGAGCTTCGGTTTGCGGAACACGTTGCACCCGATGAACGCCCGATTCGTATTTCAACAAACCGTAAACACCTTCTCCTATAACATTGAATACAATTTCCTTGAATCCGCCCATGGTGCCTTCAGTTGAAGAAACCACATCTATTTTCCAATTTTTCGACTCACAATAATGGGTGTACATTCTGAACAAATCGCCGGCAAAAATACTTGCCTCATCGCCGCCTGTACCCGCACGTATTTCCACTACGGCATTTTTATTGTCTTGAGGGTCTGAAGGTATCAGCAAAAGACGGATTTCCTCTTCCATTTTTTCGCAATCTTCTGTCAATTGGGCCAATTCTTCTTTGGCCATCAATCTAAAATCTTCATCTTTTTCGGTTGCCAGCACTTCTTTGGCATTGGCAATATTATCCAATATATTTTTGTAACGTTTGTAAGCATCTACAACTGGCTGCAAGTCTTTGTAGTCTTTGTTCAACTTCACATAACGTTTCATATCGGCAATAATATCAGGCTGAACTATCTGTTCGCCTATTTCCAACCATCTCTGCCGAATAATTTCCAATTTGTCTAATAA
>CAJOFD010000016.1 GCA_905233585.1 uncultured Bacteroidales bacterium
TTGTAAATTTCCCAACCCGATGGCACTATGTATGTTAAGGCTAAGTCGGTATATTTTTTGTAAATACCTGTATTTGATATTGTTACAATAGCATAAAAATCTGTCCCTTGAGGTATGCTATTTTCATTCAATGTTTTACCTTTCATATCCACATAGCGTACCGCTAATTTTAAGTTGTTGTTTTTAGCCGAAGCGGTGTCGGTAAGCGGTTTGGTACGTGTTGTTAGATTGACAAACATCAGTTTGTCTGATTTGTTGGTTATGGTTACATTGCCTTTGTATTGAGTAGGATAAAATGTTTTGACAAAAACAGATTTTACAGTTGTAATCGACTGTGTTTCTTTGTTGTCTATTTGGTAATCAGCTTTCAAACTACCTGATGAAAGTTCGGATAATTTAGCCAAACTCATCAATAGATATGCGGTGGATTGGGTGGAATAATAAGTGTTGGAAGTGAAATTTGCTGCCATATCTTTAGCCAACATAAACGCATCTTCGTGTTTTTGTAACAAAATTAACGTTTCCAATATCATGGCTCTGTCTCTCAATGCCGAACCAAAAGATGTGTTGTCCATTGCATAAGATTCAATTTCTTTTGATTGATTGAATACCAATTCATTGGCTGTTTTTTGTTTGCCTATCAATGCGTAGGCGGCAGCCAAACGCCATTTGGTTTGCAAGGACAGATTGTTGGATTCTTTCAATCTGTTCATTGCTCCCAATTCAGAGGAACCCGCCAAAGCCAATGTGTACAAGCAATAGGCTTGTTCCAAATCTGATTGGTTGTAGGAGTATCTTCTGTTTGTATTGTTATTGTTGTTTGCCCTCCAATTTTGGGCTTTTTTTCTTTGGTATTTTATCCATTTGTTGACTACACTTTGGTTAATTTCATAACCTTTTTCTTTTGCCAGAATGAGAAAATGTCCTACGTATGAGGTTACCCAATTGTTCACGTCTGTACCGCCTTCCCAATAAGTGAAACCGCCACTTGGTGTTTGTCTTCCATATATTTTGGCGATGATATTATGGATATTTTTGTCCAATGCAGTTTGTTCTTCTTTAGAGAGGTTTTTAAATTTGTCCAAGAACAATAAGGATATACCTTTTGAGGTTAATTGTTCGGAACAATAGTGTGTATAATTTTCCAAGAAATCATATTGGGCGGAAATGTTCATAATGGGTAAATTGGCCAATTCTAAATTCAAATAGTTGTTTTTACCGCCTTTTACAGCAAGGCTATATGGTAAAGATATGCTTTCACCGCCTTTTAGCAATTTGGTTTGTACCGAGTGTGTAATAGGATTAGGATTTCTAACATCAATTTCAATATTTTCTTTGAATGTTTGCCCGTTGCCCGTTGCAATAACACTTATTTTTTCAACACCTTCTGCTGCTGTTGATTGCAATTGGAAAAATAGTGTTTGGTTGCCTGTATTGGAAAAATGGATTTTTTGCTCTTTGGCTCCATTTATTTTCAGTTTGCCTTGAGTGGAAACTTTTACCGTCACATCTTTTACATTGTTTTCCATTGCAAATATATTGACAGGCAGGTCTATAGTCTCATTAGTCCCCACCATTCTCGGTAAAGTGGATTGGGTCATCAGAGGTGTTCTAACGGTAATATTTGTTGCAGCATTGCCGTATGCTTCGTTCATGCCAGCGACAACCATGACCCGTAATGAACCGACATAAGGAGGTAGGATTATTTTGTGCGATTTTTCTTCTCCTTTTTTTAAGGTGAAAGGTCCCATAAATTTTACTACAGGGTTGAATCTGTTGGCTTGCATGTTAGATGGGTTTTCGTCTTCATCGCCACCAATGCTGAACATTTTAGCAAATTTTCCGGAAAAGGCTCCTACAATATAATCATACATATCCCAAGTGGTGATACCTAAAGCCTCACGGGTATAGAAGGCTTTCCATGGGTTAGGCGTTTTGAAGTTGGTGATGCCTAACAAACCTTCATCAACCAAGGCAAGTGTGTAGGTCATTGGTTGTCCTTTTTGTTCTTTTACTTTCACCACAAAGGCGGATTCTGGTTTTACAACATTGGGACAAGTTATTTGTGGGTGCAATTGGGTATTTTCGTTAAATACTTCTATGGGTTGTACACCATACATTCTAATAGGTTTGTTTTCAATGGTGTTGTCATGAGGTTGCAACAATGAAATATGTATATACACATTAGGAGACATTCTTTTGTCTGTAACAAATTTATATTGAGTATTTCCTATTTTATCCATTTTCAGCCATTCTTTGGCAACAACTTCAGAACCATTTTCGATAGAAACCAAAGCCATACCACTATTTATCTTGGGAATATTTACCACAACGGTTTCACCTACTTTATAAGATTTTTTGTCAGTAGAGAATGAAAGCATTTTTACCGATGTTGGCATGTCGCTGTCGGGTACCCCTCTCCACGAAGGCCATGTTACCCATATTGTACAACCTGTAGCGTGTCCATCGGCTTTGTCTTTTACGTAAACTAAGTAGCGACCATAGTCAGGGTAATTGACTCTGAATTTGATAGAAGCAGCACCGTTGCTATTGGTTGCTAATTGTCCTGATTTGATAGGTTTGATGGTTGAATTGTTGATATAGGAACTGAAATCGTTGCTGTTGTTTTCCCACCACCACGACCAATCTATTTTGTAAATTTTGTATTCCAATGTTTTACAAGCCTTTGGTTTACCATTGGCATCAAGGGTAACAACCTTAAATTCATGGTCGGTATTGGTTTCAATGTCCATTTCGTTAGGTACATTGTCATCTATGCCCACATAGGTATTAAATGGGGATATGGTATGTTGTATTGTGGTAAAACTTGTTTCTCCATTAGGTTCAAACACACGGCAAACTAAATTGGCATGTACTTTGCCTTTTATATTTTGTTTAACTAAAGCAGGTATGTAAAAACTTGTTTTTCCCTCTGCATTCAAAGTGCCTGAAAAAATGGGGATAGTTGTTTTTTCAAAATAAACAGCAGGGTTGTCAAAGGTGTATTTTTCATATCCTTTAAATGTGGTTTTTGGGGAAGATAGGGTTATTTCGACATCAGTTTTCAGACCATTGGCTTTATTTCCTGTTAGCCATGCGGAGGTGATGTTTACCAAGGTTTTAGTATTATTTTGTACTTGTTTGTTTTCAAGTTTTAAGTCTATTTTTAAGCGATTTGGTTTAATTGTTTCAATTTTAAGTCTTTTATGGAAAGAGGCTTGTCCTATTTTTACATAGGCATTCCAATCACCTGTAGGAGCATCTTTTTTGGTCGGAACGGCAAAGGTGTAAAAGCCGTTTTCTGATTGTGAACTTATTTTTTTATAAGCAAATTGTCCGCGAGGGTTGTATATTTCTAATGTAACAGGGTGGTTTAGCGGAATAATATGTTTGCTGTCTTCTAAAATAAAAGTCAAAAACAAAGTATCGCCCGGTCTCCATACTCCTCTTTCTCCATAGATGAATCCTTTGAGACCTTTGGAAATAACTTGACCGCCAACGTCAAAGCGTTCCATTTTGTTTTGTGCCCCATCTATTAATTTAAGGTATGTTTTTTCGTTATTTAAAGATGCTACTGCAATAAATGCTTTGGATTTGGATGTGACCTCTATTTCAGCAAAGCCGTCTGCGTTTGTTTTGCCGCTGCCAATGTTTTGCAATTGATAGTTATACAAATTGATTTCAACTCCCAATATAGGTTTGGTGCTGAGAATATCATTAACGCTTATCCAATATTTATTGTTATTGTTGGCTTTGACAATCATACCCAAATTTGATGCCAATAAGGTTGTTGAAACACTTGTGTGTGCACTTTCCATATAATAAGAGGCATGATATGGATTTTCGCTTTGACTCCATTCATAAAGGTCCCAATCGTAATTGTCGTTGTAATAACCATAATAAGAATTGGAAGAATAGTCCCATTGAGCTTCGTCAAGGTCGGTCATTTCTCCTGATGACAGATTAACCATTTCATTATTGTTGGCCGCTATGGTTTTGTTGTTGAAAGGTGGGGTTGCATATTCTTGTTTGAAAGAAAGTATAACCCTATACATGGCTCCGGGTTCTTGTTGTATAATGTGTTTGAGGTTGATGCTATAGTTTTGCCATTTGTTATAATTTTTCTCATCAGCATTGAGTCGCAAAGTTTTTTTGTATATCAACCTGCCTGCTTGTTTTAAATTGGAAACATAATTACTGCTGTTTAACGAATTGTTTTGCAAATACGCCAAAATATTGCTTTCGTATATTCGTATAACTTCCAAATCCACGGCTTGTATGCTCACGGCTTTAAAGTCCAAACTTTGGTGTGTTGCATCAGGTAAAAACAACCCATCTGACAATAGTTTAATGGCTGGGGCTTCTATTTTGGCTTTTACTTTTATTTGATGTGAAGAGTTAAGTTGTTTTTCTTGATAATTTTTTAATCCTTTATCTATATTAATGGTAATATAGTCTTTTTCTAAATCTGTAGGGTAGAAAATATAGATAAGGTTGTCGGCTATTTGAGTGGCGTATTGTTGGGTTTCTTCTATATCAACCAAACCTTTTATATCCTGTTGGTTGGATATGGGCTCGGAAAATGCCAAGCAAATGCCATTTTCAGGGTCGCTTATTGGTGTTGCTGAAATATAATGGAAATCATTTAAAGCGGGTATGTCTATTTTTTTCTTTTCTTGTTTGGAGATACCGATTTTTTGTCCGTTAAAATTAATGGTAAGTATTTGTTCCTTTTTTGTTTTTGCTATAGATTTAATGGTAAAAGCAAAATCGGTAGCCGAGCCATTGTCTTCAAAACAGATTTCGGGGGTGGGTTCTATACCTGATAAACTTATAGCCTGCTTTACTTCCTTTAAAGTTACGATGTCGCTAAATGAAATGTTACCGGTAATGTTTGCTTCATTGGGAGCAGACCTCAAAACTTCTATCGGTGATAGCGAGAGCATGGCACTTTTTTGTTGCACATAAAACGAAAATTCAAACGTTTTTTGTTTGCTGGTGACATTGTCAAATATTTTATTTACAAAAAACTTGGCATGATAGATTTTGTCCGTTTTTAGGGCACCTGAATCCGGAACAAATTCAATTGTGCTGTTGCTCAACCAATAGGCTTTTCCTTTCAAAGAAGGGGAGAATGAAAACAATTTTTCGTCTATGGCTGTTCCTATTTCTACGGCTTCAATTTCCTGAGCCAATTCTATGCGAATATGTGAATTGGAATGGATAATGCCACTTGTATAGGCTGATATGTAAGGGGCAAAATCGAAAGATGGAGTAATTTCTTTGTTGCGATTGCAAGATACAATAGAAAGCAAAATCAATACAAGGCACAAAATGTTTTTGAAAATACGTTTATTCATATTGTTGTAATTTTTTAGGTTGCTAAATTGGATTTTATTTGTAAAAAAAGAAGTTTCATACGAAACTTCTTTGTCTTTTTCTATATTGTGGAGCATAACGGAATCGAACCGATGACCTTTTGACTGCCAGTCAAACGCTCTAGCCAACTGAGCTAATGCCCCATTAATTTCACGCTGCAAAGATATAATTTTTTTGTTATCATTTTATCATTTTTATAAAAAAATATACATCTGTTTATGTCGAAATATTTTTTGCGGTTTGTATGGTATTTTTGCCTATCTTTGCAATCAAAATTAAAGTTATTTGAGATGGAAATAAAGAGAATATTCGATTTATTAGATTATATAACAGAGAATTATCCGCAAGATGATACCCTTAATGGGAAAAGAAAAGGGCAGTGGGTCAATTTCAGCACAAAAGATTATTACAAATTTTCCCTTTTGTTGAGTTACGGGTTGCACCATTTGGGTTTACGCAAAGGCGACAAGGTGGTAACCATTACCAACAACAGACCTGAATTCAATATTATGGATATGGCCATGTCGATGTTGGGTATTGTTCATGTGCCTATTTATCCTACATTGAGTAGTGACGATTATAAATATATTATTAATCATTCAGATGCAAAAATGGTTGTAATCGGCAATCGACAAATCTATGCTCGGGTAAAACCTGTTTTTGATAGTCTGAATCTTGAATTCGGCATTTATACCTTGGATAAAATAGAAGATGCAACCGAATTGAATGAGGTTTTGCGACAAGGTATTTTCCATCGTAAAGAATACGCTTCTGTGGTAGAGGATATAAAAAAGGAAATTACCGAAGATGATATTGCCACTATGATATATACCTCCGGAACAACAGGCACCCCCAAGGGCGTAATGCTAACACATAAGAATCTGATAAGCAATTTTATTGCCCATGCTCATGTGCAACCCTTGAATCATACTCATAGGGCTTTGAGTTTTTTGCCGCTCTGTCATATTTACGAACGCAGTTTGAATTATCATTACCAATATTTGGGTGTAAGTATTTATTATGCAGAAAGTTTGGGTACTATCGCCACAGATATTGCAGATGTTAAAGCAAACGGTTTTTGTGCTGTGCCACGTGTATTGGAAATGATTTTTGACAAATTGTATGCAGCAGGTAAAGACCTGCCATTGTTGAAAAAATGGATATATTTTGCGGCTATCAAACATGGTTACAGATACGATTATCATAAAAACATTTGGTATAGATTGCAGAATAAAATATATGATACATTAGTATATAGCAAATGGAGAAAGAAATTTGGAGGCAGTCCGTGGTTTAGTATTATTACCGGAGGGTCAGCCATACAGCCTAAAATTATCCGTTTGTTCAGTGCTGCCAATATGTTTATATATGAAGGCTATGGTATGTCTGAAACTTCTCCTGTGATTGCGGTAAACAATCCCAAGGGCAGACGTTACAAAATCGGTACTGTCGGTCCTATTTTGGCGGGTGTGGAAGTGAAATTTTCTGAAGACGGAGAAATATTGACCAAGGGACCTTGCTTGATGAAAGGTTACTACAAAGACCCTGAATACACTGCCAAAGTGATAGATGAAGACGGTTGGTTCCATACAGGAGATATTGGTCA
The DNA here is from genome assembly GCA_905233585.1 of uncultured Bacteroidales bacterium. GTDB lineage: Bacteria > Bacteroidota > Bacteroidia > Bacteroidales > WCHB1-69 > UBA1205. The sequence continues at coordinate 6,986 of CAJOFD010000016.1, forward strand.
TTTGGTAGACGGGCAATATTTGCAGATAACTGACAGAAAGAAAGAAATTTTTAAACTCAGTGCAGGCAAATATGTGGCCCCGCAATTGTTGGAGAATAAATTTAAAGAATCGCCATTTATTGAAAATTTGATGGTAATTGGTGAAAATGAAAAATTTGCTTCGGCGATTATTGCTCCGAATTTTAATTATTTGCACTTTTGGGCAAGCAAACACAAATTGCATTATAGGGACAATAAGGAATTGATAAGCCTGCCGACATTGGTGAACAGAATACAAAAAGAGGTGGAAAAATACAACAAACAACTCAGTCCTCATGAACAAATTAAATGTTTCCGTCTTATTGCAGATGAGTGGACTCCACAAACGGGCGAATTGGCTCCGACTTTGAAATTGAAAAGAACCGTTTTGGCTAACAAATACAAAAATATTATTGACGAAATCTATAATAAAGTATCTGAGCCTGAAAAACAGGGCTTTAATATCAAAAATATAGATTTGTCAAATATCTCTTTAAGTGATATTCTGAATATCATTTTGCCTAAAAACGATTCTGACCAATCCCAATCAAAACAAGATAAATAATGTTGGACACAAAAATCAATACCATTATCTTTGATTTTGGTGGTGTCTTGCTCGGTTTGGACAAGCCTGCTTGCCTGAAAGCCTTTAAGGATTTGGGGTGCGATGAAATTGAATATTATCTGGACAATTGTCGGCAGCAAGGTTTTTTCTTGGATTTCGAAGAAGGTAAAATTTCTAATGAAGAGTTTTTTATTCAACTTAAAAACTTGATAGGTAATAAAGTGTCTCAACAACAAATAGAACATGCCTATTTGCAATTTTTAACAGATTTGCCCGATTATAAATTGAGTTTGATATTGGATTTACACAAAAAATATAAAGTGATTTTATTGAGCAATATCAATCAATTTATTTACGAACATTGTAAAAAGAAATATTTTGAGAAAAATGGGCATAGTATCACAGATTTTTTTGATAAAGTTTATTTGTCTTATCAATTAGGAATCTGCAAGCCCGATGAACAAATTTATCATTTGATGATAGAAGATGCCAATCTTATACCGCAAAATTGTTTCTATTTAGACGATGGAAAAGCAAATGTTGAAGTAGCAACAAAAATGGGATTTCAGTGTTATTGCCCAAAAATAAATGAAGATTTCCGTTTCTTGTTTGAATAACCTTGTATAATAGAACGCACGTTTGTTCCGCACTCCTTATATTTTTTATTTCTCAAAAGACTTTGTCTATTTTACAGCATGACTTGGAATAAGAAGTGCCAAGGTACGTTTCTATAAAAAATATTTCAATACAAAAAAAAGGCTGCCACAATATGACAGCCATACAAATTAAATTATTTTATCAAAATATTGTTTTTGCTATGATTAGAATGTTTCTGATACGGTGATATACCAATCGCTGTGTTTTTCCGAAAAATTATATTGATATGTTTTTGTGTTTGCAGGAACGATGGCTAAATATTTGAATTTGGTATATTTTATTTTATCATTTTCGGTATCTATTTTCGTTTTGCTACCACTTGCTGCTGCTATGCTGAAACATTTCAGCCAGATGAATTTTTTTGCATCCCAACCGTAAACTGTAATGGAAACCACTGCATTTGAAGTCATATTGGTTAGAATAACATCTTCGTTGGCATCACCGGGCATTATATTCTTGTTAAATACAAATGCGTTTTCCTTCTCGTGATAGGGAAGCGGTTCGGCGTAGATGTCTACTCCAAGATTGAACAAATATATGTTCAAATCACCGTTTTTTTTCACCATTTTATACTGCAAATCGTCTTTCTTTACCGATTTGGGAACAACGGCAAAATAGCGGTGTGCTTTTAATTGGGGGTATTTTTTTCCGAATTTTATATCGGTATCAAAGCCGGAAACTTTTTGTGTACCCAAACTCTCCCATGAAGAGGATAGGGGAGAATGTACAAACACCTCAAATTCCAATGTTCTGTATTTGCTGTAATTGGTGATATGTACCATAGAGGCTGACGATTTGCCGTCAACGTTATTTTTGTCGATTAAAATTGCCTCCGGATTATCAAATGAGGGCATATCGTAATTGGTTTCGATGACAACTGCTTCTTTTTTCTGTGCGTAAAAGTTACAACACAACAACATCAAGCCGATACATAAGATTCCTTTTTTCATTGGGCTTCTTTTTTATTGTTAGACATTCATTTATTCCATTGCTCCTATACGGATACCAAATTTTAAATAAAAGGTATGAATACCAAATTTCTCTGTATAATAGTCATCTGTATAATAGATACCTTCATAGCCCAAACCGAGGGAAAATCTACTGAAATCAACACCGACACCTACCCGTACATTAGCACCAAGCGGCATAAAACTAAAAGCATTAAATTTTTCAAGGTAAAATAAGCAACTGGGACCAGCAGCGATGTCTATATAAGGATAAATTCTACTTGTAGCAGGCAAAAAGGCTCTGACATTAACAAATGTTGGTATATTGAAGAAACCTTCTACATCGTAACCAGAAAAAATAGTAGGCAATACTTCTGCACCAAAGCCAGCACCGACAAACACATAGTCATAAATTCTGGCTCCAAAAGTAAAATACATACCGCCACCCCAAGTAAACCCTGCATTGTAGCCACCATCATAGGTATCAGTTGAAGCACCCAAATGAAAGTTCCAATCAATATACATATTGAACATGGCACGTTTGATAAACGGTCTTTCTCCCTCGTTGGTAGAGGCAAACAGACTGTTGCTTTTTACCTCCAATGGAGTATTGTGTTTTTGCAACGACAAATTCTTGGCAGTGAAGTTTAAACCTTGTCCGAATTGCTTGAAATTTTTGTCTTTGGCTGTACCTGCCATGCACAAGGCACAGAAAATGCTGATTGCTAAAATTTTTTTCATGATGATTTTATTATGTTAATATAAATATTTAATCCATCACTGTATTAAAACTTTGGGTTACTATTTTTTCTGCAGGGCATTTCAATGTATAACTTCTTGTTGTCGGCCATAATGTATAGCCGCTCATTTGTTCTACATATACCGCATGGGAACCCGGATTTACTTCAAAAGTTCTATCGCTGTTTCCTGAAATAGAGCCGTAGTCAATGCCGTCAATAGTAACACTGAAAGGGTAATTTGATTGGTTTACCAATTTTATTTGGCTGTACATATAAATGTAGCTGTGTGCTTTGCTTGTTGCACTTCCTTTGTAGGCGGTAAGGGTAACTGTTTTTATCCCTCTACTGCTATAGGTATGGGTTGGATTGGTTTCTGTGGAGGTAGAGCCGTCCCCAAAGTCCCATTCATATGAAGTGGCATTAGAAGAGGTATTGGTAAATTTTACCCTAAAAGACGTATCTGTTTGATATTGGAAATCTGCTTCAGGGGACACTATATCAGATATAGTAATATAAGCATACGTTTTGTCGTTGCCAAATTCATTTTTTGCTGTTAAATCAACGGTGTAAGAACCATTTTTAGTATAAGTATGGGAAGGTGATTGCTGTGTGGAGGTTTCTCCGTCTCCAAAATCCCATTCGTATGAAGTGGCATTGGTTGACTTGTTTGTGAATTCTACTTTCCCATCAGAAAATTTAAGGTATTCAAACTTTGCTGTTGGGTTATTTGCAGAGTTGTTTACTTTTTTCTTACAACCTGCAAATACTGATACTATACCTAAAATAGAGCAGGCTAATATTAATTTTGTTAATGATAAATTTTTCATTTCGCTTGATTTTTTATGATTTATAAATGTTATTTTACTTATGCAAAGATATAATTTGGATTTGTTGATTGTGTCATTTGTCTGTATCTGTATTGTATCAAAGTTTGTGTTGTTTTTCTGTCAAATTTTATCTAAAAATATTACATTTCTTTGTCTTCAAGATAACTGGAATAATATTTAAAGAAATCATGTTTGAGTATTTGGCTAATTTTCAAGAGTAGGTCTGTGTATATATATTCATTGCGAAACAATTTGTACATGTGTTCTCTTGAATAGCCTATTTGTGAGGACAACCATGTGATACTTCTTCCTTGATTTTTCAATTCGTTTTTTATTAAATTGCCGATATGTGGTTTCTGTTCCATAACCAATAAGATTTTATTTCGTTTATGTCAAATGTTTATTTATTGCTATTGCTATAAAAATATAAAGTTACTACAAAAAGCAGTTCCATCTCCCAAAATTATGTAATCAAATAAGGTTAATTTTTGTATAAATTATAGTCAATTTTTAAGATTAAAATATTACAATTATTTTTGTTGTAAAAATTCGGATTGTTTTTTACTTATAGATTCTTCTTTTGCTGAATTATTGTTGTTCTTATTAAAAATAATTTCTAAAAGAATTACAATTACTTCCTTGATTGCCATCGCACTTAAAATATCCATACTTATGTTGTTTTTTAAGTTAATTCTGCTGCAAAAATATAAGCAAAAAAAATCCCGACAAGCGATTTTGTCGGGATTTGTATGAAGTGTTTTTACTTGTGTACAAACTGCCTTTTTGAGTGTATCAAAGTCTCTTTTTGAAAACTAAAAATGTTCTATTCGGCTGGTATTCACGATATTTGTTGGCAATGCTAATAGTTTGGTTGGTGTCTGTTATTGCCCAACCTTGTGCTTCTGATCCTCCAATGATATTGATAGCATTGGCAACACCCATATTTACCAAGGCTTGACTGAAATTGTTGAGCGTAATCTTTTCTGCCGATTCTATGACCACAAGTTTTTCGTTCCATTGGCACAGGGCTCTTCTTATATTGGTGTGTTGAGGTTTGTTTTCTATTTGTATGCCATTGACAACTAATGGATATTGTCTGAAGAAGTAGCCTTGTTTGGTTATGGCGGAATCTAAATAGGCGGTTTGGGAGCCTTTGCCGATATGTATTTTATCATCAATAATGGCACAAAAGCCTAAATGGGAGTGTCCATTGGATAAGGATTCTCCTTTTAAAACAAAATCCCCCAAAATATTTTGGTTGTCGCTCCGAATATCTGCGGCTTGTACCACTAAAATCAAACTGTTGTCATTGGAGTCTATTAGGTCGCTACCTACTATCAATTCAGGTTTGGCATTGTAGGGGGTGTAAATGCGGATGGGTATAGAAACTTTTTGAGAATCAATTTTTTGTATTATGATTATAGTAGTGTCGCTTACCGATACCATGGCAAGAGTTTGTGCGTTGGCATTTGTTATGTTTGAAATGGTATTTTCTTCCGTTCCCACCACAGTTATTTCTTCTTCTATATTGTTGTTGTCGTTGTTTTTGTTGTTTAGTAAAACAAAAATAGTAAAATATAGACCTGTCAGGATGACAAGTACAGCACAAACAATAAGTATAATTTTGTTTCTTTTGTGTATTTTTTTCCAGTCTTTGCCCAAAATTTCTATATTGTCGTCTAAAATGTCATTGTTTTGTTGCTTTTTCATATTACATTTTTTCTGTTATTTCTTTCAATGCCTTTAATTGGTCTTTTGATATGTCTTCAATGCAGACATAGATATGTTCGTCGCGTAGTGTAAATGTGTGATTGGGTTTTTTAGATTCCACTTTGAAAATATTATAATCTATACTTCTGCCGTTATTGCCGACAGATAGTATCAAATGTTGTTTGACAGTGTCAATCTTATAAATATATGTCCTATTAATAATATGGCTTTTGCCTATTCTGACCAAATTGACTGCTGTTTTTTTGAGTTGATTTTTTATTGTGTTTTCAATTTCTCCCAATTGCATGCTTATTGTTTGTTTTTCGCCATTGGTGAGGTATAAATCAGAAGAATTTCCGTCTGCGTGTATATATAGTATATCAACAGAAGCTATTCTCAACAGTTCTGTCCGTGTGGGACTTAAAATCAGATACTCATCTTGCATGGTGATTTCCCAATATAATTTTTTCTGTTGCAAAGGTAATAAAATTTTTGTGCATTTTTAGTAATTTTGTACATTAAAATTTACAGTGGAAATATGTATGAGCAAAACAAATATATTTATCAATACAATTCGCCTTTAGGGAATATAACAATGGGGGCTGACGGTGAAAATCTGGTGGGGCTTTGGTTTGACAATCAGCAATATTTTGCCAGTACTATGGCAAGCAATCCCCCAAAGAAAGATTTGCCGGTTTTTCAAATGGCATGCATGTGGTTGGATATGTATTTTTCGGGTCAGGCACCCGATTTTGTTCCGCCTGTGAAAATCACGGCGAGTTCTTTTCGTCATTTGGTTTGGAATATATTGCAAAGCATTCCCTTTGGCACTGTTTTGACTTATAAAGATATAGCAGAAAAAATTGCCCGACAAACGGGAAGCATGCACATGTCGGCACAAGCAGTAGGGGGAGCCATTGCACACAATCCCATTTCAATAATTATTCCTTGTCATAGGGTAATTGGAAGTCATGGCAAATTAATCGGTTATGCAGGCGGTTTGTATAGGAAACAAAAACTGTTGGCATTGGAAGGTTTTGTTTTTGGTATGTCAAATGTCAAATAATAAGGTAGGTTAAAGTTTGTCTTATTAAATGTTAAAAGATATTGAAATAAATGCTACTTTTGCTCATATTAAAAATTTATAATTATGCTTATTTTAGAAAAACCATATGTTTCAGAAAAATTGTTGCAAATAGCCCATCAAAAACATTATCCTATACTTCGCAATGCGATGTCCGAATATTTGCAGTCGCAAGGCTATTGTTTAGATCTTTGTTCCGATGAGGATTTTGTTGAAAAATATCAACAAAGACATCGTTTGTATTCCATGTCGGAGAATGGTTTGGGGTGGATAAAAAAATATCTTGACGATAAGGCTTTGAACGATAAAATTACCTTGTTGAAAGACAAGGCCGCATTTCGCCGTATTTGTCAGGAAATGTATCCTGATTTTTATTTCAAAGAAGTTGCTTTGGAAGAATTGTTTAAACTTGATACGCAGACCGTTCCATTTCCAATTGTACTCAAACCCGCTATTGGTTTTTTGAGTGTAGGTGTGTATGTGGTGCATGATAATAATGAATGGCAAGCCGCAATGGAAGATATTAAAAATAAATTTGCAGTAGCAAGTGCACAATTCCCCGATTTTGTAGTAGGTTCTAATAAATATCTTATAGAACAATATATTCGCGGAGAAGAATATGCTGTAGATGCCTATTTTGACAATGAGGGTCAGCCAATAATTTTGAATATCTATCATCATCGTTTTGCTTCCGAATCAGATACAAGTGACCGCCTATATTGTTCAAGCAAAGCACTATATGACCAGTATGAACAACCTTTTACCGATTTTTTAGTTAATGTAAATCGGGTTGTTGGTCTGCGAAATTTTCCTATGCACATAGAATTTCGTTTAAGTGGAGAAATTCCAATTCCAATTGAGATAAATCCTTTGCGTTTTGCGGGATTTTGTTTAAATGAGTTGCAAACTCATATTAGTGGCATTCATCCTGTGGTTGCTTTTTTTGAGAATATGTGTATTTCTAAGGAAAAAATGTGGAAAGGGCGAGAAACGGATACATTTAGTTTTATGGTATTGGAACGTCCTACAAACGCTGATAAAAATGCTGTTTTTGATAGAGATAAATTCATGAGTTCTTTTTCTGGAGTTTTGGAATTGCGAGAGGTGAAAAATGCTGATGTCGGTGTGGCTGCGACCGCTTTTGTGCGTACGACAGAAGAGCATAAACAAGAGTTGGATACCTTGCTTCGTTTTGATATGATGGACTTTATGCGATAAGTACACTGGATAGGTTATGGATATTTATGCGTAATACAAATTTGTATTACGCATATTTTTATAGTTTTTTCATGTTTTTCAATTACAAAAAAAATGTTATCTTTGCTATTGTGAATCAATTGTATCAGGTGCAATATGTGTATTTGTAAAACATTGAAAATAAGCATATTAAAGAGCCTAATTGTTCTTGTTGCCATTGTTTGTACATGCAATGAGGGCATACGGGGGCAAGATACGCATCTTTCACAAATGTGGATTTCGCCGATAACAAGCAATCCGGCGGTGGCAGGTTTCTTTGAAGGTACGGCACGCATTGGCGGATATTATCGTACACAATGGCGTGCTATATCAAAACCGTATATGACAGCGGGTGTGTATTCTGATTTTGCACTCAAAAAACGTCCCCGTCAAAAAGATATTTTTTCCATGGGGGTTACATTGGAATACGATATGGCAGGTGATTCCAAGTTTTCAACGGCTCAAGGCAATCTTATTTTAGCATACGCTCATGCCATAAATGGTAACAATGACCATTTTCTCATGGGGGGTGTCAGTTTTGGCGGTGTTCAACGTACATGGGATTATTCTCAACTAAAATTTGATGAACAATATATTGATGGACAATACAATCCGAATGTTCCCTTGAGTGAGGTGTTCGCCAGAAGGTCGTTTTTTTTTATGGATTGTGCAGCGGGTATTCAATGGGCATATAGAGTGAATACGAAATGTTTTTTGTCGGCAGGTTTCAGTGTTTATCATTTGAATATGCCTCGTATATCTTTGTACAAAGATGATAATATTCGTATGCCGATTTTGTATTCCGCTCAATTTAATTCAACTTTTGTGGTGCAAAAAAGTAATGAATTGTCCCCAATGATATATTATCGCAAACAAGCCCAATATCAGGAATTATTGTTTGGTTTGATGTATAGTTATGTATTTCATTTTGATAGCAAATGGTATATTAATAAATTCAATTTTGGTATTTATCATCGTTGGAAAGACGCTTTGTTTGTGTCCATAGGTGGTTTATGGAGAGATGTACATTTTGGCTTGTGTTATGATTTTAATGTGTCAAAATTGTCCAAAGCAAGTAGGGCAAGGGGCAGTTTTGAAATAAATGTGTCCTATATTATCAAAACACATCATGTGCCCAAACCGAAAAGTATTCCGTGTTACTTGTTTTAAGCGATGGTGAACATGAAAAATACACTTTGTCTAATCGTTTTTGCACTCTTGGCAATGAGGTCGTGGTCGTTGTCGGCACAATCAACTTCTAATTTGTTGGAAATAGCCAATTTTTGGGAACGAAAGGGAAACTTAAACTCTGCTGTTTATTTTTATGAGGAATTGTTCAAAGAAAATCCTGTTCAGCCGATAGGTGTATATGAAAAATATGCTACGCTCACCAGACAAATTTATGCTTATTCCAAAAGTGAAGATTATTATAAAAAAATATGTTTGTCAGATAGTTGTAAATTTTATCCGCAAGCATTTTTCTATTGGGCAATGACCTTGAAAAACACTTCAAAATATCAGGAAGCGATAGCGGCATTGGAAAAATATCAACAAACCGCAGACCAAGATGCTGTTTTGCGTAAGCGTTTGCCCATAGAATTGGATTTTTTGAATAAAATAGTATCCGAAATGGATACGGGAAAGGTTGAAATAGAAAAATTGCCTTCGCAAATCAATACATCATATTCAGAGTTTAATGCTATGGAAGATATGGATAAGGGTATCTATTTCACTACGTTACGTTCCCTAACTAAAGGCGACAGCCGTTTGATAGATGATTATTATGTGGCTCAGATTTATCTTTCCAGCTATGCCGCCAATGGTTTGCGTGAGGGTGTACCCCTCAATCATAAAATAAATAATAACAAATACAACAATACGGGCTTTTGTTTGAATGAAAATAAAGACAGATTGTATTTCAGTCGCAGTTTGGTAGAAGGAAAAGATACGTATTATCGTATCTATGTCAGTCAATTAGACGCTCATGGAGAATGGGGCAGACCTGTATTGTTACCCAAACAAGTCAATGCGGAACATTCGTCAAATATGCAGCCGTTTATCGTCAATGGAGAGGATTTTGATGTTTTGTATTTTGTTTCCAATAGGCAGGGAGGTTTTGGCGGTTGGGATATTTGGTATTGTATTATCACTGAAGAACAATTTTCTGAGGCAATAAATTTGGGCAGTAATATCAACACGTCAGGCAATGAGATTACGCCTTTTTATCAAAAAACATTGTCAAAATTGTTTTTTAGTTCCGATTTTCATGGCGGCTATGGCGGCTATGATATCTTTTCTGTAGAGGGGGCTTTGGGGGCATGGAAAAACATTCAAAATTTGGGTTTGCCTATCAATTCTTCTGCTAACGATTCTTATTTTTCTTGCAATGAATTGGGCAATGCAGGCTTTTTTTCTTCCAATAGAATCGGTTCTTATCATGACGGAGAATCGGAAAGTTGTTGTTATGATATTTATAGTTTTACACTTGTTCCTGAAATACCAAGATATTTTACCGATACGATAAAAATATATGATTACGCATCGCTGAAAAACAAGGTTGAACATATTTTTCCGATTACTTTGTATTTTCACAACGATGAACCCAATCCGAGAAGTACGGCAGATACAACCCATGAAAATTTTGCAAATGTTTTGCATAAATATATGTCAATGAAAGATTTGTATAAAAAAGAATATGCCAAAGGTTTAAAAGGAACGGCAAAAGCGGAAGCCGAGCAGGAAATAGAAAAATTTTTCACGTCTAAAGTGGCATATGGCTTGGAATTGATTGATACGATAAACAAATTGCTTTTGTTCGATTTGTACAATGGGTATGATGTGACTTTAACTATAAAAGGTTTTGCAAGTCCTTTGTTTACAGATGAATACAATACAAATTTATCCATGAGGAGAATTGTATGTTTTGAAAACTATATTCATCAAAATCCTTTATTTCAACCCTATTTGGATACCAATACAAGTGGCAACAAATTGCGTTTTGTAGCTGAACCTAAAGGAAAAAATTTGTCGGAAAAATATGTGAGCAATAATCCGAATGATAAACGAAATTCAATTTATAGTATTGCGGCGGCCAACGAACGCCGTATTCAAATTATGCAGTATGAGCGTTCTATAGACAAAAATATTTATCGAAAACCTATTTTATTGTTGGCTTCGGAAAATATTGATATACCACAACAAAAAAATATTGATTATTATCATTATTTTATTGAAATACGAAATGCAGGTACTTCTGCGTTATTAATAGATAGTGTTTTTTGTTCATCACAAAAAATAGATGCAAAATTGTCTGTAAAGCAAATACAACCGAATGAAACGGTCTATTTGCAAATAGAATATAAGGGCAGATTTGAGGGGAATGAAAAACATAAGGTGAAAGTATGGTATAATCAAACGAGTCAGGAAATTGTTATAAACCCAATAGCGTTATAATGAAAAAAGGACAACTGAAACGGAATCGTCAATCAGTCTTGTGGCTATTTATGCTACTGACTTTTATTGTGTTTCTTGCCTTGATGTGGTATATGAATTTTTTGGTGAATACTTTTGTTGAAACAGAAAAAGCCAAAATAAAAATTTGGGTGAATGCCATAGAGCGAAAGGCTGATTTGGTGTCCTATACTGACAATTTTTTTCAAATTATTGCTGAAGACCAAGACCGAAGAGCCAATACCATAGGACAAGCCTTCTTGAAAATTGCAACTTCAAATATCGGTGATGACATTACTTTTTATTCGGATATTATTACTGAAAACAAGACAATTCCCTGTATTTTACTCAATAGCAAACATCAATTGTCGGATACAAAAAATCTTTCCGAAGAAGAACAAAATGAACTGAAAACTCCAGACGGTTTGCAATTTGTTTTGGAACGAGATAGGTACAAAATGATTCCTATCAATTATTATGGACATGATTTTATCTATCTATATTACAAAGAATCAAAAATTTACACGCAATTGCGAGCCGTTTTTGACGATTTGATTAAAAGTTTTTTCGATGAAATTGTCAATAATGCTCCGTCTATACCGGTTATTGTAACCGATTCTACACAAACACAAATTCTCTTGTATGGCAATTTGGATTCTTCACGAATGGCACAGCCCAACTATTACAACAATGTGTTGGCAAATATGCGTGATGCCAATCCGCCTATTAAAATAACACTAGGAAAAGGTAAGTTTTGTTATGTGTTTTATGAAGATTCCATGTTGTTGAAATCTACGAGATATTTCCCGATACTATTATTTTTATTATTGGCTTTATTTGTCTTTTTGGCCTATGTGATGTATAGAAATTATCGTCAGAATGAGCAAGACAGAGTATGGGTGGGCATGAGTAAAGAAACGGCACATCAATTAGGTACACCTATTTCTTCGTTGATGGCATGGTCTGAATTGCTGAAGGAAGAAAAGGTGAATCCTGAAATCGTAGCGGAAATCAACAAAGATATAGCCCATTTGGAAACGATAGCACAACGATTTTCCCAAATAGGTTCCCAACCGAATTTGAAATCAGAAAATATGAATATTGTCATTACCGAGTTTGTGGACTATTTTAGAAATAGAACATCAAGACAAGTCAATATATATATGCATTTGCCTGAAAATGATGTATATGCCAATATTTCTAAACATTTGTTTGAATGGGTTTTGGAAAATATCTGTAAAAATGCTGTTGATGCAATGAATGGTGTAGGGGATATTGTTATTACACTGACCGAAAACAGCAAGTTTGTGATAATAGATATAGCAGATAATGGAAAAGGTATTGATGCTCAATATCAAAAAAATATATTCCGTCCCGGTTTCACCACCAAAGAACGTGGTTGGGGCTTGGGCTTGCCATTGGCATCTCGTATTATAAACCAACAGCATAATGGAGAATTGAAATTAAAAGAATCAGAAATAAACAAAGGCAGTACATTTAGAATAAAATTAAATAAAGAATAAAATAAATTTTTAACTAAAAAATCATAACAATGAAATCAAAATTAATTCCTATTTTGCTTTTTTTAGCATGTATGACACATGGGTTTGCACAGCAAAAAATGATTGTTATTTCACCCAAAGAAACGCAACGGGCAGAAAAATTGTACAATAGCGGTTTGGAAAAATACAAAGCCAAATCATATATTGCCGCAATTGCCGATTTGCAAAAATCAATAGAGATAAACATGAATCTCAAAGCCAGTTATCTCTTGCTTGCCAAAGCACAACAAGCCAACAAACAATCAGATGAGGCAATCAAAACTTTGCTTAAGTATGCCGACAAAACGGACAGAAAAGACAGTATCTATTATTTGATAGCCAAAGTCTATTTCGATGAAGGACAATATACACAAAGTGTTGATTATTTGGATAGTTCAGTGGCGGAATATACTCCTGATAACCAAACGATATATTTGCGTAGTTTGGCCTACTATTATACGCAACAATACGACAAGGCTCTTGTGGATATGAATAAAGTGATGTCTCAAAAGAATCAAGCATTTTTGTACAATGACAGAGCTACGATAAAACAAGCCCAAAAAGATTATCAAGGTGCAATGGCTGATTTTGACAAAGCGATAGACTTGGATTCAAACAATATAGAATATATCAACAATAGAGGGCTTTTGAAAATGGATATGGAAGAATATGAGGCAGCCATTGAAGATTTTAATCAGGTGATTCGTATGAATGACAAATGTTACTATGCATACAACAACCGAGGTCTGGCTCAAGCCCATTTGTTGAATTACGAAGAGGCTTTGAAAGAGTTTAACAATATTATTGGTTCTAATCCTGAATTTTATCAGGTTTATAGCAACAAAGGTTATGTACTATACAAACAGAAAAAATATGAAGATGCAATACAATGTTTCAATCTTGCTCTCCAATACAATCCGCAATATGGCGAAGCCTATTTGCACAGAGGCAATACAAAAGAATTGATGAAAAATGCTGATGGTGCTTGCGAAGATTGGCAAAAAGCCGCTGATTTAGGCGTGGAAAAAGCATTGGAATATATTAATAATCAATGTAAAAAATAAGGGAGGATACAGAAATGAAAAAGATATTTTTATTTGCAATATGTAATTTGTTTTTTGGGTGGACTATCGCTCAAAATGTGGAATTTACCAAAGAAAATTTTCCGGATAATTTAAAACAGTTAAAAACAGCCGTTCAAAATATCAAAAAAGGTGATGATGTTGTAAAAAGTTATACAACAATGAAAACCGATTATGCTTTGGCTTTGGAATATTATCAAAAAGCCAATCAGTTTAATCCTCGCAATGCTGTTTTGAATAACAAAATAGCGAACTGCTACAAACAGATGAACAATTATGTCAGTGCTGTTAATTTCGGCGCAAAAGCATACGATTTGAATCCGAATTTGAATCTTGAAGTCGTTTTTTATAAGGCATGTTATTTGCATCTGAATGAAAATTTTACAGAGGCTATTGCCATGTTTGAAAAAATAATCAACAATGAGGCCAGCACGGAAATGCAAAAGGTAGAGGCTCAAAAGCATATAGCGGAATGCCAATATGCAAGAAAAATGATAAAAGACGAGGTGCTTTGCTTTATTGACAATCTTGGAAATGTGGTAAATAGTGTATACGATGATTATGGTGCTGTCGTTTCTATTGATGATTCCACTTTGTATTTCAGTTCACGCAGAGAAAGCGACAAAAATATCATCACTGCTGACGGTAAGTATTTTGAAAGAATATATGTTACTCATCTGCAGCCTAATGGAACATATACAACACCTGTTCAAGTTGCAAAATTGTGTACCAAAGGACATTCGGCCATACAAGCCTTGTCCAAAGACGGAAAACATGTTGTTGTTTATCGGGACAAGAGAGGTGGCAACTTGTATGAATCAAGTTTGAAAAAAGGTAAGTTCAGCGGTCCCAAAAAGATGAAAAACATCAATACTGCCGGACATGAAACATCGGCATCGTATAGTCCGACAGGCGATACATTGTATTTCTGTTCCGACAGAAGCGGTGGTTTGGGATTACGCGATGTGTATATGGCAACCAGAAACAAGAAAAAATGGAACAAACCTATCAACCTAGGCAATATAATCAATACCATTGGTGATGAAATATCTGTTTATGCCCATGCAGACGGAAAAACCCTTTATGTTTGCTCTGACGGACATGAAACAATGGGTGGTATCGATGTGTTTAAAGTGGAAAATGTGAACGGCATTTGGCAAAAACCCGAAAATGTGGGGTATCCTATTTCCACCACAAACGATGATGTTTATTTTGTCGTAACCGAGGACAATAAACATGCTTATTATTCTTCAGATAGAATAGGCGGTATTGGGGAACAGGATATTTATAAATTGACTTTGTTGGGACAACAAAAATTCTTTGCTCTCTATGCTGCCCATACACCGTTTTGCGGATTGAGCAGACTTGATGACAATACTCAAGAAGCCATGCACATAGAAGAAGACAAAATTACGATAGTTAAGGGTTTTGTTCAAGATGCCGTCTCCAAACAACCTGTTTTTGCTACTATCGAACTTAGCGATGTAACAGAAAATGAATTGTTGGCAACATTTACTTCCGATAGTCTAACCGGTGAATATTTGCTTTCGTTGCCTGCCGGCAAAAATTATGCTGTGGCTATAAAGGCACAAGGTTATTTGTTCCACTCTGAAAATTTTGATATTCCGGAAGAAGCAGACAAACAAACCATTGAGCAAATTATTTCTATGGAAAAAATTGCGGTAAACAAAACCATTGTATTGAAAAACATATTCTTTGACAATGCAAAATCAACGTTGCGTAAAGAATCTTTGGTAGAAATTGACAATGTATATAATCTTTTGATGGAAAATCCGACTATGGAAGTTGAAATTTCAGGACACACCGACAATGTAGGTGGTGCAAAATACAATCAAAATTTGTCTAAAAACAGAGCAAAAGCGGTTGTAGATGCTTTGGTTGCCAAAGGTATAAGCACTTCTCGTTTGACAAGCAAAGGTTATGGCTATACAAAACCTGTTGCTACCAACACAACAGCAGAAGGCCGTCAGTTGAACCGTAGAACTGAATTTAAAGTTACAAAAATGTAAAACTTAATTTTTGTTGTTTATGAATTACATAATCATGATTATCGTGGCGGCTTTTTTGAGTTTATACTCCAGCCACGATACTAAAGTGAAAATAGTTAAGCCTACGGTTGAACAACAAACCAATCCACAAAGTTTGGCAACCGACCAGCCTCGTTTTTCTTGGCAGTTTGAATCAAACGAACAGAATGTTGTTCAACAAACTTATCGTATTATAGTTTCTTCTTCGGAACAAAATGCACAAAAAGGTATTGGAGATCTTTGGGATTCCAAAGAGATAGCCTCCAACAAAATGCTTTATATACCTTATCAAGGCAAGTCATTAAAAAGTAGGGATAAGGCTTATTGGCGGGTTGTCGCAACGCTTGTTTATGGCAGCAAAAACAAAAAAATAACTGTCAGGAGTGAAATACAATCTTTTACGCTATCGCTTTTGCAGCCTTCAGATTGGCAAGCCCAATGGATAGGCAAGGATTTTGTAGATGATGTATTAAAAGAACATACTCGCGTAGCAGCCCGCTATCTCAGAAAAGAATTTCAATTGAAAAATGAAATTCAAGAAGCCAAATTGTATATCAGCGGGCTTGGTCAATACAGTGCTTACTTGAATGGCGAGGAGATAGCTCCCGAGGAAATATTGAAACCGGCTCTCTCTGATTACCGTAAAAGGGTTTATTTCAATGCCTATGATGTAACTTCGCTTTTGAATGCCGGCAACAATGCCATAGGTGTTGTGCTTGCAGGCGGTCGCTATTCGGCTATGCGTGTTCGTGAGGGAGGTCGTCCGCCTGCAACAATGGTACATTTTGGTACGCCAAGAATGATAGCACAATTGGAAATTATCTACAAAGATGGTTCCCGTCAGTTGGTGGTAAGCGATACAACATGGAAAATTACCAATCGTGGTGCGATACGTACGGCAAACGAATTTGACGGCGAAACCTATGATATGCGTTTGGAATTTGATGCTTGGACTTTGCCCAATTTCAATGCTGCCAATTGGTGGACGGCCGAATTGGTTGAGGCTCCCAAAGGTAAGATAGAACCGCAACCCAATCCCAATATAGAGGTGCAGGATAAGGTAAAGCCTGTGGCTATGTTTCAAAAAGACGGTAAATGGATTATTGATATGGGACAAAATATGGTGGGCTACCTGAATGTTAAATTTAAGGGACAGCAACAAGGGGATATAATCACTTTGCGTTTTGCTGAGACACTTACTGCCGACAGCCTGCTCTATTTGGACAATATTCGCAGTGCAGAGGTAACAGACAAACTCGTGGTGTCCAAAGCACATGGAGAGTGGCATCCGACCTTTGTTTATCATGGTTTCCGCTATGTGGAGGTGAGCGGTATGCATGCCCAACCCGCACTTTCCGATTTTGAGGGTTATGTCATTTATGACAAAATGGCAAACACAGGTAGTTTACAAACTTCCAATGAGATGATTAATGCCATCTACAAAAACGCCTATTGGGGCATTCGCGGCAATTACCGCAGTATGCCTACCGATTGCCCGCAACGTGATGAACGTATGGGCTGGCTTGGAGACAGAACAACAGGTTCGCTTGGTGAATCTTATATGTTCAACAATCATCTGCTCTATGCTAAATGGCTGACCGACATCGAAGATTGCCAACTTGAAAGCGGTTCGGTATGCGATGTCGCTCCTGCTTATTGGCCTATATATAGCAATAGTATGACTTGGCCGGGTACCTTTATTGCCGTTGCCGATATGATATACAATCGTTTTGGTGATTTCCGTCCCGTCGAGCAGCATTATGCGGCTATGAAACGTTGGCTGGATTTCATGACCACACGCTATATGAAAAACGACCTTTTGATTAAGGATACTTATGGTGACTGGTGTATGCCGCCAGAGTCGCTCGAACTGATACATTCCAAAGATACCAACCGTATCACCAAGGCTCCGGTGATTTCTACTCCGCATTATTGTTTGCTTGCTTCACATATGGCTAAGTTTGCCGATATGCTTGGCTATACTGATGATGCACAGCATTTCAGAAAACAAGTGGAGCGTTCTGTCAAGGCTTTCAATGCCAAGTATTTTGATGCTAAAACAGGACGCTACGACAACAATACCGTTACCGCCAACATTCTTCCGATAGCATTCGGTATGGTACCGGAAGGATATACCAATGCAGTTTTTGCCAATATTGTGGATAAGACAGAGAATGAGTGTAATGGGCATGTTTCTACGGGAGTGATTGGCATACAGCACCTTATGCGTACGCTCACTGAATATGGGAGAGGAGACTTGGCTGTAAAGATAGCCTCTGATGAGACCTATCCAAGTTGGGGATATATGTATCGCAATGGAGCAACGACAATATGGGAGCTTTGGAATGGCAATACTGCCAATCCTGCTATGAATTCAGGCAACCATGTTATGTTGTTGGGCGACCTTATACTTTGGGAGTATGAATATTTGGCCGGTATCCGTGCTGCGGAACCCGGTTATCGGAAAATAGTTTTAAAACCTTATCCCATAAAAGGTTTGGACCATGTGAAAGCAACTTACCAATCCGTATCCGGACCTATTGAAAGTGCCTGGACTTGTAAGGACAATCGTTTTGAATGGGATATTGTGATTCCTGCCAATACCTCAGCGGAGGTGTATTTGCCGACTGCCAATGGCACCTATCAGGTGAAAACCTACGGAAGCGGAACCTACCATCTTTCTACTGAATTGTAAAACTAAAAATAGCGGCTAAATATAGCCGCTATTTTTGTTTTTTTTGAAGCAGGTGAAAATTTTTATTCTATATCATTGTGGGTGTTTCTAAAATCGGTAGGCGAAACACATTCTTCTTTTTTGAAAAAGCGACAAAAAGAGGCAGAAGAAGCATATCCGAGTTTTTGTGAAATTTCGTTTATGCTGAGGTCGGTTTCCATTAATAGACTTTTGGCAGAGTCTAAGGAAACGCGAGATATCCAGCCCGTGACATTAAGACCGCTTATGCGTTTGATTGTATTGCTGAAATAGTTGGGGGATTTGGCAAAATAGTCGGCATAGAAATGGGGCTTCCTGTGCAATCTGTCTTGGTCGCTCAACAAAAGTTGTATAAATTTGTTGAATAAGATCTCCGATGAGGTTTGATGTATTTGCATGGTCTTGTTGCATTCTTCGCCAAGTTGTTTGATATCGTATAATAATGCAAAAATGATGTGTTCAACAGAGTCTTTCCTTTCTTCTTTTATACAATCGTATAAAAGGGAAAAATATTTTTTTATACGGGAATAAGTGTGTGTATTGAGTTTTAATATGTCTAATTGAAATAAAAAGAAGTTTTGGCTCATGTGTTTGGGTATGTCAAAATCAAGTATGTGCATATTAAAGTCTTGACTTTTTTGCTGTATGGTAAACATTGTTCCGATAGGAAGAGACAAGAGTACACCTTGTTTGAGTTCATGTTTTATGTAGTTGATGCTATAAGTGGCAGTACCACCTGTAATCAATACAATTTGAGGGTTTTGTATGCGAAATAACTGTCTGAACGGCATGTTTTCCCGATATAGATTGGCATTCATAATCAATGAAACCCAATTGCTGATATAGTTGGTTTCATTGTCGGGTGTTTCACCATACACAATTTTTTTCATTAAAGAGTAACTTACTTCTAAAATATCAGGCTTGTTCTTGTCCATATTTTATTGTTTTTTATGTTTTTACAAAAATACATTTTTTTATTATGCAATATCACTTGTAAAAAAAGAGAATTTGGACCATTGAGTAATTGTTGTAATTCATAACTTTGTATAACAGAAAAATAGGGTTGATAGATTGTCTATATAAATTGTTATTTAATTGATATAAAATATTTTGTTGGAATTTTAAAAGAATAAAAAAAGAACATAATTGTAAAAAAATGCAAGGTGTGAAAAAAATAATTCAGACACAAAAATATGTAAAATGGTATATTCTCATATTTTTATTAAAAACCAAAATTTGGAAATTTTGGGGTTCAGTTTGCATGTTTTCGCAGTTTTTTGACAAAAACTTATTTTATTTTTCATTATTTTGGAAGGAAAAGATACCCTATTGTATAAAATATGTTATCTTTGCAAAACGGATTTGTAAAACCTATTATTATTTATACGATGATTCATTAGGCTGAGTTTGCCTTTGTCAGTCAAAAGTCGGATCCCGACTGATAAGGGTGAAAAATATAATGGGACAATCCGCAAACGATTGGAAATGATTGCTGCAATTCAATGGTAATAGTATAGAAGTACTATTGAGATAATTGTTAATAAAAAAAATATAGATATATGAAAAAACAAATAAAAATAGTTGCCTTAGTAGCAACACTAATCATAGCAGTATCTACCATAGTTTTTGTAGGCTGCAAAAAAGAAGATTTAGTAAATCAGAATAATACAGAGAAAAAAGTAGAGAAAGGGAGGAAAAGAAAAACCAATAATTTTAGTTTAGTGGATAATAACCCGTTTTCTTTTGTTGGGGAATATCATAATCAAGGTTTAGATTATATGATTAACAATATTGATGAAAATGTATTTCTCTCATTATTTAGTGAAGATGAAGCTATATTTAAGGATGAAGTTTTTCAAAAAACTAAAATATTTTCATCAACAATAGACTGGATTAGAGAGGTAGAATTTGAGGATGAAGATTTATTGTTTGAATCTATGAATGATGAAATAAGTATTGATTTATCAGAATTTTTATCTCAACCACAAATAGAAATGTGGAATAACTTAACAACAATTATTTTTGAAGATGATGAAGAAAAGTCTGTTTATCAAGTAGAAGAATTGTGCTATGATTTTAACAATGAAGTAAGTACTATAGATGATGAAATGCAACAAACCATTTTGTATCTTGCTTCAGCTGTATTATTAAGTAGTTATAGTTATTGGTATAATGAATTTGCTTCAAAGGATAATAGTCTATGGTTTCGCTATAAAGATGAACAATTTGTTGCTGAAAATCTTTCATTTGGGAAACAAGGAGAAGATATTGTAAAAGCAGATGCAGAAGGAGCATTAGGTGGAGCCGTGATGGGAGCTGTTAAAGGTGCGGTTGGTGGTTCGGTTGTTCCTGGTGCTGGGACACTAACGGGAGGTATTGCAGGTGCATTAGTTGGAGCAGGAGAAGGTGCTTTGGTTGCCTCTACAGTAAAAGCAGGTATTAATATAGGTAAAACTGTTCGCCACTGGTTCCGAGGTGTCTTTGAAACTCCCAATGCAAGGGTAACAGAATGTACTACACGATAACATAATAAAAAAAATCAGATGATAAAAAAGAATATATTGTGGTTTGCAATAGGATTGATAATACATATAATATGTTTTCTTATTGCGTATGAGGAGGATATAAGTATGTTTAATATACAAACAAAGAGTAGTATTTTTATTCTTCTCTATGCTTTGCTAAATTCATTAATAATAGGAGGATTGGAACCATGGTTTCAAATCAAACAAAAAGGAAACCCGACAAAAAAAACATGGCATTTATTGAATTGGGCAATAACATTTGGGCTGCCAATGGGATTTTTGTTTTATATTCAACAAATTGCTTTGCAAGAAGTTGTGTCGTATTTCTTTTTATCGTTAGCCATAGGATTATTAAGTGGATTGTTAGCAGGCTATATTTGGACTATGTTGATGAAGTCTATTGTAAACAAAAGAAATAGATGAGTAAAAAATCGTAAATATAGCAGGTGGACAAGCCGCCTGCTATAAAAAAATGTAGAAATAGAAAATTGTGGATATCGCTATGGACATAAATAATATAATATTAATTGGTCTTAATTTACTTCTTCTTTTCTTACTGATATTTGGGCGAAAAACAAGTGCAGAAAAGTTGTTGCAGCAATTGAAAATATATGGCATAATTTTATTGTGTTGGTTACCTGTTTTTATCGCTTTATATGTTGTTAGCGGACTGGGTATCAAAGAAGGTTTCAATTCTCCTGTATCCACTATATCAACTATTACTATAATATGTTTAATATTTTCCACTCTAATTCAGTATCTGATAAAAAGGAAAAAAGAATCACAAGAAGAGAAAAACCATACTGAAGTGAAAGTTTGAGATAAGTCAACACAAAAAACGGCTGAGGATAATCATGATACCTGCTTGTGTGTTGCCTATTTTAGTTTTTGCAGGGTTGTTGTTTGACAAAAGTATAAGAAGTGATACAACATTGTTATCCATAATCATCTCAATAATTTGTATTTTACTTTTTATGCTTATCTTATTTTAAAAAAAATTGAAATAGCGGTTATTTTTCAGCAGGCAGCTTATCCGCCTGCTTTTTTTACTAATCTATTTCTATGAAATAAAATTTTTCCATAGAAAAAAAATTACATTTGTTTGTAATAAAAATATTTTCGTATCTTTGCAGAAAATATTTCTTTATAAATAGAAACATTAGGCATAAAACCCATGACAAAGTTATATCTTATTTATATCTCTGCCATTGTAAAACTCAAACAGATTTTTTCGTTTGAAAAATTTATGTTGTTTGAAGATTTCTTGCTAAGAAATCTCTTTGTAGAAATAAAAATCTGCAATTTTTCAAATATTTTTCATTTTTTTACATTAAAATCTTATTCGCAAAGGTCAAAAAATCACAATGTTTATTTTCTTGGCAAGGCGAAAATTCCTAATTGAAGAGCTGCTTGTGTTTGGTACTCTTAGCACAAGTGGCGAGGACAACAAAAAGACAATTTTTCATTTTTTTTAAAGAAAAAAATTGTAGCAACCTAAAATTAACCATTCGTTTGCAGTTGTTAGTACAAAAGGGGCAATGGAAATAAGGATATTAATGAGGTTTATCTTCTCGAATATCAGCAAAAGGACTGATAAGATATAGATAATTTATTTTTTAATTAATTAAGTGTCAAACATATAGAAAAAAAATATTTTTATGAAAAATATACAAAAAGCCCTTGTCGTAGCAATAATAGCGGTAGCAGCAGTAACGTTTGTATTTGTAGGATGCAAAAAAGAAGATGGTCTTTTTTCTTCAAAGAAGGATGTTAAAATTCAAAAAAATAGAGATTTTGATGAAAATATATTGAATGGAGATTCTTTAACCATTCTTACTGGTTCCGATTTTTTATATAATTTTTTTGAAACTATAGGTATTGGAGAAATTCAATATGATACCAATAATCATTACACACTCTTTGATAGGGAAGGTAACTTTTATGATATTTCTATAAGTGGAAACGATTCAATAAAAACAATTAATACTATTTATAATGAATATACAAATTATCAGATTACAATAACTGAAGAATATATTGTTATAAATAATGATCAATATATCATTAATTGTGAACATCTATTTTATGTAAAAGGAAATGCAAGTGAAGTAGATAATGTAGTAACAACTTCTATTGCAGGTGCCTTTTATGCACAAGAAGTAGGACAATTCAATTATTATCAAGAAGAACCCAATTCTTCTGGAACTGAAGAAGTTTATATCTGTATGCATCCTCGCAGAAGTTATTGTAGTGAAGACCGTAAAATGGAAACAATAGAAAACTATTGTGATGGGACACCTGTTTATGTTGACGACTCGGATTGTGGCTGTTTGTGGGGAGATTTCTTTTGTATTTGTATATCTTATTTTGAATGTCAATAAATTAAAATAATTAAAAATGGAAATAGTATTAGATACTCTTAGTTTTCGTATTTTATTTTATACAATAATAATATTGTATGTTGTAGCATTGGTGTTTTTGGTTATAAATGAAATCAGAAACTCCAATCCGAAAATCAAATCTTTCTTATGGATAGCTGGTGCTATTTTAATACCTATTCTGCCATTTATTTATATCGTGGTAGCAATAGTTAAGCAAGTCAAATTGAGAAAAACTCAATGTTAAGATATTCTAGCAGGCGGGCAAGCCGCCTGCTTTTTGACTATGCAATATCAATGGTAAGAAAGAGAATTTGGACAACTGAGCATTAGGGACTAATGTGTATTTTTGTATAAAAGAAAACTTCGGTTGATAAATCACCGTATGTTTTTGTTTTTTTATTGATATAAAATGTTTTGTAATAATTTTGAAAGAAGAAAAAAAGAACAGAATCATAAAGAAATGCAAAGAGTGAAAAAGATAAAACAGAATAAAAATAGTGTAAATGGTATATTCTCACATTTTTATTAAAAGCCCAAATTTGGAAATTTTGGGATTCATTTTGCATATTTTTGCAGTTTTTTGAAGAAAACTTGTCTCGTCTTGTATTCTTGTGTAAGAAAAAGATGTCGTATTGTATAAAATATGTTATCTTTGCAAAACGGAATTGTAAAACCTATTATTATTTATACGATGATTCATTAGGCTGAGTTTGCCCTTGTCAGTCAAAAGTCGGATCCCGACTGATAAGGGTAAAAAATATAATGGGACAATCCGCAAACGATGAAAAGATAAATTACTACACAAAAAATAATTATAAAACATAAAAATAAAAAAAAAATGACAAACAAACATATTAAAATAGTTGCTTTTATCGCAATACTAATCATATTAATAGGAACATTTGTATTTGTAGGCTGCAAAAAAGAAGATAAAAATCCCAATAATATATTATCAGAACCAACATCGGAATCATTTTCCATAATGAATATATGTACAACAGATTACGGGGCTTTACATAATATTCTTACCGATTATATATTAGAAGAACGAGAATATTTTTCAGATGGAATATTGAGTCCAGATTATGTAACAACAGATGACATTCTTAATCTTATAGAAATGGGAAGAGATTATTTTTTAGAATACGATACAGATAATATTTATACTTCTATAGCAATTCAAGAATCTAATGCTCTTATTGAGTTTGTTAGTGCTATTGGTGATGATACGAATGGACGTTCTAATTTGTTAAAAATATTTAGAATACCAGATTCGACAATGATTACTAATTTGCTTCTATCGAAAGGATATTCAACAGAATTAATTGATTTTATTTATCCGTGTATTGAAGTGGCTGCATCCGATATGAATATTAGGCACGATGACATTGTTGGAGATTATATTCGTCCTATTTTTTTGCATTCATTTGTGTCGAATACTGATGAATTTGCAGCAAAAACTATATGTATACAAACTTATGAACATTCAGCTTTCTATTGGAATAATGAACCATTTCAGTATTCTACTCTAAGGGATACGACAAAAAAACGTAATCCCAATTTACCAGATGGAGTACAAGATTGTGAAGAATGGGCGATAATTATGGATATGGTGGGTGCAATGTTAGGTAGTCCATTAACTGTTATCGGTTCAAGCATCTTAAGTGCTGCTCTATCTATTGCAGCCAAAAGAGACTGCGAGGCTTATGGACAATATGCATAATAAAATAAATAAGCAATGAAAGTTATAAAAAATGATATTAAATTTAATCTTTTTCCTATCTATATTTATATAGACGGAGAAAAAAAAGGAGTTGTCAATTTTAGTAAGCGAACTCACATAAATGTGGAAAAAGGGACACATCAGTTGAAATTACAATGTAAAATACCCTTTTTTTCTGCAGAAAAAACAATAGAAGTTGAAGAACAAACCGTTATAACATTTCATAATCAAAGTGACAAATGGCTTTATTTATGCCTGTTTGATTGTTTGTTGGTTTTTCTTCATTTTGTCTTGCGTTTGTTTGCGTTGCCTAATTGGTTGTTGTTTGCAATGATATTTGCACCTTTAATTATTGGTAGTTTTTCTGAGTTTATAAATAGGAAAAACTTCTATGTTATCAAAACCAAGCAAAAAAACAATAAAAATAATTAATTCAAGCAGGCGGAATATCCGCCTGATTTTGTATATTCATTTATAAGGTAAAAAGATAACTATAAATGAAATTTATGTCTGATATTTTTGGCGAGCAATTCAGTTAGCATGTCAAAAGACATATCCGTAACATTGAGTACAAAATCGTAGTTGCGGGTGTCGTATCTTGACACGTTGGCTATGTTTTGAGTAAATGTTTCCCGTTCTTTATCAATGTGTTCTACCAGTTTGGTGGCCTCATCAAGGCTGATATTCTCTTTTTGGCTTATGCGATTAATGCGGGCATTGCGGTCAGCTGTAATCAGCAGGTGCAATGCGTTTGGATTGTTTCTAAAGATATGAAAACCTGCCCGTCCGACAACAATGCAACTTTCTTGTGCTGCCAATTCACGAAGCATTTGTTCTTCTGCATAGTATAGCGATTGTGGAGTAGGGCGGGGTTCTAAAGTATCTATTTGACTTGCGGCTCCAAATTGTGTGTAAAAACGGCAAAAATCGCTCCACCAATTGCTCTTTTGTGCTTTTATGCGGTCCATTTCTTCTATGGATATATTGTATTTTTCGGCAATAGTTTCCAACAATTCCCGTCCATAGACTTTAAAACCGAGTTTTTCTCCCAAACGTAGTGCTATTTCTTTGCCTCCGCTTCCACATTCACGATTGATAGTAATGATAATATTGTTCATGTTTTTCGCATTATTTTTCAAAAAAGCAAAGATACATAAATTTTCTGAAATATCCCAATAAAAATTTTCCGTCATACTTTTATGAGATTCTAAAAAAAAATGTTATATTTGCAAATTGGATTTGAACAAGTTACAGATGCCATTCTGTTTTTGTAAGTAATTGAAATAAAAGATAATAAATAAAATAAAATAAATAAAAAAATGAAACGTTCAGGTTATATTCTCATTCAAGTGGTTTTAATAGTTGCCATAATTGTTTTTGCATTGTTGATATACAGATCAATTATGCGTCCGCAAAAATTCACCCAAATTTATGAAGGAAGAAAAACAGAAGTGGTGAACAAATTGAAAACCATTCGTGAAATGCAGGCTTATTACAAAAATGAAAAAGGTTCTTATGCCAAAACATTTGACCAATTAAGAGATTTTTGGACTAATGGTACAATGACAGTTGTCAAAAAAGAAGGTAATGTTCCTGATACTTTAACAGAAGCGGAAGCCTTGAAATTGCATATCATTAGCCGTGATACCATTTTGGTGAAAGCCAGCGAAGAAATCTCAAAGGCAAAACCAGATATGTTTGCCAATTTTGATTTGAATACATTTGATATAATTCCATTCTCCAAAGGTGAAAAATTTACTATGGATGCCGATACAATCAATCGTTCAGGTATCAAAGTGTATGTTTATGAAGTTTTCGCCAAAAAAGAACAATATTTGAAAGATATGGACGAAGACCCAAGAGTAAGAGATGCTTTTATGGGTTCAGTGCTATATAGTGGATTGAGAGAACAATTTTTGGGTCCGAATTTCGATTATAGAGATAATGTAACAGATATTATCTTAGGGTCGCTTACCGAACCTACAACAGATGGAAACTGGGAGTAGTATGTTAAATGTGAATCTGATATATTCACAATCCGCTACAAATAGTATAGAAGTATCGCATGAAGTGCTTAAGCAAGTCGTGCGATTTTCTTGTAGTGGCTTTGCGTTGTCGCAGTTGGATAAGTCTACTCCCATAAAAACAAATTGTTATATATTTCCTTCTGAAAATGAAGAAGAAAAACAAAAAATTGATACGATAGCACAATATAGTAAAGATTTTTTTACTGGAGATGTATCGCATTTTATCTGTCAAACACCGATACATACACAAATACCGTCTTCATTGTTTTCGCCTGCCATAGTGGACAAAACAAAACAAATATTGGTATCCGATGTCGGACAATATCATTTTCAGTCGGAATATGTTGCAAAATATGACCTTTATAATATTGTCGCTTGGGATAAGGATTCGTACAATCAAATCAAAATAAGTTTTCCAAAGGCGGAGATTGTTTCACAGGCTACGGTTTTGTTGAAAATGCTGGCGGGTTTGCAAAACGATATTTTGATATTTTTTGATACAAGACAATTTGTCGTTTTGTGTAAAAAAGACGGCAAATTTATGGGAATGAATACTTTCCAATTTGGGAATGAGGCCGATTGTTGTTACTATTTGTTAGCATTTTTGCAAAAGTGTTATCCTAATGCAACAGAAAATTTATCTCCGTTGTTATGTGGAAACATTGCCGTAGCATCTCCCTTGTATCAGACATTGAGCCGATATTTTTCGCAGATAAATATTTTGACCAATGAAAACATGGAATCCTATTCTTTGTATTGTGATATATTATATATTTAATTGCAGATGAGAATAATAAGTGGAAATCGGAGAGGTAAGCGAATAGAAGCACCCGATAATTTGCCCGTGCGACCGACAACAGATTTTGCCAAAGAAAGTTTGTTTAATATTTTAAACAATTATTTTCATCTTGATGCGATACAAGTATTGGATTTGTTTGCCGGAACCGGCAATATCAGTTATGAGTTTGCCGCCCGTGGGGCTTTGCAGGTGTATGCAGTGGATAACAATCAGAATTGTGTCAATTTTATTAATGGAACAAGCCAGAAACTGCAATTCAATCAAATAATGGCATTGCGTAGCGATGCCATCGGATTTTTGAAATCATGTCGGCAACAATTTAATGTTATTTTTGCAGACCCGCCTTACGATTGGGAATCACATGCCCAATTGCCCTTGTTGGTGTTTGAAAATCAATTGTTGTTGCCAGATGGCTTTTTGGTGATAGAACATCCCGTAACAATATCGTTTAAAGAACATCCGAAATTTTACCAGCAAAGAAACTATGGAAGAGTGAATTTCTCTTTTTTTGCCGAAAATTTATAATAAATAAAAAAATAAGTTGTATGATAAAATCCATGACAGGTTTTGGAACAATGCTGTGTGAATGTGAATCCAAAACCTATAATATTGATATAAAAGCCATCAATTCCAAAAATTTGGATATTGTTCAGAAATTACCAGCGGAATTCAAAGAAAAAGAGATGGATGTCCGTTCTATTGTGGGCAATCTTTTGCTACGAGGCAAAGTAGAGGTGTCAATTACGTCTGAAACCCAACAAAATTCTTCACTTGTTTTTGATGAATCGGAGATGGAACGTCATTTTGAATATTTGAAAAAGTGGGTGAATAACAAACATTTACATGTTTCAGATGCAGATATTTTGAATTTGACTTTCAAAATGCCAGATATTTTTGTCCATGCCAACGATGAAACCTTGTCTGCAGAAGATTGGCAACTTGTAAGCAAATCCATAGAAAGTGTTTGCCATATGCTTAATACCAACAGAGATACGGAAGGTTTGGCTCTTGAACAAGATTTTAGGTTGAGAATCAGTTTGATAGAACAATATTTGCAAAATATAGAAGAAATAGAAAACAACAGACACGATTTAATCAAAAGCAAATTATTAAAACAATTGTCTGCTTTGGATTTTGAATATGATAAAAATCGCTTTGAACAGGAATTGATATTTTATTTGGAAAAATTTGATTTTACCGAGGAAAAAATACGCTTAAAACAACATTGTTCATATTTTATTGATACATTATCTTCAGATACGGAAGTACAAGTCGGGAAAAAACTTACTTTTATTTCTCAAGAAATGGGTAGAGAAATCAATACTTTAGGGTCAAAATCTTCCGATGCCGATATTCAGAAATTGGTGGTACAAATGAAAGATGAATTGGAAAAAATAAAAGAGCAATTGGCGAATGTCTTGTAATACCCTAACTTTATTTTTTTCTTTTATTCTTTTGAGTCTTTCCTTGCCAAGTTTTGCCCAATTGGAAATGGATACGTTGTTTAATTCAACTCATGTACAATCGTTTACACAAAATACTTATCAAGTTAGGAAACTAATTGTTGATAAAGGCAAAGTTGTACAGTTTGAAGCCGAAAAATTGTTGGATAAACGGACTTTCGTTTTTGATACGCTGCAACAAGTTGTGCAACAAATTAAATATAACCCTAAAACGGAGAAAGAGGTGGAGGAATATTTGCTTTCATATACACCTCAAGGTCAGCAAAAAGAAATTGTTCAGATTGTAAACGGAGGAATGTTGAATAAAAGAATTCTGTTTTCGTATAACAATGAAAACAAGTTGGTGAAAAAACAAACCTATATTTTGAATGATACTTTGTGGCAAACTATTAATTATCAATATAAGGACACCTTGCTTGTTGCAGAAAAAACATATAATCAGGCGAATACACTTACTTATCATCGAACTATCACTTATGATTCTTGTGGTAATTTGATTTTGTTTACCAATCGAAAAACCTTGGTTTATGTTAATAAACCTTATTCATATCAACAAGCCTTTGATGCAAACAACAGGCGGATTTCCAAGTCGTTTTTTGATGCGGATAATGTACTTCAAACCAAATGGATATATACCTATAATAAGTTTGGCCGTTTGGAGTCTGAAAAACAATATAATGCAGAAGATGTTGTATTAAAGGCAACTTATACTACCTACGATAAGAAAAATAGAATAAATGAGACTTATCTTATTGACAATGAAACCAAACAGAAGACAAAAACTGTTTATTCATACAATAAAACCAATCAATACAAAAAAATAGAAATTTTTATCAACGACAACAAAGAACCGAACTTTGAAAAGTTCTATTATTACGATTCTTCAAATAATTGGATATATTGGGTGGAATTTGATAATCAAACCAATACAGTTTTGTTGTCAGAAAGACAAATTGAGTATAGAAAACAACAATAGTTTGCAAACTCATTTTCCTGCCTTCCTGAGTTGGGACAATGGCAAAATGAGATATTGTATTGTCAGACAAATTCAAACAACAAAGAATCTTTTTCAGCAGTTTGCCGTAGCCTACAGCCTATTTGAGCATCTCGCCAGCCTGCATACAGCCGATAACATCAGGCAATATACCCAAGACAGGAATAGTTTGGCGTGGCAAAGCCAACAATGTCTCTTCATCGGGGAACAGACACTGATACGTTGCCGAATATTATCCGTATTAAAAACAGACAAAATTGTCCTGTTGGATATTGTCCCATAAACAAATGGTTTGCTGAGTTGTACACAGGCATCGTTGATTTATTTTTGTTGGTATTAGTTGAAATTGTCCCAATCTTTCCAAACAACATCGTATCCTTGTGCTTTTACCATTTCCAACATTGTTTTGGGGTCCCTGTTGTCATTCGGAGAAAATTGTTCCAATTCATTTTCGTGAGCATAACCGCCCGGATCTGTTTTGGAACCGGCACTGATAGAGGTTATGCCTAAAGAAATCATGTGATTTCTCATATTGGGGCTTTCCCGTGTGGTCAAAGACATTTCCAAATCATGGTCAAACAAACGGAAAGCCCATATCATTTGGGTAAATTGTTTATCTGTAACGTTGTATTGGGGTTGGAATGTGCCTTCATGAGGGCGGATACGGGGAAATGCCACAGAATAGCGGCTACGCCAATAGCGTTTTTCCAAATATCGTAAATGTTCAGCCATAAAAATGGATTCAACCCGCCAATTTTCCAAACCTAACAAGGCTCCCAAGCCTATTTTGTGTACACCTGCTTCGCCTAATCTGTCAGGTGTTTCCAAACGCCAGCGATAATCGTGTTTCAGACCGGCAGGGTGATAAATGGGATACCTTTCTTGATTGTAGGTTTCTTGATAAACATATACACCATACAAACCGCTATCACGGAGTCTGCGATATTCTTCTGATTTTAAGGGCTGTACTTCTAAGGTAAGTTGTTTGAAATACGGACGTACCAATTGCATGGCATGTTCCATATAATCAACACCGGCATGAACGGGTGATTCTCCTGTGAGTAATAATAAATGTTCATAACCCATATTTTTAATCACTTTCACTTCTTCAAGTATTTCTTTATCGGAAAGAATAACACGATGAATTTTGTTGTTGTGATTGAATCCGCAATAGATACAATGGTTGAGACAAGCATTGGTCAGATATAGTGGAATATAGAATTGTATGGTTTTGCCGAAACGTTCTTGTGTGGCTTTGCGACTCAATTGTGCCATTGTTTCCAAATACGGCTCTGCGGCAGGCGAAACCAAGGCTTTCATATCTTCTATGTTTAGTATGGTGTTTTTTGATAATGCCATTTCCACATCGGTAGCCGTTTTTTGCAGGATTTCTTGTTCTATTTGTTTCCAATCCAAAGTATTTGCTATATCGTAAAAGGTCATCTTTTTTATATTAGAGTGGGTTCTAAAAAATTGTTTGTCAGTAGAAAAACGATAGAACCCAACACCGTTTTTCTATTGAAAGATTCTTATATGATAAGACGTGCAAAATTACAAGTTTTTTTTAGATGAAAAAAATAAAAATTTCAACGTGGATTTGTAGTTTGGGATAGTTGGAAAATTTTCATTTTGAGAAAAATATTTTAGGTATAAGGTATAGATTTAAGAAAAAAATATTATATTTGCAATTTGGGAAAATTTTAATTTGAAATAAAATAAAAAAGAAAACGAGACTAACAATAATACATAGTTTGAAAGGTGATAACAAATGCAAAAAATGGATTTAATTTTTTCAAAAAAAGTATTTTTACTGCGAAAATGCCATGTTTTATGTTTGAAAAATGAAACTATTTGATTATTGGGTTTTCTTTATGTGTTTTTTAATGTTAAAAAAGAGATGAAAAGGTTAATATTTTTATTAGGTAGTTTTTTATTGTTGTTACACGTAGGTCAGGCACAAATACCGGCAACCTATAAACTTGTTTTTTCCGGAGATACGGCAACCGCATCATCGCCCGGTATATGTTATGCCCCAACATCTTCTGGAATTAAGTCGTCTTGGGCGAGAATGTTTTATACTGCTTCCGAAATAGGCGGTACGGTTATTGACACTATTTCTTGGAAAACTTCTCAAACGGGACCAACAAGGACGGTTGATGGTCAGAAAATTTATTTGAAAATATTTCCCCAGTCAGCAACGCCCAATAATGTGATTACTGATATTTACAGTACTGCCTACAGAGACCCTGTGGCCGAAGGTGCCACTTTGGTTTATGACGGTTCTATTCCTCCCATTACGGGTAGCGGCTGGTTTCATTGCAAATTGGATACTCTTTTTGCAGTACCGCCAGGCTATGGTTTGGTGATATATTATATTCATAATACAACATCTACTTCTTCCACTTATTGGTTGATGGACAAGACAACTACTTATACACAATGTAACAGCGGGACGATTGCCGCATCGTCTTCATATAAAAACCGCCCGATTACAAGATTTGGCGGCTTGCAGTACGATGGTCCTATATTGGATAGTGCAAGAAAAATATTCTATTCGGATTTGTCGGTGGCCATAAATGCTTGCAATTCAGCAGGAACAACCTATTCTCCATATAAACTCTTGGTGTTTGATTCTGCTACTATCGGTGTTACAGGTACGATAAACAAAAATATCGAAATATCGGCATTCAGCAGTATCACTCATGCCGAACGTGTCATTACGCGTACCGGAAACAATGGTTTTATGAAAGTACAAGGTGCTTCTGCCAAGTTGTATTTGACTGATATTGTTTTTGAAGGCGATTCTGCAAATTATAAAGCAACCGCTCCATTAATTGCGGTAGGTACAGCTTCAATTGCAAGTAGTCTTATCATGAACAAATGTATTGTCAAAAACTGTAAGGGAAACGGTCCGGGGGTAGGTTTATATGTTTACGCTAAAGGAACAGCCACATTGAATGATGTTACTATTACCAGTGCGATAGGTCCTTTGGTTAATAATGACGGAGGCGCCATATACAATAAAGGAACGTTGACTTGTAACGGAAATACAACAATAGCATATAGTACGGCAAGATTAGGTGCAGGTATCAAAAACGAAGCTGGTACTATTACGTGTACCAGTCCTATACGTATTCATCACAACAAAGCCCCTTATGGAGCAGGACTTTGGAATAGTGGTACGATATATTTTCAACAAGGAGCAACCATAGACTATAATTGTGCTACAACAGACGGTGGGGGCATTACAAATACAGCAAGTGGTACAATTATAGTCGGCATAGATGCAGCACATCCAGCAGACCTAAATGTTAGTTATGATACCTCAAGTGGTTCATATGGTCGTGGTGGAATTGAAAATACGGGAAATATAACGGTGTACGGCAATACTATTATTGTTGGCAATTATACAAGTAAAGCATTTGCACAGGCTGCTGGTCTATATAATTCAGGAGGGACCATTACTTGTAAGGGTGAGACTAATATTTCAGATAATTTTGTGGAAAAAGCCTCAACAAAGGAAGGGGCAGGTATTACAAATTTATCTGCTGGTACTATAAATTTTGAGGGAGCAACAACCATCAATAATAATTCTAATTATAATGGTTCAGGCGGTGGTATTTATAATTATGGAAGTGTCATTAATTTTGAAAAGGAGGTAACGCTGAATAATAATTATAGTTCTTCCTCTGGAGGTGCTATTTATAATACCAAAGGGGTTATCAATTTTAAAGGT
>CAJOFD010000017.1:0-40731 GCA_905233585.1 uncultured Bacteroidales bacterium
CGTAAAGACCAATAGACTTGCTACAACTGAAAATAGATAAAAACGTTTCATCTTTATTGTTTGTTTACATTAATAATTTGCAAAGATAACACTTTTTTTATGAAAAAATTCAAATTCTCATATTTTGTGCAAAATATAGATTCAAGCAACAATTCATAGCATTTTTTTGTGGCTCACCACATTTTTTTGCTATAAAAATGATTGTTATTATAAATAGCCAAACATATTTCACACAAAAATCAAATACACAAAAGTCCAATCGCTATAAAAAAAGATACGGACATCTTCTGTTTCCTTTCAATTATTTTGTACTTTTGCAAATCTGTTATACATTTATATATTAATTGGAATGGAATTTGAAAAATTTTCAGGCAATGTCATACATGGCTTGGGTTTGGGCAGACAACTACACTTTCCCACTGCAAATTTGTCTTTACAGCAAGGAGAAATACCTCAAAACGGAGTATATATAGTTGCAGTTCAATACCTTAAACAAACATATTATGGCATAATGAATATCGGCACCCGCCCTACAACACGCAGAAGCGAAAGAAGTATAGAAATACACATTCTAAACTTCAATCATGATATATACAATCAACAATTGACCGTTGAACCTCTGTATTTTTTGAGAGCAGAACAAAAGTTTGCCAATCTTCAAGCCCTACAATCCCAAATAGAGAAAGACAAACAACAAGCCCTTGATTTTTTAAGCCAACAACATCTTAATATATAACACAATCCACTTTTTTGTCGAAATCCTCCGACGGAACAACATCAAGCAATTGAAAATCAAAACAAACGCCAATGGATGGTGTTTGTAAATGTTGTTGCAGAAACCGGTCGTAATAACCTTTGCCCCGCCCTAATCGGTTTCCTTTATTATCAAAAGCCATACCGGGCACCAATATTACATCAATAGGACCGCTATAGCTGTCATTTTGCGGTTCCAATATATGAAAAGCCCCTTCCTTAAAAGTAGAATCTTTGGTAAAAGATACAGGTACAATGTCATCGCCAAGCACCGTTGGCAATATCAAACATTTGTTTGCTTGTATCCTATCAAACAATGGTCTTACATCAACCTCATCAGGCAAGGGATAATAAAGCATAATATGTTTATAATTGATATTGTCAAGCAATTGGTGTAATTTTTCGCATATTTTTTGAGATTTTTGCTGCAATTGTTCTTGACTAAACATTTTTTTTCTTTGTCGTATCAAACGCCTTAATGCTATTTTTTGTTCTTTTATATTTTCCGCCATAAATTCATAAATTTTAAATTGCAAAGATAATAAAAAATGTAACTTGTTGATTAAGTTTATATTTTTTATATTTTCCAATTATTTTTTTCAGATTTTCACATTTTTTTCATTCTTATATCAAAGAATTTTGTACTTTTGGCAGTCAAAATGTTGAAAATCTTCAACTTTTTAAATTATTGATTAACAAACTAATAGTAAATATTGTGAATAAAATTAATCCTCAAGAGAATTACGAATCCAGCCAAAAGGCAATTGGCTATGTATCTCGTAAAGAAGCCCAGCAAAGCGATTATGACCGTATAGGTTTTACATCGGGCTTGGAAGTTCACCAACAATTGAAGACTGACCACAAGTTGTTTTGCAGATGTTCTGCCGGTGTTTTTCAAAAACCAGAACAATATGATGCAGAATTATTCAGACACATGCGTCCGACCCTTTCAGAAATGGGCGAATATGACGGCACTGCATTAATGGAATTCAAAACAAAGAAAAACATCATCTATCGTATTGCCAACAAAACCGCTTGTACTTACGATGTTGATGATACACCTCCATTTCCTATCAACCCACAAGCATTGCAATATGCTTTGGAAGTGGCTTTGGCATCAAAATTAAATATTGTCGGTGAAGTACACATTACTCGTAAACAATATTTAGATGGTTCTATTCCAGCAGGTTTTCAACGTACTGCAATTTTAGGTATAGAAGGTGAAATACCATTGAAAAACAAAAAAGTCAGACTTATACAACTCAGTATAGAAGAAGACGCTTGCCGTGAAGTGTCAGATATTGGACACACACGTGTTTATCGTACCGACCGTTTGGGTATGCCATTGATAGAAACGGTAACCTACCCTGAAATGGTCAATCCTGACGAATTGAAAGAAGCCTGCGATTACATTCGTTTTCTCAACCGTAGCACAGGCAGAGTAAGAACAGGTATAGGGGCAGGTCGTGAAGATGTAAATGTTAGTTGCACAGGCGGTACAAGAATAGAAATAAAAGGTGTGGCTCACACCAAATGGATACCTGAATTGTCTCACGTAGAATGCTTTAGACAATGGGCTTTGTTGGCTATCAAAGACCAATTGAACAAAAGAACAGACAAAAACACTTGGACATGCAAAGCCATAGAATTAAATCCAAAAGATTTTAACTTCTACTACACCCCTATTGTTGAGGCTATCAAACGCGGAGAAAAATTATATGCAGTCAATCTGCCACATTTTGCCGGCATGTTGTCGCATTTTACCCAACCGGGCAGACCATTCTACGATGAATTTGCAGGTCGCTTGAAAGTAATTGCTTGTCTGGAAAAACCGAATATGGCAACCAATG
The DNA here is from genome assembly GCA_905233585.1 of uncultured Bacteroidales bacterium. Lineage (GTDB taxonomy): Bacteria > Bacteroidota > Bacteroidia > Bacteroidales > WCHB1-69 > UBA1205. The sequence goes on from CAJOFD010000017.1 coordinate 2,604, forward strand.
AAGACCTTGACGATGTTGTCAGTTCACATATTTTCGACAAAATACAACATTTGCTCAATGCAAGTGAAAACGATGCCCAAATATTATTCTGGGCACCAGAAGCCGATGTACCAACAGCATTGGAAGTAATAGAAGAACGTGCAAAAATGGCTTTTGACGGCGTACCGAAAGAAACCCGTAAGTCTATGCCTGACGGCACTACCATTTTTGAACGTGTTCTTCCCGGTGCAGACAGAATGTACCCTGATACCGACTCTGCTCCTATTCCATTGGAAAATGATTATATAGAACAATTACGCAAAAATATTCCAGAAGCCGTTGCTGACCGCTACAAACAAATGGTTGAATGGCATATTCCAACCGATACCTATAATTATATATTTACACACAACTATTATCCTCTCATCAAAAAAATAACAACAGAATTGGATATGTGTCCTAAATATATAGGTGTTTTCTTTGGACAAAAACTTAAATATTTGCACGGACAATACAAAAATATTCCTTTTGATGTCAATAAAATCTATGATTTGTTTGCTTATCTGAAAGCACAAAATATAGACAAATCAATTGCATACAATATGCTTAAAATAATGTTTGAACAACCTGACAATGATTTTGAAAGTATACTAAAAGCATTGAATTTCAAACGTATAAACAAAGAGGAAGTTGTTAAACAAATACCAAGTTTGCAACAAGCATTCAGCCCTGCACGCAAAGACACCACCCCAACAGACAAAATCAATAGCATTATGGGACGCTTACGCAATATAAGTCTTGGTAATATTTGTTTAAACGAATTGTCTCAAGAAATTAGCAAACACTAAAAAAAAGAGAGGTTATGAGCGAAGAAAATTTTCAAGGATATAAAAAAGAAGCATTAGAAACTCTAAAAAAATATAATGCTCACGTTTGGGATAATGCAGAAATAGACACTACAAGAGGTCATTTTTCCGGAAAAATATTGCCTCGTGCTGAGAATACAGACTCCAAGCATATTGTTGTAAAAGTTGTAACGGGTTATAATATTGGTATTGATGTTGATACAATTACAGACATAAAAAGTCATGCTGTACCGCAACCTAAATTCCAAATTCCTGAAAAAGAATTTCCGTACACCAAAGGTTTTCCTCATGTAAAACTTTTAGGGACAGGCGGAACAATTGCTTCCCGTTTGGACTATAGAACAGGGGCTGTTATTCCCGCTTTTTCTCCTGGTGAATTGTATGGAGCAGTTCCGGAATTGGCAGATATATGCAATTTGGATACAGAAAAGATTTTTGCTGTATTTTCTGAGAATATGTCCCCCAAAGAATATATTGCTTTGGCAAACAAAATCGGTGAAGAAGCCAAAAATGGTATTGACGGCATAGTTATTGGGCACGGTACCGATACGTTGGCACACACTGCCACCGCTTTAACTTATATGTGCCAAAATTTGCCGATGCCTGTAATTTTAGTAGGTTCACAACGTTCGTCAGACCGTCCAAGTTCTGATGCTGCACTAAACCTAATGCACGCCATGACTGCAGCAGGTCATGGGGACATTGCTGAAGTTTTGGTATGTATGTTCGGACCGACTTCCGATGAATACGGTTTCTTACATAGAGGTACTCGCGTTAGAAAAATGCACTCGTCCTATCGTTCCACTTTCCGTACCATCGGTGATACTCCTGTGGCTACCGTGAACAGAAAAGATGGTGTATGCCCTATCAAAGAAGAATACAATCACCGTAGAAAACATGGAGAAAGAAAAGTTGAACTCATTACCAATTTGGAAGACTACAAAGCAAGCATTGCAAGAAACGACCACAATACCATGCGTTTGGTTCCAACTTTTGATGACAGAGTTGCTATTTTGTACTACTATCCCGGTATGAAACCCGATGTTGTAGAATCTCTTATTGAAAGAGGTTACAAAGGTATTGTATGGAACGGAACAGGTTTGGGACACGTAAACAAAGGTATGTTTGACGTTATTCAAAAAGCAACAGAAGCAGGCATTCACCAATATATGAGTGTACAAACCATTTGGGGATATACTCACATGTTTGTCTACGATACAGGTCGAGACCTTATGGCTCGTGGTATTATTCCTGCTTCGAACATGTTGGCTGAATCCGCCTATATAAAATTAGGTTGGGCTTTGGGATTAACACATGATAGAGAAGAAGTGAAAAAATTGATGCTGACTCCTATTAATTCTGAAATTACCCCAAGAGAACCTTACAATGGTTATCTCGTTTATCAAGGCGGAACACCTGAAGTGGAAGAATTTATCAAAAAAGTTCACAAATAAAATCAAAAAGCCTGAGCGCTGCTCAGGCTTTTTTTCTATACTGCTATTTACAAAAAACAGTACTCATATCTTTAATATAAAATCCTGTTTTACAATACCTTTTCTAAAAAATACAATACCTATATAATAAAGGTCTATTGTGATACTTACTTGTGGGTCGGCTTTTATGGTTTGCCATGCTTTGGTCATTGATTTTGACCAATAAATATCATCAAAGACAAAAACAGTGTTTTCTTTGGCATATTGTTTGGCAAAATTAAAATAGTTTATCGTTGGAGCATAGTCATGATTGCCATCAACAAAAAAGAAATCCAGATTTTGAAACTTATCGGCAAAATGTTTGATGGCATAATCAAAATCCACGTTTATTTGTTCTATATTATTTAGTTTCAGTTCTTTAAATGTTTCTGAAGCAATTTTTGATATTTCCGGGCAACCTTCAACTGTAAAAACTTTTGATGTTGCATTTGCAGTGGCAATATAAGCAGTGCTTAATCCGAAAGAGGTACCGAATTCCACAATATTTTCTAAATTGTAAAATTGTACTATTCTACATAAAAACCTATATATTTTTGCTGATTTTGAAGATGTTTTAACAATAGAAGCAATTTTTCTAATAGAAACACGATTCTGACATTGTCCTTTTGCCCCCAAATCCAGCACACATATCGTTTTTTGATTATGAGACAAATAATTTCTTCGTTCTTCTATTTCTGTCCATACGGTATTGGTATCCTTATTCTGTAAAACTTGTGTTATAAACTTATACACAAACACAGAATGGGCTGTCCGTTTTCGTTTTAGTATATATTTAAAATATGCACCTATAGCGTACCACATTGTTTTAGAAAATAAAAGCCTTACACAAGTAAGGCTGAAAAAGTTGCGGAGGCAGGACTCGAACCTGCGACCTCCGGGTTATGAGCCCGACGAGCTACCACTGCTCTACTCCGCGATATAAGTTGGTGCAAAGATACAAAAAAAATAATTATGTATTAATTTTTTTTCAAAAAACATTTAAATAACATCTATTTCAAACAATTATAATATATTTCATAAAAAGTGAATGGAGATTTTACCTAAATATATTGATAAAAACACGAAAAAAAATCCTGATTTTGGAAGAATCTTGTAATATTTTTCAAAAAAGAACGTTTTCTTTACAAACGTTATATTATTATAATACTTATGTCAGAAGTTATAGATATTAAAGCATTAAATGAGCGTATCAATCAGGAAAGTTCTTTCGTTGATTTGCTCAATATGGAAATGGGAAAGGTTATTGTTGGTCAAAGACACATGATAGACCATTTGCTTATCGGCTTGCTTTCCAATGGACATATTCTATTAGAAGGAGTTCCGGGTTTGGCAAAAACTTTGGCTATCAAATCTTTATCTAATGCCATCAATGCAAAATTCAGTAGAATACAATTTACACCAGACCTTTTGCCTGCCGACCTTATCGGCACATTGATTTATAGTCAGCGAAATGAAGAATTTATGGTTAAACAAGGTCCTATATTCGCCAATTTTATTTTAGCCGATGAAATAAACCGTGCTCCTGCAAAAGTGCAAAGTGCTTTGTTGGAAGCCATGCAAGAACGACAGGTAACCATAGGGGAACAAACCTTTAAATTGGAAGAACCGTTTTTAGTAATGGCTACACAAAATCCAATAGAACAAGAAGGTACATATCCCCTCCCGGAAGCACAATTGGACAGATTTATGCTCAAGGTGGTGATAAACTATCCTTCCAAAGAAGAAGAAAAAACAATATTAAGACAACAAATCAACAACCAACATATAGAAACTCATGCTGTTATCAATTGCGATGATATAATCAAAGCAAGGTCTGTCGTGCGAGAAGTTTATGTTGACGAAAAGATAGAAAACTATATCACTGACATTGTTTTCTCTTCCCGTTATCCTCAAGAATATCATTTGGAAAAATTTGCTCCGCTTATTAGTTTTGGCGGCTCTCCACGTGCCTCTATCAATTTGGCATTGGCAGCAAAAGCGTGTGCGTTTATCAAACGTCGTGGCTATGTTATTCCTGAAGACGTGCGTGCCGTTTGCCCATCGGTTATGCGACATCGTATTGGCTTAACTTACGAGGCTGAAGCTGAAAACATTACAACAGATGATATTATCAACGAAATTCTTAACACGGTAGAAGTTCCATAGTATTTTTTTATAAAATTATGGAAGATAAAATATGTTTTAATGGCTGAATTACCGTGCCTTGATAGCTTGAATCTGAAGATGATGTTGTTTATGTTTCACCAAGGGCATTAAACAAAATGTTATTTAATGAAAATAAAGCATATCTATTTCTGATGAAGCACAAAATATTTAATGAACATATCATATCTTTCTTGATGAAGAACAAAATGAAATGGTCTAATAAAAAACAAAAAAATTATTAGCAGAGGAAATAAGCTAATCTATTATATAAATTTTTCTTGTAACATTAAAAGAAATTTAATTAGCTATTAAATTTATATCGTGAACACAACCGAATTATTAAAAAAAATCCGTAAAATTGAGATAAAAACGCGAAGTTTATCTCAACAAATATTTGCAGGTCAATATCATAGTGCGTTCAAAGGGAGGGGTATGGCTTTTAGCGAAGTACGGGCATACACCTATGGTGATGATGTGCGATTTATCGATTGGAATGTTACTGCCCGATTTAAACAACCCTACGTAAAAGTATTTGAAGAAGAACGCGAACTTACCGTTATGTTGCTCATAGACATAAGTTCTTCCACCCTGTTTGGAACACAAAGCCAATTCAAACAAGATTTAATTGCCGAATTGGCAGCGGTACTTTCTTTTTCCGCAATTACCAACAATGACAAAGTGGGTGTAATATTTTTTAGTGACAAAGTAGAAAAATTTATCCCACCCCAAAAAGGGAAATCACATATTTTAATGATTATTAGCGAATTGTTAAATTTCAAACCTCAATCTAAAACAACAAACATAAGTTTGGCTTTGCAATATTTAACTAATGCGATCAAGAAAAAATGTACTACTTTTATCATTTCCGATTTCATCAATACCGATTTCAAACAAGCCTTGCGGATTGCAGGTAACAAACATGACATTACCGCCTTGCAAGTCAGAGATAAAGGTGAGTATTTCTTACCCAATATCGGTTTTTTACAAATAAAAGATGCTGAAAGCGGAAACATTCACCTCATCAACACATCAGACAAACATTTGCAAAAAAATAGCCAAATGTGGTGGAACGACAACGAACACGCTTTAAATGATATTTTCAGACAAACAAATACTGATATTATTCGTTTGTGTACAGACGAAGATTATGTGCCAAAACTAAAAGAATTTTTCAAAAAACGCTCTTAATATGAAAAAAATAATTGGAATTTTTATTACTGTCTTTTTAATAAACGGTATCACCAAGGCACAAGTCTCTGCCCATTTAGACAGCAATGCCATGTTAATTGGCGACCAAATGAACTTAACTTTTACTGTGGCAACCGACCAAAACTCAAAGGTATTGTTTCCTTTGATATGTGACACTTGCATAGATGGTTTGGAAATTATTGACAAACAGATTGATACAACTCATAACAATGGGCAAATTGCATGGAAACAAATTCTTCATATCACCTCATTTAATGAGGGAGAACATACTATTGAACCGTTTGCTATCTACGACCAAGACTCCAACCTATTGGGCAATACCAACACTTTATCTCTCACTATCAATACTCTATCTGTCGACACTGCCGCAGCAATCAAAGACATAAAAGCACCTTTGGCTGAACCTATTACATTAAAAGAAATTCTAACCATTATCATGTGGATTTTTATTGGGTTAATTATTATTGCACTTTTGGTATTTGCCATTTATAAATTATCCAAACAGAAAAGAAAACCTGAATCCTCAACGGCAAAACCCAAACCTACAGAACCTGCCCACATAATAGCCTTACGCGATTTGGAACAACTGCAACAAAAACGCTTATGGCAAAATGGACATGTAAAAGAATATTATACTCAATTAAGCGAAATCTGTCGGACCTATATGTATAACAGGTGGGATATTTCAGCCATGGAAATGGTTAACGATGAAATTGAAGTATCACTAAAAAATATCAGCATAGACAATCATATTATCAAAAATATAATCAACAATTTACAATCGTGTGATTTGGCAAAATTTGCAAAATACAATCCTCTCCCCGATGAAAATGCAGCTATATACAAAGATATAGTCAATTTTATTGAAACCACAAAAGAATTAGTATCTGCAACAAATAACAAATAAAAAAAAAATGCACATTATCAATTATATACAAAATTTAGAGTTTGTCCATCCAAATTTATTTTGGCTATTTTCCATTATACCCATACTGATTGTATGGTATATTTGGAAAAGGAAAAAAGATAATGCTTCTTTTGTCGTTTCTACTGCCATTCCATTTACCAGTCAGAAACAAACCACATGGTGGTTTCACATTCCTTTTGTCTGTCGTATATTGGCAATATGTTTGATGATTATAGCCTTGGCTCGCCCTCAAAGTGCTTTGTCTCACAAAGAAATTGACATTGAAGGCATTGATATTGTGATGGCTTTAGATGTTTCAGGCAGTATGATGGCTATGGATTTCCGTCCCAACAGACTGGAGGCTTGCAAACAAGTTATCAAATCTTTTATTGAAAACCGACCAACAGACCGCATCGGCTTGGTATTGTATAGTGGAGAAGCCTATACAAAATGCCCCTTAACAACTGACCACAACACTTTATTAAATGCATTGGCAACCAGTGCAAACGGACAAATAGAAGACGGAACGGCTATTGGAGACGGGTTGGGAACGGCTATCAATCGATTGAGAGAAAGCACCGCAAAAAGCAAGGTGATTATTCTGTTATCCGATGGGGTGAACAATAGCGGGTACATAGACCCTCTTTCGGCTGCTGATTTGGCCAAGGAATTTGGAATGCGTGTTTATACTATCGGCTGTGGAAGTATTGGAGAAGCTCCTTATGCTTCTCCTTACGGAACTTTCTATGCAAAAACCGAAATTGATGAACAATTGCTTGCCAATATCGCCCAAACAACCAATGGTAAATATTTTAGAGCACAAAACAAAGAAAAACTAAAACAAGTGTACGATGAAATTGACAAAATGGAAAAAAGTCGGATTTCCGAAACACAATTTATCAATAAAACCGATGAGTTTTTCCCATTCTTGTTCATAGCCATGGGTTTGTTCCTATTGGAATTCATTTTGGGACAAACTATTCTCAAAATAAGACCATAAAAAATCCATACAATAATAGAAATAAGGATTTTATATATTCAAGTTGGAATGTTATAAAATTTCAGGAAAAAGTTGTATTTTTGCATCGCAACTTTCCCATGCGAAATTTGCCTATAATTAAATGGAATATTAACGAAAATCAGGTAATAAAAAAGAAAGAGAAAACAAATTTAGTTTGTTCATTATAAAATAGGAAAAAGCGAAGTCGCTTAACACTGGATTTCTTGAAACTTCGACACTTTCAAGTATGATATTCCCGGAGTAAAGCAGCGACGCTCCCGCCAAACAGGCGTGGGCTTTGTTCGTTGTAGTTGGGAATATCAGGTAAGTCGAAGACCTCAAGAAATCTGATGAAAGCGAAAAAGTGCCACGCTTTTTTTATGTACAAATTTTTCCAAATGCCGGCACGAATAATACAATGTAAAATATAAATTAAAATATTAAATAATAATGAAAAAGTTATTTTTCTATGCTATCCTTGCCGCAACGGCAACGATGGTGCTTGCTTCTTGCAAGAAAGAGCCTATTGAACCGGTAAATCAAAATCCAAGCGACCAGCAAGGAAACGTGGTAATTACTCCGGACGACCCAAACTATGTCGGTGGAATGCCTGAACCTGAAACTATCTGCACCACCAACGAAAACGGCGATACCACTGCTATGCAGTTGTTATACAATTCGTATGTTGATGTTGACGGTGAGACGGTTTCTTATCAGCTCAAGCTATACTGGAATGCTGTTGATACATCTTTCGACACTCTGAAATTGCATCCTATTGTTGGAGGTTATGTATATAGCGAATGCAGTCGGCGTCAGGAGGGCAATTTTACGGTAATTGATTCGGTTTTATCTCTTCAGTTAAAACTACTCAGTGCAGGTATTTGTATTGATTGCAAATGTCATTATGAAGTTGCAATCTACAACGATGAAAATAAACGGATTGTTTTACCTTATAATCGTCCAACTACGGATTATATTGTTGATCCAGATCTCCTGAGTTATAGTCATGTACCGCTTGAGTATGTGGGAGATAGTAAATATCTACTTCTGACGACATACACTCATGGGATGAAATTTTATATTTCGAATCGTGAATATATGTTTCCTGTGACGTTTTCATTCCGTGAAGTAGGTTATCTGTAGTATCTTTCAAAACGCAGCTTTTATTTAATAATGCTAAAGTAAAGCCACCAAATTTGGTGGCTTTTTTTACTTCAAAACAAAAAATATTCGGAATTATTTTCAATATATTTTTGTATATCCTACTGAATGCATATTTTTTGTAGAATATCTTACCGAATAAAGAAATATGAACAAAAAAAAATAGCACAAAATATTGTGCTATTTTATAATTAACATAAAATTTCTTACTCATCTACATTTGACAAAGGTTCACTTTCAACAGGTTCAGCTGTTGTAACAGGTGCTGCGGCAGGAATAATAGGTGCTGCTGGCACTTCAGAAACAGCCTGAGTTGCTTTACTGCCAACTTCTTGTGTTGCAGATTTTCTATTTATAGAACCAGAAATAATACTTGAAGCAAAACTCAACACAACAATAATAATTGCTAATGTCCATGTTGCTTTTTCCATAAAATCGGTTGTCTTTCTTACACCCATAATTTGATTTGATGCGGAAAATGTTGAAGTAACTCCACCACCTTTTGCATTTTGAGCCAAAACAACTATGCCTAATAAAATTGCGGCAATAATAATTAAAATAATAATAATTGTATATAACATATCTTTTTATTTATTTTTGTCTTTCAATGTTTTTAATTCTTGTATTCGGTCTGCAAAGATAGCATTTTTTTCCGGATATTTTGCTACTAATGCCTCATAAATTTTCAAGGCTTTATCAAAAAGGTTTTGCGAAACGTATAGTTCTGCTAATGTTTCACTTACAATATTAGTTCTTTCCATCAGACTGCTTTTGGCAAGGTCTTTTAAGGAAAAATCATCGTCTAAATCCTCAGAAAAATAGGATCGTTTTGAAGGCATTGTATTAAATTTTTCTATCAATTCATCAACAGATGTTGTTGATGTAGAAGAAAATTCAGCCACCTCCTCTACTTCCGTTTGAGTTTCATCAATCGTATTGTGGGCAATTTGCCCTGAACTTGCTGCCGCTGAGTTGTCTTGAGCCAATTCCGCAAGTCTGCGTTGCAAAATTGCCATGGGAGAATCATCTTCTGTTGTTATTTGAGTAGTAGTTTGGACTTTAACTGCAAAGGGTTCTTCAACAACTTGTTTTTCATCACATTCTTCCGTTGTTGCAGCCATAATTTTTTCTTGTACAAATTCCTCTTGAACAGGCAACTTCTTTTTAGGTTCAACTATATGATTTTCTTTTTCAACCAACAAATCATACAAACGTTTTCGTGATGGCATCAATAAGGCCAAATGAAATATGTTTTTCTTATTATTTACCTTACAATCAATATAATGGAATAACATACAATAAGGAAAATCTTTTATTTCATTTTCCAAATCAAAATGTTGAGTTGCCTGAGGATCTATTAAAAAATTTTCTATCTGTTTAATACTTATCATCTTACCAATCTCCTACTGTCGCCGCAAAAATATCATCAACCAGGGCTTCACACAATTCTACAACCAATTGGTCTTCTACGGCAGAAAGATTCAAGCCACTATCAAAATCAACATATCGAGAAAAAGTTTTTTCGGTAGATTTTTCTTCATCAAACCGATTCTCATAAGATACTCTGACTGTAATAGTCAGTCTATTCATTGTTGCCATATCCGTACCAACGGCGGCAGATGTTACACTATAATTTGTAATTTCCCCATCAAAAGACAAATCGCCCCGCGAATTGACAATCGCTAATTTTGTGGAACTTTGAAACTTATCTTTCAATTGTGTAGTCAATTCATTGGCTAACTTCAAATTTACCAATGCTGCATTATTTTGAAATTGCTTAATAACCACAGTTTTGGCTTCGGCAGGTATATTCACTCCAACTGTAGAATACTTAATTGTGCAACTTGTCAAACACAATAGGCAACAAATAATAACAAAACAATTTCTCATGCCTTATTTTTTATCCAGACCAAATTCTTTTAATTTACGATACAAGGTTCTTTCTGAAATACCTAAATCCAAAGCGGTTTGTTTTCTTCGCCCTTTATTTTTTACCAAAGCCTTCTCTATCAATTCTTTTTCTTTAACCAAAAGTGAAAGATTGTCTTTGGGTGTAACAGATTCAAAATCCTGACTATCAACATAATCTGTGATTTCTATATCAGAATGTTCTTCTGTTTGAGGAGTAGTGTACACTATGTTGGAATTTGAATGTATATCATCTATCAAGAAAGATTTTGGCTCTGTAACATTTATATTCCGTTCATATGTAGATAATTTTGCCATTTGAGATTTCAAATCACTAATATCCTTCTGCATCTCCGCCAAGAACTTGAATATCAACTCTCGTTCAAATCCCATATCGGCAGTATTGTTTTGAGGAGCAATTGAGCCTCCACCTCTATACAATTGAATGGCCGCTTGTGAAGGTTGGGGCAAATATTTATGAAGCACGTCTATAGTAATGGTTCTATCTTGCTCAATAATAGACATTTGCTCTACAATATTTTTCAATTGACGAACATTGCCAGGAAATGTATAATGCAAAAGCATTTGCTCTGCCTCTGCATTCAACACAACCGAAGGCATTCTATATTTATCAGAAAAATCCAAAGAAAATTTCTTGAACAACAATAGAATATCCTCTTGTCTATCTCTCAATGGTGGGATATTGATGGGTACGGTATTCAATCTATAATACAAGTCTTCACGAAACCGCCCCATTGATATGGCTTCCAAAAGTTTTACATTAGTTGCTGCTACCACTCTAACGTTTGTCTTTTGAACCTTTGAAGACCCCACGCGTATAAATTCTCCACTTTCTAACACTCGCAACAATCTCGCTTGTGTAGCCAAAGGCAATTCAGCCACTTCGTCTAAAAATATAGTGCCCTTGTCGGCTTGTTCAAAATATCCTTTTCGGCTGTCAATGGCACCAGTAAAAGCCCCTTTTTCATGTCCGAACAATTCAGAATCAATAGTTCCTTCTGGAATAGCACCACAATTGACGGCTATATATGTTTCATGCTTTCTTGCACTATATTGATGAATGATTTTAGGAAAATTTTCTTTTCCCACTCCACTTTCACCTGTTATCAAAACGGACAAATCGGTTGTTGCCACCTGCAAGGCCACCTCTATCGCCCGATTGATACCTTGAGAATTTCCAATAATGCCAAATCGTTGTTTAACCGACTGAATATCTTCCATATTCTATATTTGTACAACAAACAAAGCGATTGTTGTATATACTACTATTTTCTACCTTTTGCAAAGATAGCATATTTTACAATACCAACAATTCTTTTTCCTAAAAAATGCAAATAAAAGAGTACCCCCAAGGGATACTCTTTTAAGACTTGACAAGTTGAACTTATCTTTTATCCTTAAGTTTTTCCAACTGTTTTTTCAAGGCATCAACAGCCATATCGGTTGCTTCTTCGAATGTCTTGCATTGTTTTGAAGCCAACAAATCGTTTCCTTTAACCTTCAAACGGATTTCCGTTATCTTATTTTCAGGTTTATCGGTATTGTCCAATTTTAAGGTAACATCACCACCGATAATATCATCGTGAAAATCTCCAATTTTTTGCAATTTTTTAGAAATAAATTGCTCTAAAGCCTGATCGGCTTTGAAATGTACTGATTTAATATTTACTTGCATAACTTTATTTATTTTATTGCTCTTGGATGAGCATGTTTATATTCTTCTTTTAAATGTTCTATAGTTGTATGCGTATATACTTGTGTTGCCGCCAACGAAGCATGCCCCAACAAAGTTTTTATCGCATTAATATCTGCTCCATTGTTCAGCAAATGCGTAGCAAAAGTATGTCTAATCACATGTGGACTACATTTTTTCACAACAGAAATTTTACCCATATATTCATTCACCATTCTATAAACCAATTTACGATATATGGGTTGCCCTTGGGAAGTTAAAAACAAATAATCATTTGCTGTTATGTTTGCAAAACATTGATTCCGCATTTCTATATAATCTTCTAATATAGGGATAAAAACATCTGTTAACGGTATTAAACGTTCTTTGTTGCCCTTACCCAATACTTTTACCACTTTTTCAGAAATAGAAACATCCTTATTTTTCAAATTGGTCAGTTCCGACACCCGCATTCCTGTCGCATAAAGCAACTCTAAAATAGTTCTATCTCTTACCCCTTCATAGGTATTTTCAAAATCTTCATCTAAAACCGAATCCATATCTTTTTCGGAGAAGAAAGACGGCAAGGGCACCACTTGTTTGGGTTTTATTATTGATTTAAAAGGATTTGCCTCCACCAAATTTTCTAGTTGCAAAAAATGATAAAATGTACTTAACGATGCAAGTTTCCTATTCACCGTACGTGCCAAAATATGCTTATCCATCATATCCACCATCCACAATCGAATATATTGGGTCTTTACAGACTTCATCAAGTCTATTTGTTGAAGCAAAGACAAAGTATCAGTAAATGTTGGGTTCATAAAACATACAAAATCCATGACATCAACACAATACGCTTCTATTGTATTTTGAGAATATCGTTTCTCATACTTTAAATACCCCTTAAATCGGTCTAATAATTCCATAAAAAAAGTGTTACCTTTTTCAATTTTCAAAGATAACACTTTTTTTTGAATAAAGAAAAAAAATTTTATTCTTCTTCTTTTGAACGCAATTGCTGAACATAAATTGCTTTGCGTTTTTGTTCCCTGAGAAGTACAGATTTTTTGGTAAATTTTTGACGAGCTCTTAATTCTCTTACCACACCTGTTTTTTCAAATTTGCGTTTTAATTTTTTCAACGCTCTTTCTACATTTTCACCTTCCTTAATTGGAACAACAATCATAATAAATACCTCTTTCTTTTGTTTAACTAAAAAAATGTTTAACTAAAAATAATGCTGCAAAGATAACACTTTTTTTCTTATCTTTTCATATTTTTTCAAAAAAATATTATACATTTGCAATTTCAATAAAAAATTAACAATAAAAATAAACAGAAATGAGTAGAATAGTTCACATAAGTGCAAGACAGATTTTGGATTCTAGAGGAAATCCAACAGTAGAAGTTGATGTTTACACCGAAAATGGAGCCATAGGCAGAGCTGCTGTACCCTCAGGTGCATCTACAGGAGTACACGAAGCAGTTGAACTCAGAGATGGTGACAAATCATTATTTTTAGGCAAGGGGGTACTCAAAGCCGTTAATAATGTCAATAAAATTATTGCTGAAGAACTTAAAGGCTATCCAGTTGATTGGCAAGAAGCAATCGACCGCCGCATGATAGAACTAGATGGAACAGATAATAAAGGCAATTTAGGGGCAAATGCTATTTTAGGTGTATCTTTGGCATGTGCAAAAGCAGCCGCACAAGAAACAGGACAAGAATTATATCGTTATGTTGGTGGCGTTAATGCCAACACGCTTCCTATTCCTATGATGAACATTTTGAACGGTGGTTCACATGCCGATAACTCTATAGATTTTCAAGAATTTATGATTATGCCTGTAGGTGCTTCTTCTTTTACAGAAGCCTTACGTTGGGGTGCTGAAGTTTTCCACAACTTAAAAAATGTCCTCAAAAACAAAGGTTATTCTACCAATGTCGGTGATGAAGGAGGATTTGCACCTAACCTAAAATCAAATGAAGAGGCTATAGAAGTAGTACTTCAAGCCATAGAACAAGCTGGTCGCAAACCGGGAGAAGAAATTTGTATTGCATTAGACCCTGCTTCTTCAGAATATTATTTACCAGAGGAAAAAGTTTATCATTTGCACAAATCTACAGGAGACAAACTTACTGCCTCTCAAATGGTTGATTTTTGGGCAGATTGGACAAAACGCTACCCAATCATTTCCATTGAAGACGGTATGGCCGAAGATGATTGGGACGGCTGGAAAATGCTTACAGACAGAATTGGCTCTCACATTCAATTGGTAGGAGACGACCTATTTGTTACCAATTCAGCAAGATTAAAAGAAGGTATTGCAAAAAGCGTTGCCAATTCTATTTTAGTTAAAGTTAATCAAATAGGGACGTTAACCGAAACTATTGAAGCCGTTAATTTAGCCTACAGAAACGGTTATACAGCAGTGATGAGCCACCGTTCAGGCGAAACTGAAGACACAACTATTGCAGACTTGGCTGTTGCTCTTAACACCGGACTTATCAAAACAGGTTCGGCAAGCCGTACCGACCGTATCTGCAAATATAACCAATTGCTTCGTATCGAAGAAATGTTAGGCGATACCGCTAACTATATTGGTAATAATTTTAAATACGCAAAAAAATAAATTTTTCATATCAAAAAAGTGAATTGTAGTACTACAATTCACTTTTTTTTTGCCTCAATCTATGTTCGACAAAAACAAATATTTGGCTTTACTGGCCAAAACTATTTCCATAATTGGACATCCTATATTTATATTCATCTATATTTTATACTGGTTATTAAGCCCTTTTTTTAACAATGATATTTTACAAAATATTGGCAACCAAATAATTATATATATAATTATCTATTTTATTATCAGTATTTTACTTTTAGCATTTGTTTATAAAAAAGGATATATTCAAACCATTACACTATCACATCGTGAAGATAGATTGGTGGGTTATTCTTGTTTCTTTTTCCCGATGCTTGTTTTAGCCTACCTAATTCCCAAAACACTCCCCCTTATCACCATTCTATTACTATTGCTCATCTGGAGTTTTGGAATAATAGCCTTTGTAAACTTATTTTGGAAAATGAGTGCCCATCTTTACTTCTATGGCACTGCTTTGGGGTTTTTATTATATATATTTGTATATTATCACCTTGGAATTTTTGTTGTATTTCCATGTGCCATAGTAACAGCAGGTGTGCTTGCTTGGGCACGATTATATATCAACGCTCACTCTCCTGCACAAGTATATGTAGGTTTTGTTGCAGGTTTGCTACAAGCATTTATCCTATTTTCAATATTTTTATAGCATGAGCCAACTACTACAAAACGAAACCCTTATCTTTTATTTTATCTTTATTGTTTGTGGTATAGGTATTTTTTTGCCTGTTATCGGCAAATATGTCAGACTCATTGAAACGATGATTCACGAATTTGGACATGTTTTGCTAAGTCTTTTATTGGGTTGTCCCATTAAACGGGTTAATTTATTTAGTGATACATCGGGTGAAACAATTATTTCCGCCCCAAAATTCAAAACTCTACTCATCGCCCTTGCCGGCTATCCATTTGCCTCAGCAACATCATTTGTATATTTTTGGGCTAATGTTCATCATTATCAACGCTATATGTTATATGCCTTAACAATATTAAGTATTTTGTTTTTAATATTATATATCCGCAATCTGTTTGGTGTTTGCTGGACAATTTCATTAATTGCCCTTAATTGTTTGGCCATTTACATTGACAATGAAATTCTAACGAATATATTATCCAATATTTACGCTTGTATTATTTTTATTGAATCCAACCTTTCAGCATTAAGATTGTTGGTTTTAGCCTGGAAAAACGGGAACAAAGCCGGAGATGCAAGCATTTTGTACAAACAAACTCACATTCATTCGATTTTGTATGCCCTTATATTTGTAGGTATTAATATTTTTATTTCATATTATACTATTATTTTATTTTTTCCGTTGGATTAATTGATGAAAACACTATATATCGTTCGGCACGCAAAAACCAAAGACAATCTTGATGACAGGGCAAGAGAATTGTTGCCCTTAGGCATAGAACGCACTCAAAAATTAGGGAAATATTTGGCCGAACAACATTGTCAAATCAATCATATATATACAAGTACGGCACTTAGAGCCAAACAAACAACAGAAATTATTGCCGACCAACTACAATTTAACAAAACTAAAATTACAGACGTTGAAAGTTTATATGTTGGTTCGTCTGATGATTATATTGATATTATTATTTCTCAAGACAATAAAGATGATTCTTTAATGTTGGTCGGACACAACCCACAAGTTACAATTTTAGCCCAATTTTTTATCCCTGATTTTTCACACTACATGCAAACAGGAGCCTGTTTTTGCATTGATTTTCAAACTGATAAATGGGAATCTATTTTTACTGCCAAACGTGTAGTGCGATTTTATGTCAGAATGAGTTAAACTTTATTCGAACAAGATAGAAAATTGAAAAGTTTTAGTACTCAATCTATCTACACTATTGGCGAAGAAATTATCTTCCGGCTTTAATATATTGATGACCCCATAAACCATTCTGAACTCTAAGGCCAATTTAAAACTTTCCAAATAAAAGTCAGTGCCTACACCTGCAATAACCTGCAAATCACTTGCCTTCAATTTTAACATTATATCATTTACCGGATTTCTTTTTTTCGAGCGAGTGGCCATATCAAACCCATATTGAGCCCCGAAAACACTATAAAAACGGAAGTTGTTCATTCGCGAAGATTTCAACTTAAATACCAAAGGTAAATTTAAATAAACGGATTCTATATTTTTAGACACCCAAATATTTTCTTGTATATTTCCATTCCCAATGGCATAATCCACTTTTCTGTCTATCAATGAAATATGTGGAACAAAGCGAAAATCCAAATATTCCCAAAGTCGCAAATTAACAACAATTCCAATATCAAAACCACTCATACCGCTAGTTTCAATTTCCATAAGAGAATCGTAATTATTCAAATTGGTTTGCGGTTTTATGGCAAAATTAGCAAAATTATAACCTATCAAATATCCAAAATGAAATCTTTTGGCATCATAGTGAGGCATATTATAAGTTCGCGTTTGAGCCAGTCCCCCAATCGCAAACACTAACAATAACAAAAAAGTCAAGGTATGTTTTTTCATTATTGTTTTAACGCAAGAAAAAACAATAAATTGCTTATATGCTATATAAATTTACAAGTTCTTTGTAAAATCTGTCCTTGTCAATAGCAACCACACCGGCATATTCACAAACAATACCACCTGCCAGATTTGACCATTCTGCCACTTCTTTTGGGGATATTTGTGCTGTTAAACACAACGTTGCCACGCTCAAGACGGTATCTCCTGCTCCCGAAACATCTGCAATATGCCTTCTATGAGCAGGTATTTGTTCTATTTTCAAACCCTTATTGGTATTTTCAATAATCATCACCCCATTTTCTGACAATGTCAGCAAAAGCATTTTATGTTGTTTTTGTTGCATAAAATCCTCTATTTTAGACACAAATGCATTATCATTGATTTGTAAATCCACTACATTCAAGCCCTCTTTCAATTCTTTGAAATTAGGTTTAAATATGGTTGCATGATGATAATGTTGAAAATTCTTCTTTTTGGGGTCAACTGTTATCGGAATATGTTTTGCATTGGCAACCTTTACAATTTCATCAATAAAAATTGCATCAATTACGCCTTTGTCATAGTCTTCAATAAGAATAGCATTAATTTGTTTTTCATCCACCAATTGAGCTATTTTACCCATCAAAGTTTGCCTGTCTTGTTCAGACAAAGCATTGCGTTGTTCATCATCCAATCTCAATAATTGCACATTATTGGCCAATACTCTATGTTTGACAGTTATTTTTCTATCTGGACTTTGCACAATCCCATTTGTTGGCAAATCGGCTTCTTGCATGGTTTGCAAAAACAATTTATCTTTTTCATTTTGTCCAATGACACTACACAATATGGGCGTTGCACCTAAGGCTTTTAGATTTAAAGCCACATTGGCAGCCCCCCCCAAACGAACATATCGTTTTTCGACATCTACCACTGGAACAGGCGCTTCAGGAGATAATCGGGAAGCAGTACCGACTACATAATCATCTAACATCACATCGCCCACCACTAAAATATTCAATCTTGAAAATTGAGCAAAAATACCTTGTATCTTTTGTAATTTTTCCATTTATTCTTCAGTTTTATGTGATGAACAACAAGAACATTTGCATTGCATTTCTACAGCAGACTTCATCGGCAAATGGGATGCTTTCCACTCCAAAATTCCACCTTCGAGAATAGCAAGCGATTGATAACCATTTTGCAACAAAAATTCAGCCGCTTCAACGCTTAACAAACCAATAGCACAACATAAAACGATATGACTATCTTTGTTCAAAGAGTTGATATTTGTTTTTAACAACGAAAAAGGCATATAAACCACATGAGGCATATCTATCCAAATATCATCAGTTTCTTGTTTTTCCCTTATATCAACTAACACTATTTGCTGTTTTTGCAATTTTTCATACACCTCTTTAGGAGTCATACTATTGATTTTCATCACTCTCTATCTTTTTATTATTTTTTTGTACTATTTTATTGACCAATTTTATCAAAAACATAAACAACAACATAAAAATTAAAATGCCAAGCATACCCCCAATAACAACAAACATTGGATTTATGGCATTTTTTTGTGCAGTTTCACCTATTTGACAAATTATATTACTGAAAACAACTAGCAAACACCAATTCATCTTCAAAATATTATATGTGCAAAGATACCATTTTTCAATATTATAAAATTGGAAATTCTTATTTTTAAATCCTCCGCAATATTAGAATGATTGTATTTGCGTTAAAATATTATTCCATTGCATTTCTGAAAATTTGGTACCGACTACCTCTACAATTCTGGAAGACACCAAAGAACCCATTTTTGCAGACTTTTGCAAATCAAATCCCTTGGCATAACCTGCCAAAAATCCGGAAGCATACAAATCGCCGGCACCCGTAGTATCAATACGTTGAGCAGGGAAAACATCAACTGCAAAACTTTCTTTTCCGCATTGTACCAAAGAACCCTTGGCTCCGATTTTCACTATGGCAATTTTACATTGTTGGGCAAATTCTGCCAATGCTTCTTGTGGCTCTTTATGGGTATAAGCAAATGATTCTTCCTCGTTAGCAAAAACAATATCCACATGTTTTTTTATTATATCTGTCAGAAAATCAATATTTTCTTCCACAACATTATAACTTGCCATATCCAATGAAACCTCCAAACCCATTCTTTTAGCAGTTTCTACCGCTTTTTTTATCAAATCATGATTTTGCAACAAATAGCCTTCGATATGCAGAATATCATAACCTTTGAACAAATCTTCGGTAATATCTTCAGCAGTTATTGCAGCGGCTATGCCTAAATAAGTAGCCATGGTACGCTCTCCATCTGCCGAAATAAAAGAAGTGCAGAAGCCGGACAATCCCTCTCCTTTGAACAATATTGGGTTCACTCCGTTTTTTTCCATATCGGCTTGAAAATTCCGACCGACTTCATCATGACCGACTATACCGACAAAAGCCGAGGAAATACCCATTTTTGCCAAACCTGTCAAAGTATTAGCAGCAGACCCTCCCGATACATACGTTTTGGAAAAATGACTCATCTCTTTTTCCAATTGTAGTGCCGAATTCAAATCTATCAATTGCATACTTCCTTTGGGCAAATGATGTGCCTGTAAAAAAGTATCATCTTTAATTTGAATCAAAATATCTGTCAAAGCATTACCTATACCAATAATTTTTTTCATTGCATTCTATTTTTTATTTTACATTGTACAGAAACAAAAAAAGCCGATTTTACATCGGCTTTGCTCCCCCTGCTGGACTTGAACCAGCGACCCTCTGATTAACAGTCAGATGCTCTAACCAACTGAGCTAAGGAGGAATCTGTATAAAGGTTTATTTTTATACAATGCAAAGGTAGCATTTTTTTTTATACAAATTTTATTTTTTTGAAAAAAAATAAAAAAAATCCATATCTAACTATAAAACAAACAAATGACATTAAACAAACATGCAACATTGGCACTATTTTGTTGGGTTCACCTCTTTTTGACCGCCAAAAATACGCAACAAAATACCTTCCAATAGCAAAAAAATAAGTCCCAATATGAGAAATAAATAATATAGATTTTTGTGTTGGTCTGTCATTATTTGATTCTGAATTTGTTGTATATTTTTATGTTGAATATTCAACAGGGAAAAAGCAGTAAAATTATATTTATCAATATTTTCAGACAAATCTCTTTGCGACAGGAATTGCATTACCGATTCATTTCTATTGAAATTAAAAGCAAGCATATTTAAAGTATCACGTTTGTTGTGTAATACAAACACTCCACTTTGTTTCACATTTTCATGTACTTTTAATTGCATCTTATTCCTATTATAACGAACTACTTCGGGAATAAACGTTTGTTTGTTATTGGTCAATTCCAGAACATCATCATTTACAACAGTATTGTTCAATGTTATCAACTCATCTTTGCCGATTGTATAATACAAACTTATTTCTTTGTTGCTAACAACCATCATATTATAAATTGTCGGAACAAAAATAGCATGTTTCATAAAATCAGAATATTCTTCTGACAAAGGAGAAGCCAAAACAAAGACAAAGCCATTGCCATATTGTTCAACAGTTAGATAATCAGCATTATTTTCCAAAGCAATAAGCGTTTCTTTGTTTTTACCGATACTTTTGTTCAATTCAAAATAAGTTGTAACATTGGGTAAATCTATATTTTCAGGATAAGCCTCAAAAACATTCTCGAACAAAAGATGATGCACGTTGAGTTTGTCAAATTTGGTTGGAGTAGTGATTAACTTGCCTAAGGTTGTTATATTCAAATATTGATTTATTTTATTGTTATAAGTTTCATTTACAGGCAAAAGCAATAAATTTCCACCATTGTTCACATATTGTTCAATTTCATGGACAAATCCATCGGAAATATCATTGGAAACATCTACTATCAATAGTTGCTGCTTTGAAAAATCATGGTAATTGACTGAACGAATATCGTTTGTTGAAAAAACAACACCACTGTCGTATGCAAACAATTGTTCTATATATTTATTGTTCTTCCCGTTATAACAATGCAAAACATTCATTTTTTCTTTAACATTGAGGGAGAAAAACAATTGGTCATCAAAATTAATAGGATAATCCATTATTTTGATGGAACCCGTTTGCCATTGTTTGGAATCAAGTGTAACATTCAATCGACCTGTTACACTTGTATTTGCCTTTATATCCAGACTCGTAAGAGCTTTTTGCTGATTGTTCAGAAATAATTTTACGGGTACTTTTTCCATATCTTTATCCGACTGATTGGAAACGCTAAAATAAATATCAATATTCTGCCCTGCTATTAAATTAGGGGATAATATCCATGTAGAATCAACACTTAAATTATTGATTTTATTTGTTTTAAGCGGCACTAAAACAGCCTCCAAGAGTGAATCTTGTTTTATCTGACCAAAATCTGACATTGTTGTCTGAAAATCGGAAAAAAGATACAAACTTCCATGCCGGCCATCAAAACCCATATTTTGCCGCATATATGCATAAATTTCCGACAAAGTTTTCGATACAGGGGTTATAGCAATATCATCTATTTCCTTTTTTATTTCTTGTTTGGCAAATGTTCGTTGATGTTTGATTTCCATATCGTTTGTTAGCAACATAAACATATCCGTTTCCCCAAAAGCATCAACGAGGGCTTTGGCTTGCGTTTTTGCTTCGTTTAGCAAATTGCCGTTTTGACTTTCATTGGACATTGAAAATGAATTGTCAATATATATACAAACAATATTTTGTCGGAAATGGGTATTGGTATTTTTTTTAGGAATATAAGGTTTGGCAAAAGAAACAACCAAACAAATAATAGCAAGAATACGCAAAGACAAAATAATCAATTTTTTGATTTGCGACTGCCTGTGCGTCTGTTTTTTTAATGTCGTTAAAAAAGCGGTATTTGAAAAATATTGAATACGATAACGTCTGAATTGAAACAAATGAATAACAATGGGAACAAGCACTAAAAAGAGTCCCCAAAGAACGTTAGGATAAACAAAAGCCATACAATTATTAATTAATATGAAGTCAGTTGGTGAAACAAACTTTCAAGATTGTTATTTTTTGCTTTGGACAATAGGTTAGCCATAGAATCATCGGCTTTGATTTGTCCTTTGTCTATAATGATAGCCCTATTGCAAACCGCTTCAACTTCTTGCATGATATGCGTGGACATCAATATGGTTTTTGTTTTTCCGATATTTTTTATCAAATTTCTGATTTCCACCAACTGATTAGGGTCCAAACCTGAGGTAGGTTCATCCAGAATCAATACTTCAGGATCGTGTATCAAGGCTTGTGCCAAGCCTACCCTCTGTTTGTATCCTTTTGACAATGAGGCTATTTTTTTATTTTTTTCCGGAGTTAAGCCCGTTAGGGCAATCATATCCGCTATCCTTTGCCGCTTATTTCTCACATGATGCACACCGGCGATAAATTCCAGATATTCCTGTACATACAAATCCAAATACAAGGGATTGTTTTCAGGCAGATAGCCTATTCTTTTGGTTATTTCCAATGAATTCTCCAAAACATCATATCCGCAAACGGACATCGTTCCCTTGGTTTGCGGATGATAGCAGGTGATAATCTTCATCAAAGTGGATTTGCCGGCACCGTTGGGCCCCAACAAACCGACAACTTCACCTTTCTTTATTTCAAAAGACACATTATCAAGAGCTTTTTGTTCACCGAACAGTTTCGTTATATTTTTTGCAATAATTGACATTTCTATATGATTTTTTTAGGTTTTGCAAAGGTACACAAAATTTTCTGAAAAAACGAGGATAAAACCTATTCCAACTTTGAGAATGATGATTTCAAAAAATTATTTAATCCCAATAATATCGGAAAGAGGATAAATTTTTGGTCTATATGTATTTATTCTCTGTTTGATATTTAATTGACCGACAAATTCAATTGGTATATTTTCAAAATGAATT
The DNA here is from genome assembly GCA_905233585.1 of uncultured Bacteroidales bacterium. GTDB lineage: Bacteria > Bacteroidota > Bacteroidia > Bacteroidales > WCHB1-69 > UBA1205. The sequence goes on from CAJOFD010000017.1 coordinate 26,097, forward strand.
ACTATATAATAATCAGCATGTTCTGGTGTAAATCCACAGTTTTCGAGGGAGGATTTATTCCAAATCTGAAAAGACCCTTCTTTTCCCTTTTTTATATGAAATAATTGGGCATTTTCTCCATTTGTATGAAGCAAAACATAACGCATTCTCTCAAATCCATGTGTTACTTGCAACGAACCTTTACTTTCACCCGCCCTCATATAACATATTCCTTTTTCTATCATTAACTTACGTTTGTCTGAACTTGCGTGATTCACCAAAGCCATAACTTCATCAGGACTTTCCGACATTTTTTTTAGCATTTCTTGTGCTGTCAATGAATTGTATATTTCCTGTATTCGGCGAACGCCAAGTTGCAAAAAATCTTTGGATTGTTCTATCCCAATGAATTTTCGACCTAACAGATTTGCCGCAATACCAGTAGTACAGCTCCCAGCAAACGGGTCTAAAATCGTATCACCTTTATCGGTGGAAGCTAGTATAATTCTATACAACAAACGTAGCGGTTTTTGTGTAGGATGCTTGCCACACGTTTTTTCCCATTTTCCAACGGATGAAATTTTCCAAACATCAGTCATTTGTTTGCCTCCGTTGAGTTCTTTCATAACGTCATAGTTGAACTTATGAGGAATTTTGGGGGATTTACGTGCCCAAATAATCAGTTCCGTCGAAAAGTTGAAGTAACGACAAGAAAGGTTTGGTGGAGGATCAGTTTTCTGCCAAGTAATGATGTTCAGTATTTTGTAACCGCACTCCTGCAAACACCTTTGAACCACAAAAATATTATGATACGTTCCTGAAATCCAAATAGTTCCATTGTCTTTCAGTTTTGGACGACAAAGTTCCAACCAACGGCGATTAAAATTGTAAATATGTTCGGGAGTACCGCCTTTATCCCAATCGCCTTTGTCAACACATACTTGCCGCCCATTCTGTACACTTATTCCACCATTTGATAGAAAATATGGAGGGTCGGCAAAGATGGCATTGATAGAGTTATTTTCTATTTCTTTCAAACGTTCCATGCAATCCCCTTGCAAAAGCCTGAAATCGGGATATGTTGTAAAATCCAACATTTATTCAATAATTCTAAATCTACCAGATTTTACCAAATGTATACTATTATAATTATTTGGATCAGTGAACTCATACTGCCATATATAGAAAATAGTTTCTCCTTCTATAAATCTACGTTCAAAAAAAAGAGTATATACTTTCTTCTTCGTATTTTCTTGCCATTGGCGAAATGGAAAATAGAGTTGACGAATTATCGTATCTGTAGCATTAGAATTTTTGGCTTCAATTAAAACAATAGAATTTTTTCCCTCATAACCAGCATCTACCTCAGTTTGTACACTTTCTGTACTTAATTCTTGTTGTCCAACTTTAAACGAAAATGGAGGTGTATATTTGCGACCACGAATTGTTAACACCAAAGTCGGGTCATCCATAAATGTACGTATCAAAGAATTTGCATAAGCAAAATCAAGATATTGCATTTCTGAATCACCGACTTTTGAACTTTCTAAATGAAAATCCAATTTGCTATCGTAATCTTGAATGGGTGCAGTAATATCTGGAATATCAATATAGCCTTCTCCTTTAACTATGTAATATTCTCCGTTCTTCTTTGGCAAAATAAATAAACCGTTATCTATAAATACTTGCGGACGAGATTCTCGAGTATCTTGTTTGCATAAAATCCGCACTTCCTTTTCACTTGTATTTCTATAATCTTGACAAGCAACCTTTATTTGCTTAGCCGTTAGAACAAAGGGGGCAACATCAAAATTATGTTTATCCATTTCCACGTCCTCAAAAATCTTTTTCCAAGATGTACTAGATGCCATAGTTATATAGTTTTTAAAATTTCTCCACACTCACGGCAATAAAAAATGTCCATATCATCTATTGATTCTGTGTTTATATATTGCAAATCTCCATCAATAACCTCGTAAACATCATATTTATTGGGTTGGGTAATAAATTTTGTTCCTCCACAATGGGCACATTTTATCTTTTTCATACGGCTTTATTTAGCTTTATTTTTGTTTCCAAATAATTATGTACTAATATTTCTTGTAGTTTTCCTCGTTTATTAGGGTTTACATTCACCATACGAGCCGCCCAAACACGGTCTATTTGGTAAGCATAATATAAATCTTCAAAAAACGTATCCTTTAAAGGTGTATTAAAGCAATCGGAATTGCTCAACATAAATTTATATCCTGCTTCTGACACACAATCGCAAAATTCTTTCAAACGTTGCTGTGCAAGGTCGTTAAAAGCTTCTTTTGCATAATCATTAAAACTACTTGTATTGCTCAACGGACGATATGGTGGATCAAAATAAAAAAAAGTGTTTCCCTTTGCTTTATCTAAGGTTTGTTGATAGTCGCCCGTCAAAATCTCTACATTCTGTAAGATTTTACTATCAGCATAAATTGTTACAGGGTCGCAAATTGTAGGTGTTTCATATTTTCCAAACGGAACGTTGAACAATCCTGATTTATTAACCCTGTACAATCCATTGAAGCAAGTACGATTTAAGAAAAAAAACAAAGTTGTATTGCGAATTTCATCCAAATTCTTTGTATTGAACTCGTCTCGCATTCTCATAAAAAGTTCTTTACGCTCTTCCAAATCCCGACAGGAATAATACTCTTTTTGAATCTCCTTCAACGAATTAATTAGCATAGTAGGATTATCCCTCACTACGTTATAACAAGTTGTAAGGTCAGCATTTATATCATTAATAATGGCTGACTTAATATTGGAGTGTGTCTGCAACATATAGAAGAGCATAGCCCCTCCGCCGACGAACGGTTCAATGTAAGTGACATTCTCCCATTGGTCAAAGTCAGCAGGAAGCAGTGCTTCAAGTTGGTCAATGAGTTGAGTTTTACCTCCAACCCATTTGACAAATGGTTTCGCTTTCATTGTAAACTTATTTTATTTTTGCAAAGGTACCACTTTTTCCGCAAATAGATATAATTGATTTTTTGCTAATTTTGCATTTTGAACTTTTAATTCTACTCACATGAAAAAACATTTTTTGAAATCGCTTTGCCTATCCGCTTTGTTTATGGCTTTTAGTTGTCAGTTGGGGGCACAAAACTATAAATTTCCTTTTCCTTCTCAACAAACAATAGCCAAACTGAAAAACTCCACAACCTATATTGTTCTTGAAGGAGGTATGGGTTCTGAATTTGACGTACAAATGAAACAAAACTCCAAACAATATTGGACAATCACCCCTTACAAGATAATTGACATGGACCAATATGAACGCTTGTGCAAAAATCCCAACAACTCTTTTCTTATGGTTGTGTCAGGACAATACACTATTTTCGGGAAGAAAATAGATGTCAATCTGTTAACCTTGGTGTTGGGCGACAAAAGCGGAGACATCAACAAAATGACTGATGTGATGTCCGTTCCGCTGGCATTATTGGACGAAGACGGCGACAGCGAAGAATATGGGTACAAATTGGGAGGAATAGTGCGGGCAATGCAATATCTGCTCAACAACGCTCCGGCAGAACAAGACAAAGGAGAACACCTGAAAAACTTAGTGCATAACAATAAAAATGAAATCAAAAATTGCAAACTGCTACTCACCTCCGAAGATTTGGTCAAAAAAGAGTATAGTATATCTCAAATCGAAACCTTATATCCCTACCCTTTTGAAATTGTAGAGCATGATGCCATCGAACAAGCCGTCAACAGAAAGGACAATGCCTGCTTCTGTCATATTATAGGTATGCAAAACTATTGTCTGAAAGCCGTTATACATTGTGCTGACGGAAAAATATTATATTACAACACCACCAAAGAATCACCTGTAGGTTTGCTCAAATCCGATTTCCAAAATTTGAAGTAAAACAAAAGAGAGAATACCTTATTATAGGTATTCTCTCTTATATACAATAGCCGACGCTTCTCAATTAGCGGTTCAACATTTGTTCTATGTCTTTTTCCAATTTTTCAGGTTTGGTCATTGGAGAAAAACGTTTGATCTGTCCGCCGTCTTTGCTGATGAGAAATTTGGTGAAATTCCATTTGATATTTTTACCTAATATGCCATGAGCAGCTTTTGTCAAATAATTATAAATAGGGTGAGCGTTATCTCCGTTTACATCTATTTTTTTCATTATTTGAAAAGTTACCCCATAGTTCAATTGGCAAAAGCCTGATATTTCATCATCACTGCCCGGATCCTGATTGGCAAACTGATTACAGGGAAAACCAACAATAACCAAACCTTGGTCTCTGTACTTTTTGTTCAACTCCTCCAAACCTGCAAATTGTGGTGTAAAACCGCATTTGCTTGCCGTATTTACTATCAACAGCACTTTGCCTTTGAATTGAGCAAAATCCAACTCTTCACCCCTGCTTGTCAAAGCCTTGAAATCATATATTGTTTCCATAATATCTTTATTTTATAAATTTAAATTCGCATGCTAAAAAATCAATATCACCAACACATAAAGCCAATGTGCAATAACACCGGCACAGAGTCCTGCAATAGTATGTGCCAACAATGCTTTTGAAATACATTTTCTATAACCCAAAGAATCCAACATTGCTGTATGTGTAGAAAGGAAACCACTCCAACACATACCTATAGCCGTACAAACAGCAACGGCATTGCCGTCGAAAAATCCATTATCAAAAAACGTCTGAGCCAAACCGAGAGCCGCTCCAACTGACCCCAAAGCAGTCATCGGAAAAGCAATCAGTTCCATGTGCGTAAAACCAAACAAGCATTCAAACACCCAATGTATTTTTGTTGCCAACCAAGGTAAAACAGGTACGCCCTGCACTGCACCGCCGGTATAAAATCCCGTTGCCGTATCGGGTCCAAAGGTTATCAATATGACAAAAGTCGTAATGATTAATACTCCGGGAATGATTGCCAAACCTAATTCAACTCCATTTTTGCCGCCATCTAATATAGCATTCAAAAAACGCATAAAAACACTTTCTTGGGAAGCCGTATCTTCTTGCTCCACCTCTGAGGCTGATACATCAACTTTGGTATCAACAGGTTCTTGCAATTCCGGATAGGTCTTTAAGATGAGGCGTTGCATAATACGTGTGGAAATAACTGAACCGCAAATAGCCCCTGCAAAACCCACTATAGCACCTGTACCCTGACCATAACCGACCATAGTGATAATGACTATGAACCCCATGCCGAAAGCCGTACCGAAATTGGTTAAAGAGATAAGTTGATATTTTTTGAAATAAGATGAGAAGCGTTTGTCTTTGCTCAAAGCAATAATGGCAGGATTGTCCGACAAAAAAGTCATCACACCACCCAAAGCCGCCACGCCCGGCAAGTTGTACAAAGGTTTCATCAATGGTTTCAATATCTTTTCCAACAATGTTACCACACCAAATTCAGCAAACAACTTACTCAATGCACCTGTCAAAACGGTAATGCCCATCAAATAGAAGCAAGTGTTCAAGAGTAAATCGTGAGCGGTTTTCATAATCGTATTCAACAGATTTTGTGCCCCCATACGAGTACCCAAAATATAACACACCAACACCAATACGACAAGAAAAACAAGGGCTTCTATTAGGCTTCGTCTTTGTGGTTTGGTATTTTTCATTTTTAGCAACGGTCTATTTATTTTATTAAACATCTTTATTTTTCAGCGATTTTTTCTTTATTATTTTCAAGAAATCAACATTCCATGTCAAACCGAGATTAGCCTGATAAGTTGTTGCAGATTTGTTGTTCTGAACGGCAAAAAATGCATGCAATCTTACCGATTGACTATCTTTTATAGGGAAAAACTCCGTACCCAGACCGGCAAAAGAAAATTCTGTTCCAGGCAAAACACATCTGTCAAAATAGGCTGACGGATTTATATCCGCCGATTGGGCATTATTGACATCATATCCTCCTTTACCGAATATGCTCACACGATTTTTTATCGTATATTTTACCTCACCAATGACAGTAAAATCGGAAAAGAGAAATACCTGCTTGGCGGTTGCCCTATTGATAAAATCCACATAAAACATCAAACCGTTTATGTTAAACTGGTTGCCGAGAGCAATATAATTGATATATTTTCCCTTTGCATATTCTATCATATTCACGGAATAAATGGTTGAAAACACACCCATTTTTCCATACCAAATAAGATTATATGCCAACAATCCTTCAAAAGGTTTGCTCACAAAAGGAGAATTGCACACCTGAAAAGTTAATTGATGATTTTCGTTTTTTGAATAATACGAAGCCGAAGCCCCGACTTCATAGCAGGTGATATTTTCCCAAAAATTTGACCCGAAATACACATCAATAGGAGCCAAATCATATTCTATGCCGCCGATATAAATACATTGTTTGCCCGCTTCAACGGAGAAATTCGGATTGATGCGGTATTGAAGATACAACCAGTCGCAGCCCCGATAAAAAGAGGAAAAAGAAGCCTCGGCAATATTCAGACGCTGGCGGTAATGATAAGTGAACTTTTCGGTAAGGTGCCCGTCTATCATAAAATCGATATACTTTCCAGCAAAGCCGAACTTTGAAGGGGTTGTGTCGCTGTAATTCCAATAATCAAAATCGACACGGGCATCCAAGGCCAACTTGGTAAGCCGATAAGGGTGTTTGGGTTCCGTTTCCTGAGCGGCAAGCAACAATACACCAAAGGCAAAAATCAAAAATAAAAGATTTTTTTTCAAAAAATACATACTTTTCTTATAAAAAGAGCAAAGAAAAAACGTTGCCGATCTTTCTTTGCTCCATAGTATTCAGTTTATTCTTGTGCTTTTTTAATATTTGGTTCTTCTAAGCCGATATGTTGTTTTTTGTCCACTGCCTTGAGTATAATACCGATGATAAGAGCGGCAACACCCAAACAAGCCAACATCACCAGCGGCCATGTATAGTTAAGTTCCAAAGGATTTTCCACTCCGGGGTTGGTTTTGTCCAACACTTTTCCTATCAACAAGGGGAAGAGCCACAAGCCGATATTTTGTATCCAAAATATCAAAGCGTAGGCGGAGCCGATAATTTTTTCATCAACCAACTTCGGCACACTTGGCCACAAAGCAGCAGGCACCAAGGAAAAAGATGCTCCCAATACCAAAATAGTACAATAAGCAACAATTACTCCTCCGACACCATTGCCTTTGAACATCGGCAAAACAAAAGCAAAGGTCAGATGACAGATAATTAACAACAGAGAACCTATCATCAGCATGGAAGCAGCTTTGCCTTTGTTGTCCACATAACTGCCCAATATAGGTGTAATGGCTACGGCCAACAAGGGGAAAACAGCAAAAATAGTTTCTGCCGTGCCACGCATATAACCCATATAGCAATAAACTACCAAAGCAATAACAGCCATGGTCATCAATGCGAATTTAAGGCTTTTCTTTTTGGAGAAATTGCTGGCAAAAGCCCCTATTGCCACTACCAACATGATCAAATATTGAATAATGGTTACCGAATTGCCTGCCCAAAATCCTTCGCCCTGTTGCAAATCAAGGTTGCATTGCAACATATTTACAGCATATTTTTGGAATGGGAATATAGCCGAGTAATACAATACGCACAACAAAGCCACCAACCAGAATCCACTGCTTGACAAAATCTTGCCGATATCAGAGATTTTGAACGGGTCGTCTTTTTCTTCCGCCTCTCCTGTCTGTGCATCAAGTTTCTTGTCCATGAAGAAATAAACGATGAACATCATCAAAGCGATGCAAAGCAATACCACACCAAAAGCCACGGAACGGGAAACATCTACACTTTCGCCCAATTTGGCGAAGAAAGGAGAAAATATCATACAAGTGGCCACGCCCAAACGAGCCAAAGCCATTTCAGAGCCCATGGCCAAAGCGGTTTCTCTGCCTTTGAACCATTTGACAATACCACGGCTGACGGTAATACCGGCCATTTCGACACCGCAACCAAAAATCATAAAGCCTACGGCGGCTACTTTGGCAGAGGCAGGCATACCCTGATAGAATGGGGAAACACCCAATTCATCAAACAAGGGGATATAGTTCAAATGGTTTGTGAACCATGTTTCCAAACCGCTGCCGATAAAACTTTCCGAAACGGCATACCATTTTATCAATGCACCGACAAGCATTACGGCACCAGAAAGAACGGCGGTGAAACGCACGCCCATTTTATCCAGAATAATACCTGCAAAAATAAGGAAAAACACAAAAACATTCAAGAACGTTTCGGCTCCCTGCATCGTACCGAAGGCGGTAGAAGACCAGCCGCGGGTTTCTTGCAGTAAATCCTTAATCGGCGACAAGATGTCCATAAAAATATATGAACAAAACATCGCAAAGGCCAACAACAACAATGCAATCCATCGGGCGGCTGCACTGTCTCTCAAGGTTTCTTTTTGTAATTTAACTTCTGTCATCTTGGTTTAATTTTATTTTATAATGAATTAATTTTTATATTTCAACCATTTCCACAATTCTTTGTACGAAGGTTTTTTGCCGTACATCAAAATACCAGTACGGTATATTTTGGCGGCAGCCCAAGCCATCAGCATACAAGTCAGGAGCAGGACACTGCACGAAAGCCATATTTCCCATGTCTGCACCACATCGGGGCCGGCGGGCAAACGCATCAGCATCGTTATGGGCGACGTAAACGGAATGACCGACAGCCAGAATGCAGCCTGTCCGTCGGGATTGTCGGCGATAAATGTCGAAACTATCATTGCCAACAACAATGGCATAGACAGGATATTGACAAACTGATGGGAATCGGTGTCATTGTCCACGGCGGCACCTATGGCGGCAAACATAAAGGCATACAACAGATAGCCCGCCAAAAAATAAAAGACAAACAAACCTGTCAGTTGTACAAAATTTATACTCAAGAAAGCATGCAATATGGAATTGTCGGACATTTGCACGGCGAGCATATTTTGGGAATCCATATCCACAGCCGTTTGCAACACCTCATTGACGGCACCGTTATCTTGTATCCAAAACAATCCGAAGACGCCCAAGATGGCAAAGGTAAATATGACCCATAGCAACAATTGTGTCAAACCGATAAGGGCAACGCCTATGATTTTGCCCGCCATCAATTGCAAGGGTTTTACCGATGAAACAATGACCTCCACTATGCGGTTGGTTTTTTCTTCCAAAACACTTCTCAACACCATTGAACAGTAGAGGAAAATAAAAAGATAAATAACCAAGCCCACCAAAATACCTACCACCAGCTGCACTTCCCGAAGGTGAGAGTCTTTGGTTTCTTCTTCCCCGTTGTCATCAATAAAGGTATAGCCCAAGGCTATACGGCTGGTGTGTTTTTCGATATAAGTATCCAAAGAATCCTTGTTGATATTAAATTCGCTGATGAGAATAGCATTGGAGAAGTTGCGTTTCATCGCCGCCAGAATGGAGGACATCACCCCCGTATTGAGCGTTTTGTTGGAATAGACCATACCGCCGATGGAAATATTGTCATCGGGAATATAGAGCAGGGCGGAATATTTTTTGTTGATCAGGTCTTTTTTCAGGCTTTCCAACTCGCCTTCCACATAGGTAAAATGAATATCCTTGTCGTTGGGGCTGTCCAAGTCGTCAAAAATACCCAACTTGTCCAACACGGCAATTTGCACATCCTCTTTGCCGTAATTGACCAACAGGGTCGGCACGATAAACATCGCCGCCATAAAAACGGGCCCCAGAAAAGTCATTATCAAAAAGGACTTTTTACGAACTGCCTGCAGGTATTCTCTTTTTACTATGATCCAAACTTTTTTCATACGACAAGAACAAATGTTATATCTACAAGTTCATATCTATTGCAAATCCGACAGGCCTAATCTAAAGCCATATTCCTCATTGGTCGCCGTAGGGAGTACGCCTACACGTGAAGTATTGCGGCAATCTCTGGCACGGGAATAAAAACCGCCACCGCGTACCACCACATAGCCGGATGTGGCAGAACGCTTGGGACCTTGCGGGTTGGTGGTTCCGTCACTTTCTGAATAATAAGTAGCACTAAGATAATCGCTGACATATTCACGTACGTTGCCCGTCATATCATACAAGCCCAACTCGTTAGGACGTTTTTGCATAATAGGGTGAGCCGTATAGTTGCCGGCGTCTTTGCTGTACCATGCCACCGAATCAATATCATTGTTGCCAGCGTAAAGGTATCCTTGAGAGAGGTTGCCACCCCTTGCAGCATATTCCCATTCGGCTTCTGTGGGCAAACGGAACTGCAAGCCCGTCATATCATTGAGTTTGTTAATAAAATCCTGAGCATTCGCTTGGCTGAGATAATAAGCGGGATAATTGTCCCCCAGACCATGGGCAGCCGTCCATTTGCCGCTGACATAAGTATCTGAACCGAACACGGCATTCCAAAGTTCTTGGGTAACTTCATATTTAAGTATATAAAATGAACTCAAGGTAACGCGATGTTGGGGCTTTTCCACATCAAGAGCATCCGTATCGTCATCAGAAGCCCCCATACGGAACAGGCCGCCTGCAACCCATATCATATCTCGGATAAGCGAATCAATACAAGCGATGCCGGTATTGATGGCACTGCCGCCGCCACTTGTATTTTTTTCAAATATCGCTTTGTATGTTGCATTTTTTTTTGCCGTCACCATACGTGGATTTTCCCTGTTGCCGTCTTCCCATTTGGAAAATTTGTAGATACTCATCATCGGAGTGGCTTTCAAACTCACCTCCGTACCTTTGGCGTAGGTACCACCACCAGAAACCTTGCCCCACGAATCATTGTTGGATTCCACCGTGATAGTAACCTCTTTGTTGCATGCCGTCAGCATGGCAAGAACGACCATGACGGAAATGAAAAGTGCTTTTTTCATACTATTGATTTTTTATCTGTTTAAATTTCGTTGCAAAGATACAACTTTTTTTAGTTGAGAAATGAAAAATGAGAAATGAGAAATAATATTTTCCATATTGATGAAAAACGTAGAGAAAAGAATGCGGTTTAGAAATAATTTCGTACAAAAATGTGAAACTTGGAGCGTATAAAAACTGCCATGGAAAATGGTTGAACAAGTTTAAAATTAACTTGATTTGAAAAACAATATTCGCAATACAAATCCACATGCCTATGAAACACATAATGGTGTTGCAGTTTTAGCGAGAGGTTTCCCCATTTTTAGAAATTTTCTTATATTTCAACAATATTTTTATTTTTGTCAGCATATGTTAAAAGAGGTACCGTAAAAATAAAGAACAGTCTGCGGCTGCAGCGAAGCCCTTTCTTTGCAAAACTTTCTTTGGGGTTATTAAAGAAAGTTGTATAAAATCGGACGCACTGCGTGCGTCCTTACAAATATTATTTCTCAATTCTCACCTTTCAATTATTAATATAATGTATAATCATTTTTCTATAATACTGCCAAATCGGTGAAAATACGATTTGCTAGATTTTTGCAAATGCCAAATCGACGGAAAGATTATTTGCCGACTTTCGACAGACGGTTTTCTTTGTTACGATATATTAATATATTATATATAATGTAAGAATTAATCTTTTTGTAGAGACGCCTCATGAGACGTCTCTACTTTCTTTTTCTCATCTCTTATTTCTCAACCAAAAAAAGTTGTATCTTTGCAACAAAACATAAACACTCATTATTTTAAGCATATGAAAGTCGCACTTATTACCGGCATTACGGGACAGGACGGTTCCTTTTTGGCCGAACTGTTATTGGAAAAAGGCTATAAAGTTCACGGAACTTTGCGCAGAAGTTCAAGTTTTAACACCGGAAGAATAGAACATCTTTATCTGGACGAATGGGTCAGCGATATGAAAAGGGAGAAAAAAATCCAACTCCATTATGCCGACATGACCGATTCCTCCTCGTTGATTCGCATCATTCAAACCATTCAACCCGATGAAATATACAATCTGGCCGCCCAGTCGCATGTAAAAGTTTCCTTTGAAGTACCCGAATACACCGCCGACACCGATGCTGTCGGTACCTTGAGACTGTTGGAAGCCGTCCGTATGCTCGGATTGGAAAAAAAGACCAGAATCTATCAAGCCTCCACCTCCGAACTGTACGGTCTGGTGCAAGAGGTACCCCAAAGCGAAACAACCCCCTTCTACCCCCGTTCCCCCTATGCCGTAGCCAAACTGTACGGATTCTGGATTACTAAAAACTACCGCGAAGCCTACAATATGTTCGCCGCCAACGGCATTCTGTTCAACCACGAAAGCGAACGCCGCGGAGAAACTTTTGTTACCAGAAAAATTACTCTGGCTGCCGCAAAAATAGCACAAGGATTCCAAGAAAAACTCTATTTGGGCAACCTCTCCGCCCAACGCGACTGGGGATACGCCCGCGACTATGTGGAATGTATGTGGCTTATTCTTCAACAAGAAAAACCCGAAGATTTTGTCATCGCCACAGGTCAAATGCACTCCGTGAGAGAATTCTGCACCAAAGCATTTGCCGCTTGCGGCATCAACCTTGAATGGCATGGTACAGGCATTGACGAAAAAGGCATCAACACCGCCAACGGAAAAGTACTCGTTGAAGTTGACCCGCAATATTTCAGACCTACAGAAGTAGAACAATTGCTAGGCAACCCAACCAAAGCCAAACAAAAATTGGGCTGGAACCCCACCAAAACCTCTTTCGAGGAACTTATCCATATTATGGTGTCCCACGATATGGACTATGTCGCCAAACAATACAAAAAATAACAAGCCATGAACAAAGATTCCAAAATATATGTGGCAGGCCACCGCGGTTTGGTCGGCAGTGCCATCGTCCGCTGTCTGCAAAACAACGGCTTCCGCAATATCATCACACGTACTCACGCAGAGTTAGACCTGCGTAGGCAAAATGAAGTGGAGAACTTTTTCCAACAGGAAAAACCCGAATATGTCTTTCTCGCCGCCGCCAAAGTGGGCGGCATACTGGCCAACAATACCTTCCCCGCCCAATTTATCTACGACAATTTGATGATAGAAACCAATATCATTCATGCCGCCTGGCTCAACAAGGTGAAAAAACTCCTTTTCCTCGGCAGTTCGTGCATATACCCCAAAATGTCTCCTCAACCCATCAAAGAAGAATATCTGTTGAGCGACTATTTGGAAACAACCAACGAAGCCTACGCCATTGCCAAAATAACAGGTATCGAACTCTGCAAATTCTACCGCAGACAATATGGCTGCGACTTTATTTCAGCTATGCCGACCAACCTTTACGGCATAAACGACAATTTCGACCTCAACACCTCTCATGTTCTGCCGGCTCTGCTAAGAAAATTCCATGACGCCAAAAACAATCACCAAAAAGAAGTCGTTTTATGGGGAACAGGAAAACCCCTGCGTGAATTTATGTTTGTTGACGATTTGGCAGACGCTCTATTGTTCCTTATGCAACATTATAGCGACCAATTGCATGTCAATGTGGGTACAGGCGAAGATATTGCCATCGCCGATTTGGCATCTATCATCAAAGAAATTGTCGGCTTTGACGGCAACATAGTTTACGACAGCACCAAACCTGACGGTACTCCCAGAAAATTATTGGACGTTTCCCTCTTGCAAAATTTAGGATTCCATTACAAAACCGACCTGCGAACAGGCATAAGCAAAGTTTATCAATGGTATCTGAACAATGAAACGGAAGTGAAAAAATAATTCCGCCCCTGCCGTCCCCTTACAACAAAAGTATTTGTATTATGCAAGTCATCAAACATTTCATTTTAAATATTCTCATTTTATTTTACAGAATACCTCTCGGGAAACGACTTGGCAAAAAAGAACGCAAAAACGCCATACTTGTCATGCGTACCGACCTCATCGGCGACTGCATCATCTGGCTGGACAGCGCCAAAGAATACAAAAAACATTTCCCCGACGCTCACATTGTATTGCTGTACAACAAAGCATGGAAAGATTTGGCCTTGCAAATGCCCTATTTCGATGAATGTATCCCCTTTGACGGTAAACGGTTCATGAAAAGCATAAAATATTATTTTGTTTTGCTTAAACAAATCAACATTTATCATTACCAAAAGGTCTTCAACACGATGTATGCCCGCAATTTCTTTATACAAGACTGGATTGTCCGCAATGTCAGTGCCGATGAAAAAATAGGATTTTGCGGCAACTACACCAACACCAACAACACCCTTGCCAAACTGACCTCCGACTTTACCAGATACAACCCCAAATTGTATGCTATCGCCAACAAATGGTACGACAGGCTCATCGTTGCCGAACAAGGCACTAAAATGGAATTGCTCCGCAACGCCGAATTTGTTCAAGGCAGCCTCAACCCCGCCTTCCAAGCCTCCCTACCCCAACTACCATTTGCTGTTCCTGACAAAAATAGAGATTTGCCGGAAAAGTATGCCGTCTTCACTCTTGGAGCAAGCACTCCCCGCAAGGCATGGAATATAGAAAAGTTCGCCGCTGTCGCTCAACAAATAGCCGAACATTTCCCCATTGTCTGTTGCGGCACACAAAACGAAAGCCCGCTGGTGCAACAGATGACCGATATACTACCTGAACAGATAAATGTTATCAACCTATGCGGCAAAACCTCTTTGCTCGAACTATTCGGTGTTATCAAGCACGCTCAATTTGTCCTGACTAACGATA
>CAJOFD010000017.1:40812-54377 GCA_905233585.1 uncultured Bacteroidales bacterium
AGTACACACACACACACACACACACACACACACACACACACACACACACACACACCGGACTATCTGCCAATGGTTGTTTACAAACCTATGGATTGCTACCGTTGCGGCTGGATATGCAAATACCCTATGCAAAACGGCAAATGGAAATGTATTGCCGACATAAATACAGATGATGTAATGGAAAAGGTTGATATATTACTTAATCGTCCCAACAATGAAAACTGAAAGATTTTGGGTAATTATAGCAATGCTCTGTTGTCTGTGTGCCTGCTCCAAAAAGGCCGCGATAAAAGGCGAAATAACAGGCATGGAAACAAAATATGCCGTCTTGTACAAAGTGTTGCCTCAAGAAAAGGTCATAGAAGACACCGTTTTATTTGTCAAAGGCAAATGCAGCTTCACCATTCCACAGGAATCCATCGGTGTATATATTCTGCAATTTGAAGACACAAGTTTTGTCTCTTTTATTATTCAAAAAGGCGACAGGGTAACATTCTCCGCCAACAAGTGCAATATCAACCGCACTCTGCAAATGGAAGGCAACGAAGAAACAATGCTGCATTGGCAATGCCGCAAAGAATTGTTTGTTTTTGAAGACAAGGTGAAAAATCTCTCCCGACAATTTATAACCCGACATCAATATGCCGATGCTGATGTATATGACTTAAACCAAGTGATGTTACAAAAATATGACTCTTTGTACGAAACACACAGAAGTTATTTGGAACATTTCATCAGAAACAATCCTGACAAATTGGCCGCATTGTTGGCATTTTATCAAGGTTTGGGCAGACGGAAATTTTTTAACAGCCAAACGGATAGGGATTTGTTGGAGTTGATATATCAACACCTGCAACCTGTTTACCCGCAAAGTGAATATATTTTGGATTTAAAAGAACGATTAGGCTACGATGACTAAAAAAGAACGATATGATTACGTGTTGGACTATTTCCGCCAACAACAACCCAATGTAACAAGCGAGTTGCAATTCAAATCTCCATTTCAATTGTTGGTAGCCGTCATATTGTCCGCACAATGCACCGACAAGCGTGTCAATGCGGAAACCCCTGCTTTGTTTGCTCGTTTCCCTGACGCAAAAGCAATGTCATTGGCGACAATAGATGAAATTTATCAATACATCAAACGGATTTCATATCCCAACAACAAAGCCAAACACCTCAAAGGTATGACGGAAAAGCTGCAGGAAGATTTTAATGGAGTTGTCCCTAACGATATTCAACTTTTACAAACCTTGCCCGGTGTAGGTCGCAAAACAGCCAACGTTGTAGCCTCGGTAGCCTTCAACCAACCTACTATGGCTGTGGACACTCATGTTTTTCGCGTTTCCAACCGCATTGGCTTGGTCAATGCCAAAAACGTTTTGGAAACAGAAAAACAACTCATAAAAAATATTCCCACAAGCGATATAAGCACCGCCCACCATTGGTTATTGCTACACGGAAGATATATTTGCATGGCACGCAAACCCAAATGTCCGCAATGTGCGATACAAAAAGCGTGTCTGTATTTTCAACAAACCCAACAAAAATAATGCAACGCTATTTTATACATTTGGCTTATAACGGAAAAAATTATTTCGGATGGCAAAGACAACCCAAAGACATTTCCGTGCAAGAAGTGCTGGAAAACGATATATCTGTCTTACTAAAAGAATCTATAACCATTGTTGGGGCCGGACGAACCGACACAGGCGTACATGCTAAAAATTTCTACGCCCATTTTGACACCTCAAACAAATTAAACGAACAGGATTGCCAACAGTTAGCCTATAAGTTAAATGCTTTCTTGCCCAAAGATATAGTTGTTTTTTCAATTTTCAAAGTGGACAATCAAATGCACGCACGCTTCAGTGCCACCTCCCGAACATACCGGTATTATGTTTCGACAAAAAAAAACCCATTCCAACAAGATATGGCTTATACCGTTTTGCAAGCCTTAAACGTTGAACTGATGAACGAATGTTGTCAAAAACTATTACAATACAACGATTTTACATCGTTTTCAAAAGTGCACACCCAAACCAACAACAATCTTTGCACAATAACATTTGCACAATGGCAGCGTTTGCCCAACAACATACTTTGTTTTGAAATTAGTGCAAACAGGTTTTTACGCAATATGGTCAGAGCCATTGTCGGCACATTGCTACAAGTCGGCAAAGGCAAATTGTCAGTTGATGATTTTTGCCGTATTATTGAGCAAAAAAACAGAAACGAAGCAGGGGAATCGGCTCCCGCCCATGCATTGTTTTTAGAAGAAATCTCTTATCAATAAAGCACAATCTCTCCCCTTTTCAAATATCCTTTTCTGCCAAAACAAACACACTTTACAGAGAGCAACAAATCCGTTTGTTTCTTTTGCTATAGTATATAGTTTTGATTTATAGAATAAAAACAAAATTTTATAAAGATGGGCATTGGTAAAGTTTTTTTTTATATCTTTGCATTGGAGAGATGGCAGAGTGGTCGATTGCGGCGGTCTTGAAAACCGTTGAGTGTAACAGCTCCGGGGGTTCGAATCCCTCTCTCTCCGCAGAAATCTCCATTTCAAAAAAAATCTACTAATTTCCGTCATCAAAATAAAAAGCACCTAAACTCTTCAAGAGTTTTTTCTTTTATATTATTTGACAAAAAAAATCCTGCATTCTATATAGAATACAGGACAAACAAATATTCGCTCTATAACTAAAGTAATATCTTTTTTATTTTATAAGCTTACATAAGTCATTTGCTTTATTTTCCCTCTGTAAATACCTTTCACATCAAAAAATACAACATTTGCCTTGGTTATCTTTTGGAAATATTCCTCTGACAAGTTTGCATAATCTTTATGATTAACAGCCAATATTACCGCATCGTAGTCATTGCGCACGTCTTTTGTCAACGCAAAGCCATATTCATGTTTCAAATCATCACTATCAGCATAAGGGTCAATCACATCAACTATTACGCCGTATGATTGCAGTTCATGAATAATATCAGCCACTTTGGAATTTCTAATATCGCTTACATTTTCTTTGAAAGTAGCCCCCATTACCAACACATGGCTGTCTTTGATATGCAAACCCAACGAAATCATTTTTTTCACTGTTGTTTCCGCTACGTATGCACCCATGTGGTCGTTAATACTTCTGCCTGATTCAATGATTTGAGGATAATGACCATATTCTTTGGCTTTGAATGTCAAATAATAAGGATCTACGCCGATGCAATGTCCGCCCACCAAACCCGGGAAAAACTTCAAAAAATTCCATTTGGTTCCTGCGGCTTCCAAAACTTCAAATGTATTGATACCCATTTTATTGAAAATCAAAGACAATTCATTCATTAAAGCAATATTGACATCTCTTTGAGTATTTTCAATAATTTTAGCCGCTTCAGCCACTTTGATGCAAGAGGCTTTGAACACACCGGCTTTGGCTACCAAACTATAAACGTTGGCAATGTTTTCCAAGGCTTCAGGACAAGAGCCGCTGACAATTTTTGTTATGGTTTGCAAAGAATGTTCTTTATCTCCGGGATTGATTCTCTCGGGAGAGAAACCAACTTTAAAATCCACATTAAATTTCAATCCTGACAATTCTTCCAAAATCGGCACACAATCTTCTTCGGTACAACCCGGATAAACCGTAGATTCATATACAACATAATCGCCTTTTTTCAAGTTTCTGCCCACCGAACGGGTTGCGGACAACAAAGGGGTCAAATCGGGCAAACAATGTTTGTCTATCGGCGTTGGCACAGCAACTATATGAAATGAAGCCTTTTTCAAATCTTCTTCATTGGAAGTGAACATTATATCGCTATTGGCAAAATCTGAAGCCTCCAATTCATTGCTGGGGTCAATATGTTTTTTCATCAATTCCACCCGTTCAGGTTTTATATCAAAACCGATAACTTTTATAGATTTGGCATACTCCAACGCAATAGGCAAACCGACATACCCCAAACCAATGACTGACAAACAAGTATCTTTGGCTAACAACGCTTCATAAATATTTTTTTCCGACATAACTCAATAGCGATTTTCAGTAAAACAAATACATTAATATTAATTTTCGCAAAATTACTAAAAAACAAAATATATTTTCTCAAAAAATGCAAAAACATAAAAAATTATTTGATATTATTTTCTATAAGTTTTTGATATAAGTCTTTGTATTGTTGTGCTACAACGACCTCACCAAAAGTATTCTTAACATATTTTCTCAATTCAGCGGCTGAAATATTTGAATGGAATCCCCAATCTATTCCTACGGCCAAATCAGTTGAGGATAAATATTTGGCCAAATAACCGTTTTGTTTATGCAAAATAATATCTGTTTGTCCGCTATTGTCAAAGGAAACAGGAACACTGCCACAAAGTTGTGCTTCTATTAAAGTTTGTCCAAAGGTTTCATACAAAGACGATGAAACAACCACATTAGCAGCAGAATATATCGTGGACAACATTGTTTTATCTGCAATGAAACCATAATAAGAATACGGAACAGAAATTATGTCTAAAATCTCTTTATTATGTATCCCCCCAAACAATAGCAAGCGTATTTGTTCTGGCTGATAATGATACTCTTCTGTCAATATCCGAACAGCCTCTGCCAAATATTTGAAGCCCTTTATTTCATTGTCTATCCTTACTGCACCGAAAGCAATTAGATATGACTCATAAACAGATAATTTAACACGTGCTTCCGCTCTATCAAGAGGTGTCATTTGAGATACAGAAATTACATTAGGAATCACCGTAATATTATGATTTGAGGTTATGGAACTTCTTTTTGCCATATCTGCCAACCAATTGCTTACAGCAACATAATGCAATGTTGGCAGCTGTAATCGTTGTTTCTTTTCCATAAAAACCGATTGGGAGAGGTCTTTTTCTTTTTTACTATTCAAAAAGGGACATTCTGCACAAGATGTTTGAAATTTTAAACAAGTATAAGAATAATGACAAATACCTGTACATGACCACATATCATGCATGGTCCATACAATGGGCTTGCCTAAGCGAGTCAGTTTTTCAATGTCTTTAACAGATAGGAAGCCACAATTTATCCAATGCAAATGAATAATATCCGCTTCTTGAACCAAGGGATGCCGACTAATATCTGTCCCTGTATTGGCAATTGAAACTCTAAACAAATCTTTTCTTTTAATATGGCTATTTACAAAAATGAACAATCTTTCCCAAACAAAACGCCATTGGTTCAATAGTTTTTTCCAACAATTGGTATTGACAGTATAGACATTGGCATCATCTGTTTGCTTATCCAGCACCAACAATTTTGTCTGTACTCCATTGGCATTTAAAGCATTCATCAAACGAAGACAAGCAATTGCCGCTCCACCTGTTTTTTCAAAAGTATTAAGAAAGAGTACTTTCATTGTGTGTATTTTAGACTATCTTATTGTTAATTTCAAATAATTTTTAGCTTCCGTGGCTTCATTGAACAACAAATCAATACAAGACAAATTGGCTTGAAATTCCATTCTGTCGGAAAAAACCTGTCTATAGGGCATTATTTGCCTGAACGGATAATCACTTTTCAGGTTTTGTTTGGGTGAAATAGTATTACGAAAATCATATTCGGTTTCATATTCCGCAATATACACCTCCGTTGTTTGTATATTAGCCTGTATTTTAAAGAGTTTTAGCAGCAATTGTAACAATTGCCAGTTAAAATCAAACAGATAGCGAATATCTTTCTGTTTGTAAAAAGGAAGAAAATCGTCTTTGTAATACAAAAAATACGGACTTGCATTGTATGCAGTTTCCAAGGCACGCCAATGCACACGTTGCCATGACTGGCTATAATCAATTTCAAGCCTGTCTATCGGGCAATTGTGCAATCCGTTTTTCTTTACGGGTATAGACAGCGGCAAAACCCCATTGGGAGAAAGTATCAAAGCCCGATTCCGATAGGTTTGTTTGATAAAATTTTCTTTTTTTTCCACTATGGCACAATCGCATTGGCTCAAGCATATCAAATATTCTACGGGCGGAAGATAGGCCGTTGAAAATACTGCATTCATTTCTAATCAATACGTTTTATATCTGCTCCTATACTTCTCAAACGTGTATCAATATTCTGATACCCGCGGTCTATTTGTTCTATATTGCTAATTACACTTTTGCCTTTTGCACTCAAAGCGGCAATCAGTTGTGCCACCCCCGCACGAATATCGGGAGAGGTCATATTGGTACCCCTTAACGCATTTTGATGGTTCAAACCAATAACCGTTGCACGGTGCGGGTCGCAAAGAATAATTTTGGCTCCCATATCTATCAATTTGTCCACGAAAAACAATCTGCTTTCAAACATTTTCTGATGAATAAGCACACTTCCTTTTGCCTGAATAGCCGTAACGAGAGCAATACTTATCAAATCGGGAGTAAATCCCGGCCATGGAGCATCGGCAATGGTCATAATAGAACCGTCCATAAAAGATTCCACTTCATACATTTCCTGTTCAGGAATAAAAATATCATCACCGTTATGTTCCATTTTTATGCCCAATCGGCGAAAAACTTCGGGAATAATACCCAAATGTTCGTAAGCCACATTTTTGATAGTGATTTCAGATTTTGTAATAGCCGCCATTCCGATAAAACTGCCGATTTCTATCATATCGGGCAACAATCTATGCGAACAGCCTTTCAAATATTCCACGCCTTCTATGGTCAATAGATTGGACCCCACACCAGAAATTTTGGCCCCCATACGATTCAACATTGTACACAATTGATAGATATAAGGTTCACAAGCCGCATTAAAAATGGTGGTTGTCCCTTGGGCCATCACTGCTGCCATAACAATATTTGCAGTACCGGTAACAGAGGCTTCGTCAAGCAACATGTAAGTGCCTGTCAATTTTTCGGTTTCCACTTTGTAAAGCATTTGTTGGGCAGAATATTCAAATTTTGCTCCTAATTTTTGCAAGCCGATAAAATGGGTATCCAATCTTCTTCGGCCTATTTTATCGCCCCCCGGACTTGGAGCGGCTCCCTTATGGAATCGTCCCAACAATGGTCCGAGAATCATAATAGAGCCCCGTAGGGCATTGGCTTTTTTGACAAATTCATTGCTTTCCATATAAGCAAAATCCAATTTTTCAGCCTGAAATGAATAGGTATCCGTATTTATTTGCTCCACTTCAACCCCCATACCCTTAAACAATTCTATCAAACGATTTATATCCTGAATATTGGGAATATTGGATATGGTAACCTTTTCAGGGGTAAGCAAAACAGCACACAAAACCTGCAAAGCCTCATTTTTAGCACCTTGAGGTATCAATTCCCCTTTTAAGCGATTGCCTCCATATATTTCAAAACTACTCATTTTTATTTTTATTTTTAATTTAACAACAAATGTTTACTTGAAAAAACTGCCATATATTGTTCACAAAATCTGGCTATATCCACTTTTTCGCCCAACATCAGAGCCGATTCTCCGTAAGTAAAACTAATAATTTTCAACTTTACGCTACCGCCATCCCGTTTTTGTTTCGTATTATTAACGATAGTCAGCAAAGATTCCACATATTCAGAAGTTACTTCATCGGAGAGCAACGATATGGTTATTCCTGTGGCTTGCTTGGACAACACTTCTTCCAACAAAGTGGCATTCACTACTTTTAAACGATAATCTTCAACATTTTCGCCAAAATCCTTTCTTTCCTTATCAATATTATATCCCAAAGCGGCTTTGACCTCCATAGCCAATAAAATATTGGCTTTGCAAAGATGTTTGAATCTGAGGAAATCTTCTTTAAATAAAGAAAATTCATGCGAGCCTGTTTTATCTTCCAAGGTAAAAACACCAAATTCGTCCCCTCTTTTTGTCATTTTTATTTCAGCATGTGAAACAATACCTGCAATACAAGCAGGGCGATCTTTAAATCGTTTAATATTTTGTATATCTGAAAATTCAGAGATATTATTTCTATAAAACGATTTTATTTCCACGCTAAAATCATCAAGAGGGTGTCCGGAAATAAAAAATCCCGTTACATCTCTTTCTTTCATCATTTTTTCCAATGAGCCCCAAGGCTGACAATCAGGAAATTGTATCAAATCTTCATTGTCTTCGTTTGCCGAATCAAAAAGCGTAGTCTGTTTCATCAATTTGGTTTGCTGATAAGATGTGGCATATTTCATCATTTTTTCCAAAAAGGTGCTTCCTTTAGATTCATCAAAAAATTGAGCCCGATGATTATCCCCCAAACTGTCAAAAGCTCCTGCATACGCCAAAGATTCCAATGTTTTTTTGCCACAGGATCTCAAATTGATACGTTGCAAAAAATCAATTGTCGAACGATATGGACCATTGGCATCTCTTTCATTGATAATATCTTGAGCTGAGGTTTCGCCCACACCTTTGATGGAAGCCATTCCAAAACGGATTTCTCCATGTTTATTGACAGTAAAATAAGCGTCAGATTCATTCACATCAGGGCCAAGCACATTGACATTTGCTTGTTTGCAATCTGCTATCAGTTTGGTAATATCTTTTACTTCCTTTGCGTTTGTCAAATTGGCTGCCATAAATTCGGCTGGATAATGTGCTTTGAGATAAGCGGTTTGATAAGCCACCCACGAATAACAAGTGGCATGACTTTTGTTGAAAGCATAAGAGGCAAATTTTTCCCAATCTGCCCAAATTTTTTCCAATATTTTTTGGTCATGCCCATTCGCCTTACCACCTTCAAGAAAAAGTTCTTTCAGTTCAAGCATTTTGGCAATTTGCTTTTTACCCATTGCCTTTCTAAGGTTATCGCTTTGTCCACGCGTAAAATTGGCCAACAAACGCGACAACAACATGACTTGCTCTTGATAAACAGTAACGCCGTATGTGTCTTTCAAATATTTTTCCATAACAGGAATATCATATTTTATTTCCTCTGTGCCATGTTTTCGGGCAATAAACGAAGGAATATAATCCATAGGACCTGGTCTGTACAAGGCATTCATCGCTATCAAATCTTCAAATTTTGTCGGCTGCAACTCTTTCAGATATTTTTGCATACCATCAGATTCAAATTGGAACACGCCTGTGGTATCCCCCCTGCTAAACAATTGATAAGTTGCCTCATCGTCAATGGGAATGCTGTCAATATCAATAGTTATACCTCTTGAACGTTTGATAATATCAATAGTTTCTTTGATAATAGACAATGTTCTCAAACCCAAAAAGTCCATTTTGATTAAACCAACCGATTCAATTACAGAACCTTCATACTGAGTAACATTGATTTTTTTGCCATCATCGGTTATTTGTCCTATCGGCACATGATTGGTAAGGTCATCGGCACCGATGATTACACCGCAAGCATGCACACCCGTTTGCCTTATTGTACCTTCCAATTGAGAGGCATATTGCAATATCGTGGCTGCATCTTTGGCGTTTTGTGCTTCTGCACTTGTAGCATATTTGGTAGTGGTATCCATTATTTTTTTCAATTCCGGTACCAATTCCAAACAATTTTTAACGGTTACGGACGGGGCTTTTTTCGTTTTGGGGTCTTCAGGCAATTTAGCAGGAATATATCCCACTATTTTATTCACTTCAGGCAAAGGATATTCTTGAATACGTGCCACATCTTTAATGCTTGACTTGGCCGCCATTGTTCCATAAGTAATAATGTGAGCAACTTTTTCCTGTCCATATTTTTGAGTTACCCAGTCCAAGACACTGTCTCTGCCTTTATCATCAAAATCTATGTCTATATCAGGCAAGGAAATACGGTCAGGATTCAAGAAACGTTCAAACAGCAAATCATATTTTAATGGGTCTATATCTGTGATATGCAAACAATAAGCCACTACCGAACCCGCTGCAGATCCTCGTCCCGGTCCAACAGAAACACCCATATTTCTTGCCGCAGCAATAAAATCCTGAACAATTAAGAAATAACCAGGGAAACCCATGTTTTTGATAGTATTCAACTCAAAATCAATACGCTCCATTACATCTGGAGGTATATTTTCCCCATATCGTTGTCTGGCTCCGTCTATAGTTAATTTTCTTAAATAGTCGGCTTCCAATTTTACACGATATACTTTATCGTAACCGCCCATTTTTTCGATTTTTCCCTTGTCTTTTGGTTCGGGCTCAAACTCGGACTGTAAATCTTCGTGTGAAAATTTGGCATGATAGGATTCTTCCGTACCGAAATCGGCAGGAATTTCAAAAGCAGGCATCATCGGAGCTTGGTTGAGTGAATAAGTTTCCACCTTATCCACAATTTTCATTGTGTTTTCCAAGGCTTGCGGCACATCAGAAAAAATAGCATACATTTCTTCCGGAGATTTCAACCATTCCTGTTTGGTATATCTCATGCGGTTTTCGGCCGTAAATCTGGCATTGGTACTCACACATATCAGTCTGTCGTGGGCTTCGCCATCGGCTTCTTTTACAAAATGAACATCATTGGTGGCAATCACATCTATACCCAACTCGTTGGCAATGCTTATCAAAATAGGATTTTGAGCACTTTGTTTTTCATATACATCTTTTTTTCCATTGGGTTTGTCTGTTTTATGTCTTTGTATCTCAACATAAAAATCTTCTCCGAAAACAGACTGATACCACCTTGCAGACTCTTTGGCTCCTTCTATATCACCGACCTCAATCTTACGGTTCAACTCACCCGCCAGACAAGCAGAAGCCACAATAAGTCCTTCGTGATAGGTTTGCAACAATTCCCTGTCTATACGCGGATGATTGTAAAACCCTTCGGTATAACCCGAAGAAATGATTTTACACAAATTTTTATAGCCTATTTCATTCTTTGCCAATAAAATAAGGTGATATCCACTCATATTTTCCTTGCCCTTGACAACTTTTCTGCTGCCTTCGGGATTGGTGGCGGTTTGCTTGGCCACATAGGCTTCACAACCGAAAATAGGTTTGAATATTTGCCCCGACAAGGCGGCTATATCCTGTTCTATTTTTGTTTTTTCTTCGTCAGTTGCCGCTGCGGCTTGTTGTTGCAAGTCTTTTATTTTATCTTTTATCTTGCCGTTGTATTTATTGGAAGCGTCAAAAAATTCCTTGATACCATACATATTGCCATGGTCTGTCAGAGCCATTGCATACATACCGCTGGCGGTTGCCGTACTTATCAAATCCGGAATTTTGGACAAACCGTCTAAAATTGAATAATGTGAGTGTACATGTAAATGCGTGAATCTTACCATAAAAATTCTCTTGTTTTAGTGTTACAAATATATGATTATTTTCTTAAATAAATTCAATTTATTAATTTTTTATTTCAACTTTTTGGGGTTGATGCATATTTTGAATGGATTTAAAGACAAATTGTTTTGTCTATGCAAAAATAATGCACAGAAAAAATGGCAGACAAAATGTTCTGTCTGCCATTAATACTAAAACTATTTTTATTCTTTAAAAAGTAACACTCTTGTAAGTAGTCTTACTACTATATATAGGTCCACCAACGCCATCACAATCAAAAAAAGCTTCTATCTTAAAATATCTTGTTGTTCCAGATGATGCAGGATAATATCTTGTTAATGTTGTTGTATTTACATTATCTATTCTATCAAGTATAGTATAAGTTCCACTGGCTGAAGATGATTCATATATTTGATATCCTGTAGCCTTAGCCACTTTGGACCAAGTGAATGTTACATTGCTACCTGACTTCTGAGCAGTAAATGAAGTAGGTGCTGCTAATGATACGGATGAACTATATGCATAGTTCGCATCACTTCCAGCACTATTTATCGCTTTTACTGCATATCTATTAATTCCCGGATGAATATCACTGGAGGAGACATAGTAAGTTCTTGATGTTGTTGTTGTTTTTAGAGTCCATGTATTAGCACAAGGCTCAAATTTGTAAACTTCAAAAGAAGTAGGACTGCCACAACCTGAACTTGTTGAAATAGTCCATGAAACTGTTTGTGATGAGGTTCCGCTAACAGAAACTGTTGGTGGACAAGGAGAATAAGTTGTAGTGCCGCCACCACCGCCACCTCCATTATTTGTATTATTATAGTAGGCATACGAACTATAAGAACTCTCACCTGCACTATTAAAGGCTTTTACTTTATAATAATTATATCCTGACAACGGACTATTATCGTACAAATAGGTATAGGAAGTTGCAGAACCTATTTGAGAATAGGTACCACCAGCAGTTGAACTTCTATACACTTTATAACTTGTTGCTCCAGAAACAGATGACCATGATATTTTGATTTTGGGAGAAGCGGACGTACCTGTATTAGTTGCAGTAACACCTGTTGGAGTACCAGGAACAGACGTTCCACCACCGCCACCATTACTAATAGAACAACGAGCATAAGAGGACATACTGCTTTCCACCCCACTACTATTCACTGCTGTTATCTTGAAATAATAATCACCACTAACACCATTGTAGTTCACATAACAATAAGCTCTCTCTAAATTATCACTTATTTTACTATAAGATCCATTATAAGTTGAACAATAATAGAGATTATAGGAAGTGGCATTAGATACAGCATTCCACTCAACATAAATATATGTTTCATCATATTTGGTAGCAGTAACTCCTATCGGGGCGGAAATTGTTGAGGAATTTCCGCCTCCACCATTACCACCTCCATTATTTATTTTCTCAAAATAGGCAGTATAAGATACATTGGCGTTAGCAGTAATATACTTGGGATTAGAAGCATCCGTTTCTAATGTAATACTATTTTCCCAGTACAAAAATTTATAACCATCTGCAGGGATTGCGGAAATACTTATTTCCGTTCCCCATTCAAAAGTCCCTCCCCCACTAACAATACAGGTTGGTTCAATAGAGTAAACACTAATAGTAACTTTTTGCTTTTTACAGCCTACTAAAACTAAAAAACTTAATAATATTAATAACAGATATTTTGATTGTATTTTCATTTAATATGTGTGTGCCATTTATATCCCATCGGCACTTCGGTTTTAGTTATTTTTTTTATTCAAAATTATTTTTATTTTGTACCGATGTTTTCTCTTTGAGAAATATACACATAAAAAAAGCGTGGTACTTTTTCGCTTTCATCGGATTTCTTGAGGTCTTGGACTACCTAATCCTCCCAATTACAACGAGCAAAGCCCACGCCAATTAGCGAGAACTCCGTTGCTTTACTCTGGGAGGATTTTGAAAGTGTCCAAGTTTCAAGAAATCCAGAATAAACTAACTTCGCTTTTTTCTATTCTACGATATGTATATTAGTTTTCACTATTTATTCATAGGCAATAATGTATTTTTTTAGTTTCAATTTAGAAAATTCAATTGTTTCTTAATATCAGATTTGCAAAAATACAAATATTTTTGTTATCGTTATATTTTTTCGTATAAAAAATCATCGTTGAAATAATCAACGATGATTAAATTTTGTAAATATATACGCTTCTTTAAGACGGCACAAATTACCTCAAGACAAAAACATGTCCTTTCAATTTATATTCATAGCCTGCAGTATCTTTAAGTATAATAAGATAGGCATAGACGGTATTGGGTGCAACAATCTTGCCGTCATCAGC
>CAJOFD010000018.1 GCA_905233585.1 uncultured Bacteroidales bacterium
TTAGGAATAAAAGATATACTTTTTTTGATTTTTTCTACTTTTTTCTCTGTATTATTCTGTTTTACTAAGTCTTCTTTTTTGCACCCTACAAAAACTATGATAGATACTGCTATGATTACTGTTGCTACTATGGCAACTATTTTTATATTTTTTGCCATTTTATTTACTTTTTTTTATCTGGATTTCATAAAATTATTTTTTCATTTGCACAATAACACAGAAATCCATTTATTGCTATTGGCAAATTGTAGTAATTATCATTTCCATCGTTTGCGGATTGTCCCATTTTAGTTTTTACCCTTGTCAGTCGGGAGTCCGACTTTTGACTAACAAGGGCAAACTCAGCCTAATGAATCGTCATATACATATACATATAAATAAAAATCGGTTTCATCATTCCGTTTTGCAAAGGTAACATATTTTGTACAATAGGGTATCTTTTCCTTCCAAAATAATGAAAAACAAAATAAGTTTTTGTCAAAAAACTGCAAAAATATGCAAAATTGATACAATTTTCTCCAGAATATGGTCATTGGGAAAAATATGAATTTATGCCATTTTATATTTGCATTGTTTCTATTCATTATTTTTTTTCTTCTTATTTTGTGCCTGCAAATATATGTTATATTAAAAATATTTCATATCCCTATTTTTAGGTATTTTTTACCGCTTTTATCACCTAAAAAACAATGTTAAAATACCTATAAATAGGGGTTGTGCTATTCAAAGAAATTGAATTTTAAAATGTTACACTCTTTTTGTGATGCCGTTGTAATTTTGCATTATTTTTGTTTTTTCAGCAAAAAACAGTATTGGGTTTCTGAATTGTTACTTGCAGATTGAAGCGTTTTGGAAAATATTTTAAATGCTTAAAAAAGAAATGGATAGATTTTTGCTTTTGAAAAATATTGATAAAATTTTATTGTATTATTGAAAAATAAAGTATATTTGCAACTTTGTTAAAATAGTGTTTAAATTAAAAAACGTATAAAAATGACAATAGATTTAAAACGTTATGGAATAGAAAACGTACAGGAGATTTATCACAATTTATCGTATGAAGAATTGTACAAACATGAAACCGCAGCCGGTTTGCAAGGTTATGAAGTAGGCGAAGAAACCACTTTGGGGGCCATCAATGTAAATACAGGTATTTTCACAGGTCGTTCACCTAAAGACAAATATATTGTGAAAGATGAAGTTACCGAAAATACCGTTTGGTGGGCAGGTGCAAACAGAAAAGGTTCTGACAACAAACCAATCAATCAGGAAATTTGGCAGGCATTGTTGGATAATAGCCGTAAACAATTGAATGGCAAGAAATTGTATGTAATGGATGCCTTTTGCGGTGCCAATGAAAATACACGTTTGAAAGTTCGTGTTATTTGTGAGGTGGCATGGCAAGCCCATTTTGTAAAAAATATGTTCATTCGTCCGACAGAAGAAGAATTGAAAGATTTTGAACCCGATTTTGTGATGTTAAATGCTTGCAAAACAACCAATCCGAATTGGAAAGAACAAAATCTGAACAGCGAAGTTTATGTTGCTTTTAATATCAAAGACCGCATGGCTGTTGTTGGTGGAACTTGGTATGGTGGTGAGATTAAAAAAGGTTTCTTCTCTATAATGAATTATTTTCTGCCTTTAAAAGGTATGGCTTCAATGCATTGTTCTGCCAATCAGGCACAAGATGGCAGCACGGCCTTGTTTTTCGGTCTTTCGGGAACGGGCAAAACCACCTTGTCGGCAGATCCAAGACGTCTGCTTATCGGTGATGATGAACATGGTTGGGACGATGAAGGTGTGTTCAACTATGAAGGCGGTTGCTATGCAAAATGTATCAACTTGTCAAAAGAACAGGAACCGGACATTTACAATGCTATCAAAAGAGATGCTTTGTTGGAAAATGTAAAAATAAATCCGGACAAGACTCCCGATTTCGCTTCAGACGAAAGAACCGAAAATACACGTGTTTCTTATCCAATTTATCATATTAATAATATAGTAAAACCTGTTTCCAAAGGTACTCACCCCAAAGAAATTATTTTCTTGTCAGCCGATGCATTTGGTGTGTTGCCTGCTGTAGCCCGTTTGTCCGAAGAACAAATGATGTATTATTTCTTAAGTGGATATACGGCAAAATTGGCCGGTACGGAAAGAGGTATAAAAGAACCTGTTCCGACATTTTCTTCTGCCTTTGGAGCCCCATTTTTATTGTTGCACCCCACCAAATACGCCGAAGAGTTGCGTAAAAAAATGCGTCAGCATGGTTCGTCGGCTTATTTGGTAAATACCGGTTGGGTTGGCGGTGCTTACGGTGTAGGCAAACGTATTAGTTTAAAGGCTACGCGTGCGATTATAGATGCTATTCATGATGGCTCAATTAACGATTGTGAATATGAAGAATTAAAACCATTTGGTTTGATGATTCCCAAAGCCTTGAAAAATGTGGAAACACAATTGTTGAATCCGAGAAACATGTGGGCAGACAAAGCTGCATACGATGTGCAAGCACGTCAATTGGCAGAAGCCTTTATCAAAAACTTTGAAAACTTTACCGACAACGAAGAAGGTAAACATTTAGTAAACTTCGGACCACATATTTAATATTTATGATGACGAGGATAGCATTTTATTTTGTTTTCTATCCATTGTCTTTGTTGCCCCTGTGGGCTTTGTATGGCTTGTCAAATCTGATGTATATAATATTATACGTCGGTTATAGAAAGGCAGTGGTGCGGAAAAATCTTAACAATTCCTTTCCTAATTTGTCGGGAAAGGAATTGTTATTAATTGAAAAAAAATACTATAAACATTTGTGCGATTTGTTCGTGGAATCAATCAAATCGCTGACAATGAGCAAACAACAACTGATGAAAAGGTATCGTTGTTTGCATCCTGAAATCGTAAACAAATATTTTGAACAAGGCAAAAGTGTTATTTTACTTTCCGCTCATTACAACAATTGGGAATGGATGGTTTTGTCGCTTTCCTTACAGTTTCATCATCATGGTATTGGTGTAGGCAAAGCCAATTCGAATAAGGTTTTTGAATTGTTAATCAACAGAGCAAGAACACGCTATGGAACAGAGGTTGTTTTTGCGGATACAGTAAGAGAAACCTTTGCACAATATGACCAACAACATAAACTTTGTGCCTATATGATGTTGAGTGACCAATCGCCGGCAAGTGTAAAAAAATCTTTTGTTACAGAATTTTTACATCAACCCTCTGCTATGATTTACGGCGGTGAATATTTCGCTAAAAAATACAATTATCCCGTTCTTTATTATGCGGTAAAGAAAGTGAAGCGTGGCTATTATGAAATAGAAATAAAGCCCATTACCGATACTCCGCAAGAAGAAGCCTATGGAAAAATAGTACAAACATACGTTTCTTATTTGCAAAATGATATTGAGACTTGTCCGGCTTATTGGCTATGGAGTCATCGCAGGTGGAAACATCAAATACCAGCAGAATAAATTTTAAAATTTATTCTGTTTTTTTATCTGTAAATTTTTTCAATATTCTCCGTTTGACAAAAGGTATTTTTATCAAATAGCGGAAGCATAAAGGTTGCAATGTGTAGGTAATCAATATAGTGGAAATCATGCCAATAAGGGTACTTATGCCAATTGATTTAATGGCAGGGTGTGTGGCCAATAGCATGGCAATGACCACTATAATTAATACAAAGGCTGAAAGGAATATGGCAATTTTATGATATTCCAATAATTTGTTGTCTTTGTCGTGTAAACCATTGATCAGACCTTGCATAACAAAAATGCTATAGTCCACTCCAATACCAAATATAAAGGTTGAAATAACAATATTAATAAGATTGAAAGACAGTCCGAAAATAGCCATCCAGCCTTGTACAACATACCAACTGAAAAACATTGGCATAAAGGCTACCAATGCAATGAATATATCTTTGAACGCCAATAATAAAACAATGAAGACAAAAATAGACGAAATCCACAATGTCGTGCTAAAATCTTGTCTGATAAGTGAAATCATATTGCCAGTGTAATACATTTGGTCAACAACGACCGTGTGAGGCAGGGTAACAACCATTTTGTCAAGTTTGTCTTTTTGAGACTTGTCTATCTGTACAGCGTTGAAAATTAAAAATTTATCATTTGATTTTTCAATGAAATTACACAATAAGCCTTCGGGAACAATCTCTTCAGTATAGAGGTCGCCAGAAGTGTATTCGTTGTCCAACATAGCTTGGAATGGAGTGAAAATATTCGGGTCAAGGTTATTTTTGATAGCAGCGTTGCGAACTGCTTGTACCGCTTGCTTTTGTTTTTCTGCTGTCCAATAACTATTCCAAGCCGAAATGCGTTGTTGTTGCTCTTCATCCGAATGAAACAAGATAGACACCATGGGGGTGTAACTTGCAATTGTCTTAGCCTTGCATAGCGAATCCAACATTCGGGACAAAGTCTTGTTGTAAGTCAATGCTTCGTCTAATGTCGGGGCTACGGCAGCATAGTAGCGTTGCAGTTCTCCTTGTATGTTTTTTCCAGTATATAGGGCTTCCGATTGTAATAATTTTTCACTTTCATAACCGATATTTTTGAGATTGTTGTCAAATTCTACTTTGGGACTGAAAATAATTCCAACAGTAATAATTATCAACAAAGCCCCAATAAGCAAAGGTTTTCTATCGTAAGGATAATTGTTTATTTTTTCTATGGTATAAAATATTTTTTGATGATGGGCATGGTTGCTGTTGCTCAAAAAGTGGGGTAGGAATATCAAGGCAAACAAGGTGTTGCCAATAAGCATAAATGTGGAAAATAGTCCGAAATCTTTCAATAAATCACTTTGTGTGAACAATAGCCCAATAAAAGCTCCGATGGTGGTCAAACAACCCAAACAAATTGAGCTGGATTCTTCTCTAAGCATTTGTTCTATATTTCCGACAAAATGCAGGTGTACAATAATATGTAGGCAATAACTCAAAGCCACGCCTAATATCACCGAACTGATACCCAAAGCCATTAACGACATGCCACCTTTTATCCAATACATGCAGGCAAGGGCAAAAAAAGTGCCATACATTACAGGTAATAAATTCTGCCAAATAATATGTCCGTTTTTGAAACTGATACACAATATAATCAGAATAATGAGTAATGATATGCCGATAGTGCCGACAATATCTTTTTTCATCGTTAGGGAATTGCCTACAGAACGAATAGGCAAACCATGCATATAAATTTGTACATTGGGGTGTTCTGCCAAAATGGTGTTAATGTGGTTTTCTATTCGTGATAGTAAGTGTATGCTGCTTTTAGAGTTGAAAGACTGAAAATTGGGAGAGATAAAAATCAATGCTACGGTACTGTCATAGGAAAAAAGATGATGGTCGATAATATTAAAGCCCATTCCGTTGGATAAATCCGGCAGGAGATATTTGCGCAAATTCAAAGGGTCGGTTGTTACCATTTGGGTAACATTGCCTTCTTCGTCATTCATTATCATCTCGTAGTTTTTTTTCATGGTTTCTTCGGCATGGTCTATTGCTTGGTCAAAAGAGGCATATAGATTAGTATCAACAAAAGATGGTATGTGGTCAAGTACATAATAGAGGGCATTGACAGCCATTTCGTCATCTATTTTGTAAAGCGTGTTGGCAATATCTTCATGGGATTGCAAAATAGAATCCATCAATTCATCGGTATATGCTATTAATTTGTCAGGACTATCGCCTGTTATTTGAATAAATATCTTGTCTTTAACTTTTAAATTGCCAAATACTAAACCGCTTTCAGACTTATCCACCGAAGGCAACAATTTAGCTAAATCTTCTTCGTATTGTGCTTTCAGCCCAAAAAATATAAAAATTATACTACTGATAATCAATAGGGAATACAATAACCATTTGTGCTTATTGAAAAATCGATAAATATATACAAATAACATAGAATTTTTTTTGTTAAAAAAATAAATAACGGATATGTGATGAAAAATATTGTTTAGTATTTTTTTTTGTAAATAGAAGTATTATTTAAATTTATTATATCTTTGCAAAAAAATATTTTTTATAATATTTACAATCATAAAGAATTTAAACTAATATTAATAAAAATAATGAGTATGAAAAAAGTTTTTTCAATGTTGCTTTTATTGTTTTTTGTAGCAACAACAAGTGTGCTGAATGCACAAATTAATGGTATATCCGGAGTGAAGAAACAAAAACCGTCATCTTTAAATGCTCCTGTACCTGTAGATAAAAATGTACGTTTGGTTAAGATGGACAATGGCTTGACCTATTATCTCCGTGTGAACAAAAAACCGGAAGGCAGAATCCAATTTCGTTTGGTAACCAATGCGGGTTCTATTTTGGAAGATGATTCTCAACAAGGTTTGGCTCACTTTTGTGAACACATGGCTTTTAATGGTACCGAACATTATCCTCATAATTCCATGATTTCGGAATTGCAAAAATCAGGAGTTACATTCGGTAGTCACGTGAATGCCTATACTTCATTTGATGAAACCGTTTATTTTATTAATATGCCCAATACACCTGAAATGATAGAAATGGGTATAAAAATATTAGACGGTTGGGCATCAAAATTGTTGTTTGACCAAAAAGAAATAGAAGCCGAACGAGGTGTTGTACACGAAGAATGGAGAGGAAGACTTGGGGCTTCTGAACGTATGAACAAAAAAGTTTGGCCTATTATGCTAAAAGGTTCAAAATATGCCAATCGTATGCCTATCGGTACCGAAGAAGTGATTATGAACTTTAAACGCGATGAAATTGTACGTTTCTATAAAGATTGGTATAGAACAGATTTGCAGGCAGTTATTATTGTCGGTGATTTTGATATGGACCAAATGGAAGCCAAAGTTAAACAATATTTTAGCGGATATACCAAAGCGCTTAATCCAAAAGAACGTCAATCTTTTAACATACCAGACAATAAAGAACCTCTGATTGCTATGGCTACAGACAAAGAAGCCACTTCCACTACTTTGGAGTTGATGTGGAAACATAAAAAAGCACCGCAAGGTACTATTGGCGATTATAGACAAAGTTTGGTACGTCAGTTGGCAAATGGTATGATTAACGCTCGTTTTTCTGAATTGTGCGAACAAGTTACCTCTCCAATGATACGTTGCGGAGGCGGATATGGCGGTTTTTTGGGTAGAGATTGCGATGCTTTTACCTTATATGCTTATCCTAAAGACAATAAAATACCTGAAGCAGTTAAGATGATGTTTTCAGAGATGATTCGTATAGACCAACATGGATTTTTGCAAACAGAATTAGACCGTCAAAAAGAAGATTTGTTAGATTCTTATCGTAAATCAGCCAAAGAAGCCGATAAAACTCATTCCACAAATTTGGCAAATGAGTATACTCGTCATTTCTTAGACGGTGAAGTTATTCCCGGTATTCGTCAAGAATATAATTATGCCAAAGAATTTGTACCTGACATTACTTTAGAAGAAATAAATGCAATGGTGGCCGATTGGATTACCGAGGAAAATATGATATTCTATCTCACTGCACCAGAAAGAGCAGATTTGAAAATACCTACAGAAAAAGAAATAAAAGCACTTTTGAATAGTGTAAAAGATATAAAAACAGAAGCATGGGTGGATAATTACAAAGAAACACCTTTGTATGATAAAACTTTGGCAGAAGTAACTCCAAAAGTAACAAAAACAAATACTGCTTTGGATTATACAGAATATACTTTGCCAAATGGTATCCGTTTTATCGTGAAAAAAACCAATTATAAGGAAGATGAAATTCAAATGCAATCATATGCGAGAGGAGGTTCTTCTTTGTATAGCGATGAAGATTTTTTCCCTGTAAGTTTAAGTGCTAATTTTATTGACGATGCTGGTATTGGTGAATTTTCTTCTTCTCAGTTGAAGAAAAAACTAAAAGGTAAAAGTGTGAGAATATCTCCTAATATAGGTAATACAACTCAAGGGTTTACAGGTAGTTGTTCCCCTAAAGATTTGGAAACAATGTTGCAATTAGTAAATTTATATTATGAGTCTCCTCGCAAAGACCAAGAATCTTTTGATAAAAACATTCAAGCTATGCGTACTCAATATAAAGCCTTGGCTGAACATCCGCAAATGGCTTTGTCAAAAACTTTGTACCAAACCGCTTATCCGGATTTCAAACGAGTTGTTGTATTGCCAACAGAAGATGACTTCAAAAAATTGGATTTAGACCGTATGTATCAAGTCTTTAAAGAACGATTTAAAGATGCGTCCAATCAAATATTCTTCTTTGTGGGAAATGTATCGGATAATGATATTGCAACAATTGCAAAATATTTGAACAATTTGCCTACAGGCGGAGAACAAAAGAATGAAACCAATAACAATATTTTCCCGAAATTGGCTGACGGTATCAATCATGGATTGGCTCTAAAAGGTTCAGAACCAATGTCTATTGTTTTTATGTTGGGCGAAACTGACGGTTTGGAAGCAACACAAAGAAATCGCCGCATGGCGGATATTTTGGGAGAATGTTTGCAAATAACCACTACTGAGGTTATTCGTGAAAAAATGGGTGATGCTTATTCTCCTTATGGTGATGTTAGTTATGGTATGGAACCTACACCACATGTTAGTTGGCAATTTGCTATACAATGTGCTCCGGAAAAAGCCGAAAAGGTAGAAAAGGCTGCTTTGCAAGTATTGAAAACCTATACCAAAAAAGGACCTAATGCCGAAACACTTACAAAGGCTAAAGAACAATTGATAAAAACAAGAGAAACCCAGTTGCAAGAAAATCGTACTTGGATGGGTATCATTTATGGTTCTTACTATTATAATGAAAATCGTGATGATGTGATTGCAAAATATAATGAATGGATAAATTCTATTTCTGCAGCGGAAATTAGAGATTTTGCAAAAAATTTCTTTGATTTTAATCACTATACAGTCGTAACATTAAAACCAGAAACTATAAAAAAGTAAAATAATAGTTTTCATATTCTAAAAGGACAAACCTATCATGTTTGTCCTTTTTTTTGTTCAAAAAAAGAGAACATCAACATGGTAGATGTTTTTCCAGCATTCAATTTGCAAATGTTGATTATACTTTGTCAATTGTAAATTGAAAAATTGTATCTTTGCAAGATTAAAATATTTATATAGTACAAATGATAAAAATAGGAGTTATTGGTGTTGGGCATTTGGGTAAGATTCACCTACAATGCCTAAAAAATATAAATACTATAGATTTAATAGGTTTTTATGATAATGATGATGCTACCGCTACAGAAGTGGAAAAGACCTATCAAGTTACACGATTTGCTTCATTGTTGGATTTGATAAATGAGTGTGATGCGATAGATATAGTTGCTCCAACAAGTTTTCATCATCAATTGGCTATGCAGGTTTTGACCAACGGTAAACATGTTTTTTTGGAAAAACCTATTACTTCCACTTTGTCAGAAGCCAAGGAAATTGTTTCTTATAGCAAAGCACACAATTTAAAAGTACAAGTAGGTCATGTAGAAAGATTTAACGATGCATACATAGAAGCCAAACCCTATTTACACAACCCTTTGTTTATCGAAGCCCATCGTTTGGCGGAGTTTAATCCAAGAGGTACAGATGTTTCTGTCGTTTTGGATTTGATGATACATGATATTGATATTTTGTTAAGTATTATTCAATCGCCTATTAGTCGTATCAGTGCTAACGGCGTTTCTATTA
Source organism: uncultured Bacteroidales bacterium (assembly GCA_905233585.1). Taxonomy (GTDB): domain Bacteria; phylum Bacteroidota; class Bacteroidia; order Bacteroidales; family WCHB1-69; genus UBA1205. Next base: position 9,715 of record CAJOFD010000018.1, read on the forward strand.
TCAGTCATCAACCTGATATTGCCAATGCCAGAATAGAGTTTGAAAACGGGGCAACCGCTAATCTCACCGCAAGCAGAATTGCTCTCAAAAAGATGAGAAAAATGCGGATTTTTCAACCCAATGCCTATATTACAATGGATTTTTTCAAAAAAGAAACCAATGTAATGCATTTAAGAGATTATGTGCCTGCAGATGATAATGATACATTTCCTCTGATATTGGATTTGGGTGAAAACAAAGGTAAAAAACGTGTTTTTATAGAAACTCCGCATAGTCCTGCAATCAATGCTATAGAAACTGAATTGAGGTGTTTTGCTGATAGTATCATCAATGATAAGCCATGTGCAATTGCTGCTGAAGATGGGTATAATGCTTTGATTGTTGCCTATCAAATTATGGAAATGATGGAAAAACAAGAACGGAAAATAAAATTATCAAACTCACAACGGTAATGAAAAAGAGTTTTGTTTGCATAATAAGCCTATTGATAGCCATAGCGTGTTTTTACGGCTGTAACCCCAAAGTGGGTGTGCCGTCGTATTTGTATATAGATTCTCTGTCGTTTTCTTGTTCGGAGTCGCAAGGCACATCTTCTTGCCGCATTCCTGATATTAGGGTGGTGGTCAATGGTGATGATAGAGGTTCTTATGTACTGCCTGCTGCTGTACCTATATTGCAAGCAGGCAATTCGCAAATTAGATTGTGGACAGTGGTGTATAAAAATGGCTTGCCACAACAAAGAGTTGTAAATTATTTGTATAGTATGTATGAAACAAATCGATTGCTTCGTACTGGACAAATTGACACTTTGCGACCTTCATTTACGTATGCGGAAGGGACACAATTTTATTTTATTGAAGATTTTGAGTCGGCTGGTAACAAATTTTCAGCAAGCGGGAAATCCTATTCTATAAATACAGATTCTACATTACTTATGCACGTAGCTGGTGAACAAAACACTCGATCCGGTATTATTACTTTTGATGATAGTGATACCAATAGATATTTTGAAATGCGTACCATTTCGCATGTCTATTTAGTGGGGACTTCTACCACATTTTGTTTCTTGGAACTCAATTGTTCCAGCACGCAAACTATAGAGGTGGGTATGTATATTAATAATACGCAAACTCAGGGTTCCCGACAACGGACTATTGCCAATATTACTGCTACATCTGATAGGGCTACTTGGCGAAAATTATACATCAATTTTTCTGAAGAAATGGCCAATATGGGTAATTACGAAACAAATTTTGATGTATATATCAAAGGATATGCTAGTAGTGGAAAAGATACTTTTTTGTTGGATAATATCAAATTGGTATATATGTAATGACACAAGGACAAAAACAACATAAATTTATTGTCCCATATGTAATATTGGATTATTTGGCAACGGCAATTGCGTGGTTTTGTTTTTTTGTTTATAGGAAAAGCACGGAGTTGGGTAGGGCGAATTTTTCATGGAATTATGTTTTTGATGATTATAAATTTTATATCGAGGTTTTATTAATTCCTTTGTGTTGGCTGTTGTTGTTTTTTATGTGGAATACATACAACAATATTTTATACAAATCAAGACTAAAAGAATTGATTGAAACACTGAAACAAATTTTCATCGGTACTATTGTTTTGTTTTTTATTGTTGTATTAGACGATTATATTGCCGATTATACAGATTATTTGAAAGCCTTTGCCGTTTTGTTTTGTTCACATTTGGGCTTTGTTAGTTTGTTTAGACTGTCATATATTACTATTTTAAAAAATCAAAAACGCAAAGGAAAATATCCTATTCGCACAGTATTGGTTGGAAAACAATCTTTGTGTGAAGATTTGTATATGCGTTTGCAAAAAGGACAAAAAGAAAACAATTATCAAATCATTGGTTATATATCCACTCAGGAAAATAATATTGCTCAAATACCTTTGAATTATTTAGGTTCCTATATGGATATAGATAAAATTGTCAATAACCACTTTATTACTAATGTTATTATTGCCGTAGAAGGTGCAGATAGACAATTGCTGGATGTAATCTTTTCTTTGATAGTCAATTGCAGAGTTACTTTGCAAGTGTTGCCAACCAAAGAAGACCATTTGCTCCGTTTTGTAAAAAATACGGCTGTTTTGCAGGAATCATTTATTCAAATGGATTTGAATGCCGTTCCTATAGGACAACAAATCATCAAACGAATGATGGATATAATTTGTTCATTGTTATTAATTGTTATTTTATCTCCTGTGTATTTGTTATTGGCTATTTGGGTTAAATTGACTTCTACGGGAAATGTTTTCTTTCTTCAAGAACGCATAGGCAAACGGGGAGTTCCTTTTAATATTATCAAATTTCGGTCGATGTATGAAAATGCAGAAGCTCAAGGACCACAATTGTCCAACAAAGACGATAGACGTATCACTCCATTTGGTCGCTTTTTAAGAAGGTCGCATTTAGATGAATTGCCTCAATTTTTCAATGTTTTGAAAGGGGATATGACATTAGTTGGTCATCGTCCTGAAAGACAATATTATATAGATAAAATTATTCAAAAGGCACCCTATTATCGTTTGTTATTGTTGGAAAAACCTGGTATTACTTCTTGGGGACAAGTTCGTTATGGATATGCTGAAAATGTGGAACAAATGATAGAACGTTTGCATTTCGATATATTGTATATTGAAAACAAATCACTTCTTTTAGATGTGAAAATCATCATCTATACCATATTAAATATATTGAAATTAGGCGGAAAATAAATTTTTTAAGACAAAGCCCGATTAACATGAGCGGCCTGTTCCAGTATGGCCTGATATTCTTCAGGAGATAGGTCGCCAAAGAAATAATGAATAGGATTTACTTTTTCGCCGTCTTTGATAACTTCATAGTGGAGGTGTGGTGATACTGATAAACCTGTATTGCCGATATATCCGATAACTTCTCCTCTTTTTACTTTTTGTCCATGGCGTACATTTTTCTTGGACAAGTGTGCATATAATGTTTTATAACCATTCCCATGATTGATAAGGACTAAAATACCATAACCCGAATAACCGTCCATTTCATCTGATACCACACCATCGGCTGTAGCATATACGGGTGTACCTTTTTTGCCTGCTAAATCCACGCCAGTATGTCTTTTAAGTATTTTGTATATAGGGTGATAACGAGAACCGAATCCTGAAAGTATTGTCAGATTTTTTACTGGACAAATAGCGGGGATAGTTGTGGCTAAAGAGTCTTTTTTCAATGCTAAAGCATATAATTCTTGATAGGATTTGAGTTGTTCTTGGCTTAATATGGTCAGCATATCTGCTTTGAGTTGTAGTTGGGACAGTTTGTCGTCCTCGATATTGTTTCTTGCAGAAAAATATTGGTCCAATTGGCTTTGTAGGCGTTTGTTGTTCGATGGATTGGTTTCAAACACAGCCCTATATAATTGTTTGTCTTTCTCTTCAAAATCTTTGAGAATATTGGCCAATAAATTCAACCGTTGTTCCAAATCTTCTATAGTTCTGTTGTTCTCTTCCAATTCCCGTTTTAACTGTTTTTCTTTTGGTGATTCAAAGAAAATATCCCATACTACTACAACGATAACTGCAAAAACAATAGCGGAAGTAGTGTGGGAAAGTACAATTTTAAGGCGTTGTACCAATGTTTTTTCCGCTTTTTCAAAAGATAGTGATTTATGATTGAATTTGTATTTCACAAACGGATTTTTCTATTTCGCATTCCAATAAACGTACTTTTCCCGTAAATATTGTATGCATAGAAATTTATTGTACACGCAAGCGTTGCCCTTCTCTGATAAAATCAGACCGTAATCCATTCAGCCTTTTGATATTGCTTACGCTTGTATGGTGTTTTTTCGCAATGGCCGACAAGGTATCTCCTGAACGTACTTTGTAATAACTTGTTCCACTATTGTTGCTTGACTGACTATTGTTTGTAGTGGAGGAAGGGGATTTGCTGTCTGTCTTTTTTAAACTAAATGTGTTTTTGCATATCAGGAGGGTATCTGAATGCAGTTTTTTGTTTTCAAAGTCTATAATAAATTCAGGATTAATAGGTGTGCCTTTGTAACGGGTTTCCAAGTGCAGGTGTGGGCCTGTGCTTCTACCTGTACTGCCCACCAAACCTATCAATTGCCCTGCTTGAACTTTTTCGTTGGGTGCAACCAATAATTTTGAACAATGGGCATAGAATGTTTCCAATCCATTGTAATGTCTTACAATAATAACATTACCATACGAACGATTTCTTTGTGAAATGCGGACAACGCCGTCAAAAAGGCAATATATGCTGTCGTACATACTATTTCTCAAATCCACACCATAGTGATAGCGTCTTTTCCTCCAACCGAATTTGGAAACAATGCCTTTGAGCGGAGGAAGTTGGTAATTGGAATCCACTAAAACAATGTATGTGGTATCAGTCATATTGCTGAAATCGGTTTTAGGGATATGTATGGACAACGAATCCCAATTTTCAAATATGGAGTCCAGAAACTCCGAACTGTATTCATTGGCATAGATGTCGTCAACATAGGTGTAATCCTCGATCATTTCCTCTTCTTCCAAAAAGAAGACGGCCGCAGCATCGTTGAAATAGTAGGGATAATTAAAAGTATCCCGTTCTTCAAGATGAGATTCTACCATAGAAGGTTCAAAAATCTCAGGGGTAGGATGCAAACGTTCATATTCGGCTTTGAAAAGTGAATCTTGGTAATTGCTTTCTATCGTTTTTTCACAAATAGAGGTGTGTACAAGGCTATAACTATACATCAATAGGGGGATAATAGATTTTTGGGCAAGCACCGATTGATAATTATTGATAGCGTTGGGGTATTTTTGTTGCAATTCATTGATTTGTCCGACTATAAATGTTGCTCTTGAGTTCAGATAACGTGTTGCGGTGTTCGTTTGCAGATAATGTAAATGTTCCAAGGCATTTGACCAATCTTCCAATTCAATATAAATGTCTGAGGCTATGCTGTGAAACAATATGGGATTGCTTAATCTGCGGTTTTCAAATGCGGATTGTAGCGAATCCAACAAAAACAAGGTTTCTTCCATATCGCCTAAAGCCAAATAGGAGGCTAAAATATACCACATGGACTCTTCTGCTCTTGTGTTTGTGTGATGTTGCTTGCAAATATTTGAAAATAAGGTTATCGCTGTATTGTAGTTTTTGAGATAATAGGCGGAAACGGCTTGCAGATAGCGGGCTTCTAAAACATCAAAACTTGAATCTTGGACAATTGAATCGTTTTGCAACCATATATCATATTTGTCAAAGATATTTTGTAGCCCTATATACCATGTTGCGGTACTGTCTTGGGGATAAGTGCGATTATAAAGCGGAAGAATATAGCGATAGTCATCATCGCTGTATGTATCTAATTTTTTCTGAATTTTTTGGAAGGTGTTTTTGTCTTTTTTTTGTAATTTGGCATAGTTGCATGTACGTTGTGCCGCTGTGCATATTTGAACGGAACAAGTGCTGATACAGGCAATTAAACAACAAATAAATATTTTTTTTAACAATGTTATTCCTTTTTATAAATACTTTTATTTAACGTGATTTTGTCAAACCTATTGTTTGGGCTTGCAAAAAATATGTGTTGTTGTGTTTAAGTTGTTGTTTGATTGTATTTTGTTTTCCTTTGATGAATTTTTAGGGTGGAAATGATTGTATTATTCAATTTGGAAAGTTATAAAATTTAGGAGAAAAATATTATCTTTGCGGCAACTAAAATTATTAATTAAAAATTAAAAAAAATGAAGAAGTTTTTGATTATCATGGTTGCTGTATTCGTAGTAACATTCACATTCTGTTCTTGTAAGAAAGACAATAAGAAACAATACCTTGATTATCTGTTGGAAGATTACCAGACAATAATTAAACAGTATCCTGATGCCGAAGGGTATTTTGTTGAGGCTCAATACGAATTAAACGGCAATGTGTCAGATCTTGCAGCATCTAAAATTAAAGCTACCAAGGTAAAATACGTTTATTATTTAGGTTGGAATGATACCATAAAACAGTCAACCATAATATACCATGAACGTGATTTTGAAAACGGTACAGAACCTGTCATTACAAGAAAACAGGAGGATTCTCCATGGTTTGGAGACAAATTTGTTTCTAATTTTGATGGATTTGTTTCTTTGGAAAAAGCAATAAAGAATCTCAAAGATGCTGGTCATAAAGCCGAAACAAAATATATTACACTCCGTTATCCTATGACAACATTTGATTATGGTCATGCACTTTACGTTTTCGGAGGTGATCCTCGTAGAACAGAACATTTCTTTGTGGATGCCGTGAGTGGAGAAATTTACGTTAAAGAATAACTGGTATTTCAAAGAGTTTGTTTGTGCGGTATAGGAAATAATCTTGTACCGCACAATTTTTATACCAATAAAGTCCTTTCCTTATATTTTATGCTATTGCCCGACAGAAAAACAAGTGTCATAAAACTAAAAGTTTGCGAAGAAAAATGGAAAGATGCTTCCATATTTGTAAATAAAACAAAAAAATTGTATCTTTGCAAATTGTATGGAATATAGATGTAAAATATATATTTTTCGATTGCTCTGTTGCGGTTTGCTGATTTCTTCGTGCTTGTCTTACGTGTCGGCACAGAATACAGTTTTGCGTTCTGATTCTTTGATAATAGAGCAGTTGGATAAATTGTTGGATTCGTGGTATGCCAGAAATGCTGTCTATCATGAGCAATCTCAGAAACCGCATATTTCCAAACCAATTTCTTCCGCCAATGAAGATTCCATTACGATGTTGAGACTGAAGGAACTGACCGACAAAACGGTTTTTCCTATGGTGTACAACAACGATATTAAAAATTACATTAAATTATATACCAAACGCAAACAATCGGTATCATTGCTTTTAGGCTTGGCAAAATATTATTTTCCAATGTTTGAAGAAGTTTTGGACAAATACAATTGTCCTTTGGAACTTAAGTATTTGGCTATTATAGAATCCGCCCTCAATCCGAATGCAGTATCAAGGGCAGGTGCAACAGGCTTGTGGCAGTTTATGTACAAAACAGGAATGTTGTATGGCTTGGAAGTCAATACGCTGGTGGATTATCGCAGAGATCCAATCAAGGCAACCGATGCCGCAGCCCGTTATCTAAAGTATTTGAGTGATACCTTTTTCGGGGACTGGGTGCTGGCGATGGCAGCCTACAATTGCGGTCCTGGCAATGTTACCAAAGCCATTGTGCGTTCTGGCGGCAAAACCAATTTCTGGGATTTGTACAATTATCTTCCGAAGGAAACAAGAGGGTATGTGCCTGCATTTTACGGTGCATGGTATGCCATGCGGTATTATGATAAGTATGGTATAATCGCGGCGGAAACCAAGTTCACTCAAACGGATACGGTGCATATCCATCACAAAGTACATTTCAAACAGATAGAGGCTTTGCTCAGTCTTCCTGAAGAGGAAATGAAACTCCTGAATCCTCAATATAAAATGAGTATAGTGCCGGCCTCTGAAGATAAGGCTATGGTATTGGTATTACCGATAACATATATTAATAAGTTTTTGGTGATGAAGGATAGTATATATAATTATAATTGGGATCAATATTTCCAACCGGCAAAAATTTCCGATGATATTTTTAATATAACTTCTACCGATAGTATGGGAACTTATCGTATGGAGCCCAGACGTCATGTGGTGAAAAAAGGAGAAACCTTGTCTGCCATCGGCAGAAAATATTCTACAACGGCGACAACTATTGCCAATTTGAATAAAATTTCGCTTAATTCAACGCTTCGTGTAGGTCAAAGTCTTATTGTAGGCTATAAAAAAATATTTATACCTAAACCCAAACAAGATACTACTAATGTTCAGAGTGATACATTGATAAGACAAGATACGTCTACTTTGAAAATGATACCTTTGGATACAGTGGCATCTAAACTTGCCCCTTCATCTACACCATCGCAATCGATATTGTTGCAAAAAGATACAATGCCGGTACGTGCAATTGAAACGAAACCAAACGATATTACAAATCCTTAATTGTAGGTGTGATGATTGTTTTAGACATCTCAAATATAGATATAAATGGCGATATATTGTTAATAGACAAGCCGTTGAGATGGACATCGTTTGATGTGGTAAACAAACTGAAATATCTTATTAGGCAAACATTCAATTTAAAAAAAATAAAAATAGGTCATGCCGGAACATTAGACCCTTTGGCTACAGGTGTGTTGATAGTGTGCGTAGGCAAATGCACCAAACAAATACCTGAAATACAGACTTTGCAAAAAAAATATACAGGTACTTTTACCATTGGGGCAACAACAGCAAGTTTTGATTTGGAAAAACCTATAGAAAATACTCTGCCATATGAACATATTAGTCTGCAGGATATACAAAATGCTCGATTATCACTCACTGGTGAAATAGAGCAAATACCTCCTGTTTTTTCAGCATTGAAAATCAATGGTCAAAAAGCCTATACTAAGGCTCGCCAAGATGAAGACGTGCAAATGAAAGCAAGAAAAGTCAATGTTTATCAGTTTGATACATCACGTATAGAATTGCCTGAAGTGGATTTTGAAATAACATGCAGCAAGGGAACTTATATCCGTTCCATCGCTCGTGATTTCGGGCAAATATTGGGTTGCGGAGCCTATCTTAGCAGTTTGAGACGGGTTGCCGTAGGTGATTATACAATAGATAACGCATTTGATTTCAGCCCTTTTATCGATATAAATCGAACCCATAAAGGAAAGAAAAAAGATTTTGAACTATAATTATGCTTGTTATTGATAATACCCTTATCTCAGACGATATTTTTGATTGCCATTTTTGTTGTGATATGGCTTTTTGTAAAGGCATTTGCTGTGTTGAAGGTGATGCAGGAGCGCCCTTAGAAGAAGAAGAAGTGTCAGTATTGGAAGGTATAATAGAACAAATACAACCCTATTTGTGTGTAGAAGGTGAGGAGGTTATCAAAAAAAATGGAGTATTTGATTACGATGCGGACGGCTGTTTGGTTACACCTTTAATTAATAATGCCCTATGTGCCTTTGGTGTAAAAAATGGCGATATGGTGGAATGTGCCATTGAAAAAGCCTTTTTTGATAAAAAAATCAAATTCAGAAAACCGATTTCTTGTCATCTCTATCCGATAAGAATTACCAAATGGAACAATTATGACTCATTGGATTATCACCAGTGGGATATTTGCAAACAAGCCGTAATTAATGGTAAAAAACAGCATGTGAGTGTTTTTGATTTTCTACAAGAACCTTTGACCCGAAAATATGGGAAAGAATGGGTGGAAAAAGTGAAACTTTTTCTAAAAATGAGACAACTTTAGCCAACATTTTTGCGTCTTAACAACAGAAAAAGGTTATGCTATCTGAAGATGAGCTGATAAAACAATGTAAAAAGGGCGACAGAAAAGCACAAAAGCTCTTGTATGATAAGTATGCTTCGGCTATGTTTGCTCTATGTCAGCGTTATATGGCAACAACAGAAGAAGCCGAAGATGCTCTTATTACAGGTTTTACATTGATATTCTCAAAATTGGATACATACAAAAAGGAAGGTTCTTTTGAAGGGTGGATGAGAAAAATTATGGTCAATAATGCCATTTCGTGTTTACGAGCCAATGAAAAATATAAGAATTTGGAAGATGAACAATGTTTGGAAAATGTGGGTTCAGAGACACCAAACCCACAGCAAAGATTAGAGGCTCATGAAATTGTAAAAAAAATACAAAGTCTTCCCATCGGCTATAGAACTGTGTTTAATTTAGTGGTAGTGGAAGGATATACCTATGAAGAAACGGCTAAAATGATGAATATAAATATAGGAACAGTGCGTTCTCAATTAAATAGGGCAAGGAAAGAATTGCAAAAACAATTAAAAATGTATAGAGATTGATGAATATAGATAACCAATTTGATGAACAAATAAAACAGGAATTATCTCAATATAGGAGTATTCCCCCAGATAGATGTTGGGGCAATTTATCCTCGCAGTTGGATAAACTACCTATGCAACAATCTTCTGTTGGGCAGTCTTTTGTTTCTTCATTTGCTTTTAAGGTAGCCCTTGCTTGCCTGTTGGGGGCAGTAGCGGTGGTAACTATTTTCTTTATCAACAAATCCAATCAGGACAATAAAGAATTTGATACTAATAGTGAAGTGGCTGTTGCTGATACTTTGCCTATGTCAAATGTGCAACAAATAGTGCAATTATCCGATAATAATGAGCAAAAACCCACTCTTTTAAAGCAACAATCCATATTAGTAAAAGATACAATTTTAGATGTTGATGCACATCAATCGGAAGAAGTTAAAGCTGAAAAACCTATAGACAGAACATTGGTTCAAGAAATTAGCGAAGCAACAATAGCGACTCAAGAGCCAAACATAAAAGTTGAAAAAATACCATCTTCAAACAAACAAAATGAAGAAGTGAAAGCATTGCAAGGTGAAATCAAACAAGAAAATTTGCAAGACAATATAAGTGAAGATGAGTTTGCCATAGCAGATAATGAAGAAAAACCCAAACAACCGGATCTGTTCATTCCAAATATTATCACTCCTAATGGTGATGGTTATAATGATTGTTTTGAAATACAAGGAAAAGAAAATACAGGGCTGAATCATTTGATTATCTTTACCAATTTAGGACGTGTTGTTTTTGAACAACAACATTATAACAATAATTGGTGTGGCGATAATTTGCCTGATAACGTGTATTATTACTATTTTAAATTTACATTTGAGGGTGAACAATATTTAAGAAAAGGTTCAATTACTATCAAACGTTAGTTTTTGATAGTAAAAACATCTATTTCCCCATTGGATTTTAACATTTGCATTGCGGTTTGATTTTGCATAATATGACTGCCAAAATAAGCAATGTTAAAATTAAATGGATTTGCAAACCAATTGTTTATATTCATTTCGATAAAAATTGTGTCCTTTGTATTCTCAAAAAGCACTTGTTTTAAAGGCAGACATACTTTAAAACTATTGTCCACAAAACCCACAATAGAATCTGTGGCATGAGTAGTTCCTATATAAATTTGTCCTCTTCCTAGATGAATATTCATGGCTTTGAGCGTGTCATTTTCTTTGTATTTGCCATTTATCATCATATAGTGGTAGCCGCCACCCAAAATAACAGGCCAACTCATTGTATTTTCAGGAAAATTAACAAATCTGTTTGTGGTGTTTTCTGCGTCAGTGATACCAAAAATGAAAGAAAGCGAATCGTATAAGCCTGATTCCCATTTTGTTGGTGTGGTAAAAAAAAGAGAAGACGGATAGGTAATATCAATATAATGAATATCAGGTATATTATAGTGTTCACCATTTTTGTACAAACAAATATTAGAGACAAAATATTTGATTTCGCTTATCATATACTCGTTACCAGATACATTTGTGTAAAATTTGTTGTCTAAATCTATGTTTTGTTTATCGACATGATGGTTGAATGCGATAGTTAGTTTATTGTCGGTAGGCAATATTTCTTTTTCTCTACAAGCATTGCATAAACATAATAGAACTAAAAATAATATTATATTAATTTTCTTCATAATATTAATGATATATATTTTTTGCAAAGATATAAAAATATTTATTCCCGATTGGTGTAACATTTTTAGTGCAGTTTTCGTATAAGAAGAGAAATGTCAAAAGATATATTTTTTACAAAAAAATAAAAAAAATACAAATAATGTGTTTTATATAAATAAAAAGTGTACTTTTGCAAGTTGAAAATAATACTTATGGATAAGAATAAATTCTTCGGTTTAATTTTCGTTTTGCTACTCATTCCAGGAAAGGATTTGATGTCGCAAGACTTGCATTTTACGCAGTTCTATGCTGCTCCGTTGTATTTAAATCCTGCTATGGCTGGTACCGCAGTTTGTCCGCGCCTTGTAGCAAATTTTAGAATGCAATGGCCAAATATTACAGGTAAATACACCTCTTATGCAGCATCGTATGATCAATATTTCAAAGCCTTATCGGGTGGTATTGGTGTTCTTTTTGTTGGAGATAGAGCAGGGCAAAACACAGTTGTTACCAATTGCTTTAGTTTAATGTATTCATTTAAAGCAGATTTGACAAGAAAAGTAACATTGCGATTAGGTTTACAGGCTACATTGCAACAAAAATCTCTTAATTTGAATAACTTGACATTCGGGGATATGGTAGATCCAAGATATGGTTTTGTGTATGCAACAGCAGAAAATATTGGTAATTACACAAAATTTGTAGCCGATTTTGCTGCAGGAGTTCTTATCTATTCAGACAAAATGTATGGTGGTATTGCTGTCCACCATTTCACACAACCCAAAGAAAGTTTCTTCAATTCTGGAAGTAAAGATGATAGACTTCCTATGAAAATTACTGCTCATTGGGGAGCAAACTTTGATATAAAGAAAAGAATGCGTTCGAAACAATCGTTTGGGGATATGTCATTGTCGCCAAATTTGATTTTCCAATATCAAAGCAAAATATCAGGCGGTTATCAATATACTACAATTAATTATGGTATGTATTTTGGTTGCTATCCTGTCATTGCAGGTGTTTGGTTTAGACAAGGTCTCAAAAATGTTGATGCTTTGATGTTTTTGGTAGGAATAGAATATAAGGTATTTAGGGTAGGTTATTCTTATGATGTAACTCTTCCCTCAAAAAAATATATGAAACCAAGTACAGGGGGAGCACATGAAGTGTCGGTACAATATATATTACCATGCCCCAAAACTTCACGTAGGGTGAGAAGTATAACTTGTCCAAAATTTTAAAAAAATAAAGAAAATACAAAAAATAAATATATTATGAAAGCCAGAATGAATCTCAAAATGATGATTACCCTTTTAGCGGTAATGACGGTTTTGGTGGCATGCAACTCCAAATCTGTTTCATCAACAACGGGTTGGAAGTATAATGACCCCAAAAATGGTGGATTTGAAGTCGCCCCTTATCAAGAACAAATTACAGGTCCTGGTTTGGTCTTTGTTGAAGGTGGTCGTTTTACAATGGGTAGAGCGGAAGAAGATGTGATGAAAGATTGGGACAATTTCCCAAGAACTGTAACTGTTTCTTCTTTCTACATGGACGAAACGGAGGTAACGAATCTTGCTTATTTGGAATATCTGCATTGGTTGGAGTTGGTGTATATTCCTGTAGATTTGCAGTCGGTTTATTATGCCGCATTGCCTGATACGGCTTGTTGGCGTGATAAATTATCTTACAATGAACCATGGGTTGATGCTTATTTAAGACATCCTTCGTTTAGATATTATCCTGTTGTAGGTGTTTCTTGGAATCAAGCAGTGAAATATTGTGCTTGGCGTACAGACCGTGTTAATGAACAGATTTTGGCAGATTTAGGTTTGGTAAATTTGACCAATGAACCTACAGCAGAAGGACACTTTAATACTGAAGCATATCTTCTTTATTCTGATTATGAACAAAATAGCGACAAACGTTTACAATATATCACAACAGGTGAAGAAAGAAATGCCAGAATGGAAGACGGTATATTGTTGCCAAGTTATCGTTTGCCTACAGAAGCAGAATGGGAATATGCTGCTTTGGGATTAATAGGAAATACTTTAGATGGTCGTATTTTGGATAGAAGAACTTATCCATGGAATGGTCAAGTAACTCGTACAGATGATAATAAATATATGGGTTCTTTCGTTTTGAATGTTCGTAGAGCAAGAGGTGATTATATGGGGGTTGCTGGTGCATTGAATGACAATAGCACAAGAACAGGTTCTGTATATGATTATTGGCCAAACGATTATGGCTTGTATGGTATGGCAGGCAATGTAGCAGAATGGGTAATGGATGTTTATCGTCCTTTGATGCATGACGATATGTCTGAATTGGATCCATTCAGAGGTAATGTTTATGAAACTGTCAAATTGTTAGATGATGGTACTATTGATGATAGAGATGAACAAGGTAATGTGCCGAAAGTACCAGTATCAGATTTTAAAAACGATAGACGTAGAAATTATCGTTCTGCAAACAATATCAACTATTTAGATGGAGATTGGGCTTCTGCTATTGATTTGGATGGAGATAGTTGGCAAAGAAAAAATAACGAAAAAGCTACATCTAATATGTATGACAAATCTGAATATCCAAAAGGTAGTTATTCTTTGGTTGCTGATAATGCAAGAGTTGTCAAAGGCGGTTCTTGGAAAGATATTCACTATTATGCAAGTCCGGGTAATAGACGTTATTTGGACCAAGATGAATCAACAGCATATATTGGTTTCCGTTGTGCAATGACACGTTTAGGATCTCAAAAAACAAAATAAGAAATTTAATCGGCAAAATTACAAAAGCCCCCTTTCTCGGGGGTTTTTGTTTTAAAGACAACAAGGAAATGAAATATAATATAGAACAAATTTATCAATTATATTTGCAAGCTTCTGGTATTTCAACAGATACAAGAAAGATTAAAGAAAAATCTATTTTTTTTGCCTTAAAGGGAGAAAATTTTGATGGAAATAAATTTGCCAAAGATGCATTAAATGAAGGTGCCAAATATGCTGTTATAGATGATATTTCAGTTGCCAATGACGATAACCGTTTTATTTTAGTGGAAAATGTTTTGCAAACTTTGCAGGATTTGGCTGCTTATCATCGGCAAAAACTTCATATTCCTATTATTGGTATCACTGGAACAAATGGAAAAACAACTACCAAAGAGTTGGTCAATGCAGTTTTGAGTACGCAATATAGAGTTGTTGCAACACAAGGCAATTTGAATAATCATATTGGAGTGCCTTTGACATTGTTGGAGATAGACCACAAACATACTCAAATTGCTATTGTTGAAATGGGGGCCAATCATATTGGTGAAATCGCATTTTTGTGTCAGATAGCCCAACCGACTCATGGACTTATTACAAATATAGGTACTGCTCATTTGGAAGGATTTGGCTCTCAAAATGGCATTATTGAAACAAAAAAAGCGTTGTATGAAGCCGTAAAACATGTTGATGGAACTTTGTTTGTTAATGCAGATGATGATTTGTTGTTGCAATTGGCTGGTAATGCAAAGCAATTGACATACGGTAAACAGGGGGTGGTGAAAGGTATCTGTAATGAGAAAAAAATGTATATGACTTTTCGTTTACCAGAATTTAACAAAACTATATCTACTCAACTGACTGGTGCCTATAATTTTCCGAATGCAATGGCTGCGGTAGCGGTAGGATTGCATTTCGGCATTGATATAGAGGATATTGTTTATGCTTTAATTTCATACAAGCCTACCAATAGCCGTTCGCAAGTGGAAGAAATACATGGACATACAATTATTGTTGATGCTTATAATGCCAATCCTTCAAGTATGAAAGAGGCTATATTAAATATGTCCAAACTTAAATCTGAGCATAAAATATTGATTCTTGGTTCGATGAAAGAATTGGGAACAGAAAGCCGTAAAGAACATGAAAAAATTATAAAACTGATAGAACAGCAAGATTTTGAACAAGTATATTTATTGGGTAAAGAATACGGACAAACAACAAATCCTAAAATTTTAAGCTCAGATTCTTTTGAGGAAATGGTTACGGCAATACAAAAAAACATACCCTCAAATTCAACAATTTTATTAAAAGGTTCACGTTCTATGAAAATGGAGCGATTTTTGGAAATACTATAAAAATATATGCAAGAATATATTGTAATAGGATTAATGTCAGGTACATCATTAGATGGTTTAGATGTGGTTGCCTGTCAATTTGTGTCTGAAGAAGAACAAATTGTTCTTCAAAATGTATTAGCCGCTGAAACTTTTGTTTATGAGTCTTCTGTAGTGCAATTATTAGCACAGGCAAAGACATTATTAGCGGAAGAATATGTTCGTTTGCATGTTTTTTTAGGACATTATATGGGTAAAAAAGTAGCCCAATTCATAAAAAAATACAATATTTCGGCTAATTTTGTCGCTTCTCATGGACAAACTGTCTTTCATCAACCGCATATAGGGCTTACATCACAAATAGGAGATGGGGCATCTATTGCCGCGGAATGTGGTTTGCCTGTTGTATGTGATTTTCGTTCTTCAGACCTTGCCTTTGGCGGACAAGGTGCACCATTGGTGCCAATAGGCGATGCAATGTTGTATGCAGACTATGATTATTGTTTGAATATAGGAGGTATTTGTAATATTTCATATCAGATTGATAATTACAGAATTGCATTTGATATTTCGCCAGCTAATATGGCTTTGAATTATTTTGCACAAAAATTGGGACATACTTATGATAGAGATGGAATTTTAGCCAAAGCTGGTGTCTTGAGTATCTCTTTGTTTGAAAATTTAAATCAATTGGATTATTACTCACAATCATATCCTAAATCGTTAGGGGCAGAGTGGGTGGAAAATGTGTTTTATCCTGTAATCCATAGTTTTGATATTGATAATAAAGATATTTTAAATACTTTAAATCACCATATTGCCTATCAAATATCTCAAATAGTAGATAAAAATTCCCCCAAAAGGATGTTAATTACTGGAGGTGGTGCAAAAAATATTTATCTTTGCCAATTGATTAAGGATTATTGTAAAAATATTTCTATTGTTATCCCCGATGAAAAACAAATAGATTATAAGGAGGCAATTATTTTTGCTCTTTTAGGTTTGTTGCGATGGCAAAATCGTCCGAATTGTTTGGCAAGCGTAACGGGTGCCAAAAAAGATGTAGTAGGAGGGGCTATTTATTATTGTTAATAAAAAAATATGAAGATACAATATCACGTTTCATTAAAACCTTATAATTCATTTCATGTTGATGTACAGGCGGACACGTTTGTTGAAATAGTATCAGAAGATGAATTGAAAGGCTATTTGGCGACACGAAATCCCAAAGAAAAATTACTTGTTGTGGGAGATGGGTGTAATTTGTTGTTTGTACATGATTTTCATGGAACAATCCTTAAAATGCAAAATAAGGGCATTGCAATTGTTTCAGAGAATGATTACAAGTATGTAAAGTCTGCTGCAGGTGAAGATTGGGATTCTTTTGTGCGATATACTTTGGAAAATCATTGTTATGGATTGGAAAATTTAGCCCTTATTCCGGGCAAAGTAGGAAGTGCAGCGGTACAAAATATCGGAGCATATGGAAGAGAGGCTTGTGATTTTATACATAAAGTATATGCTATTGATATACAAACTAATAAGTCGGTTGTTTTTTCTAACGAAGAATGTAAGTTCGCATATAGAAATAGTATTTTTAAACAAGAGTTGAAAGGCAAATATGTGATAACTGCTGTTGAGTTTCGGTTGTATGCCCAACCGAAACCCTATATTCATTATGCAGATATTAAACAACGTGTTGGAATTGATGAAGATGTGAAAAGTGAAAAAATTTATCAGGTTGTATCTCAAATCAGACAAGAAAAATTGCCAGATGTTGAAACAATGGGCAATGCCGGTAGTTTTTTCAAAAATCCTATTGTGGATACACATATCTATGATAATTTGCAGAGCAGATATGCAGACTTAAAGTCATTTGCTGTTTCTGAAAAGCAATGTAAATTGTCAGCGGCACAATTGATAGAAAAATGTGGCTGGAAAGGTAAAACTATGGGAAAAGCAGGTGTTTACCACAAACAACCTTTGGTTTTGATAAATTGTGGTAATGCCAAGGGTCAAGAAATTTTGGATTTGGCACAAAATATACAACATGATGTTTTTGAACATTTTGGAGTAGAATTGGAAATGGAAGTTAATGTTATATAAAAATACAAATTACTATGTTGGAAATTATTTGCACAAATAATAATATAAGGAAACAATTGCCGAATGGCATGACTCTCAAACAGATAGCAGAAGAATTAAATGTTGTTCTGCCTCATCCCATATTAGGGGCAAAGGTCAATAATAAGGTCAGAAATTTGAATTATGAAATTTACAGTAATAAGGTAGTTACTTTTATTGACGCTACGGATCCTTCCGGATATGCGATTTATGATCGTTCGTTAAATTTTTTATTGTACAAAGCCGTTAAGGATTTGTATCCGACAGAAGATATTATTATAAAACATTCTATTTCAGGTGGTAAATATTGTGAATTTGAAAATCCGGAATTTAAGGTAACCAAAGAGGTTGTTACTAATCTGTATAAATATATGAAAGAATTGGTTGCAGCTGATTTGCCTATTGTTCGGGAAGAAATTCCGACAGAAGAAGCTGTCGCCTTATATAAAAAAGAAGGTTTGTTTGACAAGGAAAAATTATTAAAAAACAGACATTTGTTTTATACTTCAGTGTATGCAATCGAAAATACCATTAATTATTTTTTTGGTTGTTTGGTGCCATCAACTGCATATCTTAAATATTTTGATTTGGCTCTATATGAAGATGGTTTTTTGTTGAGAACACCTTCCCGTCAATGGCCGGATAAAATTTCCCCTATAAAAAAATCACCCAAATATTTCAATATATTCAAGGAACATAAAGAATGGATTAGATTGGTAGAGGCACCCTACGTAGGAGATTTGAACAATTTGGTACGAGCAGGACAATCAACTGCTGTTGTGTTGGTTTCAGAAGCATTGCAAGAAAAAAAGGTAATATCTATAGCCGATGCAATAAAAAATAGGGAGGGTGTCAAGATGGTGTTATTAAGCGGTCCGTCTTCATCGGGTAAAACGACAACGTGCCGAAGATTGTCTGTGCAATTGGGGGTACTCGGGTTCCGACCTGTTCAAATTTCGGTGGACAATTATTTTGTAGATAGAGAATTTACCCCGAAAGATGAAAATGGCAACTATGATTTTGAACATATTAAAGCCATTGATTTAGATTTGTTGCATGAAAATTTGTCAGATTTGATTAATGGAAAAGAAATAAACGTACCAACCTTTAATTTTCAACAAGGCAAGAAAACTTGGTTGGGCAACAAACTCAAACTTGATGAAAAGTCTATTATTATTATGGAAGGTATTCATTGTCTGAATCCTTTGCTGACAGAAGGACTTGATGCGGGTTTGTCGTTCAAAGTCTTTGTATCGGCCTTGCCATCTATTGCAATGGATAAACATAATCCAATTCATTCTAATGATAATAGGTTGATACGTAGGATTATACGAGATTTTAATTATCGCGGATATTCTGCCGAAGAAACTATCAAACGATGGACAAGTGTACGAAACGGGGAAGAAAAGTGGATATTTCCATTTCAAGAAAATGCGGATATGATGTTTAATTCCGCTTTGGTATGTGAGTTGGGCTTGTTGAAAAAATATGCTTTTCCAATATTGTATCGGGTTCCAGAAAACATTCCAGAATACACTGAAGCGATGAAATTAAAGAAATTATTAGACTATTTTGAGGTTATTGATGATACTGTTGTACCTCATTATTCGATTTTGAGAGAATTTTTTGGAGGAAGTGTATTTTCTTATTAATGAATAATAGTTTTTCCATTTATAATTATTGTCCCTATGTTGACCAATAATGAGTTTAAGATACTTCGTCAATTGAAACAAAAAAAATATCGGCAGGAACAAGCCTTGTTTTTGGTGGAAGGTAAAAAAATGGTGGAGGAAGTATTAAAAAGTGCTTTTGTTGTAAAAAATGTATTTGCAACGGAAGGTTTTGTGGAAAAATCAGCTGTTTTTTATGATGCGATGATTATAACAAAAACCCAAAGTGAGCAATTGTCATCATTGACAACGGATCCGGAAGTATATGCACTTGTGGAAATGAAAAAAGATAATTTTGATGATTGTGTTTTGAAAAATAGGGTATTGATATTAGATGATGTTAGAGATGCCGGCAATTTGGGTACAATTATTCGTACTGCAGATTGGTTTAATATTGATTTGATTATTTGCTCTAAAGATTGTGTCGAATTGTATAATAGTAAAGTATTGCAGGCTTCTATGGGGTCATTTACCCGAGTAAATGTTATTTATCGAAATCTTATTGACTTTATCCATAGTCATAAATATAATTATTATGGTGCTTTTTTAAATGGACAATTATTAAATGAAGTGTCATTTCCTACGCAGCCCACTGCTATTGTTTTAGGTAGTGAGTCGCATGGAATTTCAGAAAAAGTCGCTAAATTGATACCGAATCGCATTAATATTCCTTTGATAAATCCCAATCGTATTGTTCCTGAATCGTTAAATGTAGCTACAGCAACAGCAATATTATGCTATGCTTGGACAAAATGAAAAAACAATCAGTTATATAAATAAATTCTAATCAGAATTTGTAAAAAAAGGAAAAAATTGTATCTTTGCAAGAAAAGAATAAATATATTAGTATGCAATATCTTAGTAAAAAACTTACTCATCCTATTTTTCAACATATTGCTGATGTTTGTCATGCAACCAATAAACAAGCATTTGTTGTTGGGGGATTTGTTCGTGATATTTTTTTACAAAGAGAAAATCATGATATAGATATAGTTGTACTTGGCAATGGCATAGATTTTGCTTATTCAGTAGCCCAACAACTTCATATTCCAATAGAACAAGTTGTTGTTTACAAAACTTATGGAACGGCAATGTTTAAGTTTCAAAATGCAGAAATAGAGTTTGTCGGAGCCAGAAAAGAATCTTACAAAAAAGAATCGAGGAATCCAATTGTAGAAACGGGAACATTGGAGGATGATCAAAATAGACGTGATTTTACCATCAATGCAATGGCTATTGCATTGGATAAAGAACATTATGGACAATTGATAGACCCCTTTAATGGCATTGCTGATATTCAAAGTAAGACAATAAGGACTCCTCTTGACCCTACAATTACTTTTTCTGATGATCCTTTACGTATTATGCGGGCAATACGCTTTGCAACACAATTGCATTTTTCTATAGATGAAAAAACTTTTAAGGGAATAGAAGCAACTGTCAATAGGTTGAATATTATTTCAAAAGAGCGTATCAATGAAGAATTAAACAAAATACTATTGTCATCTAAGCCTTCCATTGGATTTTTATTGATGGACAAAAGTGGTGTTTTGCCTATTGTTTTGCCATGGATTTCTGCATTAAAAGGTGTTGATATTATTGATGGACATGGACATAAAGAAATTTTTTATCATACAATAGAAGTTGTGGACAAGGTGGCTTTTAACACTTCTAATTTATGGTTGATATGGGCGGCTCTTTTTCATGATGTCGGCAAACCAGCAACAAAAAAATATGTTAAAGAAATTGGTTGGACATTTCATCAGCATGAATTTGTCGGAGCAAAAATGATACCTAAAATTTTCAGACAAATGAAAATGCCCATGAATGAAAAAATGGAATATGTGCAAAAGTTGGTTCTTTTACATTTGCGTCCTGCCGCTTTGGTGGAAGATGAAGTTACCGATTCGGCTGTTAGACGGCTTTTGTTTGATGCTGGTGATAATATTGATGATTTAATGCTTTTGTGTGAAGCGGATATTACATCTAAAAATAAAGTTAAGGTAAATCGTTATTTGCATAATTTTGAAATTGTAAGAGGAAAACTTAAAGAAATAGAAGAAAAAGATAGACTTCGCAATTTCCAGCCTCCGATAAGTGGAGAATTGATTATGCAGGTATTCAATCTACCTCCCTGTCGGGAAATTGGTATTATTAAGACTGCTATACGTGAGGCAATTTTAGATGGAATTATCTCCAATGAGTATGAGTGTTCGTATCAGTTTATGTTGCAAGAAGCTGCGAAATTGGGGTTAACTCCTAAAATAGACAAAGGAAATTTTAATAAATGATGATTAAAAAAAAGGTAATTCTATAAGAATTACCTTTTTTAATTAAAAATATTTCTTTACTTGGGTAATTTGAATGCTACAGACATTTCTTGCATTTGCGTCATGGACATACCATCCGGTTCAAACCCCATATTTTTGGCTGCAATATATATTTGTGCAGATTTGTTGAGTACATCAACTTGGTCAAATGCGGACATAATATCTGTATCTACAGCAAAAACACCATGCTTTTCCCACATAACCACGTCATAATTGTCTGCAATTGTTTCAATTGTTGCATTGGCTAATTCAACGCTTGAGGGTAACATATAGGGAACAATCCCAAGTCCTCGAGGACAAAAGGCTTTGGTTTCCGGTATCATAGACCAAAGTATTTGGGTTGCCACATCTTTTTGTAAGAATTTTGGACTATGGGTCATTGCCACTAGTTCTATTGGGTGGGTGTGCAATGATGCCTTGTAAGGAGAACCTTTTGAAATCAGGTAATTGTGAACGCTCAAATGAGAAGGTAGTTCAGAGGTGGGGGCAACAGGTTGGTCTGCTATGATAACATAACTTGCACAATCGTCAAGTATTTTTATCACCGAACCGTTGTCCATAGGATTTTTTGCCAAATCTCTCATTCTGCGATTGGTTCCTTTACAATAAAAATAACAGCCCTTTAAATATGGAAGAGTGGCTCCGATGGCTTTTACCTCACTGATAGGAGATAATCTTTTTATGCTATCATCAATATATTCAGTTATGTTTATCGTAATATTGCCACCATTGCGTTCTGCCCAACCTTTTTGCCAAAGATAACCAGCGACTTCAGCAACTTGTTCTACTTGATACTTAATACTATTGTTTTCTAATATACTTTTCATATTAATTGAGGTAAAAAGGTGCTAATAATTAAGACAATAATTCCTGTAACTAAAACAATAATTGTGGATTTTGATACGCCTTTCCATTCTTTCAATATAATGCCCCAAACATTTGAGAAAACAACATTGAGTGCCATAAGGATACAAAATGCCAATGTCATAAGTGTTTCAGATTCTGCTAAGAAGCCCTTTCCGAGTGATAATCCGAAAAATTGACTATACCAAAGAGCCCCTGCAAGCATACAAAACAATAAATTGTTGCCCCATACAGAGCCCTTTTTGTAGTCGCCCCATGTCTTGTTTTTATGGTTTTGATAGAAACAATAAATTGCATTCGTAGCAAATCCGCCTAAGGTTACAAGTAGCGTTGCAGGTAATGTTTTGAATATGTCGGCAGTTTCGGCAAAAGCAATACCTTTGCCAAATTCCAATCCTACATTAAAACACCCGCTCATAAAACCAGCTAACAGGGCTATAATGATACCTTTTGGAAAATTAAAGTCTTTAACGGCTGCCTTTTTTTCTTCTTCGCTTAAAGTGCTGGATTTCATTGCTCCTGCAATGCCTATAATGGCAATACCTATGAGGGTAACCACAACTCCGAGAATAACGGCAAAGGTTAGACTGCTCAACGCGTTGAGTTCAGGAAAAAACGCATTTAAAAGTACTGGTCCCAAGACGGTTCCCAATCCTGCACATGTTCCCAAGGCGATAGATTGTCCGAGGGCAACGCCCAAATAACGCATTGACAAACCAAAAGTAAGTCCGCCAACACCCCAAAGTACACCAAATAATATGGTCATCAATACATTGAAAGAGTTGGTTTCGGAAAATAGTTCAAACAAATTATGCCCTTCCGGTACGGCTAACAATGCCCCTAAAAAAGGAAAAACGAGCCATGCAAAAATACCTTGTATCAGCCAATAACTTTCCCAACTCCAATTTTTAATTTTGTTGATAGGAACATAACAACTTGATTGACAAAATGCTCCAATGGCAATAATTAATAATCCAACAAGTATCATCATAGTTTGTTATCTTTTTGAGGTTACATCTTTTTCGTATTGTTGAATGCTGCTGATAAATTCTTCTCCAACAGGAACATTGTTTTTCAAGTTGAAATAATCATATACAGCACCGAATGGCATAGATTTGGCCTCTTCCAACAAAGCCAAACGTTCAAAGCCTTGTCCGTTGTCTTCGTATTGGCGAAGTATATGTAATGGTTCCAAAAGAGCTTGGAGTACACATTTTTGTGTTGCGCGTGTACCAATTATATATGCACCGATACGATTGATAGAAGCATCGAAATAGTCCAAACCTATATGGGCACGGTCCATGGCATCTGCACGGGCAATTTCTTTGAACAAATCAAGAGTTTGGTCATTCATAATGGTTACATGGTCAGAGTCCCAACGGATAGGACGACTAACGTGTAACATCAATTCAGGAACATATAATAATAACGAAGAAACAAAGTCGGAAACATTTTCAGTTGGTTCATAATGTCCTGTGTCAAGAGTGTACATTACTTTTCTTGTTGCACAATAACCTGTGTAGAAATCATGAGAGCCAACGGTGAAACTTTCCAAACCTATACCGAACAATTTTGCTTCAACGCAAGATTTCATGTTGGGTAGGTTCTCTGCAAGTATTTCATCTAAAGAGGCTGCCAACAATTCACGATAGCGTTTGCGTTCTACTGTAATATCTTTCAATCCATCGTGTACCCAAATATTCATAATACAGGGATCGCCTTGTGCTTTGCCCATAGCATCGGCAATACGGCGACAACGTTTGGTATGTTCTATCCAAAAGTTACGAATATTTTTATCAGGATTGGCTAAAGTAAGGTCTCCGCTTTTGGGGTGTCCAAAAGATGTGGAGTTAAAATCCAATTTCATGCCAACAGATTTGCCCCAGTCTATCCAACTTTGGAAATGTTCAACACCCACTTGGTCTCTATCAACGAATTTGCCTCCAAAATCGCCATAAATTTCGTGAATATTCAAACGTTGTTCTCCGGCAAGAAGACTGTTTACAAATTCAATATCTTGGCGTACTTCCTCAATGGTTCTTGCACGTCCCGGATAATTGCCTGTTGTCTGAATACCACCAGAAAGTCCTGTGTTGCTTTCAAAGCCCATAACATCATCTGTTTGCCAGCAATGTAAAGAAATTGGAGTTTTTTCCAATTTGGCAATGGCTTCATCTGTATTAATACCTATAGCAGCATAGCGTTCTTTTGCTATTTCGTAAGATTTTAAAATTAGGTCTTCGCGTTTCATTGTCAATTATTTTTATTTATATTCAATATTTTATTTAGTGTTGCAAAGTTATAAAAAAATATTGATTTACTATAAAAAAAATGAAAATCTTTCTATTTATAGATAAAATAAATGATTATTTGTTTAGATTAGGTTGACAATTGTTACGCCAAAGCCTCCTGAATCAGGTTGAGCATCTTGAAAATGAGAAACATAACGATTATTTGCCAAAAAATCTCTCACCACTTGTCTTAAAATACCGTTTCCTTTGCCGTGTAAAATTGAAAATTCTTTGATATTCAACAAAATAGCATCATCTAAATAATAAGTGAGTTCAGAGATGGCTTCTTCGGCACGCAAGCCTCGAAGGTCTAATTGCAATTCAAAATTAACGGCTTTTTCTTGAATTTCTTTAAAAACAACCGATTTACTTGTATGTTTAGATGGAATCTTTTTATCTGTTTTTTCTATATTTTGAATGTTTGTGCGGAAATTGATAGAATTGAATGTAACAACAATTTGTTCGCCATTGATAGCCGTGATTTCACCGGCAACTTGGGAATCTTTTATAATAACAATATCATGTAAATGAGGTTTGTATGTTGTATTTGTATTTTTTGGGGGTGCTTGTTGTTCTTCCTCTTTTAGTGAAATTTTTAGGCTTTCTTTTTCCGCATTCAATTTTTGCCTGATTTCTTTGATTGCATTTTTATCGTTCTGATTTTCCTTGATATCCCTTATTGTTTTTTCGATTAATTTATTGCTGTTGTCCAAGATGGTACTTGCTTCATGTTTGGCTTTATGAAGAATTTCGTAGCGTTTTTGTTTTAGTTCGGCATTTTTTTGTTCAAAGTCGGTTTGGAGTTTATCGAGTTCTTTATTTTTTGTTGTCAGTAGTTTTTCTTGTTCAGACAATTGTTTTTCTTTTTGTTGCAGTTTGTTTAAGAGAAAATCGTAGCGTATTTGATTTTTCCCGACTTTATGTTTGGCTCTATTAACAAATTGTTTGTTTAATCCTATTTTTTTTGCAATTTCAAAAGTGAAAGAAGAACCGTATTGTCCTATTTTTAGTTGAAAAGTCGGTTGAAATAGTTTTTCATCAAACAACATTGCTCCATTTTGAATGGCAGGGTTATGGTCTGCTAATGATTTTAGGTTGCCGAAATGGGTTGTAACCATTCCTATTGCATGTTTTTCGGCCATGTATTCAATTAAAGTTTCAGCAATAGCACCGCCATATTGTGGGTCGGTTCCACTGCCCAACTCATCAATTAAAAATAGAGTGGTTGCTGTTGCCTTTTGAAGCAAAACTTTGATGTTTAACAAATGGGAACTATATGTACTTAAATCGTTTTCAATAGATTGTTCATCGCCAATATCTATGAAAATATCTTTAAAAACACCAAATTCACTCAATGGCGAAGCCGAGACAGGTATGCCGCATTGAAACATATATTGTAATAAGGCTAACGTTTTTAAACATACTGATTTTCCACCTGCATTTGGACCGGAAACAATCAATATGTTACAATTTTCGCCTAACGTTATCGTAAGGGGAACCAAGGTTCTATTTTGCTGTTTAAAGTTTAAATACATCAGCGGATGGACTGCCTCTTTCCAATTGACCGCTTGTTTTTCTGTAATAATTGGTTTGCAAGCATTGGTGGCAACAGCAAATTTGGCTTTGGCAGCAATAAAATCAATTTTTGCCAGATAAGAAAAATAGTTTTCAATATCAGGTAGATGAGGTCTTAATTGTGTTGTGTATTGAGTAAGAATTTGAATGATTTCATGTCTTTCTTCGCTTTGTAGGTTTTGCAGTTCGTTGTTGGCTTCAAAAGTTTCCTGCGGTTCAATAAAATAGGTTTGTCCCGTGGACGATTGCCCAAGTACAACACCTTTTATTTTTCGTTTGTTTACGGCAGGTACAGGAAATACTAAACGTCCGGCCCTATAGGTGATTTCTGCCGTCTCATCTATCAATTTGGCTTGCTTGTTTTCTTGTAATATTCTTCGAATGTTTTTTCCTATTTCGTTTTCTATTTTTCTTATTTTTCCTCTGATAATAAGCAGATTGGGAGAAGCGTTGTCTTTTACTTCGCCTTTGTCGTCTATAATTTGCTCAATATCTGTAATATAAGTTCTATCAAAATGCACTTGTCGGGTGATGTGCAGAAGAGCAGGGTAGGTGTTTTCGTCTCTTTTTTGGAAATAATCTATACAGGCGGAGATTGTTTTTAGCGATGCCCTCATTTCGCTTAATTTTTCCAAATCAATAAAAGTGCCGTCTTTGCGGATTCTTTTTAATTCGGCTTTTATGTCGAAATAATCTTGCGATGGAAAAGTGCTGTCAAACAATATTATCTGTCGAAATTCTTCGGCTTGTTGTTGGAGCATGTCTATTTTTTGAACGTCGTATTGAATTTCCATTCTATCTACCATTTTTTCTCCGAGAGTAGATAGGCAATGTTGTTTTAACAATGCTCTTATTTGATGAAAATCAATCTTTTGTTCAAAATTTGCAGGATAAATCATTTGATAACAACATCAAAGGTTTCTTCAATTTTCCAATTGGCCAAAATTTCAAATGTTTTATCGGAATAGATGACTTTTTCGGGTTGTTTGCGTTGCAAATAATTGCCGCTATCCCAACGTCCGTTGTCGTTTTCGTCAACAATAAGTCTTAAACGATATTTGCCAGGCAGAAGATTATTGTAGTCAATTTTTTTGTTAAATTGCATGCTATCTGTTTGTACTACGGCATTTTTCTCGTTTAATAATTCGGCGATAAAATGATTGGCTTCATAAAATTGAAACGCAACCTGCATATTTCCGAAATCTCTTGTCGATTTGGTGGTCGCATTGAGTTTGATTGTGTCATTGCTCCAACCAAAATGATTGTAAAACAAAGAGTCTGCACAAATGAAAGTGTATGCTTGGTTTTCTATTGCAAAATCGTAGTCCAATTCCAAAGTTTGTTGTATTTCATCTATAAAATGAAAGCCGACAGCAATAGTGTCAGTCGTGCTGTCTTTGGCCAATAGTAACGAAAAATAAGCCTCGTTGTTGTATCGTACAATAGGATAGGAAAATGTGATTTGCAAACGATGAAACAAATCGCCATTTTGAGAAATATTATAATTGAGGCGAGGAGTTTCTTGGGTGCGTCTTTTGAGTTTTGCCTTTTGACAAGGGTTTAGGCTAATGGTATCTTTTAGTGTTTGATTGACATTCATTTCAAAATCGAATATGGAATTGATGGTGTCTAAAAAGAAAACCAAAATAGTATCACTTGTTTGGTTCTTTGCGAATAAATAGTGAATAGTGGAGTCTAAACTCGTGATTTGTTGTAGAGAAAAATCTTCCACCTTGTTTTTGAAAATGAATTTATGCACAAAATCGTAAGCCAATTCCCGTTTGATGAATTTTAAAACGGTATCTTCTTCGGTAAACAATTTTAGTTCAATTTGTGTGTAATCAATGATTGTGTTGTTGTTAGTATCTGTTTTGTTGGCAATAGTTGGCTCAATGGCTTGGTTGAGAAAGGCAATTTGTTCATCGGCTTGGTCGAATAAATTGTTGCTGTTTTTGTCCACAAGGGCAGCGATATAAAAAATTTGATTGGGAAGATTGGTAAAACAAAAATTACCATTATTATCAGTA
Organism: uncultured Bacteroidales bacterium; assembly: GCA_905233585.1. GTDB lineage: Bacteria > Bacteroidota > Bacteroidia > Bacteroidales > WCHB1-69 > UBA1205. The sequence goes on from CAJOFD010000018.1 coordinate 38,281, forward strand.
TAAGTGATATATAATGGGAGTGTGTTTTTTAATGTGGAATCTTCGTTGTCTGTATATAGAAATACGGCTACGTTTTTTTCTGCAGACATGGTAAAGGCATTCTTGATATTACCAGCAATATGCATAGAATCAATAAAATCGCCTGTGGAAAAAACAAATTTGGAAGAGGGTAGCATATTGCCTTCCGTAAAATCTTTTATCCCTTTTTCGCAACTTAGAATATAGGTTGTATTTTCTTTCAAGTCGCATTCTTTCAGGTCAATAACAACTGTTTTCCCTTTGATAGAGATATTAGGAGAGTTGTCTGTTGTGGGTGAAAGTCGAAAGGTTTCTGTTGGGTTTACCAATTCCACATATTCATCAAATGTGATAGAAATAATGTTGTCCTTGAAATTTGTAGTATTATTTTCCGGATTTTGTTTTAGTATTTTTGGCGGTTGTGTATCTTTTTCACCTCCTGTTATGGTTCCTATTTGGGCACAAGAATGCAACAAAAAGAGGGACAAGAAACAACAAATGCCAATATAATACTTTTTCATGAACAATAACAATTAGGATTTATTTGCCCTTTTCCGTTCGGTTTCGTTGAGTATTATTTTTCTCAATCGCAATGCTTTGGGCGTAATCTCAAGATATTCATCGTCATTGATGTATTCCATATATTCTTCCAATGAGAATTTGAGGGCAGGAGCGATGAGCAATTTCTCATCAGAACCGGCGGCACGCATATTGCTCAATTTTTTTGATTTTGTTACATTTATTACCAAGTCGTCTTGACGAATGTGTATGCCGATGACCTGACCTGCATATACTTGGTCCATTGGTTCTATAAAGAATTGACCTCTGTCTTGCAGTTTGTCAATGGCGTATGCATAGGCTGTTCCTGTTTCCATAGCGATGAGCGACCCTGCGTGACGAATGGCAATATTGCCTTTCCATGGCTGATAGCCGATTAAACGATGGCTCATTACGGCTTCGCCTTCTGTGGCTGTGAGTATTTGGTTTCTCAAACCGATAATGCCGCGTGATGGAATGTTGAAATTCAAACAGATACGGTCTGTTTTGGTTTCAATGTTGGCAATTTCACCACGGCGGCGTGTTACCAAGTCTATAACACGGCTGGAAAATTCTTCAGGTACTACAACTGTCAATTCTTCAATGGGTTCACAATCCTGTCCGTCAATTTTTTTGATAATTACTTTAGGTTGTCCAACTTGCAGCTCGTAACCTTCTCTTCTCATTGTTTCAATAAGAATAGAAAGGTGCAAAATACCTCTTCCATAGACAATATACATATCGGGAGAGTTGGTTTCTTCCACTCGCAAAGCTAAATTTTTCTCCAGTTCCAAGTATAATCTGTCATGCAAATGTCTGGAAGTTACATATTTTCCGTCTTGTCCGAAAAATGGGGAGTTGTTGATAGTAAACAACATACTCATTGTCGGTTCGTCTATTTTTATTGGAGGTAAACCTTCCGGATTTTCAAAGTCAGCAATGGTGTCGCCAATATCGAAATTTTCAACACCGAAGATAGCACAAATTTCACCTGCTTCAATGGTTTCTTTTACTTTTTCCTTGCCCAAACCTTCAAAAACATACAGTTCTTTTATTTTTGATTTGGAAACAGAACCGTCTCTTTTTACCAACGAAACCGTAGATCCCGGTGTTAAGGTGCCTCGTGTAAGTTTGCCGATAGCGATTCTGCCGATGTAGGAAGAATAATCCAAAGAGGAAATCATCATTTGTGTGCTTCCTTCTTCTACTTTTGGAGCGGGTATATATTTGATTATTTGGTCTAAAAGATAGAAAACATCGTTGGTGGGTTCTTGCCAGTTGGGACCCATCCAGCCTAATTTGGAGGAGCCGAAAACGGTCGGAAAATCCAATTGTTCTTCACTTGCTCCAAGACTGAACATCAAATCGAAAATGGCTTCTTGAGTTTCTTCCGGATTACAATTGGGTTTGTCCACTTTATTAATGACCACAATCGGTTTTAAATGTAAATCTATTGCTTTTTGCAAAACAAACCGGGTTTGAGGCATTGGTCCTTCAAAAGCATCTACCAACAAAAGCACGCCATCGGCCATGTTTAATACGCGTTCCACTTCTCCGCCGAAATCACTGTGCCCCGGAGTGTCAATAATATTGATTTTGTATCCATTGTATCTTACCGATACGTTTTTGGACAAAATGGTAATGCCGCGTTCTCGTTCCAAATCGTTGTTGTCCAATATCAAATCGGGCATATCCTGATTGTCGCGGAATAATTTGGATTGATATAAAATTTTATCTACCAATGTGGTTTTTCCATGGTCCACATGGGCTATAATGGCTATATTTCTAATGTTTTGCATTTGTATTACGGTTCGTTTGTTTATAAACTGCAAAGATAACATTTTTCTTTGTAAAAAAAGAACAAAATATAATAATTGTCTTTTATGAAAGTTCAAGTTGGAAAGTTATAAAATTAAGGGAAGAGGAAAAACAATTAAAAAAAGTTGTATCTTTGCAAGGCAATTTCCCGACATGGAAGTTTGCTGTAATTAATAGAATATTAACGAAAACAAGTTATTAAAAGAGCAAATATAACAAAATTTAGTTTGTACATTATAAAATAGGAAAAAGCGAAGTCGCATATCTGGTTTTCCTGAAACTTCGACAACTTCATGAATCTACCCAGATTTGTCCAACGCATTCCCGCCTATAGGCGTGGACTTTATATGTTGTAGTTGGGTAGATTAGGTAGTCGAAGACCTCAGGAAAACCGATGAAGACTTAGAAGTGCCACGCTTTTTTTATGTGCAAATTTTTCCAAAAAACATTCGGCACAAACAAAACAATTTAATTCAATTAATAAAATTTTTAACAAAAACCGACGTGCCGATGGGATATAACCGGCACTAAATAAAATGAAAAAGTTGTTTATAATTTGTTTGACATTGTGTGCCACTTCTATTATGGCACAATCAAAGGTTAGGTGTGATATTTGCGGCGGTTCGGGTGAACGTGTGGCAAGATGTACTAATTCCAAATGTCATAATGGGGCTATTTTTTGTGAAGTATGTGATTATAAGGGAACAAAAGAAACAAGGTGCAGTAATTGCGGAGGCAGCGGTTCATTGACAAAATACAGGAATAAAACATGTTCCTATTGTCATGGAAACAAATATTTTCCGATGGAAAGACAGGAAAAATGTACTCATTGCAGAAACGGACAGCGACCGACAACACAAAATGGTCAAACTGTGTACATTACTTGTTCCTATTGCAGAGGTGCCGGAACAATACCCGTGTCCTATAAAGCCGCATGCCGCCAATGTGGAGGTCGCGGATACGACGGGCAGGAATCCTATTCTGTTACTTGCAATATGTGTGGC
>CAJOFD010000019.1 GCA_905233585.1 uncultured Bacteroidales bacterium
ACAGGTAATGTATGGGAATGGTGCAGTGATTGGTATAGCAGCACCTACTATAGTGAGAGTGCAGGAGCAAGCAATCCTAAGGGACCTTCTACGGGCTCTTACCGCGTGGATCGGGGTGGCAGTTGGCACAGCAGTGCGAGGGACTGCCGTGTGGCATATCGTAGCGACTACGCTCCTGGCGATCGCCGCAACATTCTCGGCTTCCGTCTCGCCCTATAGTTCGGTCTTACATATAAGGAAGAACATGGATATAGACCTGCTCGTTGAAAAATCAACGACAAATCAATATTTTCAAATGGAAAAGGCTTTTTAGTTCAATTGTGACGAAAGAGCTTTTTTTGTATTTGATATCCCAATTATTGGGATATTCCATATTATTTATAGTATTATCCATTTTTTATGCTTTGATGTTGATTTGTTCTATCATTTTATAGAAAACTTTGTATGTAGAATCTAATATTTTTAGATTTTTTTATGCTATCTTTGCAAAGTTTTTTAGCAAACCAACAAAATGACAAAGTTAGCGATAGTTATCTTGAATTGGAACGGCAAAAAGTTTTTGGAACAATTTCTGCCCACCCTAATAGCCCATACACCTTTGTGGGCAGAGATCATTATTGCCGACAATGCGTCCACAGACGATTCTGTTGCGTTTTTGCAAAGCCACCATCCGCAATTGCGTTTGATAGAGAATGACCAAAATTACGGTTTTGCAGGCGGTTACAATCAAGCCTTGGCACAAGTGCAGGCAGAATACTATTGTTTGCTCAATTCCGATATAGAGGTTACCGCCCAATGGGTGGAAGGCATTGTGGATTATATGGATACACATCATGAAGTGGGTGTTTGCCAACCCAAATTATTGTCTTGGCACAATCGGCAGCAATTTGAATATGCTGGTGCTGCCGGCGGTTTTATAGACAAATATGGTTATCCTTTTTGTCGGGGACGTATATTCAATGATATAGAAACAGACAACGGGCAATATGATGATATTTGTGAAATCTTTTGGGCGACAGGGGCGTGTCTGTTTGTCAGAAGAGAAATATATGCTCAGGTGGGTGGATTAGATGCTGATTTTTTCGCCCATATGGAAGAGATAGATTTTTGCTGGCGAGTAAAAAACATAGGCTATAAAGTGATGTATTATCCCTATTCTTGCGTGTTCCATATAGGAGGGGGGACGCTACCCAAATCGTCTCCGCAAAAAACATATCTCAATTTCAGAAATGATATGCTGTTACTATATAAGAATTTACCTAAAAAACAATGGTGGAAAATTTTTGTTGTCAGGATAATTTTGGATTGGGTTGCGGCTCTTAAATTTTTGACGGGTAAAGGCGGTTGGCAGGAGTTTTATGCCGTCTTTCGTGCTCGGAGAGATTTTTATAAAATGCGTAATAGCAGCAAACAAAAACGACAATTGCCCCTTCGTAATGTGTCAAAAATATACACTCGAAGTATAGTCTGGGCTTATTATGCAAAAAAACTCACCCGTTTTACGCAATTGCCCACTGAAAATTTTACAAAATAAGAAAAATTCTTCCATTTTTTCCCCCCATAGAAATTCATATTCAATCTAAATATCATACAATTTATTGATATTTAGGGAATATTTTTTTTGTGAAATTTTTATTTTATTTGAAAATAAAAGTATATATTTGTATTTTTATAGGAATAATATTTGTAAAATGGGTAGAGAAATTAAATTTAGTTTAGTGTACCGAGATATGTGGCAATCCTCGGGCAAATATGTACCACGTGTAGATCAATTGACCAAAATCGCTCCTGTTATTGTAGATATGGGGTGTTTTGCAAGAATTGAGACCAATGGCGGTGCTTTTGAACAAGTCAATCTTTTGTATGGCGAAAATCCCAATAAAGCAGTACGGGAATGGGTTAAACCATTTAATAAAGCAGGTATTCAGACACACATGCTTGAACGTGCTTTGAATGGTATAAGAATGTATCCTGTTCCTGCCGATGTGCGTAGATTGATGGCAAAGGTCAAAAAAGCACAGGGTGTTGATATTATGCGTTCGTTCTGCGGTTTGAACGACCATCGCAATTTGGAATTGTCTATCAAATATGCCAAAGAAGCGGGCATGATTTCACAGGCAGCATTGAGTATCACCACTTCGCCTATCCATACGGTGGAATATTATATGTCTGTTGTGGATAAATTGGTGGAATACGGTGCCGATGAAATTTGTTTGAAAGATATGGCTGGAGTGGGGCGTCCGCAAACATTGGGCTTGTTGGTAAAATCCATCAAGACTAAATATCCGCACATCAAAGTTCAATATCACGGACATTCAGGACCGGGTTTTTCGGTGGCTTCCACCTTGGAAGTTGCCCGTGCCGGAGCCGATTATATTGATGTTGCCATGGAACCCCTTTCTTGGGGTATGGTTCACCCTGATGTAATTACCATTCGGGCTATGTTGAAAGATGCCGGTTTTACCGTTCCGGATATTAATATGTCGGCTTATATGGAGGCCCGTAGTCTTACCCAATCGTTTATGGACGATTTCTTGGGAGAATTTATAGACCCGAGAAACAAAATAATGAATTCATTGTTGGTGGGTTGCGGTTTGCCTGGCGGTATGATGGGTTCTATGATGGCCGATTTGAAAGGTATGCACGCTGCCATTAATGCTGCCCTAAGAAAACACGGTAAACCAGAAGTTTCTTTGGATAATTTGGTTGTGCAACTATTCCAAGAAGTGGAATATGTTTGGCCAAAATTAGGCAATCCACCATTGGTAACTCCATTTAGCCAATATGTAAAAAATATTGCCTTGATGAATATTTTTGCTATGGCCAATGGCGAACCACGTTTCTCCCGTATAGACAAAGACAGTTGGAATATGATTTTAGGTAAAACGGGAAAATTGCCGGGAACATTGGCACCGGAAATTATAGAATTGGCAAAACAACAAGGTTTGGAATTCTATACAGGTGTTCCGCACGATGCCGTAAAAGACCAATTGCCTGAATATCGTAAAGAAATGGAAGAAAACGGTTGGGACCTTGGGCAAGACGAAGAAGAATTGTTTGAATTGGCTATGCATGACAGACAATATAGGGATTATAAATCAGGTGCAGCCAAGAAACGTTTTGAAGAAGATTTGGCGAAAATACGTGCCGATAAAGCCGCTGCTTTGGCTCCTCCAACCAAGGAAGTGCAAGTGGAAAGACTGTTTGCCTACATTTCAGACAAATATCCCCAAGCCACTCCGGTATTGGCTCCTGTCTCCGGTACAATGCTTTGGGAAGCCGATTTTACCGATAAATCAGTTGCTCCACAGCCGGGTAAAGAGTTCAAAAAAGGCGATTTCTTCGCTTGTGTAGAAGCCTATTATGGTTTGGAAGAAGTGTGTGCTCCGATAGACGGAAAATTGGTGGATACTTGTGTAAAACAAGGTGATAAAGTTGCCAAAGGTGATGTTATTGCTTGGATAGAATAACAAGACAAAAGAAAAATAATAAACGTAAAAGGTAGGCTTGAAAAAGCCTGCCTTTTTTATAAAATACAAAAAATGAAAAATTTAGTATGTGTCTTTGTGTTTACGATATGTTTTATAGGCTTGTCGGCACAAACAACCAAGTATAAAGGAACTATGCAATATGGTAGTTATACGCGGGAAAATGTGATAGTGGAAGTTCAAAATAATAATCCCGTTACAATCATTATGTATAATGTGAAGTTTTCCCGTTTTATGCCTTTGACTGTAGATATGACCATCAAAGGCTTGCAAAAGACCTCCAAATCATATTCAGGTACAAATATAGTTCCCCTTATCAAGCAAACACCACATGAAAAGTATATCATAAAAACCATAAAAGCCGTTGCCGATAATGGAGCCTTGCAAATAGAGGCTGTTTTTGGTGTAGATGGAAGCAAAAAAATGATTTTTTCCGGAAAATTGATGAAATAAACTTCAAAGAGTTTTCTATAAATGATAGGTTTAATAGGTTTGTTTTAACAAATAACAACAGATTGATTACTTGGAAAAACAAATTGTTGCTATTGTAATATATTGAATATTAGTTTGTTTTGTGAATATGAATTTATAAGACAAACAAAGACAATATTTTTTTGCCAAAAATGCAATTTGTATTGAAAAAAATGCGATATTTGCAAACTTATTATCAATAAATTTTAACAAATAAAAAAATAAAGTATGCCAGTAAGAATTAGATTACAAAGACGTGGCAAAAAAGGTCAACCTTTTTATCACGTAGTCGTTGCGGATGGTCGTGCACCTCGAGATGGACGTTTTATAGAAAAAATTGGCACATACAATCCGCTAACACACCCATCAACAGTTGTTTTAAATGAAGAACGTGCTTATTATTGGGTAAATTGCGGAGCGCAACCATCAGATACTGCACGTTTGTTGTTAAGACGTGAAGGTATTTATTTGAAAAAACACCTTATGGGTGGAGTTGCCAAAGGTGCTTTGACAGCAGAACAAGCCGAAGCAAAATTAGCAGCATGGAAAGAAGAAAAATCCCGTAAACTCAATGAAGAAAAGTTGCAATCCATCAATAGTCGCAAAGATGAGATGAAACAACGTCTTCTTGCAGAACAAAAAGTCAATGAGGTGAAAGCAGCCGCTTTGGCAGAAAAACGTCAAGCAGCACAAGAGGCAGCTGCAAAAGCCGCAGCCGCTGAAGAAAATCAAGCAACAGATGAGACTGCTTCTGCTACAGAAGAAGCAACTGCCCCTGTTGAAGAGTAATCATGTTGAATATGTTTAGTGATTTTTTCTATTTGGGCAAAATAACTAAACAGTTTGGCATTAAAGGTGAGTTGGTAGTTTATCTTGATACCGATGAACCTGAAAAATATTACCAAATGCGATCGGTTTACCTTGATATAGAAGGTGAACCGATTCCTTTTTGTGTAGAAGAAATAAAAATAAAAAACGATAATCAAATTATCGTTAAGTTTGAAGATATAAATCAAGACCAATCAAGTAGATATGTAGGCGTTGAACTATACTTGCCACTTGCTATGTTGCCGAAATTGACCGGAAATAAGTTTTATTATCATGAAGTAATTGGTTTTGAGGTTGTTGATATGTGTTTGGGCGTGCTTGGACACATTAAAGAAATTTTGGAGTATCCCCATCAAGCAATATTTAATATTGCTAATCCTAAAGGTGAAATATTGTTGCCTATTGTAGATAAATATATAATAAATGTTGATAGAGAAACCAAATCCATACAAGTGCAGGCTCCAAAAGATTTGATAAGCCTATATATTGGGCAATCCGATAAAGCATAATTGTTTTTCAGCAATGTTCACTCGGGTATTGCATGCAAGGAAAAATTAAAATTTTATTTTTTATCCAATTGAAAAAGTTATATGAAAATAGTTTTACCTTACGCTATTGAAGAGGAAAAAATTGAAATAAAGATACCGTCAGCAGAACTTATTTATGTTGCCACAGGTATGGGCAAGGTACGGGCCGCCGTGCGGACAATGCATGCCATTTATGAACATAAACCCGATATGGTGATAAATTTTGGTACGGCTGGTACTATTAAACATCAAGTCGGAGATGTGTGTGTATGTAATAGATTTATAGATAGGGATTTACAAAAAGTTGTATTTGATGGAGTTATTTCTGAAATACAGTTTCCGATAGAAGAAATACTTTGTATAGATATTTTAAATGCAAATAAGTCCAAAAAGTTTACGCATATTAAAAGTATAGTTCAGGAGGGAACTTGTAATACAGGAGATAGTTTTATAACGCAAGATTCTGATATAAATGGAGATGTGATTGATATGGAGGCATACGGAGAGGCAGATGTGTGTAGTGAGATGGGGATACCATTTTATTCGGTAAAGTACATTACTGATGTGATAGGGCAAAATTCGTGGCAAGATTGGTATGCCAAACTCGCAGATGCTAGAAAAGGCTTAGCCGAATTTTTTGAATAAACAAAACGTTTTTTGTACGCAAAATTTGCAAAATACGTCTTTGGTAAGAAAAATAATTGTATCTTTGCAATATCTTTCATAGTTAAGGCGACCATATCTTGATGTCGCCAAGTTTTCAGTATAATTTTTTAATATGGCTAATAAAATTCAACTATTAGATTTAGATAAATTAAAGAAAAAATCGCTTGCAGAATTAAAAAACTTGGCAAAAAATAGAAAAATTGCCAATTTTGAAACCTTAGAAAAAGATGAACTTATTTTGAAAATAATAGATTTTCAAAATAAGATGTTAAATGCAATAAATGACTCAGTTGCACAAACTGAAATCGAAAATTTGTCTGATACACAAGATATGGTATCAGTATCGGAAGTAGAGGAACAAGCAATGGCAGATGCGGAAACTTTATCTTATATAGAATCTGTAAAATTGCGGGCAAAAGCTGAAATACAAAGAGAACGGGAATCCAAAGAAAAATCAAATAAGAGTCCGAAAACAAATACTACACAAGAACAAGAAGAATTTGGTATCAACACATCTACCATTGAAAATAATAATATTTCTGAAACAGAAGAAGTTGTTGGAAAAGATAAAAAAAATGCCCATGGATCAAAAGAGCAACACTCTACCAATGCTTCGTCTTTTTTAGGAAATATAGAGGCGGAGGGAGTTTTGGAAATATTGCCAGACGGATTTGGTTTGTTGCGTTCGGCAGACTATAATTATCTCAATTCTCCGGATGATGTTTATGTTTCCCAATCGCAAATTAAATTGTTTGGCTTGAAAATAGGTGATGTTATAGAGGGGCTTGTTCGCCCGCCTAAAGATGGGGAAAAGTATTTTCCATTATTAAAAGTAAATCGCATAAATGGCAAAACTCCGGAACAAGTTAGAGACAGAATACCTTTTGATTTTTTAACTCCCTTATTTCCAGATGAAAAAATAAATCTGATACGAAAAAATGAGAATAATATTTCACTTCGTATTATAGATTTGTTTGCTCCCATAGGTAAAGGTCAAAGAGGATTGATAGTTGCACAACCTAAAACAGGTAAAACTGTGTTATTGAAAGAGATAGCCAATGCTATTGCAGAAAATCATCCTGAAATATATTTAATTATTCTTTTGATAGATGAACGTCCGGAAGAAGTAACGGATATGGCACGCAGTGTTAAGGCTGAAGTTATCGCTTCAACTTTTGATGAACCTGCAGACCGTCATGTCAGAATTGCCAATATAGTGCTGGAAAAGGCCAAACGTATGGTAGAATGTGGACATGATGTATGTATTTTGTTGGATTCTATTACACGTTTGGCAAGAGCATACAATACCATTGCTCCCGCTTCAGGAAAAGTATTGTCGGGTGGGGTAGAAGCCAATGCATTGCAAAAACCCAAACGATTTTTCGGAGCAGCACGAAAAATTGAAAACGGAGGGTCTTTGACCATTATCTCTACTGCATTGACAGAAACAGGTTCGAAAATGGACGAGGTAATTTTTGAAGAATTTAAGGGAACGGGAAATATGGAATTGCAATTGGACAGAAAATTGTCCAACAAAAGAATATTTCCTGCCGTAGATATAATTGCTTCAAGTACAAGACGAGATGATTTGTTGCAAGACAAAAATACCTTGCAGCGAATGTGGATATTGAGAAATCATTTAGCCGATATGACTTCTATTGAGGCCATGGAATTTATCAAGCAAAGAATGCAGGCTACATTAAACAATCAGGAATTTTTGTTATCTATGAACGGATAACAACAGTTATTTGTTTAATTCTTGATAAATAGTGTTATAACGTTCAATTCCAGTTGTTAAGGAATAATATTTTTGTGCAGCGGCAATATAAGTAGATTTATTGCTTTTTAAAATATTGTCAATGTTTTTTATGGCTTCAAGATAGGAATTTTTGTTGAAATGATTGACAATAATTCCGCAATTGGTATCTTTGATAATCGCATCAACATCACCGACTCCGGCATTGGCAATAACAGGAATGCCCATGCTGAGTATTTCTCCCATCTTTGTTGGTGAAGAAGCTTGTTTGGAAAAAACAGGCTTGATAAAAAACAAAGAAATAGAAGACAGACTAATGTATAATGGAACTTCTTCTCTTTCTGCACGTCTTATGATGATTCGATTAAGGGCAATTTGATGCTGTTGTGCAATTTTTTGTATTTTATTTTCATTGTCAGGGGTAATGAGTAGAAATTTAACCGCTGTTTTTGTCTGCATTAACAGATGCACAAAATCGAACATTTCATCTAACATATACCATGTTCCTAATGAACCTACGTAGGAAATGACAAAATCGGAATTTTGTAAATGTAATTGTTTCCGTAGAGTATTTTGTTGATTTTCACTTATTCTATTCGTTGAAAAATGGTCAAGGTCAGCACAACAAGGTATGACCATAATAGGGGTGAGAATGCCGAATTGTTTTTGAATAATATTTTTGCCTGCTTGGGTTAAAGAAACAATATAATCTGCTTGATTGAAAAATTGTTTTTCTTTATATTTGAAGTATTTATAAACAAGATAATATATTGGATTTGATAAGTTCCAAACATTTCCATCAACACGTTCATCGGCGAAAAATCCCCGCATGTCAAAAATGAATTTTAGGCCGAATTTATGTTTCAAAGACAAACCGATTTTTGAGGCTAAATAACTACGGCAGTGAACAATATCAAAATGATGTTGATGATGCAGTTCTATGGCTTTTTTTTGCATTCTTTGGATATTGCCCAAAGGAGAAATTATAGGTACTTTTTTATTGTAAATTACACTAATCCATTTTATATTGTGATTATCTACAATGGTTTGCACATTGTCTTTTGATTTTTGATAATTTAGAGGTTTATCGCAAGAAAGAACAACAATAGAATGATTTTTATCGGCTAAACCACACAAATAGGGTAAAACTTGCGAGCGACCAAGTGGGTCAGTGAGTCCATCATAGGTAATATATAAGATATTCATACTAATTGCTTGTACTTTTTTTGCTTAATTCTTTTCGATCTATTTGATAACTTTTCCATATAAATAGCAGGGCATAAAATAAAAATGGGAGTAGGGGTATTTTGAAACGTACCAATGCTCCAAAATTTGAGGTTGTAATACCAATGCTAAAAGATAGCATAATGGATACGAGCAAACAAAAAGATAAAAACAGATTGTTTTTTATCAAAGGAATGAAATATTTAGGTCCAATAATAAACAGAATATAAAGTGTAAAGAATAATATAATGGTATTTTCTACACCGGAGAAAAACATTCCCATATTGCGAGCCTCCCATAAAAAAGGTCTGAACAAACCAGCAACAATGGCTAAAGGCGATAAAGATATAATACCTTCTATATCACTATACTCCCCAATATCAAAGGCCTGTCCTTGGTAATAATCTTGTTTTAAATCATATTGGGACATTGCAGCACTTTGTACCATAGAGTCTATACTGGAGTATTTTCCACCCAATAATGTTCCTAAAAACTGACTGCCATATAATAAACTGACAAACAATAATATCATTACTGTGGGAAAAATAGCAAATCGAAGAACGACATTTTTGACGTGATGTAGTAATGAAAATCCCCACCAAAGTAAAAATGAACCGAAAAATACAAATAATAAATAAGGTTTTAAGGAATATAAGATGTAAAAACAGAATAAAAATTTGATAATATTGCCAATAGAGATTTTCCGTAAAAAAAACAACTTATACAAATAAACAACCATTAAAGATGAAAAGGTATAGCAAAACGAATCTTTAACCAAGCCTGAAGAAAATAACAATGCCGAAGGAATACATAAGAAAGAGATAAATGTGATGCGTCTGTATTTGTCGGAAACATTGATTTGTTTTAAAATGAAAAGGAAAACTTTAAAATTCAAAACAAAGAAAAAACTATTAGCGACAACACTCATTAAATAGTAGTTTCTTAATCCCAAAATAGCAAAAGGGGATAAAAAACGATGGATGTTATATAATCCGCTTGCATTACCTTTGTATCGCAATGGATTGTAGAATGTTGTATCTACCGATGCTATATTGGTATTGTCCACCAAGTCAAATAAAATCTTAAAATAGGAACTTGGACTTGTCCATAATGTTTGACTTAAATGGCAGGAATTAGAATAATAATAAAAGGTATCACCCATCCATTGATATATATATTCATACATGAGTGCAAATGCGATACCTGCACCTATTTTCAGGAAAAAAGCAATGTTGAAATATTTGCCTAATTGTTTGTCTTTGTATAATATATTAGAGAAACACAATCTTATCACAAACCATAGGAATAAAGTGTAACCGATAATTCCTAAAAAAACGGCAAATGAAAACTGATTATAAGACATTGTCTAACAGTTGTCTGTCTGAAAATTTAGTTGATAAAAACAGCACTTTCTTTAGCATTGGTCTTTTTTAATGTAAATGCTTTGGAGTAATTAAGAATATTAACAATTACTTGTTGGCTAGGTTGCGATGAAAGTTTGCGATTTTTTTTAGCTTTAAAAAAGATAAAATAATTCATACTTAAAAATTAAATTACTATTTTATTTGTTCTAATAACGAGTAAAAAGTTGGAATATTGTAGTAATATATTTTTTTATTTTTCAATTTGTAATCTTTTTTAGTGTATTTTTGTAATTTATAAATAAGGTAAAAAGATGAATGGAATTACAAAGAAAATATTTGTTGTATTCATATTGTTGAGTTTTTCTTATTCTGTTTATAGTCAGCATGATACGCTGAATAGAGTAGATAAGTTCGGAAAAAAGTATGGTTATTGGAAAAAATATCAAGACAATGGAAAATTGTTGTGGGAGGGGCGTTTCTATAATGGAGAACCTGTCGGAGATATGTATCGTTATTATCCCAATGGCAAAATGGAAAGTCATTCCAAATATTATCCTAATTCTCCCAAGGTAGCAACCATCACTTATCATTCTAATGGGAAAAAAGCCTCAGAGGGCATTTTTATTAACAAGAAAAAAGATGGACAATGGGTTTATTATAGCAACAAAGGTATTTTGATATCAAAAGAACAATGGAAAGTTGGTGTTTTAGACGGTAAAAGTTGTATCTATTCTCCTACAGATGGTGTATTGTTGGAAGAATCCACATGGCAACAAGGCAAATTGCATGGAGATTTTAAAACGTATTATACCAATGGTCAATTGAGAACATCATTTGCCTATAATCATAATATTATTCACGGAAAATATGCGTCTTTTTATGTCAATGGGCAACAATGGACCAATGGGCAATATGTTGATGGTTTCAGAGAAGGAACGTGGACAACATTGGACTCGAATGGACAAGAATTGAAAATAGAAGATTTTGTCAAAGATTATGCAGTGAAAACAATCTTGGGATTTCAGACTGATAATCAATGGATAAAGTTGAACGCCAATTCTATAGCCTATTTTTATTATGAGGCTGATCAATTAATGATTCAATTGTATAATAAAAAGAAACTCCCTGTTTATCGAACAACTTTGGCGGATATATATCGTTTGACGGGCGTAGAATTGTTTGTGTTTTTGTCAGAACAAATCCTGTCTTCATATACTGCTATTCGAAAAGTGGAAGAATTGACAGAAGATGATGTGCCAATGGCAAAAATTACCTTGCATCCTCGCTTTTCTTATGATGTTATTGTTTCGGGTGATAGTTATCAGAATATAAAATCATTGTTAAATCCAACATCTCCTGATGATGTCAAGTAAAGGTAGAATATTAATGGCAATGAGCGGTGGTTTGGATAGTTCAGTCAGTGCCATATTGCTCAAAGAACAAGGTTATGATGTAGTTGGAGTAACCATGAAATTGTGGAATTATCCACCATCATGTACATTACATTCTTCAGCATGTTGTGATGTTGAGGCTATCAATGATGCGAGACAATTGGCCGTGTCTTTAGATATTCCACATTTTGTTTTGGATTTTACCAAAGAGTTTAAGGATATTGTCATTGATAATTTTATCAGTGAATATTTGCAGGCACGTACTCCGAACCCGTGCATATTGTGTAATATTCATTTAAAGTGGAAAACACTGATAGAAAAGGCAAAACAGTTGGATTGTTCTGCAATTGCGACAGGACACTATGCCCGTATAAAATACGAAAATGGACGATATTTTGTTTCCAAGGCAAAAGATGCTACGAAAGACCAAAGTTATGTTTTATGGGGCTTGAGTCAAGATAATTTAGCGAAAACAATTTTTCCATTAGGAGATTATACTAAAGCGGAAATTAGGGCTATTGCCCAAGCGAAAGGGTTTGTAAAATTGGCTCAAAAAAGAGAAAGTTATGATATTTGTTTTATTCCGAATAATCAATATCGTGATTTTTTAAAAGAGCATGTGTCTAATATAGAACAGCGTATTCCATGTGGAAATTTTTTGGATACTACGGGAAATGTTGTTGGAAAACATAAGGGAATTGCTTATTATACAATAGGTCAGCGTAAGGGTTTGGAAGTGGCGTTTGGGGTTCCAAAATATGTTTGTCGTATCAATCCCAAAGATAATACAATAACCTTAGGTGATAAGGCTGATTTGATGTCTGCAAAAATGCAAGTTCGTTCTTGTGTTTTTTCGAAATATGAGCAAATACCAGCTCGATTTGAGGCAGAAACAAAAATTCGATATCGTGATCATGGACATAAATCATTGATTAATCAAGAAGGAGATGTGTTGAATGTAACTTTTATAGAACCAGCATCGGCTATAACACCAGGACAATCGGCGGTAATTTACGAAGGTGATGATGTGGTAGCTGGAGGTTTTATTGATATTTGTGAATAGAATAAACATGCAGATGAAATTAAAATATATTATTGGGTTGTTTTGTGTTGTCGTTTTGTGTTCGTGCAAAGAAAAAGAATTGAAACCGGTAGAACAAATTGTGGATTTTGGTTATGATTATTATCCTGTGGAAGTAGGGTTTTGGCAGGAGTATGATGTTTCACAAACAATATGGAATGATTTTGACCATTCGGTACAATATCTTAATTATCAATGGCGTGAAGTTATCGAATCGCAATTTGTGTCAAGTAATGGGGATACATTATATCGTTTGGAGTGTTATCAGCGAGCAAACGAATCTGAACAATGGGCTATACAACGGGTGTATTTTTTAAGAAAAGACAGCAAAATGATCGAGCGTCAGGAAGAAAATTTGGTTTTCTGTAAAATGTATTTTCCCTTGCAGGAAAATACTACTTGGAACGAATATTTATATATAGATTCATCGGTTTTTTATTCAACGCACTATTTTAATACCAATGTTATATATTGGGGTGTAAAATCCAACGATGCAAAAGTGGAATTTTATAAGATACCCAAAGATATAAATGGGCAGCATTTTGAAGATTGTATAGGCATTGATTTACATTCATATCAAACAACGATAAATGAAGATACCGAAAAAGAATATTATGCCAAAGGTGCAGGTATGGTCTATCAATATGTCAATCACACAGAAAAAACAGCGATAGAAGGTAGTTTTGTGATAAACAAAGGTTATATATTAGAGAAAAAAATAGCGGATTATAAGCGATAAAATGAATTTGTTGCCTATTGTAGAAACGAAAAACAAGCCATTTATTATAGCGGGACCTTGTAGTGCGGAAAGTGAAGAACAAGTTTTCGCCATTGCTAAAGAATTGCATAAATATCAGCAAGTAAATCTTTTCCGTTGTGGTGTTTGGAAACCTCGTTCTTCTCCCAATACATTTGAAGGATTAGGGGAAAATGCCTTGCCTTGGTTGCAACAAATTCAAAGAGATTATCATTTTGACGTGTGTATTGAAATTGGTACTCCACAGCATTTGGAAGTAGCAATGAAATATGGTATTCGTTATTTCTGGATAGGAGCAAGAACAACTGTCAATCCATTTCTTGTTCAAGAGATAGCACAAGCAAGTAAGGGGTGTGAGAATATCGTTGTAATGATAAAAAATCCCGTTATGGCAGATGTGAATTTGTGGTATGGCAATTTTGAACGTTTTTATAATATGGGTATTAATAAGCTGGCTGCTATATTTAGGGGTTTTTCATCTCAATATGCTTATCCTTATCGTAATGAACCTGCATGGTTGCATTTGTTTGAGTTTATGCGATTGTACAAACAAATTCCCATTATTTTTGACCCAAGTCATATTGCAGGACATAGTTCGTTGGTTGAGGAACTTGTTAAAAAGGCTATTTATTTGAATGTAAGTGGTTTGATGATAGAAGTTCATCAGCAACCACAAGTGGCATTAAGCGATAGACAACAACAATTGGATTTCGGACAATTCAACAATTTGATAAATACATTGTCTTCTTTACAATTGAATAATGATAAAACAACACAGGCACTGTTGCCATATCGTTTAAGTATTGATGAGATAGATAAAGAGTTGATTTCGCTGTTGTCCAAACGGAATAGGATAGTAGAAGAAATTGCTCAATACAAGAAAAAAGAACATATTCCAATTCTTCAGATGGATCGTTGGCAAACGATACTTCAAAATGCACATAATAATGCTGTTCAGCAACAAGTTACACCTGAACTTGTCGAACAGATATTACATCTGATACATGAAGATTCCGTTAAACGGCAGCAACAAATTATTGTTCGTTCCGAGTAATGTTTAAGATATTACAGAATTGATTCCACAATTTATCTTTTGGTGGGTCTGCCACTATTTCAATAGTTTGCAAACTTACAGGGTGTATAAAAGTTAGACTTCTGGCATGTAAACCAATAGAAGCATCTGCACAAGAACGTGGAAATCCGTATTTTAAATCTCCTCGAATAGGGCAACCGATAGCCGACAATTGCGATCTTATTTGGTGATGTCTGCCTGTTATGAGTTCCACTTCAAGCAAATGGTATATATCTGATGAAGCAATGTGTTTGTAGTTCAATTCAGCTTTCAAATATCCGTCTTTGGGTGTTGCCGACACCAATGTTTTGTTGCGTTTTTCATCTCTAAATAAATAGTGGGTGAGATGCCCTTCGGGTTCTGGTGGCAGTTGTTTTACGATAGCCCAATAGATTTTTTTCACTTGTCTGTCGTGAACAAGTTGGTTCATACGGGCAAGTGCTTTTGAGGTTTTAGCGAATATTACAACTCCGCTTACTGGGCGGTCGATACGATGTATGACACCGCAGTAGATATTCCCGTTTTTGTGGTATGTTTCGCGAATGTACTCTTTTATTTTTTCAGGAAGCGGTTCATCGTTGGTTTTGTCTGCTTGGACAATATCTCCGCTCCGTTTATTGATAACAATTAAATGGTTGTCTTCGTAAATAATTCTTAATGGAGTTTCTTCTACTTCTTCCAATTTTATTTTTTCTGCCATATTAAAATATTATATAATCTTGAGGATTAACGGATTTTCCATCAATCCATAGTTCATAATGTACTTTTTGGTCTTTGGTAAGGACAGCAATTGCTTGTTTGTCTTTGACCATTTGCCCTATTTTAATTAAAATATCGCTATAAGGCAAATGCAAAATGCTTAATGTATTTGTTTGGTGTTGAATAACAATTACTTGATTGCCTTTTATATCTTGTCCTTGAAAGATAATTGTGCCGGATTTAGGTGTATATACCGATGTTTTGGCTTTACAATCTAAAAATATACCTTGCATAGTTGAGGCTGATGCAACAATGCCTGTTATAGGTGGGAAAAACAAGGAATTTTCTTTGTTGTTTGGTTTTATTTTGGTAGTTGTTGGTTTGTTCGATTTGACTGGAGGGGTTATATTTAATTCCAAAAGAATACTATCGGTTTTGCTTAATGTTAAAGCCGGTTGTAAATTTTGTGTTTGTTGAGTGGTATCTATTGAGATAGTATCTTCTTGAGCAACATTGCCATCAAGTATAGTTCTGACATTTTTTTCATAATAATCATATTGATTGTAGATTTGTTCCAATGAGTCTAATTTTTGAGTGAGTATTCTTATTTTTTGTGCATGTTTAATGCCACCATATCCGGGTATGTATTCTTTTAGCGGGGTAAAAGCAATAAGGGCAATGGTGATACCTATTAAAATGATAATAAGCAATATAAGTGTAATAAAAAAGCGATAGAGAGAGAATTGCCAAGACGCTTTCTCTTTTAGTGTTGCGTTATGCAGAACAACCAGTCTATATTGTTCTTTTAGGTTTTCTTGTATTTTGTTCAACCAACCGATTTTCATAACTTTAATGTATGTCTGAGAATTTCAGATGACCAGTAAAACGTCCATGAAACAAGGAGTCTCTTGAACCACTTGCTATTTGCAAATCATCAAATCTAACACGAGAAATGCTTCTTGCCGACACAAAACCCAATACTGCTGATTCTTCTTTGGTTTGGGTATTATATGCTTTCATATTGGTATATGCAATTCTTTCTTGATTGATAGAGGAGATAGGTTGTGTGGCCAAAAGATATTTATACCAATCGGCAGCGGCGGCTTGCACTTCAAAAACAATGGAATCGGTATAGCGTCTGATTACATTGTCATTGTCTGTAATGCCATTGGCGATTGCTTTGTAAAATCCATTGCCCGTGGAGGTTGATAGTTTATATAAAATCCGGGCTTCGTTTGTTGTTGCCGTGCCAATATCCCATGTGATAGGTTGGCAATGTTTAACGGAATTGTCGTTATATACTTCTGAATAATAGTATTTTGCAACAACTTGATAGGCAACTGCATTATCAGTTGTGGTGAATGCTACATTAAAAGTATTTTCTGTAATTGCCACTAAAATAGGCGGATTAATAGCCCTATGGGGTTGCGATAAACTTATTTCTCCTGGTACCATAGTTGTGCCTTCTGCCATAATATTGGTGTAAGGATTAAATACTTTTAATTTATATTTATATTTCGGGTTGCATTTCAATGGTGCGGTATATAATATTTGGGTAGGGTAGGCAAATATGCCGGAATCTTTGGGAATAGAGGTTGTTGTGTCAAATTTTATGGTTCTAACCAAGGTGTTGCGTTCATTATATTCTTCAACCGAAACCTCGATGCTGTCTATATATGAATAGTTTTGAAGTTGGCGGGCACCATCGTATGCGTTGTCTGATAAGTACGATTTGTATATCTTGATGTATTGTTGATTGGAATCCTCTTCAGTGAAGTTGAACAGGGCATATACAATAGGAAAACTTTGGGAATCTGCATTTGTGCTGAAATCTTTTTGACAAGCGACCCAAAAGAGCGACATAAGGCAAATCTGGCTTGTCAAGATGATTTTTTTGAGTGCAAATTTCATTTTTTTATCTTTTTGTAAAATACTAAAATGTTGTTTTACAATTAAATGTAAAAAAGAACAAATATAAATTTTCCAATTTGCAAATATACAAAAAATGTTTGAATTTTTAGATGAAAAATATTTTGGATTTTTCCGTATAATTGTCAATTATAGATTCAACAAACGAAGTTATAAAAAATATTAGTAGGATTATCAAAAAAAGTTGTATCTTTGCTCGGAACAAATTGAAAATATAATAGAAATTAGGTAAAAGAAAAAAATAAATTTATAATTGAGCTTTACGCTCTTGTTCTCATTTAGTAAAATCTGGTAAATTTTAATGACACGAGAATAAGCAAGCGGAAAGTTCGCGTTTTAGGCGTGAACTGTTTCTTGTTTATTAGTGTCGAGGGTTTACCAGAGCCTACTAAATTAAATAAGCATGATGAAATTGTGAACGCCTTTTTTTATTGCTTTTAAGGACTTGAGCCAAGTTCTTAATAAGTAGTTTATGAAAGAAATACCTCACATTGGAGAATTGATAAGATTGGAATTGAAACGGCAGGGTAGAAGTAATGTTTGGCTTTCGAAACAAATATCGTGTAATCCTCGAACAATCAGCAAAATTTTTAAGAAACAATATATTGATACTTTTCAACTTTGGCAAATCTCAATAGCATTGAACCATGATTTTTTTAGAGCTTATTCTGAATTGATTGCCCAAAATGGCGGAGAAAAATGACCATATCGGGCATTGTCATTTATTGGTTTATATATACATATAATTTATCTTTGCACGGAAAAATAAAACGAATTGTAAAGAAATGGCAAGACCTGCAAAGCCGTAAGAGCAGGAGTCTTAAAAACCGACGTGCTGATGGGGTATAAATGGCACAAAGATAAAGATGAAAAATATATTCTATATAACATTATTATTAATAGGGTGGAATTGCATTGCTGCACAGAATATTATAATCCAGCAAAATAATCAACCCTCAAATGGTAGGGTTGTTGAAAAAGTTGTAGAGAAAAATGTTTATATTCCTGTGAGAGCATCTTCAAAAAAAGAAGCAATTTGTTTACATGGTTATTTGTATGTATATCCTGAAGATTTAGGGTCTTTCTCTAAATATCCTGCCTCCGTGATTGCTAATATTAATAACAATAAAGTTTACGGAAAGTCTCATTGGCGACTTCCTACTTCAGATGAATTTACTATTATGTGGCAATATTACGAGGAACTTAAATTGAAGAGATCTAGGACTTATGTAGGAGGTGCTTTTTGTATTGGCTATTGGCTACAAGGTATGGAGAATAAAATAATTGATGATGATGATAGGTGTCTTTACTATATTCGTTTAGTGTGTACAGAATAGTCTATATAAAAAAAACATTAAATGATAAAGTAGACATTCTAAGACAAATAAATAAAAGTCTATTATGTTATTTGAAAATGTGTATTTTGGGAGCGGGGCTATATTGAGAGTGGAAGAAAATACGATTTCTACACAATGTTGAGTAAAAAGGCCTCTATTAAAATTCAAGAAAAAGCGACAGTCTGTAAAAACTGTCGCTTTTTTTTGTTGATTTTAAATATTTTTTCATAAAAAAAGGCGAGGTATAGCCCCGCCTACAAAACTCTAATAATTATGAAAAAATTTAATTTTATTTGTTTACTTGGAAAGTTTTATCTCCTGTTTGGAAGAATTTTACAATTTGATTGGCGGCTGCCAAACCTGCATTGATGTTTGCTTCAGCAGTTTCAGCACCCATTTTCTTTGGTGTAGCAAAGAATCTTGTTCCGAATTTGGCTTTCATTTCTTCCGCATTGGCCGGAGCAATATCTGCACAATATTTCAAATCTGCTCTTTCTTCCATTGCTTTGACGATTTCTTCTTCATTGATAACTTCTTTACGGGCAGTATTGATTAAGCAACCGCCTTTTGGCATACGGGACAACAAATTGTATCCGATAGATTTTTTTGTTTGTTCGTTTGCTGGAATGTGCAAAGAAATGTAGTGGCAAGTGCTGTAAAGGTCTTCCATTTTTTCTACAGGAATAATTCCTTCTGCTTTCATTTTGTCAGCAGGAACAAATGGGTCAAAAGCATACACTTCCATACCAAAGCCTTTAGCAATGTGAGCGGCCAACCGACCTACGTTACCATAGGCATGAATACCTAATTTTTTGCCTTTCAATTCACTGCCTGTTCCCGGAGTGTATTGGTTACGAGCCATATAAACCATCATACCCAAAGCCAATTCAGCAACGGCATTTGAGTTTTGTCCCGGAGTGTTCATGGCAACAATGCCTCTTTCAGTACAAGCGGCAAGGTCAAGATTGTCGAAGCCAGCACCTGCTCTGACAACTATTTTGAGGTTTTGGGCAGCAGCAACAACTTCTTTGGTAACTTTGTCTGAACGAACGATTAAAGCGTCAGCATCGGCAACGGCTTTGTACAAATCGTTTACATCGGTGTATTTTTCCAATAAAGCCAAGGTGTAACCTGCTTTTTCAACAATGTTTCTAATGCCGTCAACGGCAGTTTTTGCAAATGGTTTTTCAGTTGCGACTAATACTTTCATATCTTTTTTGTTAATTTAATTATTTTTTAGTAAAATTCATTTCTAATATTTTGCAAAGATAAGAAATTTATTTGAAATAAAAGACTTTTTTGGTAAGTTTATTTTATAATTCTGTCTTTGTTGTTTTCGACAAAACGTTCCCAAGAATTTGATTTTGTAGTTTTGCTTTGGCTATTGATAGTGTTTGTTTGTTGCAGGTAATGGCAATAGGCAATGGCCAAGGCATCAGTCGCGTCAAAAGTGGGAATTGCTTCAATTTGGAAAATATATTGCAACATGGCGGCAACTTGTTCTTTTGAGGAGTTGTTCCGTCCTGTAACGGCGGCTTTTATTTTTGTCGGAGCATATTCAAAAACAGGAATTTGTGCATGTAAGGCAGCGGCAATGGCCACGCCTTGTGCACGTCCCAATTTGAGCATAGATTGTACGTTTTTACCTAAAAACTGAGTTTCTATGGCCATGCTATCAGGGTGATAGGTGTTGACCAAGTCTGAAATAAAGTTAAAAGTGTCCAATAATTTCTCCAATTGATTTTTTTTTGTATTTATCTTCAAAATATCCATTTTTACAAGGGAAATTGTTGTACCTTTGGCACAAATAATTCCGTAGCCCATAATATTGGTGCCGGGGTCAATGCCAAGAATGGTTTGTTGTTGCATATTCTAAGGTATAATGATTAATGATGTTGCAAAGATACTAAAAAGACTTAATATAATAACTTGTGTTATTATACTGATATTGAGTTATGTGTTTGTCTTTACAAGGCTGCTCCGTCAAGAAGGCATAAAAGATGTCGTGTCTTTTTTTGAAAATTTTAATGTTTTTGAAAAGATACCC
This sequence comes from uncultured Bacteroidales bacterium, assembly GCA_905233585.1. GTDB lineage: Bacteria > Bacteroidota > Bacteroidia > Bacteroidales > WCHB1-69 > UBA1205. The sequence continues at coordinate 20,638 of CAJOFD010000019.1, forward strand.
TATTTGCTGGTACTTGTTGTATTGATGTTTGTCAATTGGAGCATAGAGGCAAACAAATGGCGTTATGCTTTGTGGAATGAATACAAACTTTCGTTTTCCAAAGCCATACAATCCACTTTTTTAGGTGTTTGTGTCAGTTTTATTTTTCCCAATCGGGTCGGTGATTTCTTGGGGCGTGGTTTTGCTTTGCCGCAGGGATATGCGTTGAAAGGTGCTGCGGCTACTGTTTTAGGAAATATCTCCCAATTGATTGTAACTGTTATTATGGGGATTGTCGGTGGGGGATATATGTTGTTGTTTCATTATTATCAAGCGATGAATCCGATTGTGCTTATATTGGGTTTATTGTTGATAGGGCTGATGTTGATATTGTTTTTATATTTGTATTTCAATGTAGCAAAGATTTATAATTTATGCAAGAAAATAGGATGGTTGCAACAAACCAATTGGGTAGAAAAATTATGTTTTTTTCAAAATTATACCCCAATGGAATTGTTGAATATCTTACTTTTTTCTTTGGGCCGATATATTGTTTTTGTTGTACAAATGTTCTTGGCATTTTGTTGTTTTGATGTATCAATGCCTGTGCTGCCTTTTGTTATGATGACTTGTGTGTATTTTTTCTTGACAAGTCTTATTCCTACGTGGGTATTGAGTGAATTGGGTGTAAGGGCTTCTGTGGCTTTGTTATTGTATGTCAATTCAAGTGTAATATTGTCTGCAAGTGGTGTAAATGAGGTCTCTATTGTAGCTGCAACAACATTTTTGTGGATGTTAAATGTTGTTGTTCCTGCTTTGATTGGCTCGTGTTTTGTGTTTTCTTTGCGAGTGTTTAGAACAAAAAGCATCAAATAAATAGTAAAATGTTGGTAATAGAGTTTGTTATTGTTGTTTTTCTTGTTCTCTATGTTGTTTTTGTTTGGCGATTTACATGGGGGTGGATAAAAACACCTGTTTTTCAAGCAACAAATGAACATTTGTTGAACATTTCCATTGTTGTAGTTTATAGAAATGAGGCGGATAAAATTAAACATTTGCTTCATTCTCTAAAAAATCTGCAATACCCTGTATCTCAATTTGAAATTATTTTTGTAGATGACCATTCTACAGATAATACAACAGCATTGATAAGCGAATTTATTGTTGAACACAATATGTTTTCAGTGCAAATGTTGCAATTGGATAGCAAGTCGGGGAAAAAATATGGCATAGAAAGTGCTATTGAGCATGCCAAATATGAATTTATTGTTTGTACTGATGCCGATTGTATGGTTCCGCAAGGTTGGTTGAAAGAATTTGTCGGTTATTATCAGCAAACACATTGTCGTATCATTTCGGCTCCCGTTGCATTGTGTTCATCTGAAACATTGCTTGGAAATATGCAACAAATGGAATTTGGCACATTAATAGCAATAGGGGCAGGGGCTATAGCCCAAAGACAACCTATAATGTGCAATGGGGCAAATTTGTTTTTTGAAAAAAAAACTTATTTTGATGTTTTATCTGAAATGCGAAAAACTTACCATTTGTTGAGCGGTGACGATATTTTTTTGTTGCAGGCATGTAAAAAATACTATGGAGCAGAATCTATCGGGTTTGTAAAATCTTCAAAATCAATTGTGAAGACTTATCCAGTGGAAACAATACAATCATTTTTTTCCCAACGTTCTCGATGGGGGCAAAAAACCAAATATTACACAGATAGATTTACTCAATTTATTGCCTTGTGTGTGGCTATGGTATCATTAGGAATTGTGGCTTTGCTTGTTTTGGCGGCTTGTTCTACTATACAATGGTTTGTTCCATTGTTTGTTTGGGGGGTAAAGTTGGTGGCAGATTTCCCGATTATTGTTTTGTGGGCAAGTTTTATCAAGCGAAAACGCATGTTGATATATTATCCTATTACAGCAATGGCTTACCCTTTTTATATTGTATTCGTCATAGTGCAAATATTGTTCAAAACCAATGAATGGAAATCGCGTTCTATAAAAAATAAAAATGCTACTTTTGTGAAATAAAAATTGAAAGTTTATGCAACGTAGAAACAATATTATAGTATTATTGTTGATGTTTTTGGGTACGACCTTGTTTGCTCAAAACAAAGCGGATGATATTGTCGGCTATTATTACACCGAAGACCCGTTTTCGGGTGAAGGTTCGCAAACTTATATTTATAAGGTCCAAGATGGTACTTATCAAGGAAAAGTTTGTTGGGTGGAAAACAAAGCAAAGGAACATTTTCTGGGGTTAGTTTTTTTGAAAAATTTAACTTTTAATGCCCCCAAAAATGAGTGGCAACATGGAGAAATAAAATACCCCGGTAAAAAAGGAACTTATGAAATGTACATGAAGTTTGTGGACAAGAAAAAACTGAAAGTGCGTGGATATTGGCAAATTTCGCTGTTAGGCAAATCCATGTATTGGTATAAAGAAGAAAAACAAAGATAAATATGTTGCCGGATATGATTGATACGATAATTGCAGAGGCTCAACAACAAGTGAATCTTTGTAATGATAATAAAGAAAATCTGAAATTTTGCCTTTCATGTGTGGATTTGACAACATTGGAAGGTGTTGATAATGATAAAAAAGTGAAACAATTGTGTCAAAAGGCAAAATTGTATGTTCCGCAGGTGGCTTCGGTTTGTGTATATCCTGTTTTTATAAATACTGCAAAATCAATATTATCCGATGAACCTGTCAAAGTGGCTTCGGTGGCTGGGGCTTTTCCTGCGGGACAGAGTCCATTAGCCATAAAAGTTACAGAAGTTGAATATGCAGTGCAACAGGGTGCCGATGAAATTGATATGGTTATTTCGCGGGGTAAGTTTCTTGACAAACAATATGATGAAGTGGCTGAAGAAATTGCTGAAATACGAAAGGCTTGCAAGCATATTGTTTTAAAAGTTATATTGGAAACAGGAGAACTGCAAACAACAGAAAATATTTATCGTGCATCTCTGTTGGCTATGCAAGCGGGAGCGGATTTTATCAAAACATCAACGGGAAAGTGTGCTGTTGGGGCTACTCCTCAAGCCGTGGTTGTGATGTTGCAGGCTATCAAAGATTTTTATACTCAAACAAAAAAGATGGTTGGTCTGAAAGTTGCCGGTGGGATTACAACAATAGAAGATGTATTGTTGTACAGACAACTTGTTGAGAATATGTTAGGGAAAAATAGTTTGCAAAAAAAATATTTTAGAATTGGCACAAGTAGATTGGCAGACAAATTACAAACGGCAATATTGGGATAGGTTGTAGAAAAACAATTTTTTCAAATATTTTTATTTTCTTTAAAATTCTTCCATTTCTTGGTTGAAAAAACTGACCGATTCCTTTTGTTTGTTCATTTTTATTTTGTTTATGTGTTGAATAATAGTAATTTAAGTTGTTGAACAGAATGTCGTGTGTTAATAATTTTTTTTTTATTTTTGTTCAATGAAATGTTTATGTGTTTTGTATGAGACCTCCAGACATATAGATATATAATAAAGTAGGTCTTTTTATAAAATTTTACTCGTATGAAAAAAATATTTTTCATTGCCTTGTTCTCCTTGCTTGTGGTAGGGGTAAAGGCACAGTCTTTTAATCTTATTGTCCAAAAGACTGATGCCACAGAAGAAACGTGGACATCAGACAAATTAGCAAATATCTATTTTGAGGCCGATACCATGCTAATCTTGGTGGAAAGTACTACAGCAACTACTCATTCTTATCCATTGGCGGATATACAAAAATTGTATTTCGTTTCTATTATGTCGCTTGCCGATTTCTCTATCAATAACGAAAAAATGTTTGTTTATCCCAATCCTTCGCAAGATTATATCAGAATAATCGGTGCAGAGCAAAATGAGTCATTTAAGATTTATACTATAGATGGCAGGTTGGCAGCCCAAGGTGATGTTGCTGATGAAATGATAGACGTTTCTCATCTTGCTCAAGGACTTTATGTAGTGAAAATTGGAACTAAAACCTTAAAATTTTCGAAGTTATGAAAAAAATAGTTGTTTGTTTTACTATGCTTTTTAGCATGGTGTTTGGGCAAATATATGCTCAAAAAGTGATGAAAGTATACAATACCGATGGTACTATTTATACATATAAATTGTCAGATATAGATTCTTGTAATTTTTCTGCTCAAATGGTCAATATGTTATTGTACCAAAGTGCTACCTCTACCAATTTGTCAGTATCAGGCATTGATAGTATTGTATTTGGAGAAGCCATGTCCGTGGATTCTTCCGCTATTTATGTTTATTATGAAGGCGATACCGCAAGAGTGGTGCATTATATATCTTCTGATAAATTTGTCGTTACGATTTCTGGGGCAGATGTGTCTATAACCACAAGTGCAGGTATAGCCGATTTAAAGTATTATTTAAGTGGAACCACCACAAACGGTTCTTTTACACTCGAAAGCGATGCAAAATTTACCGCTGTTCTCAATGGCGTAAATATAACCTCTGCGACAAAAGTTCCTGTGAATTTGACCAAAAAGGTTAATCGGAATATCATCATAGCCAATGGTACAACCAATACACTTACAGACAATAGTGCAAGTGCAGGTAAGGCGGTTGTTAATACCAAAGGGGCAACAACAATAAATGGCGCTGGTACATTGGTGGTTAATGCCAATAAGAAAAACGGCATTTCTTCAGATTATGATATTAATATAGAAAGTGGTACTATCACCATTAATAATACTGCAGAGGCTTCAAAAGGTATCAAGTCAGATGCAAATATATATATTAAAGGTGGAAATATAACAATAAATCCTTCAGGGACTTTATCTATGGAGGCTATTGGCAGTGGATATGACCTTTCTTATTGTTCAGGCATTACAGCCGATGGCAATATAGAAGTTTCAGGCGGGATTCTTACCATAACAATTCCAAGCAGCAATGCAGCAGGTCGTGGTTTGTCTGCCGATGGACATATTACCATTACCGAAGGTACGATTGCTATTACTTCTAATGCTACAGCCGGAACATACTTGGATACTACGGGAACAACCGATTCATACAAATCTTCTTGTATTAAAGCCGATAGCAACATTGTTCTTTTGGGAGGTACACTTACCTTAAAGACTACGGGAACGGCAGGCAAATGTATAAATGCAGACGGTGCTATTTATATAGGCACTTCTACTAATAGTGCAGACAATTTAAATTTAAATATGTCCACGACTGGAGCCAAATTGTATGTGTCTGGTTCGGGACAAAATGCTGATTATTCCAACCCAAAGGCTTTGAAGGCTCAGTCTAACCTATATGTATATGGTGGAACAATAAACGTTTCCACAACTCAAGACGGGGGAGAAGGTTTGGAAAGCAAAGACACTGTTTTTATATTAGGGGGAACAATTGTCCTGAATACATATGATGATGCTATCAATGCCACTAATCATATTCAAATAGATGGTGGCAAACTTTATGCTTATTCGAGTGGAAATGATGCTATTGATGCCAATGGTACGATGACAATTACAGGCGGGTTGATTGTGGCGGCAGGACAGACCGCTCCCGAATGCAGTTTCGATTGTGATAACAATACCTTTAAAATCACAGGAGGAATCTTGGTTGGAATAGGTGGCTCTCCATCTACGCCGACTGCCAATGTTTGCACACAACGTTCTTTAATATATAATGGTATAACAAATGGTACGGCTTTGCAGATTGTTACTAGTAGCAGTGTTGAATTGCTGACATTTCAAGTACCGACATATACTGCAAATGGAAATGGTGGTAGCGGTCGCCCTGGAGGTGGCCATGGTGGTGGAAGTCAATTGACTTTGTTGTTTTCTTCTCCCAACTTGACAACGGGAACTATTACCGTTAAACAAGGCGGAAGTATTAGTGGAGGAACCAATTTCAATGGCTATTATACGGGGGCAACCTATACGGGCCGTTCAAGTACATCTTCGACAAATGTAACTATATCATCTATGGTAACTACTTATGGAAGTGGTGGCGGTCCATTTTAATAATATCAGAGTTTTTGAACAAAAAAGGTAGAAAGATTACTTTCTACCTTTTTTTGTTGTACAAATATAAATAGGCGACCTAAAAAATCGCCTATTTACCCCTTGAAAATCTAAATATGTATTTTCTATTTCCAATAATCTTCATCAGAAGGTATCTGGATTTTTGTAGAAAGAGGTGCTATTCGTGTGATATTCAATAGGTGTTTGTAGGTGAAGTTTTCTGAGATAGAATTGTTTCCCCAACTACCGCAACCTAAAGTGTTGGTAACTGCCAACCCGTTTTGTATAGCACCGCCTGCTGTTGTTGCAGACACTGCATTAACAACCAAACGTGAAACGGTCAATTCGTTGCCTGCTTTGAGTATGTTTCCTTGGTTATTGGAGTGAATAGCAGCAGAGTGTCCATTACCTTCGTATGTAAGATTAGCTTCAGCAATTGTCAAAGCATCTTCGAAAGTTTTGTAAGGGAATGCACCCATAACAGGACACATTTTTTCCTTACTGATAGGATCTTCCGTACCAAATTTTCCATTAGATTCGACAACAATTACTCTTGTGTTTTCAGGAATAGTAATACCGGCTTTTTTTGCAATAAATGAAGGAAATTGTCCGACAACATCTCTTGCAGTATGTCCGTCTTCAAAAATAGCCCCGATAATCTTTTCTCTTTCTTCTTTATTACAGATATATGCACCCGCTTTTCTGAAAGCGTCCATTACTACATCGTGCATTTCTTCAGGATAAGAGAAACTTTGTTCGCCAGTACAAATGATACCGTTGTCGAAAGAACGTCCTGTAACAACTTTTTCAGCAGCAGCAACATAATCAATGTTTCTGTCCAAAATAACTTGTACATTACCGGCACCAACACCATAAGAAGGTTTGCCTGACGAATATGCCGATTTAACCATTGGCATACCGCCTGTTGCTACGATAACATCGCAAGAACGCATTAATTCTTGCGTTTTATCCAAAGTTGGATCTTCTACAATTTGTACCAAACCTTCAGGTACATTCAAAGGAGCAAGAGCGTCGAGAATATATTTTACTGTCAAACCTGAACTTTTTTTGGCCTTTGGGTGCGGAGAAATAATGATGGCATTTTTGGTTTTCAACGCAAATGCTATTTTTGACATAGGTGTAACAATAGGGTTGGTCATAGGGGTAACACCGGCCACGACACCCATTGGTTTTGCCACTTCAATTAAACCGGTTCTGTCGTCCATACTAAGAATACCTACCGATTTTTTGTCTTTTAGATTAAAGTAAACACCTTTGGATTTGTTGCGGTTTTTGGCAACTTTGTGTTCATAAACACCCATAGCGGTTTCTTCAACTGCTAATTTTGCCAATTCTTCTGCATGGTCAAAAACAGTTTTGGTAACCACTTTTACTACCTTATCAACACCTTCTTGGTCAAAGTTTGCATTATAGATGATTTGGGCTTTTCTTGCCTTTTCAATCATCAATTCAATTTCTGTCATTTTTTTATTCTGTTTTTAGTATAATTGTTTGTAAATATTTTTAATTTCTTCTTTTGTCAAAGCGACATAATTGTTTCTTAACAATCTTTGTTGTGTTTCTATAACATTGTCTGCAAAAGAGGATATTTCTTCTTTTTTCATGCCATAAAAACTCAAATGATTGGCTTTAATTAAATTGTTTAATAGTTTTGCCAATTCATCATAGATTGCATCAGGTTGATTATTTATGCTTTCAGGCAAACCAAGTTCTTTTGCCAAAATTTGATTCAATTCTTTGATAACCCCATTAGGGTCTTTGGATACATACAATTTGAATATGTGGATAAAGAATTGATAATTGGCTTCTCCATGAGGCACATGATAATTTCCACCAAGAGGATAGGAAAGAGCATGCACTGCACCTACACCTGCGTTGCCAAAAGCAATACCTGCATAGTTGCTTGCCATAAGCATGTCGCCCAATCGGTTCATTCTATAACCTTCGCCTTCTTTGACTATACCTTTGAATACATCTAATATAATGTGAATAGCCTCTTTGGAAAATAGTTGGGTATAACTATTTGCACGAGGAGAAACATATGATTCTGTTGCATGAATCAAAGCGTCTATTGCACTATATACATAGAATTTGAAAGGCAAACCCTTTAAAAGTTCCGGTATAAGAACAGCATCATCTGCCAATATAGCATTGTCAGCCAAGCCCATTTTGGTATGTTTGGATTTAATTTCAGCAATGGAAATATTGGTTATTTCACTGCCTGTTCCGCAAGTGGTTGGAATAATAATCAAACTTTTTCCTTTTTCAATAGGGACTTTCCGTTCAAAAGCATCGGTAATGTTTCCTATATTATTTAGGACAAATAATTTAGAAATATCAATGACAGTACCACCCCCAATGCCGATAACACGATTATAAGAAAATCCTTTTACATCTTTCATAATATTGTTTATCATTTCATCAGATGGTTCCCCTGCACCATATTTTTCTTGCATAACAAATTTGCAAGGCAAATTAAGTGCTTTCATAAACGGTTCATAAAGGAATGTTTGAGTTATAACCAAATCGTTTGCATTCAATTGAAAAGCCTCTGCAAATTCTGCAAAGGTATTATATTGACTAATATTTGTTTTTACTGTAAACATAATTCAATTATTTTTTTGTTCCAAATCTTTGTTCAAATTCTTCACGTAAACCTTGCCTGAAGTCAGGGTGGGCAATCTCTATCAATGCCAATGCACGTTGTCGTAAGGTTTTACCTTTGAGTTTGGCAATACCATATTCTGTTACAATATAATCCACATCATTTCTAGAGGTGGTAACAGCAGCCCCATGTGCCAAAAATGGAACGATACGTGATACTTTACCTTTAGCGGCGGTTGATGGCATAGCCATAATAGAGCGACCGCCTTTTGATATAGAGGCACCGCGAACATAATCAACTTGTCCGCCTGTTCCGCTGAATTGTTTCAATCCGATAGTCTCAGAGGCCACTTGTCCCATCAAATCCACTTCAATACAAGAATTAATGGATACCAAATTGTCATTTTTGGCAATAATATATGGGTCGTTAACATAATCAACGCCATAAAGTTCCACACTTGGATTGTTATTGACAAAATCGTACAAACGTTTGGAACCCATAAGGAATGTTGCTATCAATTTGCCAGGGTGCAAAGTTTTTTTGCTACCATTAATAACACCGGCTTCAACCAAATCAACCACGCTGTCTGAAAACATTTCAGTATGAATACCAAGGTCTTTTTTCTCTTTCATAAACAAAAGAACAGCGTCAGGAATGGCTCCTATGCCCAATTGTAGGGTATCGCCATCGTTTATCAAAGAGGCACAATTTTTACCTATTTCGCGTTCTACGTCTGAAATGGTTGGTGCGGGCAATTCCGGTAACGGATACGAACAGGGAACAATGTAATCCACATCATCCATGTGTATCAAATCTCCGCCGCCGATAAAAGGTAATGCGTCATTGGCTTCTACGATAACAATTTTTGCTTTCTTTACTGCTGCAACTGCGTAATCGCACGAGAGGCTTAACGAACAATAGCCTTCTTCATTGGGAGGGGTAGCCGTAACTATAGCCACATCGCAGGGTATTTCTCCGCTTTCTATCATGGAAGGTATATCTTTGAAAAAGGCAGGGAAAAAATCTCCTTCGCCGTCCATGATAATTTGACGGGTATTGGCTCCGACAAAATTGGTTAAATGTTTAAAATGTCCGTAACAATCCGGTTGATAGCATTCGCCTGCTCCTAATGTAAGCATGTGATAGATGGTTACATTATGAAATTTTTCTTTGTTGGCGGCCAATTCTTGAATAGCCAAGCGAGGCACGCCGGCACATTCAGACATAACTATATGGTTATTATCTTTTATGTGTGAAATGGCTTGCCCCGTTGTGCTTATCTTGGATTTATATTTTTCTGTCCAATTCATTATTGAATATTTTTAGATTCATCTATATGAGCAATATTTTTGGCTAATTTTTTCTTGCTTTCCATATCGCATTGACGAGAAATCATAATTCTTTGTGCTTGAGGAGAGCCTGCTCCGTGCATGGATTCTGTTCTGTAACCAACGGCAGCGGTACCCAATGTCAAGTTTTCTATCAAACGAAGAATTCTCATTCTGTTTTCGGTAGCCACACTGTTTACACCTTTGAAATATTTTTCTACATAGTGGCCGACTTCTTTGCTACGCAAATCTTCTTCTGATGGCATAGTAACCATTAAACCACCTGCAATGTCTTCTGCCAAACGTGCTATTTCGTATGGGTAACGGGTAACATTTTGTTTACATACATTGGCTAATAATAAATCTATTTGATAATTGCCGGCAGCAGTTTTACAACCTTCGCATGAACAAGCGATACCGCAAGCATACAATGTTTCGTTCAAGTGGTTCATTTCAATAAGTTTGTCTTTTATGTGGCTTGCTTTGGCTGCACCATTGTATTCTGCAGCGATAGCAGCAGCGCCGATAAGAACATCACCGACACCAACTTTGCAACCACCGTATGATTGACGGTGATAACCGGCAAAACGTTCTACCATCATACCTGCAAAATCGTATTCTTTGCACATGAACACTCTATCGTTTGGAATGAATACATTGTCAAATATTACCAATGCTTCATGTCCGCCGAATTGAGAGTTGCCTAAATCGATGTCATGCAAACGTTCCAATTTTCTTGTGTCGCAAGATTGACGGCCGTAAATCATCGTAATGCCTTCTGCATCTGATGGAATAGCAAATGAAACTGCATAATCTTTGTCATCTTCTTTCATGGCAACGGTTGGCATGATAAGATGTTCGTGAGAATTTACAGCTCCTGTTTGGTGTGCTTTTGCACCTTTTACAACGATACCGTCAGGTCTAACTTCTACGATATGCAAATACAAGTCAGGGTCTGCTTGTTTGGAAGGAGCCAAGCCACGGTCGCCTTTGGGGTCTGTCATGGCACCATCAACGGTCAAATCGTTATCTTGAACATATTTCATATATTCAACAAAACGTTTGTGATATTCGGTACCGTATTTTTGGTCCATTTCGTATGTGGTTGAATAGATGGCATTGAAAGCGTCCATACCTACACATCTTTGGAAACATGCGGCTGTTTTTTGTCCGCACAATCTTTGCATTTTTACCTTATTAATAAGGTCTTCGGTGCTTTGATGCAGGTGACAGAATCTGTTGATGGTTTTGCCCGTAAGATTTGACTTTACAGTCATAATGTCTTTATATTCTTCCATTTGTGCTAATTCGTAGGTCATAGCCACTGAATTTAACGATGGGCGAATAATCGGGTGATCAACAGGGTTTTCTATTTTTTCTCCAAACAAATAAACATTCAGCTTCATTTTACGAAGGCTTTCAATGTACTCTTCTCTTGTCATCATATCTCTATATATTTTTAAAATTAAACAATAATCTAATTAAAATATACCAAATACGCTTCTTGTGTAAATATATTTTCTTGATATTTAATACAATAAGTAATATTTGGTTTTTTACTTTTTATGAAGCAAAAGTACACATTTTTTTTGTTTTAAACTTTGAAAAAATATTTTTTTACAAAATTTTTGAAAAAAGATAAAAAAAAACAAAAACTTGTAGGTTTTTTATTTACTTTTGTTTTTTTTCTAAAATATGGGAGCAAAGAAGTTTTTTGTATTGTTTTGGCTGTTTTGTGGCACATTGGTGTTGCATGCCCAACTTTCACAATCGGCAAAAGTGAGTGTTTTGACTTGTGGTGCAGGGGAAGAATTTTATGAGGCATTTGGACATACGGCTATTCGTATTGTTGATGATAGTCTGTTGCTTGCCGATGGCTCTGCTCTTGACCTCGTTTTTAATTATGGTATTTTTAATTTTGATGTAGAACATTTTTATTTTAAGTTTGCCAAAGGACAATTGCTTTATGAATTGGGGGTAAGTACATTTGACAATTTCCTTTATTCTTATCAATATGAGCAACGTTCTGTAAATGAGCAGGAACTTGCTTTGAATACAGAACAAAAAAATGCTTTGTATCAATTGCTTGTAGAGAATTATTTGCCTGAAAACCGTTATTATTCATACGATTTTTTCCGTGATAATTGTGCTACACGAGTGCGGGATATTTTACAAAAAGCGATGGAAAAACCAGTTTTTGAAACAAAAATGGAAAGGCAACCGGCTACCTTTCGGAGCCTGTATTATCTTTATACCGATAGTTTGCTTTGGTGGCGTTTGGGTATAGATATAGCACTGGGGGCAAGAACGGACAAACAAATCACCACATGGGATTATTTGTATTTGCCAAGTTGTCTTGAAAATCAACTTGACACATTGAGTTATGCAGGACAAAAAGGTGGATTGGTAGCAGAAAAGCAACAACTTAGTGCCCAATTGTTGCCTGCTCCCAACAAAGCGTTCATAACGCCAGATATATTGTTTTGGGGGATGTTTGTTTTGGTATTATTATTGTGTTTTTGGGAGATAAAAAAAGGATTTTATGCAAAAGCATTTGATATACTTTTGTTTATGCTTTTGTCTGTTTTATCTGTTTTGGTGATATTTTTATGGTTCTTTTCCGAGCATTACGCCACTAAAGACAATTTTAATTTATTGTGGGCAAATCCATTGGCAATAGCAATTTTATTTATGTTGAAAAAAACACCGGTATGGCTTATGGGTTTGTATGCGATATGCCTTATCGTATCTTTCGGCTGTTTTGGATTGTTGCCGCAACATTTCAATTCTGCTGTTTTACCTATATTATTAATAATAATGTCCCGTTTGTTTGTTCTTGTCAATCAGAAAAAACATTTTATATAGTGCCATGAAGCAATAAGGGCGAAGCCAATGGAGAATTTTGTAGAGCTGTGCCGAGAGGCGTCTCTTTTTACGGACACTGATACTGCCGGAATGTCCTAGTAATTTGAAAAATAATTTGTATGGCTGCCATAGTATTTTAATGTTTTTGAAAAAAAAAGAACCTGTTTAGAACCAAAAAACAAACAAAAAAAGTGTTATCTTTGCAATATTATTTTGCGCAGATATTGAGCGAAAGAGAAACAACAAAAAAAAGATGAAAAAAATGAGGATTTTTGAAGGAAACAGCCTTGTATTTTTTGCGAAGAACATGCCGTTTTTTGCCCTTGAAAAACGTAACTGCTTGATTGATTCTCTCTCTCTCTCTCTCTCTCTCTAATATTTATCTATACACTTTTTATAGCAGAAAAAAGAGTTTTTTCTGCCGAGCGAATGCGTGCTTTCCGCCCGTACTTCTGGCGGTGTGGGGGAAGTGCGCTTTTTGTTGTGCAATTGTTGAACTTTAAATAAATAATATGGAAAATAATAAGGATTTTTTAGTCAAGAACCAAAAGCAAATAGAAGAAATAAAACAAGAAATTATACAGATACCAAAAGGAAAAGTAGAGAAAAGTTATTTTTCAGGTCCGAGTATATATTTCCATCAAGAGGCTTTGAAATGTTGTCGAAATGAAAAGGAATTTTTAGGTAAACGGCATATAGAAATGATATATGCGACACTTGTAGCATGGGGAATGCATCGTATGGGAAAAAGTGGTGCAAAAATGCCTGATTTTGATGTTTTTAAGAAAAGTATTTTAGATAAAAAACAAAAGTTACAACAACTTAAAACAATTAGGATAGAAAAAGTTCAAGAGAAAGCATTAGATGATATTATCGGACGTTTAAAGGAATTGATTTTTAAAGAAGACGGAATTAATGCTTCAGAAACGAATTCCAGAATAGTATCAGGAACCAAAGTTTTAGCACATATTCTGCCTGATATAGTCCCTCCGATGGATAGAAATTATACAGCAGCCTATTTTGGAATAAATATTCAAAATAGTTCACAAAATTTATTTGATAATGGAATGCATACCATATGGAATGTGTATCAAGACAAGAATGTGCGGGATAGGGCATTGGAATATCACAAAGAACATGTTTATATCTCTCTTCCTAAATTATTTGATAATGTAATTATAAAATTGGAACAAAGTAAAAAGAAAACAACAAACAATAAAACAACAAAAAGTAAAAAATAAGCAAATATGAGTATGAATACTAACCTAAAAGACAAAAACATTTTTAATGTAACAGAACAACCGAAGGAGTTTGTCCAGAATACGCTTGACTATGAACAATATGCATTGATCTATAGCAAGAATTATGAAAAAATAATGGAGAAAACACCCAATGAAATCGATCAAGACCAAGACTATTGGGCAGGTTTGGTAAAAATTAGCAGTGACGCTATAGGTAGTAAATCTGTGTATCGCAAATGCCGTGCCTATAGTGGAATAAAAAGCCATG
>CAJOFD010000020.1 GCA_905233585.1 uncultured Bacteroidales bacterium
TTGAAATAGAAAACATAGATTAGATAGATGAAGATAAGTGTTTTAATAATAGGTTTATTGTTTTTAGCAGTAGGATCGGTGGTTTACTATATTTGCTATGACCATAAAACTAAGAAAAAATTCTTTATGACAAATGCAAACGGGTTTATAGTGTTGTTGTCAGACATTTTTATAATGCTTGGTTGGCTTTCTATACTTTCGTTTTGCTTTGGAATAGATGGTTCCTATATGACACCGTCTGTAATAGATGATATGACATGGAAAAACGGTGTTGGATTGGCACTTTCCATATTGTCTTTATCATATTGTAGTTCAGAGGTATTAGTGCGTATAAAAAGTAGATGCATTGCTAAAAGCACATCACAAGTTGAAAGTGAAGAATAATGTATAACAATTAAAAAATAGAATATTATGATGCAAAAGCATTTGCTGTGTTTTGTCCTTGGAATATTTATCCATGTAATATTTTTCTTTTAGTGTATTATGAAGAAATTTTTCAGATAAATGGTATAGGAAAGTGCAGTCCGTTTATTATGATATATGCTTTGCTGAATGCATTAATAAATAATTGGAGCATTGGAACCGTGGTTTCAAACCAAACAACAAGAAAACCCTACTAAAAAACAATGGCATTTGTTAAGTTGGAGTATTACATTCGGGTTGCCGATGAGCTTTTTGTTGTATTCCCAACAAGTTGCTATTCAAGAGATAGTTATATGGTATTTCTTTTTATCGTTGGGTATAGGTTTGTTAAGTGGATTATTGGCAGGTTTCTTTTGGTACAAAATTATAACTATTACTCACCAAAGAAATAATAAGGAATAAAAAAACAAGCGGATTTTCCGCCTGTTTTTGTTTTTTGTAATGTTGTTTCCTCTTATTTTTTCTCTGTTTTTAGAGCGATACAAAGTTCGTTCAATTGTTCTTCGCTTATTGCAGACGGAGCATTGCTCATTGTGTCTCTTCCAGAATTGTTTTTAGGAAAAGCGATAAAATCGCGAATGGAATCAGAACCGTTGAAAATAGCACACATTCTGTCAAAACCGAAAGCAATACCGCCGTGAGGAGGGGCACCATATTCAAAGGCATTCATCAAGAATCCAAATTGTTTTTGGGCATTTTCAGGTGTAAAACCTAATACTTTAAACATTCTTTGTTGCAATTCTTTTTGGAAAATACGAATAGACCCGCCACCGACTTCTGTTCCGTTGATTACCAAATCATAGGCATTGGCTCTTACTTCTGCAGGTGCACTTTCCAATTTGTCAATATCTTCGGGTTTCGGAGAAGTGAATGGGTGATGTTTGGCGTAGAAGCGTTGAGTTTCATCGTCCCATTCCAACAATGGAAAATCAATTACCCACAAAGGTTTGAATTCATCGGGTTTTCTCAATCCCAAGCGATTGCCCATTTCTAAACGCAATTCACATAGAGCCTTTTGTGTTTTTTCTGTTTTTCCGCTTAAAATCAGAATCAAATCCCCATTCTCAGCATGGCATTTTTCTGCCACTTTTTTCAAATCTTCTTGCGAATAAAATTTATCAACTGAAGATTTGAATGTTCCGTCTTGATGACAAAGAACATAAACCAATCCGCTTGCACCCACTTGTGGGCGTTTTACAAATTCGGTGAGTTCGTCCAATTGTTTGCGGGTATAGTTTCCGCAACCTTTGGCACAAATTCCGACAACCAATTCTGCTTCGTTAAATATTTTAAAATCACGATGTTGCAATACGTCATTCAATTCAACAAATTGCATATCAAAACGAGTGTCTGGTTTGTCGCAACCATACAATCTCATTGCGTCAGCGTATGTGATTCGTGGAAATTTGTCAAAATCTATATTTTTTAATTTTTTGAAAAGGTGTTTGAACAAACCTTCAAAAATTTGTATAATGTCTTCTTGTTTGACAAAAGAGAGTTCGCAATCCACTTGAGTAAATTCCGGTTGTCTGTCAGCACGCAGGTCTTCATCTCTAAAACAGCGGACAATCTGGAAATATTTGTCCATACCTGCTACCATCAACAATTGTTTGAATTGTTGAGGAGATTGTGGCAAAGCGTAAAATTCTCCCGGATTCATTCTTGAGGGTACGACAAAATCTCTTGCTCCCTCCGGAGTGGATTTCATCAAAAAAGGTGTTTCTATTTCAACAAAATCCATTTGATTCAAATAATTTCTGATTTCCATAGCCAAATGGTGTCTGAAAATAAGATTTTGTTGTATAGGTTTTCTGCGTATATCCAAATATCGGAAAGACATTCTTAAATCATCTCCGCCATCGCTGTTGTCTTCAATTGTGAAAGGAGGAGTTTTGGCTTCATTCAACAAATGAATTTCTTTTACCTCAATTTCAATTTCACCAGTGGGTAAGTTTTTGTTTTTGTTATATCTTTCGATAACTTTTCCCATAACTTGAATAACAAATTCCCTACCCAATTGACGGGCTTGCATACACAAATCAGCATTTGTTTCCATATTGAAAGCCAATTGGGTAATGCCGTATCTGTCTCTTAAATCAACAAATGTCATTCCGCCAAGGTCGCGGGAGCGTTGTACCCAACCACAAAGTTTAACTTCTTGATTTACATTAGAAATATTTAATTCTCCACAAGTATGTGTTCTATACATTTTATATATTATTTAATCTAAAAATTTTTATAATTCTTTTAAAACTTGATTTAGAATTTTACAAGCCTCTTCTATTTCTTTTTCATTAATGATCAATGGGGGAGCAATTCGCAATGCCGTATCGCAAAATAAGAACCAGTCAGTAAGCAACCCTGCTTCCACAGTTTTTTTCACTACCTTGAAATTAAATTCCTTGTCTTCAAAATCCACAGCAATCATTAATCCGCAACGGCGAATGGATTTTACGTGGGGCATTTTTTCTATAAAGTGTACAAACAAATCCGATTTTTGTTGTACTTGTTCATACAATTTTTCTTTTTTTATGACATTCAAAGCCGCCAAGCCAGCCGCGCAACAAACAGGGTGCCCGCCAAAAGTAGTGATATGTCCCAAAACAGGATTGTGTGTAAAACAATTCATCAATATTTTGTCGGCTACAAAGGCTCCTAAAGGCATGCCTCCTCCCAAACTTTTGGCCAAAATGAGAACGTCTGGTTCTATGCCGATTTGTTCAAAGGCAAACATTGTGCCTGTACGTCCAAATCCGGTTTGAACTTCATCAAACATGAGCAGTGTGCCTGTTTGGTTGCATTTTTCCCGCAATTTTTTCCAATATTCTTTGGAGACCGTGCGTATGCCTGCTTCGCCTTGAACAATTTCTATTAAAACTGCGGCCGTTTTTTCTGAAATCAATTCAATATCTTCTGTATTTCCGTGTTTTATACGGTGGCAATCGGGTAGCAAGGGTCTGAAATTAGCGGTGAAATCATCACAACCCATTACGCTCATGGCGCCATTGGTGCAACCATGGTAGGCATTGTGGCAGGACAATATTTCTGTTCTGTTTGTATAACGTTTGGCCAATTTTATGGCTCCCTCGATGGCTTCCGAACCCGAATTGACAAAATAAACACTATTCAAATGTGCGGGTAATATATCTGTAATTGCTTGGGCATATAGTACTTGTGGTGATTGGACAATTTCCCCGTAAACCATCAAATGCATATATTTTGCCGCTTGTGCTTGAATGGCTTGTACAACTTCGGGATTACAATGTCCGACATTGCTAACTGAAACACCCGAGATGAGGTCAATATACCTTTTCTTGTTGCTTCCATACAACATAACACCTTCTGCCCGTTCAATATCAATGGCTAATGGTTCATCTGATGTTTGTGCAATATGATTATAAAACAATTCCCTTAAATTCATAATCGGCTATTGTTATTTCTTTTTTTGTTCCAATTTTTCTGTCAAATCTTTCACTTGTTTTTCCAATTCTGCAATACGATTGACGTACGAAGGGAAAAATTTGAACATGGTCATTGATTTTACACAATCATTAGCATTAAAAGCGGGTGTGCCTAATAGAACGGCATTGTCTTTTACATTGTGGCTGATAGCACTTTGAGCTCCGACTTGCACATTGTCTCCAATAGTTAGGTGCCAATTGACACCCACTTGCCCGCCAAAGATGCAGTTTTTGCCGATTTTTGTAGAACCTGCAATGCCGCATTGGGCTGCCATAACGGTGTTTTCTCCTATTTCGCAATTGTGGGCAACTTGAATAAAGTTGCATAATTTCACGCCTTTACGGATAATTGTAGACCCCATTGTTGAACGGTCTATGCAAGAGTTTGCCCCAATATCTACATTATCTTCAATAATAACGTTGCCCAATTGTGGTATTTTCATATATTGATGATCGCTTTGCGGGGCAAAACCAAATCCGTCAGAACCAATGATGGCACCTGCATAAAAATTGCAATTATTTCCAATAATGCAATCATGATGTATTTTTACTCCCGAAAACAGGGTGGTATTGTCTCCAATAGTAACATTTTCGCCGATGTAGCAATTGGGATATATTTGTACATTGTTGCCCAAAACAACTCCAGAAGCAATTGATACAAAATCTCCAATGTAGATGTTTTCTCCCATTTTAACATCTTCGGCAATTGCAGCGTGTTTGGATAAGCCCACTTTGTTTTGTTTTTGCTGATAAAAGGTCATTAATTTAGCAAAAGCCAAATAGGGGTCTTCTATTCTGATAAGCGTACAAGGAACAGGGTGGGTAGGTACAAAATCGTTTCTTACCAAAACTGCTGTCGATTTTGTTTCATAAATGTAGTGTGTATATTTTACATTTGCCAAAAAAGACAAGCCTTCGGGTTCGCCTTGTTCTATTTTTGAAAATTTGCTAACAAGGGCATCAGGGTTACCTTCTACCGTTCCACCAATAACTTCTGCAATTTCTTTTACTGTAAATTTCATATTTTAATCTCAATTAATTTGATTAATTTTACAAAGGTAGCACTTATTATTTGAATATTTACCCATCAAAATTATATTCTTAAAAAATAATTTAAAAAGAAATATTTTATTGATTGATTTTCACTCAAATAAATATTTTCCCAAATATTTGATGCAATAAAAAATAAAAAAAATGGTAAAATGTAAAAAATAATAATGTATCTTTGCAATCTAAATTGTATAATTGCATTTTGGAAAAATTAACATAAAAAATAAATTGAAAATAAAATATTAATAATTCATAATGAGAACAATAAAGTATATTTTGTTAGGTGTGAGTGTTTGCTGTATGTTTTTGAGCGGATATGCTCAAAACGGCAATAAGGCTCAAAAAGAAAGAAAAGTTGGTAAGGGCTGGACATCAATAGGTCCAAGTAATATTGCAGGAAGAACATTGTCTTTGTGTATTGATAAAGATAATTCCCAAAAATTGTATGTCGGGGCGGCAGGTAGTGGCTTGTGGCAATCTACCAATGGCGGGGCTTCTTGGATAAGAAATACTGCTTATAATGGTTCTGCGGCAGTTTCTGCTATTGTTCAAGATAATGCTGGTTCACTTTATATTGGTACAGGTGATGGTTTGACAGGTTCCCAAAATTCTCCAAGAGTTTTGGACAATTATTATAATTATGGTATCAAAGGAGATGGTGTTTATAAATCTACCGATAATGGTGTTTCTTTTACTTTGTTGCCGGCTACCGAAACATGGGAAGAAATAAATGATATGGTGTTTGATTTTAATACCAATAAGTTATATGTTGCCACCAATGAAGGTTTGATGGTATCTGCCGATGGCGGTAATTCCTTCCAATTGGCTCACAGCGGTGTTACATTTAAATGTGTTGAAGTACATGTTGTAGGCGATGTAATTGTCTATACCAATATGGGAGCACAAGCCAATGCTTATATTTCTACTGATGGCGGCACTACTTTTACTTCTGTTTGTGCTGCAAACAAATTGCCAACCAATGCAGGACGTATTAGTTTGGCGGTTTCTCCAACTGCTCCTAATATGGTATATGCTTTGGTTGCAGATAAAAATGGAAAATATCAAGGTGCGTATCAATCAAGAAATACAGGTGTGACTTGGAGAACAATTGCTCCAACTAGTGGTATGACAGATTTGATTGGTGGCGGTGGCTTGGTTTGCAATAGAATTATTGTTGACCAAGAAGATTCTTCAAAAATATTTTTAGGAGGGCAGGTTTTTTATAGAGGTGCAGAATATGATACCGCTCGCGATTTCAACTGGACTGCTATTTCTTCGGCAAGTTACTTATATAATATCATTGCCAAAGGTCAAGATATGTATATTTGTACTCGTGCTGGCATAAAAAAATCAACCAATGGAGGTACAAGTTTTACAACATGTAACAACAATTTTTCATCAATGCAATCATATACGTTAGCTGTAGCTAATGACGGACGTTTTATGAGTGGTATTAGAGAGGGTGGTATTGCTTATATTTCCAATCCTCGCAATACTTCCAAGAGAGCAGTAGAAATAGCAACTCCTACTGGTGATGGCGGAAACGCAATGTTCTCTTTCATTAAAACAGAAGCGATGTTTTATACTGGTAATTTTGGTTATGTTTATCGTAAAGCCAGTGAAAATAGTGATGCTCAAACACCTGCCGAATGGTATGGAAACAATAGTGCTGAAACTATTATTAAGGCTAAAAATACTTCTTTAACCCGTTGGGCTCCATCTCAGAATAATCTTTCATTGCTTTATGCTGCGGCAAGAGTTACTCCTTTAGTAATGTGGGAATCTTACAATGATGTTAAAAGTATCGATTCAATTGACTATATTGCAGATCGCACTTATGTTCAGGGAGATAAAATCTGTGTAAAAAGTGCAAGAAACAATTATCCTATTTATTATCAATATGATGGTACAGATACCTTGTATAGAAATGAAGATACCATTAAAGTTCAAGATGTTGTTACTTCCAGATTATTTATGGGGGGGGCTGGACATAGATACACAAGCGGTGCTCCTTGTGGTGCTCCTGTTTATTTATCTACAACATCTTTGGATTATTTTAATCTTCCTTATTGGATATGTGTGTTCAGAACAAAAGATTCTACCGAACAAGTGATGGATTTGAAAGTGTCAGAAGACGGAGACAATCTGTTTGTTTTAGCTAAAAAATATATATCCGGGACAGGATATTCGTATGCTATTTATCGTGTTTCTGGATTTGATGACCATCGTACTCGTAGAGAAATGGAAGTTTATCCATATGATGATCCCAATGCAAGTTTTGCTACAGACAATCCAAATAGAGCATTAATAGATAATGTATTAATTGATAATATCATGGGTATGGATATTTTATCTATTAATTTAGACCCACAAAATAACAACAACCTTATTTATACAACCAATGGAGACGGTTTGGCTGACAATCGTGTATTTGTTATTACCGATGCTCTTACCGCAACAAATGGAAATGCAACTGTTGAATCAAAAGAAGGAACAGGTATTCCGGAAAATCTGGCAATTTATACTGCTATTGTAGAAATGAACAATGCCAATATTGCTTATGTAGGTACAGAAGCAGGTGTTTATATTACTGAAAACTTCAATACCGCAACTCCTACTTGGGTGTTGTATAATAATGGTATCAATGTAAAAGTGCCAGTGTTTAAATTGTTCCAACAAACTAAAAATTGGCCTAATAACCGTTCTGTTTCTTATTCTGCAGACGGCACTCCAACTTATGTTGATTTTCCTGGTGTAAGCAACTATGGTAGCATTTATGCAGCAACACATGGTTTGGGTATATTTATTGATAGTACTTATTTTGATGCTATTGCGGATAAAAAATTTGAAAATCCGTCAGAACAAGTAGCGCAAAATATAAAGGTTTATCCCAATCCGACTAATCATGGGGCAACACTTGCTTTTGAATTGAAAGAAAATACCAATTTGACTATCAATGTAACTGATATTACCGGTAGAATAATTAAATCAGAAAACAAAAACAGTCTTTCTGAAGGTTACTATCAAGAATATATTGATTGCAGCAATTTGTCAGAAGGTATTTATTTTGTAACCATTAATATTAATAATAGATTATATACCAAGAAATTGGTTGTTAGTAAATAAAAATATTTCGAACAAACAAAAGGATTAACGCAATCAGGTGTTAATCCTTTTTAAATTTAAAATAAGAACAACTAAAAGGAAAAATAAATGAAAAAGATAGTATTGTCATTAGGTATCTTAATGTTTGTTTTTGGGGTTATGGCTCAAAATGTTAGTCAGCAACAAGCCGAAACGATTGCTAAAAATTATATGAACAATCGTTATCCTGCTTTGACATTCAACAAAGTGTCAGAAGTGATAAGTCACAAGAACAACCAAAATGAGATTGTATATTATGTATTCAATTTTGAAGATGGTGGTTTTACAATGGTTGCTGCCGATAAAAGAGTAAATCCTATTTTGGCTTATTCTCCAGAAGATAATTATAAGGAAGGCTTGCCTGGTGTAGAAGATTTTGTTTCCGCATATGAGGCAAAAATTACTGATGTTAAAGCCGAAGTTGTTCAACCTGACGTAACCGCTTCGGTTCAATGGGCAGAAATTGAAGAAGGAAGAATGAGAAAAGATGCTGTTGGTCCAGATAAAGTTTTGTTAACTTCAAAATGGAATCAGGATAAATATCATAATGCCCTTTGTCCGGATATGTTGGAGAATGAGTTGGAGGATGCAAAAAACGCAGGAGTTGGATTAGCTACGTACGACTATCGTGTTCCTAATGGTTGTGTGGCATTGGCAATGGCTCAGATTATGTATTTTCATCGTTTTCCTCGCGTAGGGCAAAGTTCTAAGAAGTATACTCATGCAAAATACGGAACTTTATCAGCCAATTTCGGTACTTCTTACTATGATTATGAGGCTATGGCTGATGTGGCTACAGGTTATAGCGATGCAATGGCCCGCTTGATTTTCCATTGTGGCGTAGGTGTTCAAATGAATTATAGTGGGACTGGTTCCGGTTCTAGTTGGTCAAATTGCCGTACTGCATTAAGGGGATATTTTAAATATTCACAAGCAGAACATTATGACAAATCGTCTTATAGCGATGATTATTGGTTTCAGATGTTAAGCAAACAAGTAGATTCAGGCTGGCCTGTTTATTATCATGCTTGTACACAAAGTGGAGCAGGACGTGACGGATGTCATGCTTTTGTTTGCGATGGTTATAGTTCTACAGGAGAACTTCACTTCAATTTCGGTTGGGGTGGTTCTGCCAATGGGTTCTATACATTATCAAATATGTATGGTTATACTGTAAGCAATGGAGCAATTATGAATCTTAAACCTTCTGATGAAACTGTCAACTTTTTTACAGGAACTGATACTTTGACTGCCAACTACGGTTCATTCAACGATGGTAGTGGACGTTTGCCATACAGAAGTAACACCAATTGTTCGTGGTTGATTTCTCCGCAAAATGGTCTTGGTGTAAGTAAAATAGAACTAAAGGTGTCGGCATTTGAAACGTACGATGAGAATGATTATGTACTTATCTATGCAGGCAATACCGCTTCAGGTACACCTATTGCAAGATTGTCTGGCACAGTGACGGCTGGTACAACTTATACCGTCAATGCACCTTCAGCATTTGTTGTTTTTGTCAGCAATGGCTCTAACGAAAAAGATGGTTTTACCTTTAATTATAGTGCTACCGTTTCCTCCTATAGTCAGTGCAATTCGGGTCTTAATCCAACTCCATTGACCGCAAATACGGGTACGATAACCAATATAGGTTCTACACTATATTATAATTCAAATACTTGCAATTGGATAATTTCTCCTGCCAATGCTACAACCGCTCAAAAAGTAGGTTTGGTATTTACTAAATTTAATTTGGCAAAAGGTGATTGGATTGAAATTTATACTGGTGGAAGAAATACAGGAGCAACAAGAAATTATTCGCAATATGGGAAATATAGATTTTCTGCAGAAAACCCACCTGTGATAGGTACTGCATATGTAGTAGATGCCGCTTCTGCATACGTAAGATTTTTTGCTGACAACAAAGATAATGGTGTCGGTTTTGAATTGCAATGGCATGGCGATGTAGGTATAAGAGATTTGAATGCAGGCGTAACTACGTTGAATGTTTATCCTAATCCAGCCAATAATGTTTTAAATATTGATATTGAAACAACAGAAGCAGAAAATGTAACTTTAACACTTTGTGATATATTGGGCAAAACCTTAAAGACCCAACAATTTTCTACAACAGCGGAAATTTCAACATGTCGTATTGATGTTAGCGATTTGGCAAAAGGCATGTATCTGTTGAGGGTAAAAACCGATAAAGGTATCACAACAAAGAAATTTAATAAACAATAACGAAAGAGCGGAGGAAAAACCTCCGCCTTTTTTTTCTTCTTATATTGGAATCCATTAAATACCTTGTGTCAATGTTGGCTTTTTAGCAGCTATGGTATCCGAGATTGCATAACTTCAACTATAAAAATTGTCGTTTGCAGATGATTTTTTTCTGCGTCTTTTGTTGCAGATAATTAGGACAATGAAAAATGTAGTATCTTTGCAGATATATATTTTGTAGAGATGAATATATTGATTCTTGCCAACAAAATGCCTTATCCGCCTAAGGATGGAGGGGCTATAGCCACTTTTTCTTTGTTGTCTGCCTTGCAAAGAAATGGTGCAAATGTTGATGTTTTGGCTATGAATACACCTTATCATTATGTAAAAAAAGAAGAACTGCCTGCAGAAATAAGTTCCAATGTTCATCTTTTTGCTGTTGAAGTAGATACAAAAATTCGTTTGGACAAATTGATACAAAATTTTTTCTTTTCTTCGCAACCTTATAATGCACAGCGGTTTATTTCAACTGCATTTGAAAACAAACTGAAAGAATTGCTACAAAAGAATCATTATGATATTGTTCAGTTGGAAGGTTTGTATCTTTGCCCGTATATTCCCGCAATAAGAGCCTGTTGTCGGGCAAAAATAGCCTTTCGTTCCCATAATATAGAAAGTGAGATCTGGTGCCGTTCCGCTCAAGTGGAAAAAAATCTTTTGAAAAAGATATACAAAATAAATTTGTCTGAGCGTATTGATAAATTTGAGCAGCAATATTTGAATCTTTATGATTTTTTGTTGCCGATTACTTCAAGAGATGCCCAAAAATATCAGCAGATGGGCATACGCATTCCCATGCAGATTGTGCCAACAGGTATAGAAACAGACAGCCCTTTGTTTAGTATCGACAATCAAAAAGTAAAGCATCCATCTTTGTTTTATATTGGGGCTTTGGATTGGCAACCCAATATAGAAGGTTTGTATTGGTTTGTCAAAAAAGTATGGTTAAGATTCAAAAAACAGTATCCTCAAGCCGTTTTTACGATAGCGGGTCGCAATGCTTCAAAGCATCTGGTCAATTTTTTGAGAAAAAATCAAATTGATTATATCGGCGAAATAGACAAAGCAATAGACATATATGCTCATCATAGCATACAAATTGTTCCCGTTTTGTCGGGTAGTGGCATGAGAATCAAGATAATAGAAGGATTGGCGGCAGGCAAAGCCATTGTAACCACTTCGATAGGTACAGAAGGTATAAATACCGAACATGAAAAAAATATTTTGATAGCCGATAGTGCAGAAGATTTTTATAATTGTTTGCAAAGTGTTTATATACAGAAAAATATGTTTTTAAGGCTGTCTGAAAATGCGAGATTGTTTGTTAGAAAAAATTTTGATAATAATGCCATAGCCCAAAATGTATTAACTTTTTATTCCCAACAAATTTGATATGATAGTCTTGCAAATAGTGTTTTGGTGTATTGTTTTATTAGTATTTCATACCTATATCGGTTTTCCGCTGATTTTGCAGATTTTGTCAAGAAAAAAGCAAAATATTTCTTTTGAAAAAAAAGATTTTCAGTTTGTTACAATCATAATGCCTTTGTATAATGAGGAAAGTGTGATAGCGGAAAAATTAGACTCTATATTGCAGACAGATTATCCTCAAGACAAACTTTATGTTTTGATAGGTTCGGACAACAGCACCGACAGAACGAATGAAATTGTACGGGAATATGCGGAAAAATATCCGTTTATAACTCTTTATGTCTTTGACAAAAGACAAGGTAAAATAAATATAATCAATAGATTGGTTAAAAAAGCAAGTACAGACATTGTTGTTTTTTCAGATGCCAACGTTATGTTTGACAAAAATACAATCAAAGAATTGGTGTCTCCTTTTGTTTTGCCTGAGATTGGTTTGGTGGATTCCAATATGCAAAATATTGGTTTAAAATCAGATGGAATATCAATTCCAGAAAAAACATATATTTCGCGTGAGGTGAAAATAAAACAAGCGGAAAGTATTTTGTGGGGTACCATGATGGGACCTTTTGGCGGCTGTTTTGCCATGAGAAAATCATTATATAAGTCTGTGCCACAGAATTTTTTAGTTGATGATTTTTATATTTGCATGCAAGTGTTGCAACAGGGCAAAAAAGCGATAAATAATATTAATGCCTTGGCTTTTGAAGATGTTTCCAATAACCTTGCCGATGAATTTCACAGGAAGATAAGAATTGCTACGGGTAATTTTCAAAATTTGCATGTATTCAAACACTTTTTGCTTTCGTCTCAAAAAGGATTGGCATTTTGTTTCTTTTCGCACAAGGTTTTGCGATGGATTACGCCGATTTTGTTGGTAGTGTATTATCTTATCAATATTATTTTGGCTTTTTATAGCGGATTTTATGCCTTGTTGTTTGCTTTGTTCAACTTGTTGTTTGTTTTGATATTGTTGGATTTTATTTTAAAAAGACATCATCATCATTTTTTGTTTTTGCGGTGCATTACTCACTTCTTTTCGATGAATTTGGCCTTGTTGATAGGCATGTGCCGTGCTATAAAAGGGGTGAAAAGTAGTATTTGGCAACCGACGGCAAGACATCAGGCTAAATAATATAACTGATTTCATTCAGTTCGAATTTCATCATATTTTGAGCCTTGTCTTGCAAAAGTAAACGCCCAAAATTATCTATTCCGACAATTTTTGCCGCAATGCTTGTATTGTTGCGTTTGATTATATATTGACAAAACTTTTCTTTCCGATATAAAAGTTGGTTGTATTTGTCTAAAAGAGTTTGTCTGTCCGTTCTTTTCCATTTCTTCAGATGTTCAATCACATCAAAACACAATTGTTCCACATTGTATCTTTGACCGGTTTCCAAAAACATAGAAGTAGGGTTGGGGATTGTTTCTGAAAAATGTTTTTGATTGACATTCAATCCAATACCTATAATGCTATGTTTTATTTGATGTACAGACAAGGTATGTTCAATAAGAATGCCGGCTATTTTTTTGTCTTGGATATAAATATCGTTAGGCCATTTTATTTTAATATTTTGAATATCTGTGTTTTGCTGTATTGCTTTCACTAAAGCTAAGGCTGTCATGCACGATATGTCAAACTGTTTCTCAGGGCTTGTGTCGGGGAATAACAATACGCTCATCATCAGGTTTTCATTGGGCAGACTTTTCCATCTATTGGTGCCACGACCTCTTCCCTGTTGTTGGTAACCGGCACGAACGCAATAAAATTCAGGCAAGGCATTCACATCTAAAGATTTTAGGTATGTTTGCGTAGAAGAGGTTTCTTCTAGATAGATATAATCGGTAGACATGGCCAATTTATGCAAAAAAATTAGTTTTCTGCAAAGATAAAATTTTTTAGTGAGTATGGAGAAAAAAATAGTACTTTTGCATTGTTAAAAATCATATTTGTAAAAAATGCAGACAATGTTAAAGAAAGGTTGGGGGCTTTTGTTTGGGTTGGTGATGTGTGTGCAGTCGGCATGGGCTGTGTTCACGGTGCAGACGGTTCCCAATCCCCATACGGTCAATGCAAAAGATTATGTGTGCAACCCTGATGCATTGATAAGTCAGCAAACCAAAACCAAGATTAACGATATTTGCGTGTCTTTGCATGAAAAAACAGGCGTGGAATTGGTGTTTGTTTTGTTGGGAGATATTGGTGAGTCTGATGCTTTCTATTTTTCGCAAAATTTGTTTAATACTTGGGGCATAGGCGATAAAAAGGCCAATACGGGTATGTTGGTATTTTTGGCTGCTCAAAGTCATGATGTGCAATTGCGTACAAGTGGCGGTTTGGAAGGGATTATGACTGATGCCGTTTGTTCGGATATAGTTTATGATATCATTATTCCATTGATGCGTGAGGGCAAGACAGACAAGGCTATGATGGAAGCCGCTGAGGCGATACAAGCTCAATTGTTGTCAACATCGGCACAAGCGGAATTACTATTGGGTTATCGTCCTCAAAAATCGCATGAGGGAGCCTTTAATTTTATGAGTTTTATTTGTTTGTTTGTGATTTTGATTGCTACATGGAAATATAGACGGCAACCCCTTTGCCCTCATTGTGCCAAACGGGGAAGTTATAAACATAATAAGGTTGTTGTAGAGCCGACAACAATGTCTGCCGGTCGAGGAGAAAAACATTATCACTGCAAATGTTGTGGACATGAATGGATTATTCCTTTTACAATTGCCAGCATTGCAGTGTCTTCTGCTGCGACAGACGGAGCAGCTTATGGAAGCAGGTCTTCTTGGCGTGGGGGCGGAGGCTTAGGTGGCGGTTCGTTCGGTGGAGGAAGATCATTTGGCGGTGGTGCCGGTGGAAAATGGTAAATATTTGAAAAATAATAAAATAAATAATAATATTAATAAAAATCTCAACACAATGAAAAAAAGAACATGGACTATCATTTTGGTGGTAGCGGCAGTCGCACTGGTTTTTTTCTGGGCGATGGGTAAGTACAATGCTATGGTTGTAGCAGAAGAAAATGTAGAAACAGCATGGTCTCAAGTGGAGAATCAGTATCAGAGACGGCTTGATTTGGTGCCTAATTTGGTGGCAACGGTAAAAGGTTATGCTTCGCACGAAAGTGCTACTTTGGAAGCCGTGGTAAGTGCAAGAGCACGTGCTACACAAATTACTATCGATCCTTCTAATGCGACTCCAGAACAATTGGCTCAATGGCAACAGGCACAAGGTGAGTTGGGCGCCGCATTGGGACGTTTGATGGCTGTAAGTGAAAGTTATCCGGAATTGAAAGCCAATGAGAACTTTCTTTCTTTGCAAAGCCAATTGGAGGGGACAGAAAACCGTTGTACAGTTGCCCGCAATGAGTTTAACGAACAAGCAAAAGAGTTCAATACGCTTATTCGCCGTTTCCCGAATAATATCATATCGGGAATGTTCGGATTTGAAAAGAAACCTTATTTTGAGGCTGAAGCAGGGGCAGAAAAAGCACCGAAAGTGGAATTTTAATGGCCGCTTATAAAGATTGAATTAACATCTGAATATGAATGTATGTTTAAGACGCGATACGGAAGTCGCGTCTTTTTTGTTTTTCCGTTTCTCTTCCTGAAATGAAAATTCGGCTTCGTGGATAGGACTATAAAAGACGCAATTAGTCTCTACAAAAATTATATTTCACCTTTCATTTCTTATTTTCCAATTAAAACATTCTCTCCGTCATCTGCGGTAGAACCTCCTATGGGAGGAGGAACTAAATGCAGGGCTGTCATAGTCTGGCAGTTGTTTCTCGTATTTGTAGGGATATACTGAATGTGTCCGTTGTAAAATATTGGTGCATTGGAGGGACTGAATAGTGGAACAAAATATATATTCAATTTGGAAAGTTATAAAATTTTAGGAGAAAATATCATCTTTGCGGTTGCAAAAAAACATTTATCAATGAAACATTTAAACGAGAAGAAAAAAAATATATAAAAACCGAATTTTTAAGAAAAAAAATTATACCTTTGCAACACTTTTCGATTGAGATAATCAATTGAGGTCCCTTAGCTCAGCTGGTTAGAGCATCTGACTCATAATCAGAGGGTCCTTGGTTCGAGCCCAAGAGGGACCACAAATAAGAAAAAGTTGCAAAGGCAACTTTTTCTTATTTGTTTTTAACATTCAATTAGAAAACTTATATTTTTATTTTCCCGAACAAAGTTCTTATCAAAGCATCCCACCAACGGGCAGGCAGAATATGGTGTGATATTAATATGGTTCTTGCAGCGAACCCGATACGATAACGTGTACGGGGATATTTGCTGTTAACGGCTTTGCTAATGGCATTGGTAACCACTTGCGGTTGAGATAAAATGTTCATGTGATAAATTTTGTCCAAAGAATCGGACACATGCAAACCTTGTTGTTGGTAAGCAGTATTTTTAGATGATTCTGCCAAATGTTGTGCAGCAATAATTCCCCACTCGGTCTTGATACCTCCCGGCTCTATCAATATAACATCTATCCCAAAGGGTTTTATTTCCATTCTTAAGGCATCGCTAAATGCTTCTACGGCATATTTGGATACATGATACCAGCCGCCAAAATATAATACACTTTTGCCTGCAACTGAAGAGGTATTGATGATACGTCCTGAACCTTGTTGCCGCATAATGGGTAAAACCAATTGACACAAGCGGGCAAGACCAAAAACATTCACATCTAATTGCCGACGGGCTTCTTCCATTGAAACATTTTCAATGGCACCGAAATAACCATAACCTGCATTATTGATTAATACATCAATAGATTTTTCGGTTTGCATAATTATGTTAAGTCCATTTTTGATAGAATCTTCAGAGCTAACGTCCATTTTGATTGGGATAACGCCTTTTTGTCGCAAGGGC
This sequence comes from uncultured Bacteroidales bacterium, assembly GCA_905233585.1. Taxonomy (GTDB): domain Bacteria; phylum Bacteroidota; class Bacteroidia; order Bacteroidales; family WCHB1-69; genus UBA1205. The sequence goes on from CAJOFD010000020.1 coordinate 16,695, forward strand.
TCCATTTTTTCCACACGACGGGCAGCGGCATATACTTTATGCCCTTGTGTTGCCAACACCATAGCAGTATTATAACCGATACCACTGCTTGCCCCTGTAATCAAAATTATTTTTTTTGTCATTTTGCTGTACTTTGAAGTATATTCAATAACGGGAAGAGAAAAATATTATTGTCAAATCAATGAATTGAAACATTTTTTTTACAGGCATACTTGTGTTGGTTTTGACATACCAAACCGCCGGATACGTTTGCTATATTTGATTTAGTTATTGATTTTTATGCTATCTTTGCAAAGTTTTTTTATACCAATTGACAAATGTATGAATCCCTGTTGCAATTAGATAATGTACATATCAATTTTTCTGCTCATGGCATGCAGATTGTCAATATTGTATTGGCATTTATTATGTTTGGTGTTGCTTTGGGCTTGAAATTGGAGGTTTTTAAAAAAGTATTGCATTCGCCGAAGTCTATTTTTGTGGGTTTGTTGTCTCAATTGGTGGCATTGCCTTTTTTGACATTTGTTATTGTTGTTGTTTGCAAAAACATAATAAGTCCGATGGTTGCAATGGGTATGTTGTTGGTGGCATCATGCCCGGGAGGCAATATTTCTAACTTTATGACACAATTTTCCAAAGGCAATGCGGAATTGTCAGTTTCATTGACAGCGGTCACCACAACTCTTTCTCCACTTACAACTCCATTTAATTTTGCATTTTGGGGCGGTTTGTATGTTAATATTGCCAATAGTATGGCACAAACTGCTTTGCATCCTTTACACATAGACATTTGGCAAATGTTGGAAACGGTTTTCATTCTTTTGGGCATACCTTTGGTTTTGGGTATTTGTTGCACAAAATTTTTACCAACATTTTCACAGAAAATGCAAAAACCAATGCAATATTTGTCTATTTTTTTCTTTTTTGTGTTGGTAGCAGTAAGTTTTGGAAATAATTTTTCGATATTCATCAAGTATATTCCTTATATTTTTGTCATAGTATTATTGCACAATTTAGTTGCCCTTGCTACGGGTTACGGTTTGGCAAGTCTGTTTAAGTTGCCTATAGCCAACAGACGCACATTGACAATAGAAACGGGCATACAAAATTCGGGTTTGGGTTTAGCCTTATTGTTCAATCCTACCATATTTCCGCAAGGTACAGCCATAGGGGGAATGCTTTTGGTAACGGCGTGGTGGGCAATTTGGCACATTGTTTCAGGTTTGACAATAGCAACTTATTGGTCTAAAAAAGAGATAAAAACAATATGATAAAAAAAATATTCTTCCTTTTTATATCAATAATACTCCCTATCGTTTTATTTGCCCAAAACGATAGTTTGCCGGAGAAGAGAAATGCCCAAAAACAACATTTTTTTTCATTAAAAGGACAAGATATAGTCAAAAAAGGTTGTTTTGTGGCCCCCTTGCCAGTATTGTCTTACGACCAAGACAAGGGTTGGCAATTTGGTGCGATGTTAAATATTTATGATTTTGGCAATGGAAGTTTCTATCCTTCCCCACGACAACAATGGGCACTATCGGCTTCGTATTATCATAAGGGTTCGCAACAATATAGCATAATATATGATGCCAAATATTTAATACCCAAAGTCAGGCTGTCTGTTGCGGCAAATTTGGATTATGACCAAGCGACCAATTTTCACGGATTCAATGGATATATGACCAAATACGACTATGGACAAGTCAATTTTTGGGCAAAACAAAAAGACAAAACAAATATGCCATCGGAATACAATCCTATCTTTTATCGGGTGGAAAAGATGACTTTTTCATTTAAGGTTGATTTTAGTGGCAATATTGTCGGTAATAAATTATTTTGGCAAGCCGGTTATTGTTTTGATTGGTATAAATGGGCGTCTGTTAATCGTGAAAAGATAAACAAAGGCAAAAGTACAGACAAAATATTTGAAGGGAATACCTTATATGATTATTTTAATTTGTGGGGTATCATTTCTCCACAGGAACAAAAAGGCGGTTTTAGCAGTGCCATTCGTTTGGGATTGAAATATGATAGCCGAGATGTAGAAGTATTTCCCAATAATGGATTGTTGGCAGAAGGACATGTACGCTTGGCTCCTCATTTTTTAGGAACAACACAGTCTTATTATACCTATTATTTGTCAATACGGCATTATGTATCTCTTGTAAATGATGTCTTGATATTTGCCTATCGTTGGAGTTATAAGGGAACTTTCGGCAAATATATTCCCTATTATATGATGTCTGTTTGGAGTGTTATGGGACAAGAATCAGACAAAGAGGGTGTCGGTGGTTACAAAACAGTGAGAGGCGTGCTGAAAAATAGGGTACAAGGCTTAGATGTAACTTTTTTTAATACCGAATTGCGTTATAAGGTCTTTAAATTTCAACTATGGAAGCAAAATTGGTGTGTGGCTCTCAATGCTTTCTTTGAAGGGGGAATGGTAACACGACAATATGATATGACTTACAAGGGCATAAACGATGAGACTTTGCGTAAAAAATACGATGAATACATTGGTACACAAAGAGAACAATTTCATTTGGCAGCAGGAGGAGGGGTAAAAGTTGTTGTTAATCAAAATTTTGTTTTAGCCATAGATTATGCTCACCCATTGAAAAAACAAGACGGAAACGGAGCGATATATTTATATACCGGTCTTACTTTTTAAGGTGTTTTTCCATTCTGCAGGAGATATAATATATTTCTTTTGACAGAATTCTCAAATCACATCTTATTAGTTATACTAAAAATTCTAAAAAAACGTTTCTTATTAGATAAATACCCAATAACCCTAAAATGAAAAGAACGGGAATTTTTTTGATAATTTTGTTGTGTTTTTCAAACCTTTTTGCCCAAACTACGGTAAAAGTAGGTGGTTGGCAAATGTATTTTAATTACAATAACGGAAAACAAATAGAACAAATTGGAGATGAGTTGTTCTATGCTTCTCAAAAATCTTTATTACATTTCAATCTAACCGATAATGAACTCACAAGATTGAGCAAATACAATGGTTTAAGCGATATAGATATTGCTTGTATGGGTGTTGTTGATAACAAATATTTGGTTATTGCTTACCATAATGCCAATATTGATATTTATGAAGATGGACATATTTATAATATTCCCGATATGCTCAACAAACAAATTTCTGGCGATAAGAGAATCAATGAAGTTGTAGCATTTAATGGCTATGCCTATTTGGCTTGTGGCTTTGGTATTGTTTGCTTGGATTTGAAGAAAAAAATAGTGAAAGATACGTGGTTTTTTCAAAATGCAGGCACTCAATACCCTGTTCTGGGTTTGACTTTTGCAAGGGATAGCGCTTTTGCTTTGACGGAAAAAAATATCTATAAAACAGCCATAAACAATAACCAAATCAACGATATTTCCACATGGGAAAAAGAAGAAAATACCGACAATCAAACCTATATATCCATCAAATCTATCGGTAATGTATTATTTTGTTTGAAAACAGATACTATCTGGACAGACAACTCATATTATATCGGTCAAAAATTGCATATCAATACAAATGGGCAATGGAAAAAAGACCCTACTATGGCAACATGGAATTCTTTTAAAAACATGGAAGTAAGACAAGACAGAATTTATTTTTTTGAAGATTGGGGTTTGTCCATATACACTTTGACAACCGATATGGTTCTCCAATTGTTTTCCACCTATTACTGCGACAAAGTCATAAGTGCTATCTATGATGGTGCTTCTATTTATATGGCTTCTCAAAAGTTCGGTTTTGTGCATAGTTACCAAGGTGAGAAACGATATATTTCCGTGTCTTCGCCAGCCCAAGACGGCACATGGAAAATGGATTGGAAACAAGGCAAACTGTCTGCTGTCCATGGCATAAGTTCTGATATGCTTGCAAATTATAATGATGGTACAAGTTCACAAATGGTAGAAAATCAATGGACTTCTATCAAGCCTGGCAACTTTACTTTTTATGATTTGATAGATACGAAAATTGCCCCTTACGATACTTCTATTACCTATTCAGTGGCATTGATAGGTGGATTGGTGAAAATTCAGAATGGGGAAGTAGTACAATTGTACGATAAGACAAATTCTTCCTTGCAGGGATTTTCTGAAAATCCAGAACTTACTATGGCTACGGCTTTAGAGTTCGATTTGCAACAAAATTTGTGGGTGGGCAATTATTATGTTAGTCGTCCGTTGTCGGTCTTGACCAAAGAGGGAGCGTGGATGTCTTACCCTCTGCCATATGGTAATACCGCTTCTATTTCAACCATATTTTGTGATTCAAGAGGGTGGTTGTGGTTGACAACGGACAAGGGCAAAACATTTATGTTATTCAATTCCAACAAAACGCCGCTGAATCCTTCTGACGATGCTTGGTTGAAACTGAATACGATGATGAGTGAAGCCGATGGACCATTCTCGGTTGTAAATGTGATAAAAGAAGATAGAGATGGAAAAATATGGATAGGTACCGATGCCGGTATCAAATACTATTCTTCACCATCTAAATTATTTGATAATCCTAATACTTTACCTAGTCCCATTGTTGTGAATAGAATAACAGAAACAGATACTTTTGCCGAAGTGGTTTTGAAATCGGAATATATTCATAGCATAGCCATAGATGGTGGTAATAGAAAGTGGATTGCCACCGACAATGCAGGGGTGTTTTTGTTGTCAGAAGATGCCAAAACGGAGTTGTTTCATTTTACAGCCGAAAATAGCCCTTTGTTGTCCAACGCTGTGCTTGATATTGTAATAGACGGCTATACGGGTGAAGTGTTTTTTGCTACTGACCAAGGTTTGGTTTCGTTTAGATATACCGCAACAGAGCCCAAAGATGATTTGGAAAATATCAACATTTTCCCCAATCCGGTAAAACCTTATTTTGATGGATATATTTCCATATCGGGGCTGATGGAAGATGCTGAAGTGAAAATCACAGATGCACGCGGAGCATTGGTTTATCGGACAACCTCCAATGGAGGTACTGCCGTTTGGGACGGCAGACGTTTTGATGGAACAAAAGCCTCTTCGGGTGTTTATTTTGTTTTTGTTGCTGCGGGAGAAAAATTAAAATATAAAAAAGCAGGTAAGATTTTGTTTTTGAAATGATTATTGAAATAATATGAGAATAGAAAAAGATACAATGGGTAATGTTGAGGTAGAGGATAATGTGTTTTGGGGTGCACAAACACAACGTTCGCTCAACAATTTTCGCATAGGCAACATTCGTATGCCACAACAAATGATAATGGCTTTGGCTATTGTAAAGAAATCGGCAGCCTATACTAACGCTCAACTTGGAGTATTGTCTGAAAATAAAAAAGATTTGATTGCCAAAGTCTGTGATGAAATTATACAAGGCAAATGCTTTGAAGATTTTCCTTTGTTAGTTTGGCAGACAGGGTCGGGGACACAAACAAATATGAATGTTAATGAAGTGATTGCCAATCGTGCAGAAATACTAAATGGTGGTAATTTGAACAATGCAACGAAATATATTTCTGCCAATGATGATGTAAACAAATCGCAATCTACCAACGATGTTTTCCCTACGGCTATGAGAATTGCTTTCTATAAGATGATAGTTGAACGGACAATTCCTGCTTTGGAACAATTAAAAACAACCTTTGCCCAAAAAAAACAAGCATTTGCTCATATCATCAAAATAGGGCGGACACATCTTATGGATGCTACCCCTTTGCGTTTGGGAGATGAATTTTCTGCTTATGAATCTCAAATGGATTTTGGTATCCAAGCCTTGAAAAATTCACTAGTTCATTTGCAACAATTGCCCATCGGCGGAACTGCGGTTGGCACGGGATTGAATACCCCAAAAGGATATGATAAATTAGTGGTGGATTATATCAATCAATTTTCCGGACATCAATTTTATGCGGCAAACAATAAATACGAAGGTATGGCTACGCATGACGCTTTTGTGGAAACTTCTTCCGCATTGAAACAGATTGCCATTTCTTTAACTAAAATTGCCAATGATATTCGTTTGTTGTCTTCTGGTCCACGTTGCGGATTGGGCGAACTCAATATTCCGCAAAATGAACCGGGGTCTTCTATTATGCCTGGCAAGGTAAATCCGACACAATGTGAAGCCATGACTATGGTGTCTGCTCAAATTGTCGGTAATGATACAACTATTGCCTTTGCTGCCATGCAAGGTCATTTGCAACTTAATGTTTTTATGCCGGTGATTGCTTATAATGCTTTGCAATCGGCGGAATTGTTGGCAGAATGTTGCCATAGTTTCAACAAAAATTGTATAGAAGGCATAGAAGCCAATACCGAAAATATAGAAAAACATCTGCAAGAATCTTTAATGTTGGTGACCGCTCTGAATCCTCATATCGGATATTACAATGCGGCTAAAATTGCCCAATATGCCTTTGCTAACAAATTAACGCTCAAAGAGGCTGCCTTAAAGTTAAATTTATTAACAGCAGAAGAATTTGACGAATGGGTGCAGCCTGACAAAATGGTATAAATCGTATTGATTTTTAGAAAAAATAGATGTTTTTCAAAAAAAAATGGATAGGCTGTTTGCTTTTTCTGATGTTTTGTATGGTGGCAAAATCTCAACAGACAGAAAATGAAAAAAAACTCGCTTTTGAATATTTCAATAATCAGGAATATGAAAAAGCAGGTCTTTTGTTTGACAAACTATACAATGCCTCCCCTACAAATATCAATTATGAGTATTATCTGCAAACATTAATACATCTTTCGCAATGGAAAGAAGCAGAAAAATTGGTAAAAAAACAAATACGCTTGCACCCTAAAACAAGAAAGTATCAAATTGATTTAGGGCATATTTTTGATTTGCAGGATGAAAACAATAAAGCAAAAAAACAATATGAAACCATTGTGGACAATCTGGAGCAAAGTGAAGTGAATGAAATTGCCAATGTTTTTGCAAACTATCACTTGAATGATTATACCATAAAAACCTATTTGCAGGGGCGGAAACGTTCCGAAAAAGAAGATGCTTACGCTATGGAATTGGCTCTGTGCTACCAAGTAGCCAAAGAATATGAAAAGGCAATGCAAGAATATTTGCTTTTGTTGCGTTTGCAAGAAAATAAATTGTTAGATGTAGAATCAACATTGCTTACTTGGTGGTTGAATGATGATGATTATGCCAAGCGAACAATCATTCGCAACAATTTACTCAAAGCAATAAATAAATATCCAGAAAATCAAGCGTATTCAAATTTGATGATATGGTATGCAGTGCAAGAAAAAGATTTTTCTTTTGCACTTAAGCAAGCCAAAGCTTTTGACAAACGATACAAAACTAATGGGGCAAAGGTGATGCAGATTGCCGATTATGCTTTTGATTGCAAGGATTTTACAACAGCTAAAGAAGCCTACGAACATATTGTTTCTTTGGAATATACCACCATTTATTTTGAAGAAGCACAACAAAAAAGATTGTTTACCTTGTTGTCTGCTATTTCACATACTCCCAAGACAAATTTAACTAATGCCGAAAAGGTTGATAAGGAATTGAAACAATATTTTTCAAAATATGCAGTATCAGATCAAAATGTGTTGCTCTACAGGCAATGGATGACTTTAAAATCGGAATGTCTGAATGAATTGGATATGGCTATTGAAATGTTGTTGCAACAAGTGGAACATGGCAAACTTGGAGAAAAACAAAAGGCTATGTTAAAAATAGACTTGGCAGGCCTGAAAGTTTTGCAAAACGATGTTTGGGAAGCCACCTTGTTATATTCTCAAGTGGAAAAAGCAATGCCCAATGATACTTTGGCACAAAGGGCAAAACTCAGCAATGCCAAACTATCATTGCTGATGGGTGAAATAGAATGGGCAGAGGCTCAACTTGATGTCTTACGTGCCGCAACATCTAAATATGTTGCCAACGATGCCATGTACTTGTCTCTTTTGGTTGCTGATAATAAATTGGAACATGATTCTGTCAATAAGCCTTTGCAACAATTTTTCACTGCTTTGTTTTTGATAGAACATCATCGTTCGCAAGAGGCTCTTATTTATTTGGATAGTATTAGCCAAACAAAAGACTATGTTTCGCTTAACGATGATATTTTATTTCAAAAAGCAAAAATAGCTATACTCAATGCCGATTACCAATTGGCAGATAGTTTATATAATGAATTGATTGTCAATTATCCTTTTGATTTATTGGCAGATGATGCCTTGTTTGAAAGAGCCTTCTTGCAAGAATTTTATCTCAAAGACAATATCTCCGCTATGCAATTGTATCAAAGACTTGTTACCGATTATCCCGATAGCATTTTCACAATAGAAGCCCGCAAACGATACAGAACCTTACGTGGAGATATGTTTCGCTAAAACAGATTAATATTGATTATCAGAATAATATGAACTTAAAAAATATTCTTTACTTAGATATTGAAACCGTTGGAACAACTCAAAAATACCAACAATTGCCTGAACGATTGCAACATTTGTGGGACAAAAAATCATTGCAATTCTTAAAAAAAGATGATGATGACCCCGCCACTCTTTTTGAACAAAAAGCGGGTATTTTTGCAGAGTTCGGAAAAATTATTTGCATTTCGGTGGCTTATTTTAAAGACGATAAATTACGGATAACATCGTTTGCCAATGAAAATGAATATCAACTTTTGAAAGATTTTGCAGATATGTTAAATAAATATTTTGCCAACTTTCAACTCTGTGCACATAACGGCAAAGAATTTGATTTTCCTTATATCTGCCGAAGAATGTTGATAAACGGTCTAAAACTTCCCGATATTCTGAACATACAAGGCAAAAAGCCATGGGAAACCACTTTTGTGGACACATTGGAGTTGTGGAAATTTGGTGATTACAAACATTATACTTCATTGGATTTGTTGTCGGCTATTTTTGACATTCCCTCACCCAAAGATGATATTGATGGCAGTCAAGTGCATGAGGTTTATTGGACAAGTCATGACCTTAACAGAATAAAGACCTATTGCGAAAAAGACGTTTTAACTATTGTGCAACTCATGCTCCGCTACGAAGGTAAAGACATTTTGACCGACGATAAAATTGTGTATGTAAACATTACGGCAAACAGTTGACGTTGGTGTTGGCTTTTTGTGCCTTGTGCATAGTATTGACCGACCAGAGGGCGGTATGGATTAAAATAAGGTACAGCGCTATCGTCCCATCTAAAATTTGGAGTAGAAAGACCAATTGCAGAATGTACGGCTTTGTGTTATCTCATGCTGCAAACAGTTTCGGTATAGCAGTATTGTTGATGTATTTTTCAAACCCGTATCTAAAAAATGGCTGTGGGTATTTCCTTTATGGGTCATTATATTTTGTTATACCCGCATGTATTTGGGTTTGCATTATCCCGCCGATATCGCTTGCGGAGCCTTATACGGCATCTTGTGCGGAAGGTTTATATGGCTTTATCGGTTATCGTTGCAACAAATAGCAAAAGAGCAAACGGAAAAATAACAATAGCACTATTGCCCGCACCTGCAATTCAAGTGGTATCAATGCAGATTATACAGAAACGGAGATAAAAACGGGCTGTTTATCAGTGCACGGCAAGGCTGTCGAAATAGGCATCCAATTGAGGCAACCGCATTTGCATGTATTGTCGCATGATATCCAATTCCCGCTTATAGTCGGAATCATCGAAATAATAGGAGGCATCTACCGGCCATCTGTTGAAATTTTTTCTTACATCATGTCGTATAAGCCGGTGATTTTGCCGGATTAATTGCTCAAAATGCTGTTGAGAAAATATGCCTGCTTTCCGCAAATATTGCCATCTTTGTTGAAGAAGTTCGTTGTAGTGTAGGCAGGGTATTTCACCCAATCTCTTTAATAATATGCATTTATTAACATCTACTGTGCTGTTTATCAGATTCAATTCATTATCACAATCCCGACCGAAAGAGTGGTCATAATCCCATATGGCTATGCGAAAAGGAGTGGAGGAAGATGCTTTGTAGAGGTAAAAATTTTTCATCAAGCCGTCATCGTTATTGGCAAATAGCAATAACAGATGCCAGTCCATCACATTTTCCAGGTCTATCCATCTGGATATGCTGTCAGCAAAACCGGCCTCATCGGATTGGAATAGAAAACGCATAAAATCTTCAATGTAATATGTTTTGTCGCAACGCTTTATTTTAGGATATTTTTGCTGAAAATAATTGTCGGGCTCTTGAGGGGTGATTCTGTTTTCTCCCCAAAAAACGGGAGGGTCTTTAAAGAGCATGGACATGGTATCCTTTTTGTCGAGCCCTGCTTTTTTTGCTGTGATTTTTTCCATGAGCACGTACAAGCCCTCATATTCCCCGTTTATACTCACGTTTACGTAGGCACATTGCGCAGCTATGTTCTTTTTGGGGTTCATTTCCCTAAACAAGTCATAACATATTTTGTGCCTCATCATGGTTTTATCTATATAGTTGGCATTCAAAATGTAATCATCATCTTGGGGAAGACCTGCCAAAGAAACCTTCCCGTCCAATTCTATGGTAAACGAATGTTTGTTGTATTTGCTGGACATGCCTCCCCTGTATTTGATGCGTGCCGGATAATTTTGATTGTTGTATTTTATAATGCAAGATGTTTTCTTATCCCATTGAATGTCTTCGGTTTGAATATCCAATACAGGCAAATTGGAAGAAAAAAACAAATGATATGCAATTGCACCTGATAACAAAACGGCAAGACATATAATGCTCCCCCATTTCAAATATGCTTTTTTATCCGTGTTTTTCATAATGCAAAGATAGTAAAAATACAATAATGAAGATATCTTAAAAAGTATTCTTGGCAAACTGATATTTTTTGTTCCAATGAAAGGCTCCCTCTACGGCATTGTAATGCTCCCGCAATTCCTCCGCTTTTACAGGGTCGCACTTCATAACAGCCATATCGGGTTTGTCCAAGGCCAGGCAGGCGAAGATTTTCCCCTTGAGCCGAAATACCAATACCGTGTCGTCAAAAGGCATGTCCTCGGTGGCATACGGCAGACTTAAACAAAATTCTCTAAATGTTTCTACGTTCATATTATTATTTTTTTATTTGTTATCACCATTTTTTCATCGGCTTTGCTGATAAATGATTTCATAGATGGTTTATTTACCGATAACTTCCCAATGTCCGCCTTTGGCACCACCTATACGCTGTATGGCACCATCAGCCCGAAGTTTGCGAATCACTTTCTTTACGCCACTTTCCGACAGACCGGTAATGGTCTGCAACTCTTTAATGGTGACCAATGGATTCTGCTTCATGGCAGCAAGTATTTTCTGGTTACTTTTATGGTTACTTTTATGGTTACTTTCTGCCATATCATTCAAAGCCTGCTTCAAACATTGCAGCATGAAAGTAATAAAAGGAGTACTTGTTGCCTCATGGTCGCTTTGAGCTATCGCTGCGTAATAGTCATGCTGATGCTCCTTAACGATGGTCTCTACAGGAATCCATGCAAATATGGGTTTCCATTGCATAAGCAGCAAGGTCTGCCACACGCGTCCCACGCGTCCGTTGCCATCGGCGAAGGGATGAATAAACTCAAGTTCATAATGGAACACGCACGACTTGATAAGCGGATGCACTTTCGTTTTCTTCACCCATTCCAACAAGTCTGCTATCAACGATGGAACCCGCCGGGCCGGTGGTGCCAAGTGTATGCACTTCTCGCCATCGAATACGCCTACATCACTTTTGCGGAAGCGACCATTCTCCCGTACCAAATCTGTCATCATCAGTTTGTGGGCTCTTAGCAAATCTTTCTCTTTGTATGGGTTTAACTCAAGCAGCAGTTCGTATGCATCGATGGCATTCTTCACCTCTTGAATTTCATTGGGAGCACCCAGCACACGCTTGCCTTCCAAAATGGCGGTCACTTGTTCTATTGAGAGAGAATTGTTCTCTATAGCCAGCGACGATTGGATGGTCTTGATGCGATTCTCCTTACGAAGATGCGGAGCAGGCAACTGTTCCGTCGTAGCTGTCAGATGACCTACTTGTTCTGCTATATCCGCTACCAACGATGTTATTTCATCGGTTACCGTAAATGGTGGTATATATGATGGTTCTTTATTCATATTCTTGCTGTTATACGTTTACTTTTCCTTATTTCCTTTTTCCCGCTTATCAAATGCAGGAATAGCATCTGCTGTTTTTTTTATCATTACTTGCTTGTTATCATTTTCTGATGTCATATCCTTGTGTTTTTCTACGTTTTTCTCTCCATTTTTTATTGGCTTCCGCAAGGCTCTCCCACCTTCTGATGACATTGTTGACAACTATTTTATGAGGGATAAAGATGTAGATATATTGCGAGAATTGAGTTGTGTCTGGAAAATTTTGAATTATGTTAAGAATTGTTATTATTTTACATATTTAATAATTACATAACCTGCAAGCATGAGAGTTGCTACTTTCCCTATTGTCGCCCACGAGTCAGCATTTTCCTTATTGCGTTTTGCTAATGCTGTTTCTTTTTCTCTTTGAAGAAATTTATCCCTAAAAAGTTTGTATGCATTATTTAATAACGATGATACTATGTTTTCTTTTTCTTTATAGTCTTTTTTCGTTCCTGATAATACAACGTATTGTGTAATATTCGGAATTACACTACCAACATTAGTACCTTCTTTAACAAATGCAACTATAGGTTTTTCGGTTGATAATGCCATTCCTGTTTCTACATGTATCATCTCTGACAAACCATTGGTTTCATTGCCATTATATATGTCTTTTAGAGTGTATCTTGGTGTTGCACATATTACAACAATATCGGCGTCTTGTATATTTTTCTTCATTGAATCAATTGGATTTTCTGGTGCTACAAAAAATTTTCCAACAGTTCCTATCGGTTTGATATGGTAGGCATCCAGTAAATCGCAGACAAAATCAACAAATGGTTTATCTTCTTCTCGTAAACTACAACTTACAAATGCTCTGGCATAATAATCGTGTTTTTGTACAATTTCTTCCATGCTGTTTTTATTTTTCCTATTTCATTTCCACCTGCCCGTTCATCAGCATCGACAACGTTTGCATAGGGAAACGTGCTTACTTTATTCTTCTGCTTTCCTCCATAAAAGCACTAACAAGATTTAAATGTTTGAACAATTAACTTCGTTTTTTTGTATTCTAACTATTTCTTATTAAAATTTGCAAAATATTCATCAATTTCAGGTCTTAGTTCTATTCCTGCTTTTTCAAAACAGGATAGCAAATCATTATATGCCCCTTCCCCTCCTAGAAAATCCCAAAATTTCTCAGCAACATACAATTCTTCATCCAAATCAAGCATTCCTGCCATTGTCCAAAATTGATAAGGTTTTGGTGAGTATGGATTATAAGGTATAGCAATGGCAGTATGTATTTTAGTTTTTTTGTTTTGAGTGTATGCAATACCAGCCCATGTTAATAAAGTTTGTTTAAATTCTTGAAATCCTCCTTTATTGGGTTTGGCTGTTTTTAAGTCAAATAAATATTGTTCTCCATCTTTTGTTTCAACAAACAAATCTACTTTAGTTGCTTTTAACTTATTTTTGTTACCAAATAAATTTTGCTGGAGTTTTTTTAATTCTGTAACTTTGTCTGGTTTTGGGTTATATGTTAGTTCATTTACAATATCTTGAACCGATTTTTGACAATTATCATATATACAATCTCCAACTGTGTATTGTGTTTCTACTTTTGCAAAGCGAGTTTTTGCAAGAGCAGCAGCAACTGGTTCAAAAATAGAAGAACCAAAAGTTGTTAATAATGATTGCATAAACGAGTATAATGCCATTCTGTCTTTCCCTAAAAGTGCGAAATGGAATGGCATATAATTATCTTGAGGAACATAATTTTTGAATTTGTTCCGTAAACAAGTTGTGATGACTTGTTGTATATTAGTTGTTTGATTTTGTGATAGCATTATTTTTATAAGTTTTATATTTTGTATAAATTTCATTTAAAGCTTTTGCAACATAGAATTTTCGGTAATGAATTTTTCCTGATTTGTTTTTGGGAAAACTTTGAGGTAATTCATCAATTGTTTTACAAACCAGTTTAACTTCATCTTCTATTGATCCTTTGTATTGAATTAATGTCTCTTGAAGTTGCTTTTCATCAATTGATTCTAATGTTGTTTTGTCCGTAGGGTTTGATAGTTGAAAATTTTTCTCTAGTATATAAAGAACAATACAAGTGAAAATTTGAAATCTACCATTAAAATATTCATTTGGAATATATTTTAATATAGTATTCCATAAAATACCAGCGAAAAGAGATCTGTTTATGAATCCTTTATTTTGTAATTGTTTTTTATATTCATCTAACGGTTGCTCTGCATACATTAATGCTTTATTAGGTTCAATATTCCATATTGATGTATAGGCTTTGGCCTGTGCTAACATATCAATATAAGTTGTATCTTTTGAGAAGAATTGACCTTGTCTTCTTTCTAATTCAATAATATCAAATTTTGTATTAGGATAAGCAATAAAGAAATCCTTATAACTTTTTTCTAATTCAAATATTTGAGGCTCAATAGCGAATAAATTTTCTTTTGAGACGGGATTTTGATTGTTTGAAGAATATGTTATTCTTCCTAAAATATCGTCTCTATTAGTTTGTATAATCTTAACTATAATTTTGGCGTTTAAACATTCTGAATTTTCTTTTAAAACTTTCATTATGGTATGACAAGTTTGACAGCCATTTACAATTCTAATATTTTTTAAATAAATACCATCGTCCCCTTTGCGTTCTTGTTCGTCAACAACAATTGTTATCCCATTATTTAGTAATAAAAATAATTCATTCTCATTGTTTAATGTGTCTTCGATCTTTTGGTTAACTCCAGATTTATCGATATGGTCCCTAACATTATATCCATACAACTCATTCGGCTTTTTAGTATTATTGTTGATAAGTATTTTCGCCAATTCTTTTAGATTAATTACCCCAATTCTTACTTTGCCATAGTCTTTACATGTAATTTCTTTTGTTACTTGTTCAAAGACTAGAGTTTCGTTTATAACTTTTGAAAATTCGACTTGTTGCTGATATTCTTGATAAATAAGATCTTCGTTGTAATAATTAATTATACAATTAATATCATTATTAATCCAGAAAAAATCTTTCATTGATTGTTTCAAAGCATCTTCTCGAACCTTGAAGCTACTTTGGTTAAATAGATTATTGTCGGTTTCATTTCCATAAATATGTATAGTGTAAAATTTAATATTTACATTGGGCTTTTCTTGTATGAGTGTTTCGCAGTTGTTTCTAAAGCTTACTAATTTTTGCCATTTATTTTGACCTTTAAACTTAGTGTTTAGACAATCTGATAATGTACTTAGGCTTGTCGTATCTAATTTGCCTGATTTTGTTTGGATTAAGCATACAATAAGGTCGCCATTTTCAATGTTTTTAAATTTATCTAATATTTCTTCATCGTCTAAATTAAGATGAAAAATTTCTTTTTTGTGTATGGCAAAACAACCGTCAATAGCCATCATCTTCTCTTCTGCAGAATCCAAATCTATTGATGATAGTAAATCTGCAGAAAGTAAACTTTCGTATGGATATATGCCGTTTGTTTCAAAATAAGTTTTTTTTAGGAACAGATAATTAATGAACTGTTGAAATCTAAATGATAACTTGTCTTCTAGTTTATACTTCTCTCCAAATCTATTTACAAATCCTTTTAATCTTGGGTTCATCATGTTATTTTCTTTTTAAATGAAAAATTATTTCTGAATAAGCTCCTTTGTCTTTTTCTGTACGGTTAAGAACTGGGCGTTTAAATTGATTGACAATTTGCATTCCTGTATTTTCTGCAATTTGCGGATAAAGATTGTATTTGTCATTGGCAACTAAAAATATATTATAGTCATCAACTAAAAAGCGTTTGCAATTATTCAAAACTGCTGAAATCCCTTCAACATACGAGCGTTGCGCTTCTAGTTTTTGCCCTTTATAAAGTGGACCTATTTCTAGTTCATCGTTTCTTTTAAAACCGAATAAGTCGTACGCATATGCATGTTGTTCGTGGTAGTCAATAAGTCCGACATATGGTGGTGAGGAAAAAATTCCTTTTATCTTTTGTCTCTTTACTAATGTCGCCAAGTCTTTATTTACAGTATTTAATTCTTTAACGATGTCTATAGTTCTGCTGTCTCCCGTTAAACAATATTGGTAAGTATTTGTCCTTAAATCATTGAAAAATTTTAGGCGTTTAATAGTATCCTTAGTATATGTTTCCCACCATCTGAGAATAGAAAATAAAGGTTTGCACATTTTACCATGTTTGTGGCAATAATAAGTTGTCGTTACTGGTTCTACTAATGTTGCTAAATCAGCATGAGTAGTAGCTCTACAACTTCTAATTGTGCGACTCAATATAACACTAATAATTTTTTTCGTGTCAGGGTTTTGTATTTTCTGTATTTCTTCATAAACACAATTTATCTCTGAACGAACACTGGGAAGATACCATTTGTCAAGAAAAGTTTCATCATTGTCTTGTTTCAATTTTATACTATATTTTGAAACCAATTCTTGATATATTGGCAGAAATTCTTTTTCGTATTTTGCAGAATATTCTTTCTCGTTTATTTCCTTGTGATGCAAACGGTATTTGTATTCAGGAACAGGAAAATACAAATTGTTAAATTCATAAAGCTTTTGTGTTAGTTTTTCATCAAACTCCCTTATGTGAGAATTAGATACGAACTGCTTTAAAGTATTTGTAATCCTATTTGTTTCGATTATTATATTGGCAATGTCATATTTCATTACCTTGCAATTTCCTATTAGAGCATTGAAAGCAGAAACATCTATTCCTATTGCGTGCATACCCATTTCACAGGCTTGAACCATTGTTGTGCCACTTCCAGAAAATGGATCTAAAACAATATCTCCCTTTTGAAAATAGACATCTTTTTTAAAATTATCTATATGATTATCAAGAAAATATTCTACTAATTGTGGAATATATTTACCTTTATAAGGATGTAGTCGATGAACATGTTTCGTTGTATCTGCTTCTTTAAAGTTGTCAAATGAAAGTGCCCAATTCAAATCACTTCCTAATTTTTCTTTCCACTCAATTTCTCGCTTTCCATTTGCAGATTCATAATATGATACTAAATCTGATTTGCAAATCAAAGTAGAGCCATTTTCTCCATATTTTTTCACTTTACCATATTGAACAAGATACAATATGTTAGCCATAGTAACATTTTTGCCTATATATTTTGTAGCAAACAATGAGGCTTCTTTGATAGTGATTAAATCCTTTTTTTCACATGTCATCATAGATATTTGCAACTATTTAGTATCTTGTAAAAATGTTATTCTCTCGTTTTTCATCTATATTTTTGTCAATTTCTTCCAATATAGTATTATTTTGCAATAATACAAAAAAACATTGAAATATCAATAGATAAAGGCATTATTTTTTCAACAAAACATGGGGAGAAAAAAGAAGCGTAGGATAATTCTTGTCCTTTTATTTAGTTTTTTTATTTGGTTGACATATAAATAAAGGTCTTGCATTTGGTCCAAGCGTTGGCTTGCCACCTGTGCCATCCACAATTTGAAAGGTTCTGCTTTGGGTGATGGTATTGACTGAATGATACGGAAAAGTTGCTCTGTATCAGCCACATCTGTCATACGCATTTTTCCATCCGCAGCACGAAGTTTCAAACCGTGACAATTTGTCACGGTTTCATTTCCCTCTTCTTTAAGTCGTTGTTTTAACTTT
>CAJOFD010000021.1 GCA_905233585.1 uncultured Bacteroidales bacterium
TTTGACGGTTCTGCAATGATTACCGCAAGCCATTTGCCATTTAATCGAAACGGAATAAAGTTTTTTAATGCTGACGGTGGCTTAGAACATGAAGATATAACAGATGTTCTAAAAATAGCATCTTCATTGGAAACTGATTCTTTTAATAAAGCACCTAAAGAAAATCACTTTGAAGAGTATGATTTAATTTCTGTTTATGCAGATTATTTAAAAGGAAAGATAAAAGACTCCCTTAATGCTGGAGAAAAACCTCTTAGTGGTTTACATATTGTAGTTGATTCAGGAAATGGGGCATCGGGCTTTTTTGTGGATAAAATACTTTCTCCACTAGGTGCCGATACCACAGGTAGCCAATTCTTAGAACCAGATGGAATGTTCCCAAATCATATTCCTAATCCAGAAAATAAGCAGGCTATGGAAGCCATAAAAAATGCCGTTCTTGCTAATAAAGCAGATTTGGGATTAATCTTTGATACAGATGTTGATAGAATGAGTGCCGTCCTTTCTGATGGTAGCGAGGTTAATCGTGATTCTATTATAGCTATGATTGCAGCCATTCTCGCTCCAGATTATCCTGCAAGTACGATTATTACAGATAGCGTTACTTCAGACCGCTTAACATACTTTTTACAAGATGTTTTAGGGCTTAAGCATTTGTGCTATATGCGTGGCTACAAAAATGTTATTAATAAGCAAAAAGAACTAAATGCTTCTGGTGTTGTAGCTCCTCTTGCAATGGAAACTTCAGGACATGGAGCACTAAAGGATAATTATTTCCTTGATGACGGAGCCTTCCTTGCTGTAAAACTTGTTATTGCACTTGCAAAGGCTGCAAAAGAGGGTAAAAAGTTAGATAGTCTTATAGAAAAATTACCTCCGTTAGTGGAAGAAGCGGAATATCGCTTTAAGATTTCTGGAGAAGATTTTAAAGAATACGGTAATAGTGTGCTTGCAGAATTTAAAAAGCGTGCAGAAAAGGCTGGCTATAAAATGCCTCATTCTTATGAAGGGGTGCGCCTTTCTTTTACAGGAGAGGATGTGCAAGGTTGGATACTTTTGAGAATGAGTTTGGTTTTACCAATTCTACGCCTGCCAGTAACAGCAGTCATCTGAGAATTGACATTAAATGCAGTATTCCGCACATTCTCAAGAGTTTCAAGTTCCTTTTGTCTGTCGTAAAACTTCATAATTTCTTTAAATTTAACCACCGCTAAAATAACGGCGGTTATTTTTCGCAAAGATATAATTTTTATTATTACGATATTAAAACAGGAAAATATTTTTCGGTAGCGACCTTACTCCAATTATAACCACCGCTAAAATAACGGCGGTTATTTTTCAGGAAGACAGAATTGCTAATTATACTCAAATTTCATTAAGGGCGCACAACAATTCTCCTAAATTTAGGACATCAACATTATCATGCATTTCGTATCTCCTTTCTATAGGAGCAGCAACAAATGTTCTGTCTGGCCTTATTATATCTAATGTTTTCCAAAAGCCCTGCGTAAGTTGCGGAGCAGTAGAAGCTTTACATTCTATCGCTATGAGTTTGCCATTTTTCTGCACAATCAAGTCCATTTCCTCTCCTGTTGCACTTCTGAAAAAAGAAAACTCAGCATTGTTTATTGACGAACATACATTCTCAACAACAAGACCCTCCCAAGAAGCGCCAAACACAGGATGTCCAAGCAAATCGTTGAATGTCTTTATTTGCAGAAGCTGGTGAAGCAATCCTGTATCACGGACATATATCTTGGGCGATTTTACAATTCTTTTCTTAATATTTGCAAAATATGGAGGCAACGAGCGAATCAGATATGTTTGCTCCAACACATCAACATAACGTTTGACTGTTGGGTGTGTGATTCCTAACGATTCTCCTATTTTTGAACTATTCAGAAGCTGTCCATGACTATGCGCAATCATTAGCATAAGACGAAGCATTTGCCTCGATGTAATTTGAAAACCAAACTGCGGCACATCACGTTCGATATATGTACGAATGAAACTTTCACGCCACAGCGAACTATAATCATCACTTAACGCTAGATAACTATCCGGATAACCTCCTCGCAACCAGAATTTATTTATCTCAAAATCATTGCAATCACACAACTCATCATACGTAAAAGGAGTCATGTCTATCAAGCCAATCCTTCCAGCTAATGTTTCTGAAGTATTTTGAAGCAATTCGCGAGATGCAGACCCTAACAATATAAATCTTCCATTACGCCTATCCCTATCAATTTCACTTCTAAGCACAGAGAATAATTCTGGCGTTTGCTGTATCTCGTCCAAGCACACAAGCCTATCGACATTATTCCTAAAAAATAATGATGGCTCGGACAACATTGCGAAATCATCCCTATTCTGCATATCCAAATATAGCATATTGGGCATCACATTCGCCATCATCCTCATCAATGTACTTTTCCCACATTGTCTTGATCCCAATATTACCACCGCTGGAAATACATTAAGGTATTCTTTTACAATATCTTGAACTCTTCTTGATATTAATTTTTGCATTTTGTAAATCTAATTTTCAATTTGCAAAAATACAACTTAAATCATTATAACACACATATATTAAAAATTATTTTTCTCGCATGGTGTTAATTTTTAATTGGGGCAAAATGACATAGCAAGATTTTTTAACTAAATACTCGTATAACATTCCAAAAATAACCACCGCTAAAATAACGGCGGTTATTTTTCGCGAAGAAACAAATTATGCTTACGATATTAATCTTGGCAGTCCGCTATAATACTTTCCCATCATCAATGCAACGCTTTTCCGTAGAAAAGTTCACTCCAATCCTAAACAATTTGCGTGAATCGGATGCGAACGGAAGCGCGTATCCTTTCTCGTCAATCTGCTTCAATGCGACATCGGCACTTTGGTCTATCTTCAGTTCAAAGATATAAACATAATCTTTGGTCTGCACCACAATATCCATACGACCGTTTATAGTATGCCTCTCCACATCGACATAAAAGCCAAGCAATGTAAAAAACACATACATTGCATTGTGGAAATACAATTCCTTGTCACCCATAAGCGCATAGTCGCCATTGGCAAAGAAGGATTCCAACCCACGCATAAACCCTTCCGCATTGCCATTTTCCACTTCATCAACAAACCTTGCTATTGAAAAGTTGGACTTGTTCTCATTCTTAGGTGTGTAATATGGAACTAAATACTTGACGACCCCCTCTCTCACTTCTCGATTTGGGAATCCCAACCTAAAGTTCTTAAAACGCACATCGTAATCCTTTATAGTCAGGTAGCCACTCTGATACAACAAGGGCAATGGATTTTCGTCCATTATATCAATGGAATTAAGCGTATCGGCAGAAAGTTTCTCCTCTGTCATTTCATCGAGACGATAATTTGTCTTCTGCAACTGATGTACAAGGAAAGTCGGGGTACCAGTCTCGAACCAATAGTCGCGGAACTGACAACTCGAAAGTGTATTGAGCAAACTGAAAGGATTATAAATTCCAGGAGTGTTCCAGTCGAAGTGGTAGCCATCGTAATCCAATTTCAACTGACCGTAGCATTCCTCTTTTGTCATACCATTTACATCTGCCAATTCTGCCACGCCTGCATCAAAATACTCGTGCAGTTCTGCTTCTGTAACTCCGCATATTGCCGAATATCTACGGTCAAAAGAAATATCCGTCAGATTGTTAAGGTCGCTAAACACACTTACCTTGCCAAACTTTGTTACACCGGTAAGAAATGCAAAGCGTATGTATTTGTCTGCCGACTTCAAAGCTCCATAGAAAGCCTTCAAGACGTTGCGATAGTCGTCCTGCAACTGCTCGTTTCCAATAGCCTGCAACAACGGCTTGTCGTATTCATCGACAAGGATGACAACCCTCGAACCGAGTACCCAGCGAGCGCTCGTTGGGATTGCTTCCGTACTGTTCTTCCCATTCCGACAATGCAAGATTCAACTTGTTGTTCAATGCTTCCACCGTATTGTACATTTCGGTATTCAAGTCGAGGTGCATAATCGGATATTTATGCCACTCCTGCTCCAACTTGCCCAATGCCAGACCATCGAACAAATCTTTCCGCCCACTGAAATATGCATCCATAGTAGATATCAGCAAACTTTTTCCGAATCTACGCGGACGAGACAGAAAGTAATAGCAACCTTCGCTTGCAAGCTTATATACAAACGCGGTCTTGTCAACATACGCAAAACCGTCCGTCCTAATCTTTTCAAAGTTCTGTATGCCAATAGGATACTTCATCACATTGTATTTTTTGCAAAGATATGATTTTTATGCTTACGATAAAAATATTTTCGGTGGCACCAACATTTCAATTTTAACCGTCGCTAAAATAACGGCAGTTTTTTTTCAACATCATCCAAACAGCCGTCAGAGCTATCTTCTAAACAGATATTTTTTTACCCAAGTCTTAAAATCTACATATGTCCTAACATATAACAATGTAACAAACAACTCTTTAAAATACTTTAAATATTTTGCTTGCTTATAAGCCTCCAATGTAAGCACACCATGACACTCAAATACTCGTTTTGATAATATTTTTTTTCTCCTAATAGGGAACCAATCCTTTAAGGCAGAATACAACGAAATATCTCCTTGATATATTTTAAAAGAATTTCCTGACATAGACAGACATGCATCATTTCGTCTCCAAGCACTCATTATAGAAGGCATATACGCAATATTACCTTTATCGGAAATCAACGCAGACAATAATCTATCCGCACTATAGTATGAATATTTTGCCAATTTATCAAACCCCACAATGACATCTGAATATCTTCTGAACAACAAACTTGCAGTCGGCACAAACCACCCAGATACCATCTTGTCAAAATCATACTCGTCCTGCATTTCGCCAGTATGCATAACACTTATAACATGTCCTGCATCATTAACTTTATTAGCATTATGAAAACAACCGGCGTACTGCTTATTTTCATCCATAAACCGAATTTGCTTCTGCAATTTCTTGGAATCTGTCCAATAATCATCACCCTCACACATAGCTACATACTCGCCCTTACACTCCAATAAAACTCTACGCCAATTTCCGGCAACACCCAAATTTTCTATCATTGGCAACAACCTTATTTGTGGATATTTTTCTGCATACTCCTCGCATATTGCTCGCGTACCATCTGTCCCATGGTCTTCACCGATAACAATCTCGTAGTCAAAATCTACATCCTGCATCAATATGCTATCAAGGCAATGACGGATGTATTTTTCCTGGTTATATGTTACAACAAAAACAGAAAGCTTCATTTTATTTTTTTATAAATCGTTTAAGAAAAATAAATGGATACAAAATAATATGACCAAGACGATATGAAAATGAACTATATACTGCCTCAATTTTTTCTTTTTCTAATTGTGGCATTATTGATTCTGCATAAGACCTCATTATTGAACCAAAATCTTTACATATTATATTGTCCACTTCAAGGCCACGCCGCAAACATGTTGCCCTACGAACCTCCAAATTCCAATACCACAAACTCGCTTGATTTGAATATGATGTTATCGCAGTAGGTCTCTTCATAACATATTTGTATGTAAATTCATCCAACACATATATCTTACCAACTTCCTCGACCTTAAAATACAAATCCTGATCAACTCCTGCCTTTATATTAGCCGAAATACCTTCAGTTCTATCATAATATCTCTTTTTATATGCAGTAAAATGAGCCAACCCTTTTCTATCAAAAAAAGTTTCATCATTTTCTAACTTAACACGATTTTCTCCTATTATATCATAATCCTGATTACACAAATAACACCAGGAATACACAATAGCGACATCCTCATGCTTTGTATGCACACCAACCATTAATTCTAATGCCTTTGGCAACAACATATCATCAGGGTCTAAAAATCCACACAACTCCCCATTCGCCAATTCAGCACATCTGCGCTTTGTATAGCCACATCCCATATTTTTTTCATTATAAAAAATATGGATCCTTGCATCTTTCTCCAGTTCACTATATACCTCTTGTGAATTATCCGTAGAAGCATCATCTACTAAAATTATTTCCCAATTTTTATAGGTTTGAGCATATACACTAGCTATTGCTTCATGCAAATACTTGCCATTATTGTAATTGGCAATAAGAACAGAGAATAGAGGATTCGATTTCATAATTTCAATTGCTATTTTTTAATTTTCTATATTTATTTATAACAAAATTCGGAATCCATTGCCTTATCTTATCCATAATCTTTTGTTTATATTTCATTGGTGGTTTTATAATCGAATTTGTTTCAACACAAAATACAGGCTTCCTCGATATTTTTGCAATAGTATTTGCTTGACACAAAGAACTCTCTATGAACAGATTACAATTACTTTCCTTATAATATTCGCCTTTATATTCTCCGTGCTTACCCCATTTTACACGATCAGCCTTTGTCGGCATATCCAGCATTACAAGTTTCTGATATTTGATATTGTATTTTGACAGCCATTCTTCTGTTTTCTGTCTATATTTCTCCAATCTACATGTAATTATTGTACCAATTGGAGATGTTGGGATAAACAAAGGCGTTGCTGTTTCTAAAAAATGGATATATTGTTCAGCATCATCATCAACAATGGAATCGCAACAAAAAACACCATCCAAATCAAAGCAAGCATTCGTCAAACTATCATGATGGAATAAATTCCACTCAAATATTCTTGCATCATCAATAATTTCCAAATAAATATCGATATATTTCATCCCGTATGAGGATGTTATAGAGTAATTAAAAATTTCAAATCTTCCGAACAAATCAAACAATGCTCTTTGCTTGATTGATAAACTCTTTTTAAGGTCTTTATTCCTTTGAGTTGTAATATATTTTGCAATTCGACAATCGTTTCTTGCTCGCCTTTTCGATTATAATCATCCATAATTATGCAAAACGAATCATTCAAGCAATCAGGAATAATGTTCAGTATTTGGGAACGAGAATAATGAGGGGAACCAAATGGAGCATCAATCATTATTAAATCGAATTTTTGACCTTTTAATTCATCACAATTATCCTTGTAAGACAACGTCTTTTCCCCTTTATATTCAATCTCCTGTAATGCTGTTATATATATATTTATTTTATATTCACCACATTTATCTTTATTGAAAAAATCAATCCATTTTTTGTCATGTTCATAAGTGACAGCTGTTGCATCCTTATAAAAATTACAATATTGATGAATTAATTTTGAAGATTGTCCCAGTCCGAATTCTATAATATTTTGAGGATGGACGCCGTTCAACACACGAAACAATGTATATAAACAGCCATAATCAACAGCCCATCCACCAGGAGAAAAACTTTTATACTTTAACCATTCACAATCTCGAATGGAATCATTAAAAACCGATGCATTCAAAATTTCCTTATTAAGATTAGTTAGTTCTTTTTCCTGTTTTATCTGGTAGTATAATATCCTATTTACACCCAATATTTTCCATAAAAAATTTGAATTTTTCATAACTATATCATTTTAAAATCTGTAATAAAACAACCTTGTCCTTCGGGCAATTCGCGACCACTTTTATAAAAATCATGAAAGACAACTTGCAGCCTTGCTACATTTCTAATCCAATCTGCTAAATCGTTGTCAACTGTAGAATATAAATTGACATTATACATACCGTCATTCAATAATAATTGGGAAATAAAAAAGCAAACACAATCATCTTTTAATTCGACACGGTCACTATACATATAAGTACTTAACCATGTAATTCTTGTATCCATAATATTATTAATTCCAATATCTATTCTTGAAGTTTTTGAAATATGAAAAGAATCCAATACTTTTACATAAATTTTTATTGTAAGTTTTTCTCCTACTTCAAATGTATTTCGCTCAATACCTTTTTCATCAATAAACTTTATATCTATAAATTTTAGAACTCCATTCCCTTTTCTTTCTTTAATTTCAGACAATTTCAATTGAGAGCGGATATCCTGATTTAACATATATTTACTAACAACATCATCTATTTGACCTGTATAATAAATTTGCCCATTATTTAAAATATACCCTCTCTTACATAAGTTTTGCACCGCAGCCATATTATGACTAACAAACAGCACTGTCCGACCTTCGCCTTTGCTCACGTCTTGCATTTTGCCAATGGCTTTTTTCTGGAATTCGGCATCACCAACGGCAAGCACTTCATCTACTACCAATATCTCAGGGTCAAGATGGGCGGCTATGGCAAACCCCAATCGTACTGTCATACCGCTGGAATAACGTTTGACCGGCGTATCAATATAACGCTCACAACCGGAAAAATCAACAATTTCATCAAGTTTGCGTGTTATTTCGGCTCGGGTCATGCCCATTATAGCCCCATTCATATAGATATTTTCCCGTCCTGTCATTTCAGGATGAAATCCAGTACCCACCTCGAGCAGCGAGGCTATTCGGCCTTTGTACTTTATGGTTCCGGTGGTTGGTTTGGTAACACGCGAGAGAAGCTTCAGCAAAGTGGATTTGCCTGCACCGTTCTTTCCGATAATGCCCACCACATCACCCTGCTCTATTTCCATATTGATGTCTTTCAAAGCCCACACATATTCGGACTTTCCTTTCGTGGAACGGTCGTTTGTTTCCCCAATTTTCAGATATGGGTCTTCTTTACGCATAATTTTCGTTGCCCACCATCTATTGAGGTCATGACTCAATGTCCCCGTAGAGATTACTCCCAAACGATATTGTTTTGAAACATTTTCTATCTTAATTGCTGTAGCCATCTTTAATTTTTATTTGCAGATTCAACAACTTTCCAATAACCACCATTATCAGGTCCTATACGAACAAGTAAACCTTTTTGTTTTAATAATTTTATATTATACTTCACACCACCAACAGTCGCCGATTCCACATTCTCAATGATATCGCTAATTGTAGCTTGCGGATACAATTTCAGATATTGTAATATGTCTTTTTGTCTATTTGTAAGGTTTTCTGGATAGTTGTCTGGATAGTTGTCTATTATATTTTGAAAATCCATATTTATAGTTCGAAAATATGTTACCGTTGAACTAACAACATCGCTTGAAAATTCAACAGAATTGTGGGTCAGTTTTTCCCAAGTCAACATTTTATCAATACCATACCCTGCATTTTCGCTTAACTTTGCAAATCGAAATAGTTTAATAAGAATCGGATTTCTAGGCATTGAATGCATTTGTTTTTTCAGGTCTTTCAAATCAAACATAAAACGCCCTGCATTCTGAAACTCTATTCTGTTTGTAAACACTCTTACCGTAGAATGCATCGAACTAAAATAATCTGCATGGGCAAGCATATTCACAAGTCCTTCGCGTAATGCATAAAGTTCAGAGTTGTCATCAGGAGCAAAGCCATCAGCACCGGCAGTGAAAGGAGCATCAACATGTAGCCGTAAACGTTGAATTAAAACATTGTAATATTCCCAAATATTTTCTTGTTCTGGCATACGGAATGTGTAACGGGGGTTCGCATCACCTGGCCTTATTCCCGGAATTTCTAGCATATCTATCCAAAAATTACTGACATATAATTGAATAGTATCCCGTTTGCCCAACATCAGCAACCCACCGTACGTCAGTAAACAACCTCGCATAATACCTGTCTTTTCGCAAAAATCTTCCATTGGCAATTCATTATATGGAAAATTGGGATTTACATTTGTAATCCGATTCCGATAAGTCATCAAAGAATGTGCGTTTAACATATCAATAGAGGAATCTTCTATTACCTGTTCACTTTTAGTACCAAAATCCTGATCCCGAAACATTGCATTAATTTCAATTTCAGAAGCACGTCTATCGCCACTTCCAGAACGCAAATATGTGTTTTGCAACGAATTTACATATATGGGTTTGATTGATGACGAAGGAACATAAAATGCAATAACACATTTGCCGTGTATCATATATTTTTTAGCAGAAACCGATATTTGATGATTCAATTTTTGCCTGCCATTAAGTACACTAAAAAAATCGGATTCTATTTTTTCACCATTCTGAACTCCTATGATTTCAAATTTCTTACCAGTCTGTTTGATCCCAAGAACGATCCAACCACCAGAAGTATTTGAAAAAGCACTTACACTCTCCCAAATATTCTTTGGCAATTCAGTGGCGGCTTCTTTCACCTCAAAGTCATCCCACTCAATATCTTTTAGCCGTGTAATCAGTTCATTTCTTGTCATCTATTCATTTTTATGGGACATTTCAACAACTTTCCAATAACCATCTTTATCTGAACCAATACGAGTAATTAGACCTTTTGCTTTCAATGAGTCCATTATGCGTTCAACTAGACGGATTTTTATTTGCAATACATTGGCAAGTTCCTTTGCTGTTATTTGAGGATTAGAATACAATAAATCCATCGCTATCTTTTGCATATCGTTTAATCTTACACCGTCATTTTGTAATGTCTGAATATCCGCTTCTTCGTTTTCATTTATAATAGAAGTAAACCATTGCTTGGGTTTATTATTTTCTATGGCATTTTCTGGGACATTTTTATTAGTATGTAAAAAAACTGTTACCATGATACCATCAGTCACTACATTCCATACCGGTTTTTCAAGTCCAGCCTCCTCAAACATTCTGCACACGCGTTTAATGCCGCTACCATATTTTTCAATAGTCAAGTCCAATGGCAAAACACCTGAATTATAAAATTCCATTCTATTGGGCAAAATTTTCTTATTAGCATTAGCCACTAAAGCAACAGACACTTTATCATTAAATGATGTTTTAAACTCCGTATATTGACTTTCAGATGGAAAAATCACGATATTGAATGGTTTTATTTTGCAAATTTACTATTTTTTCAAACAAACAATGAAACTTTTAGACCGTATCCATAAAACTTTTTTCCACTTTGTTGAAAATCACAATTCCCACAAGCAGCAAAACAATCATAAAAGCAAAACTATAGCCCAACCAGCCCCATGAAAAAACACCGTTGCCAATGGCAGCATATTTAAAAGTTTCAATGATTGAGGTCATCGGATTGAGTTGGAAAATCCATTGTTTGTCGGCAGGCATAGTACTTAACGGATAAATGACAGGAGTTGCATACATCCACAACTGCACGCCAAATTGCAAAAGAAAAGTCAAGTCTCTGTATTTGGTAGTCATGGAAGAAAAAATAATCCCGAAACCCAAAGCCAACCCTGCTGCCATAATTACAAGCAATGGAAACAATATGATATATACATTGGGAGCAATACCTATGCCTTGTATGGCATATACTATATATATAATCAGAAATATAGCCAATTGAATAAAGAATTTCACCAAATTGGATATGGTAACAGCAACAGGCACTACCAAACGTGGAAAATAAACCTTGCCAAACACATTTTGATTGGTGGTAAAAGTCCCCGAAGTCGCATTCAGACAATCCGCAAAATAATTCCAAATAATTATACCTGCAAAATAAAACAAAGGTCCGGGTATGCCGTCGGTCGATATGCCTGCCAGATTACCGAAAACAAACATAAACATAACTGTTGTCAATATCGGCTGAATAATAAACCATAATGGTCCCAAAATAGTCTGTTTGTAAAAAGTAACAATATTCCGCTTGACATACATTCTGATAAGGTCTTTGTAGGCAATCAATTCCTTTAGATTGACATCAAGCAAGCGGTTTGCTGATGTTATTGTGGAATATTGTTCTTCTTGAGTTTGTTTGTTTATAGTATGCTTAAATATAGTCATCTTACCCTACAATTTTATTACCTTTTTGCTGACTATTCTGTTTTTTGCACACATCTGTACCACATACACCCCTGCGGAAAGGTCGCCTATATGTACAGTTTGCTGATAATATCCTTCCTCGTATGATTGGGAATGCCTATAGACTACATTACCCATCATATCACATAGTTTTATATCCAAAGTTTCCGCTTCAGGCAGTACAAAATGTACAACAATCTTATCATTGGCAGGATTAGGGTATATATCCAACATTTGCAAATTGTCTGCTTGTGTAATACAATAGGTTACTGGCACGGATGAAGATTTGTAATTATCATAAGGAGAAGATACTTCTACACAAATACGACTTGCATCAGGCCGATTTCTGCTTGCAGAAGCAAAGGCATACTTATTCATCAAGCCTATTTGCAAAGTGTTTGTATCCCGTTCCTGTACCCATTCCTGACCATAAATAAACTTATAGTCCAAATAAGGAATATTTCTATTACTTTTGTTCAGCACCCAAACGATAGGTCGTACCCCTGATTTTTCCTCTTGCAAAAAGAAATTAACAAACTCCAAATCTATTAATAGTTTTTCGATTTGTATCATTTTTTTTGCTGTATCCTGACAACTGATATAAGCATGTTTGGCCACCAATTGCACGGGGTAATCTCCTTCTTTTTCAAAATCATAAGACGGATATTCTTCATGCGAGGTATCCTTATCGTTAAAAATCCATGTATAGACCGTATTTTCAATGTTTTCCATGTGTTTGAAATCCATTTCGTAAGGATTTTCTGTTGTGTATTCATAGGTAAAATCAGCATGCGGAGCCATGGCTATTCTCACCACTTGTTCAGCCGTATCCGAACAGCCTTGTTCATCTGTAACAATCTGAGTCAAAGGAAAATATCCTCTATGTGGAACTTCTATGACAGGAATACTGTCATAAGAAAACAAGCCGTCAATGGCCCAATGGTAGTGTGGTTTCGGATTTGGCGTAAACACCCTTGCCCTATTGTCCACTGACAAATGCTGATGCTGACAAATAGGCTCTGCCGTAAAATCGGCTATCGGTCTGGGATACAAGGAGAGTATTTCTGTTTGTGTATTCATACAACCATTGACATATTGCACTTGCAGTTGAAGTTGATATTGCCCTTCTTGAGCAAATTGATATATCAGTTTGTCATTAGTCGTTTCCTGATTTCCATTGATATACCATTTGTATGCCAATATCGGTACATTGGATGAGGTCTTATTTACAAAATTTACATCTTGCCCGATACACAAAGCATTATGGACAATTGTAGGTTTGGGATTGGATTTTATTTCAAATTGTTTGCGTAAGGTATCCTTGCACCCCAATACCGATTCTGCAACTAACTCAACATTTGTTGTACCAACTGACTCAAAACGGTATTGCGGATTGATGGCAGATGTAGTATCAGTTCCATTGATACGCCAAAAATAGGATTTAATCGGATAATCCGATTGTGTTTTATTGGTGAATACAAAATCCGTTTTTTCACAAGCCTGATTGGGCAGAAAATACACTCTGGGGAGTTCGTACACCGCAATAGTCTGTGTATAATAATATTCGCAGCCGCTACTGGTTTTACACAATAATTTCACTTGATAAATGCCATTGCTGTCATATTTATATGTACGGCTTTCCAATGCCTTGGGTTGTAGAGAGGAGGAAGAATGCCCGTCTCCAAAATCCCATACAGACTCTATAATACGGGAACCGTCTGTAGCATACGATTGATTTACAAATTCGGCTTGCTGATTCCGACAAATATTATTGGTTGAAAATGAAACAACAGGAGTATAGCCTTTCGTAGTAATTGTTTGCACATCCCTTCCAACGCACCCAAAAGAATCAAGCACTTCCACTTCATATTGGGCAGTACCCTTAAAAACAATCTTTGACATCGTATCCACCCTATTCCATACAATTTGATAGGGAACACTATCAACATCTGTGGGATAGACCAATTCCAAAAAACTCCCTACACAAAGATTGTCTCTACGAATACGAACTTTTGTTGGCAAACTATCTATTTTCACCTCAAAAAATGCTGTATCGGAATAACCTCGCATATTAGTAACAACAAAAGAAAACACACCTGCTTCTGTTGTAGAAAAATTAGCGCCCGTCTGTCCATTTGACCATTGATAAGAAAAATTAGAACAATATGGCCAACTTTCCTTTCTGCAAAGATCTTGAAACGAAATTTGTAATGTATTAAATTGACAATGTAAATATGGACTATTTTTTAACAAAGGGGTTAAATTGTTATATTTTATTTCTATTGTATCAACACTTTCTCTCCCAAATTTATCTTGTACTTTTACCCAATAGACACCTTTAGTCATCTTTATTTGTTTGGAAGTATCTCCTGTACTCCATAAGCATGATAAATAAGCGGATAAATCTTTAGATAAAACACTGTCTTGTCCATAGGTGATATATATATCTTTACCTAGATCCACCATCGGACAATATTTATCGCCTATATAATTGTTGATATGATAATTTTCTATAGAGGATAAAGTTTTATTATAAGCTATAAATTCTGGTATATATACATTAATGAGTCCCCATGATGGGGCTCCGCCCAAAGACAGCATTTGCATAGAAAAATTTCCTACATTTCCTTGTAAAATAGTATCATTTAAACATATTAAAAAAGACTGAGAAAGATTATAATTTACATTGTAGAGATTATATAAATAATTACTCTTCCATGTTTTATTAGTTAAGGTAGTCCCCGCATATATTTCTATAGGATTAACATTTAGTTGCTGTCTATTAGTATTTGTTTTTCCACTAAATATACAGCCAGCTGTGCTTGTAGAAAGTTTAGCTAAAACAAAAAACGTATTTGGTTGAGCATATAATGCAGGATTGCCGTATGTAGTCAATTTATCATTTCCATCAAAATAAATACTTGGGTTGTTGTTCAAGGTACTATCTTGTGCTATCCAAAGAGGTCTGCTGTTGGTAGAGGTTTGAACCACATGGTGGAGTTTGTCGCTTTTGTCGTATAGCGTATCCACATAGCCATTAACCATATGAACACTATCGGCACTATACCACCCTATCAATTGATTAAAGTCTGTTGGTAAATAATAATGAAACTTATGAATGTAAGTATAGGCAGTTTTATCTGATTTAACTCGCCAATAATACGTATTAGGGTGTGTAAAACCTTTTATAATAGTATCTTCTGTATATACATCAACATCACACACCAAGGTATTAAATGAAGAATCGGTGGCAATCTGCAAATGATAATAAGAGGCTATATCCACAACATTCCAACTAAACAAAGTAGAATCCGCATACAAATGCTGTCCGAATTTGGGTAAGACAATGCTACCTTGCTGTGCCTGTCCTTTTAATATCAACAATAAAAAGAACAAACCAATGAAATATGTTATTTTTTTCTGCCGCAAACCCACCTAATTAAAAAAAGTCGGGGTGAAAAGACTCGAACTTTCGACCCCTTGCACCCCATGCAAGTGCGCTAGCCAACTGCGCCACACCCCGTCCTTTCATTTTTGCAAAGGTAATAAAAAAAAATATAATATTTAACGTTTATGTCAAAAAATTTCAAAAAAAATATTTTCTTCATTGTTTTTCGTTGAAAAATGTTGTACCTTTGCAAAAATAATACTAAAAACAGATAATATGAAATTATTAGAAGGAAAAGTTGCAGTTATTACAGGTGCAGCAAAAGGTATAGGCAGAGAACTTGCCATTGTTTTTGCCCAACATGGAGCCGATGTTGCTTTCACGGATTTAAGAGCAGACGAACATGCCAAATCGTTGGAAACAGAACTACAAAATATGGGAAGCAAAGCAAGATTTTACATATCTGACGCTTCATCTTACGAAGATTCTGTGAAAACAATTGAACATATTGTTTCCGATTTCAATACCATAGACATTTTAGTGAACAATGCAGGGGTTACAAGAGACAATCTTCTATTGCGTATGAGTGAAGAAGACTTTGACCTTGTCATGAAAATCAACCTCAAATCGGTTTTCAATTTGACAAAAGCCGTACAGCCTATTATGCTAAAACAGCGTAAAGGTTCCATTATTAATATGAGTTCCATAGTCGGATTGCAAGGCAATGCAGGACAAACCAACTATGCTGCCTCTAAAGCTGGTATTATCGGATTTACCAAATCTATCGCCAGAGAATTGGGGTCAAGAAACATTCGTTGCAATGCCATTGCACCGGGATTTATCGAAACAGAAATGACACATGTACTAACCGATGAAGTTAAGGCCGCATGGGTACACCAAATTCCAATGCGTAGAGCAGGCAATCCTAAAGATGTTGCCGAAACCGCTGTGTATTTAGCAAGTGATTTGTCTTCGTATGTTACAGGACAAGTAATCAGTTGCGATGGCGGTATGCACATGTAATATTTATTAATATGAAAAACAGAATTTCAATATCATTATTATATGGTGCATTTGCATCGATGATAGCAATTGCCATTGATATGGTGTTGAAATTCACCAAAGCACATCTGTTCGCGGCAAGTCGCTATGGTTTATACTTTTTAACCATTACCCTATTAGGGATTTGTATTTATTTTGCCATCAAAAAATACCGCAAGGCGAATTTTGATGGCAAAGTTTTTTTACTTCAACACGGTGCTAGTATCGGGGTATTAACTTCGTTGTTTTATGCTGTATGTTTCAGTTTGTACCTTTTTATATTATCTCAAACTGTCATGCCTGATATGTTTGAAAAATATAAAGAACAACAAATTGCACTGATAGAAAACAGCACTGTCAATGAAACAGAAAAAAATACACAAATCATATCTATTCGGAATATGAGTAATGAAGGGATTTTGTTGGAGGATTTTATCCAAAGGTTGATATTCCCTTTGACCCTATCTTTGTTTATCGCGATTTTTATGCAACAGAAAAAAACTATCGAACCTATTGAAAAACAGCAAAACATAGAATAATATGGATATATCTATAGTTGTCCCTCTTTTGAATGAGGCTGAATCTTTGCCTGAATTGACCGAATGGATTCATCGTGTGATGAATACCCATCAATTTGACTATGAAATAATTTTTGTTGATGACGGTAGCACTGACAATTCTTGGCAAATCATAGAAAATCTTCAACAAAAATTTCTTTCTGTCAAAGGAATCAGATTTAGACGGAATTATGGCAAATCCGCAGCACTGAACACGGGTTTTGAAGTTGCAAAAGGCGATGTTGTCATCACTATGGATGCAGATTTGCAAGACAGCCCTGATGAAATTCCCGACTTGTATAAAATGATAAAAGAAGATGGATATGATTTGGTTTCCGGTTGGAAAAAAGTTCGTTACGATTCAAAAATAGCCAAAAATATTCCTTCTAAATTTTTCAATTGGACAACTCGCAAATTTTCAAAAATTCAACTGCACGATTTCAATTGTGGACTAAAAGCTTACAAAAACGAAGTTGTCAAGTCGATAGAAGTCTATGGCGAAATGCACAGATACATCCCGGTTATTGCCAAATGGGCTGGATTTTCCAATATCGGAGAAAAAATCGTTCATCACCAAAAACGCAAATTCGGGGTTACTAAATTTGGTTGGGACAGATTTATAAATGGCTATCTTGACTTGCTTTCCATTATGTTTGTCAGCAAATTCAGCAAAAAACCCATGCACTTTTTCGGTTTATGGGGAACTGTCGCTTTTTTGATAGGATTTATTATAACCATCTGGTTATCAGTTGAAAAATTAGTGAAATTAGCCAACCATGTAGAACATTATCGTCAAGTAACCGACCAACCTTTATTTTATTTGGCTTTGCTGGCTATGATTTTTGGTTTAATGTTATTTTTGGCAGGATTTTTGGCAGAATTGATTTCCAGAAACTCTCCTGAACGCAACAAATACATTATCAGAGAAAAAACCTCTAATTTGTAAAATATATGACAACCAACATTTTGAATATAAGCAAAAAATTATTATTTATTACATTATTATTCATATTAATAGCATGTAATAAAGAACAACAATTGCAGAAAAATTTAAAAAGTGCTGTCAAAACCTACATTCAAAACATCTATCCTAATTGTCAGGTTGATAGTATTAAAATACTCAATATTGATACTTTAACGGACAAATCTTTTGCTACTTTAAATATTGTGACTTTAGAAAATAAAAAAAATGAGCTTGAAAATCATTATTTATATTCATCTGAGGCAACTACAGCAGAAGAACGCATTGACCAATACGAATTATTTGAAACACTTGATTTTATCAATGACAGAATCGAATCTTGGTATAAAATATACGATAGTCCCAACACAGATTCTGTCAATTTAAGATATTATTTTGTGGCAACCAGAATTTCTCTTCACTATACAAATACCACTCACAATAATGAAGATATTTTGGTTGCTTTTCCAATATCTTCTGATTTTAAAGTGCAAGAAATTGTTTTGGGTAATCAATCGGAATAATTTGTAGCAATATAATTCAATACATCGGCTATTGCAGTAAACATTTTTCCATCTATTTCAAATGTATTTTCCTTTGCCAAAATACAAATTGAGGCATTTTCTGCAACACCAAAACCCTTTCGTTCAAGAGCCTTTTGCATCAATTTGGCAGATCGGTCATCACCATGAACAGCAATAGTCACCTTTTGGTGTTCTTGCGGCAAATGAAAAAAAACACTTGTTTCTTCACAATGATAATATTCAAATTTAAATACTTGCTGAAAAATATTTTGTAACAATAAATCTTCTGGTGCTCCTACATACAACTGATTATCAGCAATAAGCCATATTGTATCAGCTACCTGCATAGCCAAATCAAGTTCATGTGTGGAAACAACAAAACTTTTGTGCATCTGCTTGGAAAGATTTTTCAACAGTTGCATAATATGTATTCTATTTAAAACATCTAAGTAAGCCGTAGGTTCATCTAAAAGCACAATAGGCGTATCTTGGGCTAAAACTTTTGCAATCATAGCCCGTTGTTTTTCACCATCACTCATAGAAGTAAAATTAGTATTCATTTTTGTGGTCAATCCGACTTGTTCTATTGCCTGATATACAATTTGTTTATCTTGTTTTGTCAAATGTCCCAACCAATTGGTGTGGGGACAACGCCCTATGGCTACCAAATCAAAAACAGACAGATTGTCCACATGAATAGAATCAGTTAAAACTAACGAAAAATATTTGGCTAATACTTCTTGTTTTAAACTATAAATATTTTTTCCGTCAATGTAAATATTGCCACTTAAAATATTTTGCAAACCACAAAGGCTCTGCAATAACGTTGATTTTCCGCTACCATTAAGACCTATCAAACAAATAAACTCCCCTGCCTCCACTTGTACATTCAAATGTTCCAATAGACAATGATCATAACCAATTGACACATCTTCTGTTCTTAGCATATTAACGTTTTCTTTTGATAATTATCCATATAATAATCGGAGTTCCCACCAAGGCACTCACCGCATTAATAGGTAAAACATGTCCATTTGAGGGCAACTGACAAGCTATATCACACCAAAGCAGCAATATTGCCCCGCATAGTATGCTTGCAGGGAATGTGATATGGTGGTTGTCGCTATTTGTTAAACGTCTTGCGATGTGCGGAACCGCCATTCCGATAAAGGCTATAGGTCCAGTAAAGGCAGTTGTTCCTCCTGCCAATATTGCTACACATATAATAATAATAAAATGTATTTTCCGAATAGAAAATCCAAGACTTTGGGCATATTTTTCACCGAGCAAAAGTGCATTCAAGGGTTTCAGAAGAATAACAACAAGCAATAAACCAACCAATACAAGTGGCAGCAGCACCTGCATATATGTCCACGAAACGGAAGAAAGACTACCAAATGACCATACAATAAACAATTTTAAAGAATCTGGATTGCTATGATTTTGCAATATGGTTACCATCGCTCCTGCCAACTGTCCCAACATGATACCAACTATCAACAACGATTCGGCTTGTTTTAAGCGAAGTGAAAAAAGCATGATAAGCAATAACACACATACCGCACCAATAGTAGCAGAAAAAATAAGACCCAGTGAATTATTCAACAATAAAAATGGAAAGAAACTACTCCCTAAAAGAAATAGGGCTACCCCTAAACTTGCTCCTGAACTTATGCCCAAAACATATGGTCCTGCCAACGGATTGTGAAACATTGTCTGCATTAGCAACCCTGAAACAGAAATAGCCGCCCCAACCAAAATGGCTGTAATGGCCTTGGGT
The DNA here is from genome assembly GCA_905233585.1 of uncultured Bacteroidales bacterium. Taxonomy (GTDB): domain Bacteria; phylum Bacteroidota; class Bacteroidia; order Bacteroidales; family WCHB1-69; genus UBA1205. Next base: position 20,033 of record CAJOFD010000021.1, read on the forward strand.
AACCTAAAATTAAATAAAATATCATGATATAATGATTCTGGATTATTCCATTCGGACAAAGCAATGTGAACACTACCAAAACATATATCCCCACAAAAACTGCCAGCCAAAAGAACAAGTAAAGCAAAAAAAACAAGTATATTCCTTTTATTTTTAGTCATTGTTTGGGATAATTATTCTACTTTTATCAAATATTTAGGTTGATATATACCCTTGTCTTTTTCTTCTTGATGTACTGCCCATATCATATCATGCAGAATAAGATGCGGTTCCACTACTGCTGTTTCCCAAAAGTCATTTGCACCATCTTTGTTGATTCGTTTTTTGAAAGCATATATTTCATTATTTTTAAATGCTTTGAACAAAACATGCCGTTCATCGGCATTCAAAAGTTCTTCTTTGGTACATGCAGGGGCATTCAACCAAATATCTGCATTGGCAAATACTTCTAATGCCTTTTCAAAATTCAACGGCAAACTCTCCGTTGAATTGTCATTGACATAGTAATATGCAGCAGTAGCGTCTTTGAACAAATTAGCCATATAAGTATGTCCACCAGGAACATACCAAGTACCACGATAATTTCCACCCGGCATTACAAATGGTCTTGTTTTGTATGATTGTGCAAGTTGTTGAGCTGACAAATATTTTGTTTCTATATCATTAAACAATGAATCCGCGAAAGGCAGACAATCAAAAAAAGCGGCAAAAAACTTTATCCATTCCGCACGCCCAAGTGCAGTTTTTTCTCTCCATTCATTGTCTATCAATACATTTATTCCATAGTTTTCCAAACGTTTACGCATGTCATCTTGCCCATCATAAGCGGTTACAACAATGGCAGAAGGTTTGCATAGAATAATATTTTCTATATTTAAATTAAAAGCATCGCCCAAAGATAGGATTTCTTTTTGCTCATATCTTTGTCTAAGATAAGAATTATATATCAAATGTGGAGAACAAACAGCTTTGATTACATCTATGTATCCCAATTTTTCAACAAAAGGAATATGAGTGCAGAAAGTTACAGCAATGGTTTGCAAAGGTATAATAATGGTATGTTTCTCATCAGGAGTTTTTATCATACTATCTTTGACAAGATAATAAATTTGTTCGCTCTCTTTATTATCCCAAGCATTAAAAACTTTTACCGATACATATTGCTCATTAGCCGTGATAGCAAAACCTTCGGCATAATGAATAGGAATTGTATCCACACACTTTTCCGTTTCATCTATGGTCTGCCTGTGGTTGTTTTCACACGAAAATAAGAATAATATAACAATGAAAAAAAAATAACCTTTGTTCATTTTTTTCTGCAAAGATACCATAAAATTTCAAAAGATTTTATTGTTTATTTTGATTCTTTTGCAAAGAATTTGATATTGTTTTTTATGCTATCTTTGCACTTAAATTATTATTTTAAAGCAAATAGTATGAAACAATTGATAGAATGTGTCCCTAATTTCAGTGAGGGACGTGATATGGAAATCATCAAGGCAATTACGGCAGAAGTAGAACATGTTGCAAATGTAAAATTGTTAGATGTAGATCCGGGAGCAACAACCAATCGTACTGTTGTTACTTTTGTAGGAGAACCGCAAGATGTCTGCGAAGCAGCGTTTTTGGTTATCAAAAAAGCAAAAGAACTTATTGATATGCGTCATCATAAAGGAGACCACCCTCGTTTCGGAGCTACTGATGTTTGTCCCCTCGTACCTGTGGCTAATATTAGTATGGAAGAAACAGTTGTATATGCCAGAAGTTTGGCAGAAAGAGTCGGAAAAGAATTAAATATACCTATATATTGCTACGAAAGTGCGGCCTTTAATGAGGTAAGACGCAATTTGGCAAACTGCAGACAAGGTGAATATGAAGCATTGGCAGAAAGAATAACAACCCAAGAATGGAAACCCGATTTTGGACCTTGCACTTTTTCTGAAGAAGTGGCAAAATCTGGTGCTACTGCTATTGGAGCCAGAGATTTTTTGGTGGCAGTTAATTACAATCTCAATACAACCTCTACTCGTAGAGCCAATGCGATTGCCTTTGATGTACGTGAAAAAGGAAGACCCAAAAGAGAAGGCGGAAAAATTACCGGTAAACCCCTTAAAGATGAAAATGGGGAACCTATTATGATACCTGGAACTCTCAAAGCTACGAAGGCAATTGGCTGGTTTATTGAAGAATATGGCATAGCACAAGTTTCTATGAATCTCACAAACATATCAGTAACACCCTTACATATAGCTTTTGATGAAGTTACCCGTTGTGCTGCCCTTCGTGGCATTAGGGTTACAGGTGCGGAAATTGTGGGTCTTATTCCCGAAAAAGTGCTTTTAGATGCAGGCAGATATTATTTAGAAAAACAACAACGCTCCAAAGGTATCAGCAAAAAGGAAATTATAAAAATAGCCGTCAAATCTATGGGGCTGGATGACCTAAAACCATTTGACCCGCAAGAAAAAGTCATAGAATATCTTCTGGAAGACAATTCTACAGACAAACTTACGGATATGACTTGTACCGCTTTCGCAGATGAAACTGCCAGCGAAAGTCCTGCTCCCGGTGGCGGTTCTATTTCTGCTTACATGGGTGCTCTTGCAGCCGCTTTAGCAACAATGGTTGCCAATTTGTCGGCACACAAAGCAGGTTGGGACGACAGATGGAAAGAATTTTCTATTTGGGCAGAAAAAGGACAACAACTTAAAAACGAACTTTTAGCCCTTGTTGATGAAGACACCAATTCATTCAACAAAATAATGGATGCTTTTGCTATGCCTAAAAAGACAGACGAAGAAAAAGCGGCACGCTCTGCAGCGATACAAACAGCAACCAAATATGCTATTGAAGTGCCATTCAAAACCATGGAAAAATCTTTCGCTGTTTTTGAACTCTGCCGTCAGATGGTATTGCAAGGCAACCCCAATTCCGTAACCGATGCCGGTGTCGGTGCTTTGGCAGCACGCTCTGCTGTTTTAGGGGCATGCTTGAACGTTAGAATAAACGCAAGTTCTCTTAAAGACAGGGATTTTGCCGAAAATATTCTTGCCAAAGCCCAAACGTTGGCACAACAAGCACAAGAAACCGAAGCGGAAATTCTTGCCCTTGTCAATGACAAACTCTGATAAATAAAATAACTATGTATTTTTTCAATATTACTTGTTTTTTTTAGTTACGGCGGACTTCGTGTCCGCTTTTTTTATCATGGAGCAACAAAATTTTCTCACCTGCCATTTTTCCGCTCAAAATATGCTACATATATTAAATAATATTGTATCTTTGTATATTATATAAAAACACAACCGAATAATGAAAAAAAATAACCCAATAAGTAAATTTATTGCCATCTTTGGTGCCATACTTATTACAGGTGTGTTACTGTGGGGAGGCATACACTTCTATTATGTATTTGGCAGAGGTGTCAAAGCCGGCGAACTCAATTTCTTTGTTTACAAAGGTCTTGTATTCAAAACCTATGAAGGAAGACTTATACAAGCCGGATACAACTCTAAAAACACGGCTTCTGCCATACAATCCAACGAGTTTAATTTTTCAGTGCAAGATACAAAGGTTGCTGAAACACTCATGCGATGCTCAGGCAAACATGTTGAGTTGTACTATAAAGAATATTTGGGAACACTTCCATGGAGAGGTATGAGTCGATATGTAGTAGACAGTATCATATCCGTAGAACCTGCTGTATCCGACAATCTCTTTCCAAACTGACAACACTTAAACCACGATGGACAAAAGACAGACACGGTTTCATATCATAGCCATCATACTGCTGGCAGTTTACCTGCCCATGCTGGTCTGTACTGCCCTACACAGCCATGACAATGAAAGCGGTGATATGGGATGCAAAAACGGCAAACACTGTTGCGAATCCCACCACGGACATCTGATACCGCCAGAGAAAAAAGACGGAATATGCCTGCTCTGCTCTTTCGCACAACTTGTCTATACCCCTTCCTGCTGTCAAGGCGGTCTCTTTGTTCCGATTGATATATATATCGGGAACACCCGAACGGCAACAAAAGATATTTCCCAATGGAATGCCGTCAAATCAACAAGAGCGTCTCCTTTGTTTTAATGTTTTTCATCAAGAGCCCCAAATAATTTTTCATACGTTTTTAACTGAGGCGGTTTCAGTGGCAAAACCACCCCGTTTCTATTTTAGACGTGTGTCATTGATAAACATTTTAAACAAAAAAACATGAAATACATAAGCATTATTATGCCGCTGTTTGTCATTGCGGCGGCAAGTGCCCAGCCTCTGGCTGACACTACAGATATTTTTGACAAACATCTTAAACTGAACGAAATTGTGATAACTGGCGTTGTAGGAGAAGCCAAGCCTACCGAATCTCCTCAACCCGTAAATCTGATAAACGCCCGCACACTCAACCAGACTGCCTCGCTCAACATCATAGATGCCATAGCCAAACAGCCCGGGGTTTCCCAACTTACAACAGGCGGAGCGGTATCCAAACCCGTCATTCGGGGTTTGGGCGGCAACCGCGTAGTGGTTGTCTATGACGGTATACGGCAGGAAGGTCAGCAATGGGGAGATGAACACGGCGTTGAAATTGATGCCGCCGACATAGGCTCCGTAGAAATAGTCAAAGGTCCGGCCAGCCTCCAATACGGCTCAGATGCCTTGGCGGGAGTACTCGTGCTGCACTCGCAAAAACTGCCCCTCCCCGAAGAAATAAAAGGAAGTATCGCAGCACAATACCATACCAACAACGGATTGATAAACTATTCCCTGAACATGTCAGGCAATAAAAGCGGATTCATATTCGACCTGCGTTACAGTGAAAAATACGCCCATGCCTACCGCAACAAGTTTGACAGGTATGTCCCCAACTCCCAATTCAATGAAAGGGCGGCTTCCGCCAAATTGGGCATAAACAAAAAATGGGGCTATAGTTTTCTTAAAATGACCTTTTATAACATAAAACCCTCCCTGCCCGAAGGCGAAAGGGATTCCACCGGAAACCTCATCGCTGAAGACGGCAATGTCAAAACATACAGGCATGGTCTGCCATACCAGCGTATTTACCACTACAAGATCCAAAGCGAAAATGAGATAAACTTGCCCGCAGGTTATCTCAAAATAGTGGCAGGCTACCAGCAGAACAGACGAAACGAGTTTGAAGAATCTCCGGATACAGCAGGACTGCGGTTGCAACTGCATACGGCAACGGCAGACATACGATACATCTACAACCCTGAAAAACGGTGGAAAGTATCTACGGGTATAAGTGCCATGTATCAGACTTCGCTCAACAAGGGAAACGAGTTTCTCATTCCGGACTACACCCTTTTTGATGCCGGAATGTTCGCTACGGCTTCCGCTACAATAAACAAATGGGTCATCTGTGGCGGTTTGCGTTTCGACTACCGCTATCTTAATGTACCTGAAATGCCACAGGAAAAAGCGGATTTTGCCTCTTTCCACCGCAACTTCTGCGGTATCACGGGAAGTATAGGCACCGTATTTAACGCCACTGAAAATTTTGACATCAAACTGAACATATCACGTGGTTTCAGAATGCCAAGCATAAACGAACTTGCCTCCAACGGACACCATGAAGGTACCTTACGATACGAAATCGGCAACAACGCACTCAAACCCGAATACAGCCTGCAGGCTGACATCGGAATGGACTACAGTAACAAATACTTATCTCTACAACTATCGCCCTTTGTGAATTATGTGAACAACTATATGTTCGCCTCCCGCCTCGACAGTGTAATAGAAGAAGAACTGATGACATTCTTGTTCCGTCAGGGCAACGCCATACTGACCGGATTTGAAGCTGCTGCTGATATTCACCCAATACACCAACTACATATCAGCACGGCATTCAGTTACCTCTATGCCATACAACTCAACCAGCCGGAAGAAAGCAGATACCTACCCCTAATACCCGCACCCTGCTGGTCTTCAGAGCTCAAGTGGGAAATAACCCACAATGCCAGAATATTCAACAATGCCTATGCCGCCATCGGCGTGGACTGGTACCTGAAACAAAACAGATTCTACAAGGCATACGAAACAGAAACAGCCACCAAGGGATACGCCCTGCTGTCCCTGTCGGCAGGCACAGACATCATCATCAAGAAACGCAAAGCCTTGGAAATACACATAATAGCCGACAACCTGCTGAACACAGCCTATCAAAGTCATCTCAGCCGACTGAAATACGCAGACACCAATATCATTACAGGCAGACGGGGCATATACAATATGGGACGGAACATCATATTCAAACTGATGATACCCATAGGCTAACATTATCCTAAAGGCCGTATTCAGGTGGGGAAGCCTAGGTAGTCCACGGCTTCCCCACTTATTTTTTTACCCTATTTTTAACATTTTTTTGTCCTTGACGCCCAACCCTACAAAATTATTTTGTATCTTTGTATATTTTGTATTGTTATCTTAAACAAACTGAAAAAATACAGATAAGAATGAAAGAACTAAAATGCCCGAAATGCGGAAGTATATTTTCTGTAGATGAAGCCGAATACAACACCATCGTCAGCCAAGTTAGAAACGCTGAATTTGAAGCCGAAATGTCCCGCAGGTCAAAAGAAATTGCTGCCTACTATCAAAAAGAAGAACAACTGAAAAATACCCAAACAGAAAAAAAATTCCAAGAACAACTCAATAAAAAGGATATTGAACTCGGTGAAAAAAACACCGAAATACAACAACTGAAAAATTCTTTGGATAATTTTGAACAGCAGAAAAAAAACGACATGCAACAGGCTCTTGCTGAAAAGGAAAAAGAAATATCCGAACTCAATGCAAAACTTCAAAAACAATATTCTGATGCAACCATTAGTCTATTGAACGAACAAAAATCTGCACAAGAAAAACTGCAAGAAAAAATCACCGAAATAGAGAAACTGAAAAACGAACTCACCAACACTCTAAATACCGCCAAAATACGCGAGAGTGAACTTAAACAAATGCACGAAAACGAACTCAAAGCCAAACAAGAACAAATTGACTACTACAAAGACTTAAAAACACGTATGAGCACAAAAATGGTCGGTGAAACATTGGAAATACATTGTTCTACGCTGTTCAACCAATATTTGCGTCCCATTATGCCTTTTGCTTATTTTGAAAAAGACAATGATATTGTAGAAGGCACCAAAGGAGATTTTATTTTCCGAGATTATGATGCAGAAAACACAGAATATGTGTCTATTATGTTTGAGATGAAAAATGAAATAGATACAACTGCAACAAAACACCGCAATGAAGATTTTTTAAAAAAATTAGACGAAGACAGAAAAAAGAAAAAATGCGAATTTGCCGTTTTAGTTTCATTATTAGAACCCGAAAGTGAACTCTACAATGGTGGAATTGTTGATGTTTCTTACAAATTCGACAAAATGTATGTTATCCGTCCACAATTTTTTCTACCGATAATTACATTACTTGTGCAAACTTCAAAAAAAAGTTTGGAATATAAAAGGCAATTGGCGTTAGCCAAAAACAAAGAAATTGATGTAACCAATTTTGAAAACAAACTTTTGGATTTTAAAGATAAGTTTGGACGAAATTATCGACTTGCAAGTGAAAAATTCACTGCTGCCATAGAAGAAATTGACAAATCTATAACACATCTTAATAAAATAAAAGAGGCTCTTATCGGTTCTGAAAACAATTTACGTTGGGCAAACGATAAACTTGAAGATTTGTCCGTAAAAAAACTCACATACAACAACCCTACCATGAAAGCAAAGTTTGAGCAAGCGTCTCAAAACAATATCACAGAAGAATAAACAAACATTTTTATGAACGGAGATCCAAAACTTTACCAATTATTGGCAGAATTAAAGATAAACTATGAATACATAGAACACCCTGAGGCTCCAACTATTGAAATTGCCAAACAATATTGGGCAGGGCATGAAGCCCAACATTGCAAAAACTTATTTTTTCGAAATCATAAAGGCAACAAACATTATCTTGTACTGCTTGACTGCGACAAAAACATGGACATTCATCGCATAGAAAAATTACTCGGACAAGGCAAACTAAGTTTTGCCTCTCCAGAACGCTTGTTTAAACATTTGAGGCTAACACCCGGCTCTGTTACCCCTTTTGGATTGATAAACAACACCAATCACGATGTCATTGTGTTTATTGACAGTACTTTAAAAGAAGCTGAAAAAGTAAGTTTCCATCCTTGTATCAACACGGCTTCGTTAATTATAAAAAGAGAAGATTTAATCCGATTTTTAGATTATTGTCAAAATCCTTATCAATGGATTGATTTATATTAAACTTTAAAATAAAACATATTTTGACATACAATTATCATCGTCTAGCAAACGGCATAAGAATTATACATAAACCCGTCAATTCTGCGGTATCGCATATAGGACTTGTTGTAAACACAGGCACTCGCGATGAAGAAAAAACAGAAAGTGGTATTGCCCATTTTATTGAACACGTCATTTTCAAAGGTACACACAAACGCAACACCTATCAAGTTCTCTCCTATTTGGAAAACATTGGTGGAGATTTAAATGCCTACACCACCAAAGAGGAAACTTTTTTCTATGCCTCCGTACTTAACGACTATATTCCGAGAGCCTTGGAATTGCTCACCGACATTGTCTTCAACTCCACATTTGTACAAAAAGACCTTGACACTGAAAAGGAAGTAGTTATCGAAGAAATTCAACTCTGCAAAGACACCCCTTCGGAATGGATTTTCGATGAATTTGAAAATATGCTCTTTGCAGGACATTCACTCGGAACAAATATATTGGGGACAGTCAAAAGCGTTAAACAAATCACACGGGAAAAAATTTTGAATTTTACCGATCGAACGTACAATACAGACCAAATTGTTTTGGCAGTTGTAGGAAATATTGAATTGAAACGTTTGATAAAATTGGCAAATTTCTATCTGGCAGATATTAAAGAAAATATCAGACAATTTCAGCGACCTATATTCAAAGATTTTATTGCTCAACAAAAACATATAAAAATACGTTCAAATCAAACCCATGCCATCATGGGGTCTGTTTTGCCGGCTTACGATGAAACAAAAAATCAAATTGCCACACTTTTGCTCAACATATTGGGAGGTCAAGGACTTAACTCTCGCTTGAACATGGCGGTACGCGAAAAAAAAGGCTATGTCTATAACATAGAAGCCAACTATGCCCCTATGAGCGACATCGGATTATTTACCATATATATCGGTTGCGACAACAAAAATTTGGATAAATGTTTTTCACTCATCAGCAAAGAACTTGACAAACTCAAACGGCAGAAACTCGGCACATTGCAACTACATAGGGCTCATAAACAACTTATTGGACAAATGTACATAACATACGAATCCAACCTGACAGAAATGCTTTCTATCGGCAAAAACAATCTGATTTTCGACACAGTAGAACCGATTGAAAGCATCAGTAAAAAAATAGAGAAAATATCATCCGAAGAACTCATAGACCTCTCCAACGAGATATTCGATGAAAACAACTTCAGCAGACTAATACTCGGGAAATAGATTTCTTATATATAAATATAAAATTATGCAGAAAAAAATCAAATGGTTGCTTATTCTTACAGCACTTATCTTTTCTATAGGTATATCATACGCTTCAATTGAAGATTTTGCTGTGAACAAAAAAAGCGTAAAAGGCAAATTCCGCTCGTTTTTTCACCTTGACAGCAACTCTTTGAACCACAAATACACCACTTCCGATTATTTGAATGAGATGAATCCGGAAAAATGGGGCATAAAAATAGGAGGTTATGTCAGTGTGGACCTTAATTGGGATACGAGAAGAAACGTCAATGCCCGTGAAGGCAGTCTAACCCTTTATCCTCTTGATATTGTTACAGATGCAAACGGAAAAGATATAAATGCCCGTCCATCTTTCAATATTGTGGCCATGAACACACGTTTGTCGGCACGTATTCAAGCCCCACAAGCGCTTGGAGCCAATATTTCCGGTATGATAGAAGGTTGGTTTATTGGTGTTAGTAATGTTACAAGCAATAGTTTTGCACTTCGTCATGCATTCATTTCAATGCAATGGCCAACCACTAAGTTGTTGCTCGGACAGACATGGCACCCCTTATTTACGGAAAATTGTTTTGCCTACACCGTCAGTGGAAGTGCCGGTGCCCCATTCCAACCCTTCAGCAGGGCTCCACAGATACGTATGGACCAGACTTTCAAAAAATATCATCACATTGTCGCCTATATATCCTCCCAAAGGGATTATAGCAGTTTGGGACACAAAGGCAATAGTTCAGAATATCTGCGATATAGTGCCATTCCCGAATCCGGTCTGCAATATTATCTCAAAATTGACAAAGAAAACAAATTCTCTACCCTATTCGGTTTCGGGGGAGACTACAAATATCTGCTTCCTCGCGAAACAACCGCTGATAACATAAGTACCCAAAAGGGCATACATAGTTGGGCGGCACTGGTATATTTCAACTATTGTTCCTATCTGAAAAACGAAAGCCATATAGGAATCAAGGCAAAGGCTGTATGGTCTTGCGGTTTCAATGATATGCTTTCTGTGGGAGGATATGCTGTAAAATATTATGATTCAAGACCTTTAAACCAGAATATGGATTATGACTATATCGGTCTGCACAATATCAGTGCATGGATTGACATCTACGCTAAAATCAAAACATGGGAATTTGCTTTGTTTGCCGGTTATTGTGAAAATATAGGAGCCATGAAAAACATTCAGGATTGGAACAATCCTCAAAGTTATTTTATGAGCAATTACAATATCAAAAACATTTATAGAATAGCCCCTCGCATAAAATACAACGCAAAAAAATTACAATTCGCTTTTGAACCGGAATACACATCTGTTTGTTATGGCGATACACGCAACAGCCTTGGTATGGTGCAAAAACCCAACGACAACTACCCTGCCGCACAATTACATTCGGTGCATAATATAAGATTTTTGTTCTCCACCACCTTGTTTTTCTGAAATGATTGCAAAAAAAATACTAACTTTGCACATCTTAACAGGGAAAAAACCGAAACATGAGTAATATCATAACATTGACAAGCGACTGGGGTGATATGGATTTTTACGCCGCTATATTCAAAGCAAGCATACTGAAATTATCACCTAATTGTCAATTTGTGGACATTACACACAAAATACCCTTGGCAGATTTCACAAAGGCGGCCTATCAGGTACAGACTGCTTTTCCTTTTTTCCCCGAAAAGACTATTCATATTATTGCGGTCAATACCATCAACAATATGGACTTACATACCTATCAACATTGGCTGAAAAGTAAGGATAAATCAATGGAAAAAGATTTCTTCTTCACCGATTATGTTGCCTTTGAATATCAAAAACAATTTTTTTTCTGTCAAAACAATGGGATTATCACTTCTGTCTGTCCTGACATTGAAAATATTGAAAATATTGTACAAATACCTCGTACTGAAGACGATAAAAAACATTTAACCTTTTCAATATTGGATTATTATCCTACAGCTGTAGCAAAATTGATACAAAGCAATGATTTAAATGCAATCGGAACTCCTTATGACAAAAATAAAATTACAACTTACCCCAAAATTGATGCTGTAAATACACCTCTACAACCTAAAAATATTATCAAATGCAAGATTAAACATATTGATTCCTATGGAAATGTAATTACAAATCTGAAAAAAGATACATTTATGCAAGTGGCCAAGGGAAGAAAAAGATTCACTTTCTACACCAATATTGATAAAGAAGAATATAAAGTATATATTTCTAAAACTTACGAAGATATATACAATACTCAGAATGATTTGTTTTTTGTTTTCAGCGAAAGTCAATATCTTGAATTTGGAATTTATAAAACATCATGGAAAGAAATGATGGCACATCATACAAAAGATTTGTCTAAAATAGAATTTACCATCAAATTTGATGAACCCTCAGAACAACAATACTAAAGCATGAATATACTTTTTATCTGTTTGGGCAATATATGCCGTTCCCCTATGGCGGAAGGTGCCATGAAAAAAATTTTGGAAAATATGCACATGGCCGATAATCACTTTGTCGATTCGTGCGGTTTTGAATCTTATCATTTGGGAGAAGCGCCATACAAAATGGCCCAACAAACCGCATGGAAACACAATATTGATATCTCCCAACAAAGACAAAGATTGTTTTCTCAAACAGATTTTGACAAGTTTGACCGCATCTTCATTATGGATAGTAATAATTATCGACTTGTTAATCTACAAAAAAGAACAGAATCTGATATGCTAAAAGTTGATTACCTATACAATATGGTCAAACCTAAACAAAATATTTCCATTCCTGACCCATGGGGTGGCACATATCAGGATTTTGAACATGCTTTCGATATGATTTGGAATGCCTGCCATAAAATTGGAGAAAAACTGATGATAAATAGTATGTAGAAATAAAAAGCGGATACCTCTATACCTCTCTGCTTCACTCCTACCGTTCTTTCAAAAATTCATCTCTTCAGATAAATCCTGTTTTTTGGCAAATATTTTCTGATTTTCTCTCCATAGATTTCATATTTTGTCCAATCTAAATTTCAGAAAAATATTCTTCCGTAAAAAATCAATTAAGACACTATTGAATAATGATACTTATTATTGCCTATAAAAGTAACAAAAAAAGGAGTTTCAGTCTTGAAACTCCTTTTTAAAAAAGATAGGCGACGACCTACTCTTCCGGCCTTTAGGGCGAGTACCATCGGCGCTGGTGGGCTTAACTGCTCTGTTCGGAATGGGAAGAGGTGATCACCACCGCTATTGTCACCTAAAAATTCTTTATAGTCCTTTACCTATATCAAACTTTCATAGATAACAACATATTAGCGAAGATAAAGCAAGCATTTCTCAGAACTGCACATTTGAAGTCTACGGGTGATTAGTATTGCTCAACTTTGATATCTCTATCTTTACATCTGCAACCTATCTACGTCATCGTCTCTAACGACCCTTAAAAGAAACCTCATCTTGAGGTGAGTTTCGTACTTAGATGCTTTCAGCACTTATCTCATCCGAACATAGCTACCCTGCGATGCAGTTGGCACCACAGCAGGTACACTAGAGGTTCGTCCAACTCGGTCCTCTCGTACTAGAGTCAGGTCCTCGCAAGTTTCTAACGCCCACAACAGATAGGGACCGAACTGTCTCGCGACGTTCTGAACCCAGCTCGCGTGCCACTTTAATCGGCGAACAGCCGAACCCTTGGGACCTTCT
>CAJOFD010000022.1 GCA_905233585.1 uncultured Bacteroidales bacterium
CAGTTAGCATTGCAACGTGGTCAATGTCATTGTGGAACAAACAAATTCTGCCTTTCCCCCCTCTCTCCACCCAGCAGCGCATAGCCGACTTCCTCGACCGCAAGTGTGCCGAGATTGACGAACTCGCCGCCTTGCAGGAGACGATGATTGTCGAACTGAAACGCTATAAGCAGTCCGTCATCACCGAGGCCGTCACCAAAGGACTTGACCTTAATGCGGCAATGAAGGACAGCGGCGTGGAATGGATTGGGAAGATACCAGAGGGATGGGAGGTGAAAAAAGTAAAGAATGTTACTACTGCGATAACCAAAGGGAATGGGATTACCAAAGAGGACGTCTTTGATGATGGGGATACACCTTGTGTTAGATATGGAGAGATATATTCTAAATATGACAACTCATTTGTCGCGTGCATATCAAAAACTAAGAAGGATGTCCTATCAACATTACATTACTTTGGGAATGGCGACATTTTGTGTGCTGGTACAGGTGAATTGGTTGAGGAAATTGGAAAAAGCATTGTCTATTTAGGCGAAAATCAATGTTTGGCGGGGGGTGATATTATCGTGTTGTGTCATAATCAGAATCCGCTCTTTTTGAATTTTGCATTAAACTCAAGGTACGCACAAGCACAAAAGAGTTGCAGCAAAGCAAAACTCAAAGTTGTACATATTTCTGCTTATGACATTGGTAGCATACTTATAGCTCTTCCCTCTCTCTCCGAGCAGCGTGCCATTGCCGACTACCTTGACAAGAAGTGCGCCGAGATTGACGAACTGATTGCCATCAAGCAGCAGAAGATTGAGGCGTTGAAAGAATACAAGAAATCTGTTATATTTGAATATGTGACGGGGAAACGAGTTTTATAATTTTTTAAAAGAAAAATAATATGAAAAGTTCAAAAAGTATGCTAATAAAAAGTAAAAGCGAAGTGGAAAAGGCAATCAGTGATTATATCACTAAAGGTAATCATCTTCTTCGGTTTTTCAACGAAGATGATTTTAATAGTTGGCGTTCTTATATGAGTGAATTTTTGAAACAAGCATTTGATAACCCCGATAATGAATATAGAAAGTCTTTTGTTGAAGCAGGAGTTCCAATAATGTACACTAACCTCACAGATTTCCATCAAGTTGCTGTTGACGAATTAAATGCAAAGATTTTGAATTTAAGCAATTTAAAACAAAAATTGGAACTTATTCCGTGTGAGGTAAAAGAAGATATGAATACCGTTATTAAATGTGATTCAAAAAGGATTTTTATTGTACACGGTCACGATACAGCATTAAAAGTAACAGTCGCACGCATATTGGAAAAATTAGACTTGGAACCTGTAATTCTCCACGAACAAAAGAATAACGGTAAAACAATTATTGAAAAATTCGAGAGTAATGCAGATAATTGCGGTTTTGCTGTTATCCTATTGACTGCTGACGATTGGGGATATCCCGAAGAAAAAAAAGACGATTCAAAAAGACATCGTGCAAGGCAGAATGTTGTTTTTGAGATGGGCTTTTTTATGGGGAAACTTGGTCGTGATAGAGTGTTCCTTTTATTGGATAATGATGTTGAAAAACCTGGCGATTTGGATGGCATTATATATCACCCTACAAATAACGAAACTTGGAAATATGATTTAGTGAAGGAACTGAAATCAAGCGGATATAATGTCGATGCTAATAAATTATTATAATGTTTTATTTGAATATTTGACGTTAAAAAGGAAAATTAAATAAACATAAAAACGCAATTTAATGGTTACAAAGGCAAAGAATTTGGTTTATACTAGCAAGGAAGTACGTGATTCCATTGAGGAATTTGAGAAATCTTTGAAAAAGAAAAATCACCGATACCGTTCGTTCGACTTCTGTTATCATTATTTCCAGACAAACCAAAAAGACCTAACTGCCAATATGGAAACAAGTTGTATGGTGTTGTGGTCGTATCTTACAAGTTGGGGAATGTTGAGAAATTCAAAACTACTGCAGAAAAACTACAGTGTCTTGAAACCCGTTATTAAGGCTATTCAGACAATTTTTAATGAGGGGAATGGTAATCATAACATTGAAAAAGATAAAGATAAATATTGCAAGAAAGTGGTCAATCTTTATAATGGTATCTATCAAAGTCTTCCAAAATATTTAAACGCGAGTGAAACATTAGTAACAAAGATAATTCTTGGAGTCTTTGGTGCCTTCCCTGCACTTGACCAATACTTTCGCAAGACATTCGGATATAGTGAAATAGAGACTATTGCTGGAAGGGTTTGGGAGTTCTACAGACAGCACCAACCATATTATAATGTTATTAATACATTCAAAATCCCAGTAAAATCTTTTAATGTACAACCAACTGGGCTGTATTACCCCGTTGCCAAACTTATTGATATGTTTGGGTTCACTTACGGAATGGGAAAAAGTAACCAACCAAAACATGCGAAAAAACTTCGAGGAAGTGCATTGAAGAAACACAATAAATCCGTCAATTACGAGAAGGTGAAGGGAAAGAAGGAGGTGGAATGTTAGACCAACGAGAATATTTCGGAGACTTTTGGATTCCTTCCAATGACAGCACACAAACTACCCACAAAATGAGAGGGAGGTTAAAGGTTGTAGAAGGAGAAAGTGTATTGTTGGAATTGTCTGAAGTAGTTGGTCTTAAGTTTCTAATGAAACAAAACACTATTAATGTGCTTTGGGGAGATATTTTTGGAGATATTTCTATTACACTTTTTTGTATTAGTTTTCATCAGTTAGCAGGTAAGGGGATAGTATCCTTATCTGTTAAATATGCACTTTACGGATGCCACGTTTTTTCTTTAGATACTCCTGCATTCAACGAATGTGAAGTGAAATATCCATACCTTCATCATTGGGCATCAACTAAAAGATTATTGTTTCAACAAGAAAACGATAGCAATCATATATTTATAGACAATACCAATATACTTTCACCACTGGTAAAAACTGAACTTGAAAATGGCTTGCAAGCAATGATTTGTGAAAATATTCTAACAAGAATATCTTCTTATAAAATAGCAGTAGAACAATCGTCATTTCTTAAGTTTGAAACGAACCAAAATGTTTCTTTTAAGTGTTTCCACGAACTCATTATTGAATTTACCCAATTTATTGCTATTGCACAATATTTTCAGCAATATCCTACAGAAATATATTTAAATGCAAATGGGGAAAAAGTTCAAGTTTTATTTTCTGTGGAACATTCCGACCAACCACATCCACATTCTTTAATTCAATTTTCGGAATTGAAAAATAAAATCCCTGAAATGATGCGGAGATGGCATTCTAATTATACACAAGTTTCACCAATTTGTCGTTATTTGATACAAACCATTCATTACAACACGTTCGATTTTCCGGATTTTCTTATTGTAGCACACGCTTTGGAAGGTTATCACAAACGATTTCTAAACAAAAAGAATGGTGGTAAGGATAAGCAAAAGTATAAGGAACAGGTTGATATATTGTTGGATAAATTTAAAGATGTTGAAGTAATTAAGAAAAGCAATATTGATACCGAAGTATTGACGCAATCAAGAGACAAGTATTCACATCTTATACCCGATGAAGAAAAGCCTTTGGCAGCTTCCGGTCAAGAATTGTATTATTTGACCTTAAAATGCAAAATATTACTTACTTGTTGCATTCTTGATTTATTGGGATTAAACATAGAAGAAATAAATATGTGTTGGCAAAAATTTATAAAACTCTTTGATTTTTGATTTAATTCAATATAATTATGAAGAATAAATGTGAATTAATATTTACTAAAAAAGAAAATTCTATGAAAAGGTTTTTAATCATACTTTTAGTAGTTTTAGGAGCACCTATTGCTTCTTATGCACAAGTTAATAATGACACTGTGAATACAGAACAAACAAGGTTAGATTCCATTAAAACTCAAAAGGAAATAGATTCTTTGTGGGCTATTTGGCACTGCGAATATGATTCAATAATAAAAGCAGAACAAGAAGCAAGGGAGTCATATGCCAAAGAAATGCAGGAGGCAACAAAATTTTTGCCTCGTTATAAGATGTATCAAACTGAAAATATACACATCCTATTGAAACTTGACACAAAAAGAGGTAAAGTATGGATGGTTCAGTATGGATTGAATGACACAAAATCGGCCGTGATACCAGTAGAGTATAGTTACTTGGTTAGTGCGAGTGAAGGATGGAACGGAAGATTTGAACTATATCCTACTAAAAATGTGTATAATTTTATTATGGTAGATAATTATGATGGAGAAACTTATCAAGTTCAATGGAGTATATCTTCATCAAATAGATTTATTTTACGTATAACTAACTATTAGTTAAAATGCAAACAAAGGAAAAGAATTTTGAAAATGATATAGAGGCGTATCTTCTCAATTTCGGAGGATACAAAAAAGGAAATCAACACACCTATGACAAAACCAAGGCGATAGATATGCCTGTGTTGTTGTCGTTTATTGAGAAAACCCAACCCAAAACTTGGCAAAGATATAAGAATGTCTATGGAGATAAGGCGGAGAAACAACTATACAACATATTTCAACAGAATGTCAGTGACTATGGTCTCATTCACGTTTTGCGGAATGGTATAAAAGACCGTGGTATAGAAATTCGTTTTGCCTACTTTGTTCCGGCTTCTAATCTAAATGAGGAATTGGTGGAGAAATACCACCAAAATATTCTTACCGAGACTCGTCAGTTTGCCTATTCCACACAAAATAACAACACGATAGATATTGTTTTGTCCCTAAATGGAATTCCTGTGGCAGCATTGGAATTAAAGAATCAACTTACAGGACAATCGGTGGAGAATGCCAAACGTCAATTTCGGCAAGACAGAGATCCAAAGGAGTTTATCTTTCACTTCAACAACCGTATTTTGGTCTATTTTGCCGTAGACCTCTACGAAGTGGCAATGACTACCGAATTGAAAGGAGAAGATACCTATTTTCTTCCGTTTAACCAAGGCAGTAACGGTGCCGGCAACGTTGGTGACGGAGGAAATCCGGAAAATCCCGATGGATATGCCACATCCTATCTATGGGAAAAGATATTAAACAGGGACTCTTTCCTTTCTATTATTCAACGATATATCAGTAAAGAAGAAACCACGAAAGTGTCGTTGAAGAATGGAAAACAAGTGAAGAAGAAAACGACACAACTTATATTCCCTCGTTATCACCAATTTGATGTAGTGGAAAAATTGGTAGCGGATACCAAAGGTCAAAAGGATGGTAGAAACTATTTGATTCAGCATTCTGCCGGTTCAGGAAAATCAAATTCTATTGCTTGGCTGACATATCGTCTTGCATCTTTGCACGACTATGAGGACAAAGAAGTATTCCAATCTGTTTTTGTTATCACTGACAGGCGAGTATTGAACCGTCAGTTGCAAAACACCATCTTGGGATTTGACCACTATGAAGGTCAAATTGCCACCATCACCGACAAAGATAACTCAACTGTCCTTCGTGATGCTATCAATGACAAAAAAAGAATTATCATAACTACCTTGCATAGATTTCCACTTATTTACAAGGAACTTGACAACCATAAGGGAAAGAAATTTGCCATCATCGTTGATGAAGCACATAGTAGTCAGTCGGGCAAGAGTGCCGAGAAATTGAAGGCAGCCCTTGCTGACACCGATGAAGCATTGAAAGAAATGGCAGAACTTGAAGGCAAGACCGAAGAATCCATCAAAGATGAAATGGATGTGATGGTGGAAACCCTTCTTACACAAGGACAACATAAAAATCAATTTTTCTATGCTTTTACCGCCACCCCAAAACCAAAAACCTTACAGACCTTTGGAGAAGTGTGCGGGAAAGACAAAGAAGGGCATTTAAAATATACCGCCTTCCATCATTATTCTATGCGGCAGGCAATTGACGAAGGATTTATATTGGATGTTCTGCAATTTTTCACACCGATAGAAACTTCATACGAAATAGTGAAGAATATCCCCGAAAATCCTGAATACGAAGAACCACCTGCCGCAAAGGCAATTCGTGACTATCACGACAACCATCAGTATGTGATAGAAAACACCATAGAGGTTATCGTGGAACAATTTAGAGAAATCACGCTCCGTAAAATAAACGGAAAAGCAAAGGCCATGGTGGTGTCTCCGTCAAGAGCACACGCCGTAAGATACTACCTGACGATGAAGGATTACTGCAAGAAAAAGGGATACACCGATATACATCCCTTGGTCGCTTTTTCCGGTGAAGTGAATTACGAAGGAAAAGCATATACGGAGACCCAAATGAACTCCACATCTGATATGAAAATATCTGAATCAGCACTTCCATTGTATTTTTCAAGTGATATGTTCAACGTTCTTATCGTTGCAGAGAAATACCAGACAGGTTTTGACGAACCTTTATTGCATACAATGTTTGTGTTGAAGGGATTGAGAGGAGTGAAAGCAGTGCAGACTTTATCCCGACTTAATCGTTGTCATCCGGACAAAAACGACACCTATGTGTTTGACTTCTGCAATTCTGCCGATAGCATCCAAGCATCATTCCAACCATTTTACGAGGACACAATGCTCGGAGAACCTGTGGATGTAAATATGGTCTATAAATACCTCAACGATTTGAAGTCTTTCCATTTGTGGAGTGAAAGTGCAGAAAATGCCGTATTTGACGTGTATAAGTCTGAACAGAACAACGTGTCAATTGGAAAATTGACAAGCTTGTTGAAACCTGTCTTAGATGATTTCAATCAGTTGGAAGAGGATGACAGATTCAAGTTTCGTTCTTTGATACGTTCTTTTATACGTTTCTATGCCTATATGGCACAAATAGCACGAACTTTTGACAAGGAACTTTTTAAAACCTATATCTTTTGTGAATTTTTGTTCAAACTTCTCCCCAAAACTCCACACGAAAAGGTTGATTTGGAAGGAAAATTGAAACTCACACACCATTTGTTCAAAGTGCAACCCAGTGGTGCCATAATATTGAATCCGAGTGTAGAGGATAAAACACTTAAAGGAGAAAAAGGCGGCACAGGAAAAGGTAAGGATATAAAGAGAGACTTGTTGGAAAATATCATAGAAAAAATCAACTTGATGTATGCGGGGAACTTTTCGGAAGCAGACCGTGTAATAGTGGAAAGTATCTATGACAAAATGCAGTCGGAGAAAAAGAAATTGTCTAAGCAGGCTAAAAACTCTGATGTAAATATGTTTGCCAAAAACATTTTCCCAAAATATTTTGAAAAGATTGCAATGAAATGTTATGAGGACCAAATGGATTCATTCCAAAAACTTTTTGAGGATAAACAATTCTTTGATAGAGTGATGGAAGAAATGGGGCGTGCAATGTATTTCAACTTTAAGAACGGACCGACGAAGGAACAATAAAATATACTTAATCAACTTATAATTTATCTACCTTTGTATGTTCCATTTAAAATTATCCTGATATTATCCTAAATGGAGATTGTTTACAAATGGTAATATGTCATTGGCAACATTTGTTCATACTAAATTTGAAAAAGTGACCAAATTTAGTGGATAAAAGAAAAAGAGTTTTGTAATTTATTATATTCAAATATTTGCAAAACTCTTTTTGTACCCCCGACAGGAATCGAACCTGTATTTAAAGTTTAGGAAACTTCCGTTCTATCCGTTGAACTACAGGGGCATTCAACCGAAAGATTGAATTTTATTGTTCTTTCTTATTGTTGGTCATTTCTTTTATTTCTTTTTCCACTATTGTTAATTTTTCCTGCCATTTGGCAATTTCGTCTTTCATGTGCTTAATTTTTGTTTCAAAAGGACGAAGAATTTCTGCTTTTTGTGCTTTGCCGAACATGAGCATATTGTTTTCCAAATTGCACAAATCTTTGGTGATTGTTTCTATTTCTTTTTGATATTTTTTTCTGGCTGCAATTAGTTGTGAAGTATTGCCTTCTTCTTTCCATTTGGATACTTTTTCAGCGAAATTCTCTTCTCCGGCGGAGGTTTTCAATTCGGCGAAATATTTATTGATAATTTCGTCAAATTCATGTTGAAGTTTTGTTTTTTCTGCAGGTGAGGTATAGCCTATTTCAGTCCATTCCCGTTGAATGTTTTTCAGGGCTTCAATAGATTCTTTTCTGTCAGTACCAATGACAAAATCTTTTGCTTTTTGAATAACGGCTTTTCTTTTTTCAATGTTTTCAACGGATTGTTCGGCAAAATTTTTAAAATATGCACTTTTGGCAGCGAAGAAATCATCGCAAGCCTTTCTGAAACGCGTCCACAATTGTTCAGATTGTTTTTTGTTGATACCGCCGATTTTTTTCCATTCTTCTTGCAATTGCAAAAGTTCTGCTGTGGCTTTTTTCCAGTCTGTTCTTGCAGCAATGGCTTCTGCTTGCAAGCACAGATTTACTTTCAGATTGTAGTTATTGACCTTTTCTTCTTTATTTTTCTTATAAAGTTCTTGTTTGTCTTCATAGAATTTGTCCAGACTACGGTGAAAACGTTGCCAAATATCGTTGTTTTGTTGTTTGGCAGCGGGACCTATGGTTTTCCACATATCAAACAAGGCGACAACCTTTGTTTCCATATCGGCCACGGCCTTCATGGTGCTTTTGTAATCCTCTGACAATAAGGTTTCTATTTGTTCGCAAAGAGCAACCTTTGCTTGGTAATTGTCTTCTTGTTCTTTGGCAAGTTGTTCATAATGTTCTTTGCGTTTTTGATTGATTTGGTCAGAAATCATTTTGAACCTGTTCCAAAGTTCTTCTTTTTTGTTTTCTTCTACAGCTCCGATTTCTTTCCATTCTTGATGGTATTGTTGTAGAAGTTTAAATGATTCTGTTATAGAAGGTTCCAAAAGCAAGGCTTCTGCTTTTTCGCAAAGATTCAGTTTTTGTTCGAGATTTTTTTTCATATCCAAATCCCGCAATTCTCTATTCATTTTTACTTTGTTGAAGAATTTTTCAACATAAAAATGATAGTTTTGCCACAATTCGTTGGTGTTTGCTTGTGGTACAGCTCCGATTTCTTTCCATTTGTTTTGGATTTCGTTGAATTTGTCGTAAATTTGTTTCAACGTTTGTTCAGAGTCAACCAATTCTTTCAGTTCGTCAAGCAAAGAAAGTTTTTCTTGTAGATTTTCTTCTTTTTCTTTTTCCAATAGTTCAGTATAGCGATTTTTGTTAGCCTTGTAAAATCCAAAGGCTTCATCAAAACGTTTCTCTAAATCGTCAGGTTGATATTTGAAATCTTCCTCGGTGCCACCTTCTGCTAAAAACAATTGCAGGCTTTGGTCTTTGCTTTCTTTCAATAATTGCAAAAAACGGCTTCTAAGCAAAGAAACTTGTCTTTTTATTTTGACAACATCGGTTTCTTTGGCACAGGCTTCCATGGCTTGTACAAGTTCTTCTTTGTTGTAGGTGTCAAAAATAGTTTCATCAAAAACTTCTGGTTCTGTTGTTTCTTTTGAGGTACTATGTGTTGCCGAAGTTTCTGCTGAAGACAGATTATCTTTATCGTTTTCAGTATTTTCTGAAACTATTGCTTGAACCGAATCATTGTTGAGGTCTTCAACTTGTTCTTGTAAGTTTTCTTTGTTCAAAGATTCAATATCCATATTTTGTTCGTTTTCCATATCTCTATTTTTAAGATAAAAATATTTTTGTTTTTATCATTTTTTTAAAGAATTTTCAAAAGACAAAAGTACAATTTTTTATAACTCAAAATGTAAAAATCTATTTTATTGTTCATTTTTTATTGAAAATAAAACTACTTCTCCTACTATTTTGAGTGTATTTTTGTCTATATTGTCTATATTATCGTTCATGGTATGCCATGTTGCATTAAAACCTGTAGAGGAGTATGCAGGCATTTCAATAATATCTATCATAGGAATAGATAAAATAGAATTTACATATAGATGGTCATCTGTTATCGCATTTGAAACATTGTTGGAAAACCGCTCTGCATAACCTAATTTGTGGGCGTTGTTCCATATTTTGTCTTGTATGTTTGAGGCAAAATATTTTGAAGTGCCTTCTTTGCAAAAAACAGCACTTTTTCCGCCAACCATATCCAAAAGAATACCATATTTGGCTTTATAATACCGCAAATGAGGATTTTTTGCCCAATATTGAGAGCCTAAACACCAATTTTCTCCTTCATATAAATGTCTTTCATCTTGAGGTTCCCCATAATCTTCTGCATCAAAAAAGACAATGTCTATGCCTACGTTTGGGCGTTGTTGGTGCAATTGGCGTGCAATTTCCAACAAAACACCAACACCGCTACCGCCATCGTTGGCTCCGTCAATTGGTTTGCGACTATTGGCTATGTCCGCGTCATTGTCGGCGTATGGTCTTGAATCCCAATGCGCAGCAAGCAAAATTCTATTGTTCTGTTCCTTGTTGAATACACCAATAATATTTTTGCTTTTCAATTTCTGACCATTGTAGGCAGTGGCCTCAAATGCTTGAACATAAACAGTATCTGTCCATCTCGTCAATTCTTCTATCAAAAAATCTGCACATTTTTCATGGGCGATAGTATTAGGTACTCTTGGTCCGAATGATACTTGTTTTTCTATGTAGGCAAAAGCTGTGTCTTCATCAAAAACAGGACGAATTATTTTTTCTGTTTCGTTACTTGGCGTATCGTTGTTTGTTTTTGATGTGCAAGCACAGAGCAAAAATGCCAAAAGTAAGGGGTAGGTCAATTTTATTTTATTCATTTTTTAGTATTTTAAGATAGTATTCTGTTTGTTTTTTTTAGAGCTTCAACTAATTTGTCTATTTCTGTTTTTGTGTTATAAATGGCAAAAGAAGCCCTGACTGTTCCGCTTATTTGGTATCGGTTCATTAAAGGTTCTGCACAATGGTGTCCCGTTCTGACGGCAATGCCCATGGTGTCCAATAAGGTGCCGACATCTGCAGGGTGAGCCGTGCCCAGCAAAAAGGAAACAACGGCAGCCTTTTCTCTTGCCTGACCGATAAAACGTATCTCATCAATTTCCTGCATTTTAGTTTGAGCATAGTCAAGCAACGCTTTGTCATGTGTCAAAAGATTTTCTCTTCCAATTTTTAGCATAAAGTCAATGGCTGCTTCTAAACCTATTGCCCCTCCAACATTAGGAGTGCCGGCTTCAAATTTGAATGGCAGACTATTGAATGTTGTTTTTTCAAAACTTACATTTTGTATCATTTCTCCACCACCTTGATATGGAGGAAGTTGTTCCAAATATTTTTCTTTGCCATATAAAACACCAATCCCCATTGGAGCATAAATTTTATGTCCGGAAAAACAATAAAAATCACAATCCAAATCTTGCACATCTACTTTTGTGCTTTTTATTCCTTGAGCCCCATCTATTAAAATTGGCACTTGATGTGCATGCGCTATTTCTATCATTTTTTTGATAGGGTTGATGGTACCCAAAACATTTGATACATGTGTTACGGCTACTATTTTTGTTTTTTCAGAAAATAAATTTTGATAACATTCCATATCAATTTCACCGATTTCGTTGATAGAAATCACTTTCAATTTAGCACCGCATTTTTCAACTGCCAATTGCCAAGGGACAATATTAGAGTGATGTTCCATGGTTGAAACTATCACTTCATCATTTTGTTTGAGTATAGTGTTGGCAAAACCATTGGCAACGAGATTAATAGATTCGGTTGTGCCTCTGGTAAAGACAATTTCATGTGCGTTCGGGGCATTGATAAATTGTTGTATGCTCATGCGGGCATGTTCGTATGCTTCTGTGGCCAAGATACTTAACCGATGCACTCCACGATGAACATTGCTATTGAGGCAACGATAATAATTGTCCACAGCATTCAACACACTTATGGGTTTTTGTGTTGTTGCTGCATTGTCTAAATATATCAAAGGTTTTCCATATACATCTTGTTGAAGTACAGGAAATTCTTCTTTTATTTTTTCTGTCATTTAACTTTAATTTTTTTATAAGAATCAAACAAAACAGATATTTGATACAAATATGCAAAAGTATCATTTTTTCCGTTCTTTTAGCGTTTCAAAACAAAAAACTAATGCTTTGAATATATCTTCTCTTTCCACTTGTTGATTTATTTCAGCAACACCTATATCCGATAATAGCGTGAAATTGTAATTTGCCCCGACTCTTTTTTTGTCAAATTGCAAATTAGCAACAATTTTTTCATAATCGTTAGGTCTTATGTCAAAAATTGGAAAAAAAGACAATAAATTTTGGAAAATAATATTACATTTATCGGAAGATAATAGCCTTTTTTGTTGCGACAAAAAAGTTTCTGCTATCATTCCGATGGCAACACAATGTCCGTGTGTTATTCTGGAGGCGTTGTGTTGTAGCAAGTAGGCTTCAATAGCATGACCTATGGTATGTCCAAAGTTCAGTTTTTTGCGTTCGTTGTCTTCTGTAATATCTTTGGCACAAATAGTTGTTTTTATTTTAATTGATTGCAGAATAAGTTCTTTGTTTGTTATTTCTTCTATATTATTAATATTTATATTTATAAGTTGTTTCCAATAATTTCTGTCGGCAATAAGTCCATGTTTCAACATTTCTGCAAAGGCAGATAAAAGTTCTTGTCGGGGCAAAGTTTCTAAAAATTCGGGCAAAATGATTGTTCGGGTTGCGGGAGCGAATAATCCTATTTGATTTTTTTCGTTGCAGAAATTGATGGCGGTTTTGCCACCAATAGCGGCATCTATTTGAGCCATCAGGGTTGTTGGAAACAAAATGTGTTCTATACCTCTTTTGAAACAAGCAGCGACAAAACCGCCTATGTCGCAAATAACTCCTCCGCCTAAACATAGCAAAACGCTTTTTCTATCGGCTTGAAAATCCAACAAGGTTTTCCAAATCTGATTACAAGTATTGATGTCTTTGGTTGATTCTTCTATGGGCAAGACAATTAGTTGGGCAGATAATTTGGTTTGCAACAATTGTTCTAAAATCGGCAAACATTGTTTTTGCGTAGTTGGGTTGCACAAAACAAATATTTTTCTTTGTTCGGCATTGTATTTTTTTAGAAAAGACAATATGGTTTGTCCTTCGTTTTTGCCTGTCAATAAGATATTTTCTATTGTTGTCATTTGCTTTATTGATTAATAAATTAAGTTTTGGAGATATTAATAGTTTTTTTTATTTTTGAAGAATTAAAAATTAGCACGATAATAGCAAAAATAGAGGCGGTAAGGTCTGCAAAAGGTAAGGAATACCATACTCCGTTTATGCCGAAAAATCTTGGGAAAATCAATAGGGCAGGAATCAGACACAAAACTTGTCGTGATAAGGATAAAAAAATGGAAATTTTGGGTTTACCTACGGCTTGAAAAAAATTTGATGCCACTACTTGACAGCCTACAATAGGAAATGCCAATACTGTTATTCTCATTCCGTTAACAGTTAATTCTATCAATTCATTATCGGAGGTAAATGCTCTGGCAAGAGGTTCGGGGAATAGTATTCCCAACAAAAAACCGAAAGTTGTAATACTTGTTGCCACAAACAAAGAATATTTCAATATGGTAAGCGTTCTATCATATTTTTTTGCCCCATAATTATAGCCGGCAAGAGGTTGCATGCCCAAATTGAACCCAAAAACCAACAAAACAATCAGACTGACAATACTATTTACAATTCCATAGGCTCCAACAGCAAAGACACTTCCATATTTTATCAAACTTCTATTGATGATAATCACAACAATACAGGCACATAAATTCACTAAAAAAGAAGACATGCCCATGGTGATTATTTTTCCGCAAATAGCCCATTTTATACGGAGATAGCGTTTTCTGAAATAAACATTGTTGTTTTTGTCTAAATAATGAAATACTACGCGAATGGTGCCTATAATCTGAGCTATAACAGTAGCCCATGCGGCTCCTTTGATGCCCCATTTGAAAACAAAAATAAACAATGGGGCCAATGCCAAATTGCAAACAACTGTAATTAAAGTGGTTATCATTGCTTTCACTGGATAGCCGGAGGATCTTAATATGTTGTTTAGACCGATACACAGATGGGTGAAAATATTGCCGATAAGAATAATTTGCATAAAATCTCTTGCATAGGGCAATGTTTCGGTAGTGGCACCGAATAGCAACAAGAGTCGGTCTAAAAAAATAAGACCGAATACAGATAAAAGCAAGCCTATAATAATATTTATGGTAAAAGCATTGCCCAAAAATCGCATGGCAGATGCAGGTTTCTTTTCCCCTAAACGAATGGAAATCATCGTAGAGGCACCTGAACTTACCAAGGCTCCAAAGGCTGCAGAAAGGTTCATTAACGGGAACGTAATGGCTAAACCTGAAATGGCCAAAGGACCAACTCCTTGTCCGATAAAAATACGGTCTATGATGTTGTAAAAAGAAACAGCAGTCATTGCCAAAATTGCTGGCAACGAATACGAAAAAAGCAATTTAGCGATATTATCTTTTTCTAAATAGTCTGTATTTGTGTGTTTTCCTTTTATCTCCATTTCTTTTTTGCTGTGTGTAAAGATAGCATTTTTTTGATAATCCTGCTAATGGTTTTTATAACTTTCCAAGTTGAATATATAATTTGAAAAAAAAATTGGGGAAAATAAGATTTGCATAAAAAAAAGTTGTACCTTTGCAGTATCGAAAATTGTTGGAGAGGTGGGTGAGTGGCTTAAACCAGCAGTTTGCTAAACTGTCGTACTCGAAAGGGTACCGGGGGTTCGAATCCCCCCTTCTCCGCCAATTGTAAGAGAAACGGGATATAGCGTAGTCCGGTTATCGCGCCTGCTTTGGGAGCAGGAGGTCGCAAGTTCGAATCTTGCTATCCCGACAAAAAGTAGCAGCAATGCTGCTTTTTTTATACATAGAAATACAGAATTATGAAATTGAAAAATGTCGGTCTGTTGATATGCTTTGTTTTTGTTGCTTATCATGTTATAGGTAGAACGCTTTTGCTGGGTATTCCCGATTCTATTCCCGCAAAAAACTTATACAAAAACTCTTGGGATAGCAGAAATACTCGTTCAGCGGCTATACTTGGTACTCAGAAATATCTCCTGCCTTTAAATATTGACAACGAAAATACTTTTGTTTTTCCTTGCCGTTTGGATGCGAAAATATGTTCAGATTATGGTCCTCGAGGTAGTAGAATACATGCTGGGGTGGATATAAAACTCAATCATGGGGATAGCATTGTTTCCGCATGGGACGGAGTGGTAAGAATTGCCAGCGAAGGTTACTATGGTTATGGCAAACTCGTGGTGGTGCGACACAACAATGGATTGGAAACATTTTATGCCCATTTGAGTAAAGTAGAAGTTGAAGAAAATCAAATTGTACATGCAGGTGATTTGTTGGGTTTGGCAGGGCGAACGGGAAGAGCCTCAACCGACCATCTCCATTTTGAAACTAGATTTTTGTTCGAACATTTCAATCCTCATATTATTATAGATTTTAATACCAAAACATTGATTACAAATGGTTTAAAAGTGGAAAATAAAAAATTCTCTGCTTGGAAAAACAATGATATAGAAATAGATACAACTAATCAAACGGAAGAATTCAATACAGATACTCCTTATGAAGATTTGTTTGAAAATCTTGCTAATGGTAATGATAGCATTGATACAAACAAAACTCCACAACCAAGTCCACAAAAGACACAAAAACCTGTTTTTCATATTGTTAAGCAAGGAGACACATTGTATGCTTTATCAAGAAAATACCATATCAGTATCAACGAAATGTGTCGCCTTAACAACATCAAACCAGAAAGCATTTTAAGATTAGGACAAAAAATAAAATTACAATAAAATGAAACAGAAAACACTTCAATCAGCATTTTCTTTATCAGGCAAAGGATTGCATGGTGGCAAAAATGTTACCATCACTTGTTGCCCAACAGAAGCCAATCATGGTATCAAATTTCAACGAATTGATATTGAAAACCAACCTGTTATAGATGCTCTTGCTTCTAATGTAGCAAGCACCAATAGAGGTACTGCTATCAAAAATTACAATGGTGATACAGTGCATACCATTGAACATCTGATGGCAAGTTTTGCTGCCTTGAATATATATAATGTACTTGTGCAAATAGATGGCGATGAAGTTCCTATTTTGAATGGTAGTGCCCAACCTTTTACCGATGCTATTTTGCAAAGCGGTATCAAAGAATTAGATGCAGAACAAGAAGTTTTGACCCTTAGAGATATTGTCCGTATAGAAGACAAAGAATGCGATGTGGAAATGTTGGCAATACCTGCCGAAAATTTTTCTTTGAGTGTTTATGTGGACTATAAAACCAAAATTTTAGGTCAACAACACCACCAAATAAATAGTTTGGACAATTTTGCTACAGAAATAGCCCCCTGCAGAACATTTTGTTTCTTGCACGAAATTCTCCCGATGATGAAACTTGGACTTATCAAAGGTGGGGATTTGGAAAATGCTATCATTTATGTTGAAAATGATATTAGTTCGGAAGAAAAAACCGAAATTTGTGCATTTTTTAACAAAGAAAATATTGATGTAACTCAGCAAGGAACATTAAGTACCAGAGAACTATTGTTCTCCAATGAAGTTGCACGTCACAAACTGATGGATATTGTTGGTGATTTGGCTTTGGTTGGGCAACCTATTAATGCTCAGATTATTGCACGTTGTCCCGGACATGCCTATAATACACAATTGGCAAAAAAATTGTTGGATATTGTTAAGAAAGAAAAAACTTCTCCATTCTTCGATTTAACCAAAGAACCGTTATTTACCATTGAAGATATTAAACGCAAATTGCCACATAGACCTCCTTTCTTGTTGGTGGACAAAATTATAGAAATGACCGAAACAAGAATTATCGGAGTGAAAAATGTTACCATGAATGAACCTCATTTTGTAGGCCATTTTCCCGAACAAGCCGTTATGCCGGGAGTTTTGATTATGGAAGGCTTGGCACAAGCCGGTGGCGTGTTGGTATTATCAACCGTGCCAGACCCTGAAAATTACCTGACATTTTTTATGAAAATGGATAAGGTAAAATTCAGAAAAAAAGTCGTGCCTGGTGATACCTTGGTGTACGAAATGGTTTTGTTGGAACCTATCCGCCGTGGTATTTGCCACATGTATGGCAAAGCATATGTCAATGGAACTGTGGTTGCTGAAGGTGATTTGATGGCTCAGATAACCAAAGATAAATAATAGTGCAAAAGATTTTGTATTTTGACTATATTGCTTCAACGCCGATATGTGTTGAGGCAAAAGAGGCTTTGGTGAAAACATTGGATATGTTTGCCAATCCTTCTTCTACTCATCGTTTGGGACAAAAAAGTCGTGTGGTGATAGAAACGGCACGCAACGATATTGCTGAGATGTTGCAATGTGTCCCCGATAATCTCATTTTTACTTCCGGAGCAACCGAAGCGATTAATTTAGGCGTGATAAGTGTTTGTAAGAAATTTGGTATTCAGCATATTATAACATCTCCATTGGAACATGCCGCCATGTTGCGAACAACGGAACAAACTGCATTGCAAAACAATATTTCTCTTTTGCATGTTAAACACAATCATATAGGGCAGATAGATTTGAATGATTTGGAACAGCTATTATCTGCCCATTCTCATGCTTTGGTTTGCCTGATGCATGCCAATAACGAAATCGGGAATCTTTTGCCGATAAAAGAAGTAGGAAAACTCTGCCATAAATATCAGGCTTTGTTTTTTTGCGATATGGTGCAAACTGTTGGCAAATATCCAATGTCTTTATCCGATTTGCCAGTGGATTTTGCCGTTTGTTCCGCTCATAAATTCTACGGAAGCAAAGGTTGTGGGCTGTTGTATCACAAACACAATATGGCTCCCTTGCTACTAGGTGGTCATCAAGAACGAAACTTGCGGGCAGGGACAGAAAATGTGGGTGCCATAGCCGCTATGTCGGTCGCTTTGAATATGGCATTGAAAAACTATGAAACTGAAAAACAAAGAATTGAAAACTTAAAAAATGATTGTATCAATTTATTGAAAGAAAAAATCCCCAATATTTGTTTTGTTGGCAATTGTGTCAGTGGAGGACTGTACAATTTAATTAATTGTTATATTCCTGATGTTGATACAGATGTTGTTTTTATGCAATTGGATATGGCAGGTATTGCCATTTCTACGGGAAGTGCTTGTAGTAGTGGCACAACTACTACAAGTCATGTAATTCAGGCTTTGGGTGTTCCGCAAAAGAGTATGAGAATCAGTTTTGGCATACCTACACAACAACAAGAAATAGCATATCTTATTGCTCAATTGGAAAAAATAGCTAAAAAAAATGCCTGAAACTTTTTTGTCAAAGAAAAAATGTTGATTGATTATTTCTTTGCTTTATAATAGATGGTAGAAGATTGTTCTGCTTTAAAAAGTTTTGAACAAATATTCAAAATATCATCTTGAGAAACAGAACGATATTTGTTTGTTTCAAGATTAAAATCTTCGGCTTGCCTTATTGTTTCATACAAAGCCAATTGCATTGCCTTGTCTTGCACCGAAAATTCAGAAGAAATCAAAGCCGTTTCTGCCTTGTTTTTCACTTTTACTAATTCATATTCGGAAATTTTTGTTGTTTTCAATTCGTTCAGTACTTCCACAAGGGCATTATCGGCTTGTGTGATTTCGACACCATTGTTCAAATAACCGATAATAATAAACAAACCATTGTCTAAAGTACCTGTTGTATAAGAGGAAATAGAAGAAAATATTTGTTGCGATTTTACTAACTTTTGTTGTAAGCGGGAAGATTGACCATTGGAAAGAATATCGGACACCAAATCAACGCTGATAAAATCATTATCAGTTCGTTTGCCCATTTTATACGCTTTGCAAAGACAGTCGCAAGGCACGTTTCTAAATACTTCTAAAAATCTTGCTTCCGATTGTGTGGGTTCTACGGGTAAGTTTCTTTTATAAACATTGCCTTTGGGAATGCCTCCAAACCATTTGTTCACCAAATCTTTGCAATCAAACTTATGGATGTCTCCTGCAATAGATAAAACCGCATTGTTAGGGCGATAGAAGGTGTAAAAAAATTCTTTAACATCATTCATATTCATACTTTTGATGTGGTTGGGACTTTTTCCAATAGGATTCCATTGATAAGGATGAACTTTGTAGGCTAAGTCTTTCAACAAAAACAATAAATCACCATAAGGTTGGTTGAGATAGGACTGGTTAAATTCCTCTATAACAACATGTTTTTGTATGTCAAGAATTTTTGGCAAAAAAGCCAATTCGTTCATTCTGTCAGATTCCAAATAAAATGCGGTTTCTATGTTTTTGAGAGGCAAAGACAAATAATAATTAGTATAATCTACGGTTGTAAAAGCATTGTTTTCTCCTCCTGCTTTTTGTAAAACGGTATCAAAATCAAGTACATTTTTTGAACCGCCAAACATCAGATGTTCAAATAAATGTGCTAATCCTGTTTTATTGGGATTTTCATCTCGGGAACCAACCAAATAACAAATATCAACAGCAACAATCGGGGTTGTTTCATCGGGTTGCAATATGACGGTCAAACCGTTATCCAATTGGTATTTTTCAAAAGGTATCATAAAGGCAATTGTTTATCAAATTTATATCTGAAAATATTTTCTTTTTCCACTAAAAAATCCCGTAATTTGTTCAAATTTTCCACGTTAGAATTTTCAAACGAGAAAGGCTTTTCTTCATTAAAAAATACATTCATATTGTTTGGAAAAACTTTTGCAAATAAATGTATCAAAGCCATTTCGTCTTTGATAGGATTTTGTTGCTGACAATATCTCAAGAATTGAAATATTCGCAAAGCATCTACTTTTTGATGGAAGGCTTTGGTAAAATGATCTATGGTTTTATAGTTTTTTCGCAAAGGTTGCAAAAAGTTTTCTGATTTGAATTGTTGCTGCAAAAAAATAAAAAACGGGCTTGCTATATTTTTTTCAAATAATTGATTTATATTCGAATATGTTTTTTTTATTTCGTCAAAAAAAGCAATATCGTATATAGGATAGGCGGCAAAATCTCCATTTGTGCCTTTTTCTATAGCGGGTCCGGTCCCAAATGGTACCCGATGGGAAAAGCGATTGGCCGGAAAAACTTTCTTTTCACAAGAAAGGGCAATTTTGCCGAATTTCCTTATTTTTTGCAAGAAATAGAAATCCTCACCTGCCGTTTGTACGTCAAAACCGCCAACAGCACGGCAAACAGAACATTTACAGGCAATAGCAGACCCCAATGCGGTAAAACTATATGGAGAACCGATGAGCATGAGGTTCAGCAAATAGTTTCTCATATAAATTTCATATCGAAGCATTGCCCTGTCTTGTTGTTTATTGCCAGACAAAGCGTGGTAATAGGGGGCGGCAAGTGCCACAAATTGTGGGTCAGACAAGCGTTTGTTTACATTTTCAATATAGTCTTTTTCCAACAATGTATCGGCATCTAAACTGATAATAACATCATCATTTTGAGCAACTTGTAGAATGCTGTCCATTAAAGTTTTTCTTGCCATGCCAACACCTTGTTTTTGTGTTTGCCAACCTTGCCCTTTGGAAGATTTGTCTATGATTGTAATATTTTGATTTTTAATTGATTGCAGATATTCTAATGTTCTTTGATTGTTTTGGCAAATAGGTAAAAAATCGGGTATGTTCCACCATTTTTCAGGTTGGTTTACGCATATAAACAAATGTATATCAGCATTTTGTGAAAATATACTATGCAAAGTTTGGGGCAAATAGTCATATTCGTCCAAAACAGGTATGGCAACAAAAATTTTATTTTTATTCATGGTCATAAAAGCAAAGATAACATAAATATTTACAAGTTTGTGAAATAAAAGTTTTTTATTTTTTTATATAAAAACACAAAAAAAAGTTTTATCTTTGCTAATATTATTGCTTTTTAAAGATTTTTTACAGATATGTTAAACATTATATTATTTGGGGCTCCCGGTTCGGGAAAAGGTACACAATCAAAAATTTTATTACAAAATCATCAGTTAGAATATATATCCATGGGTGATATTTTGAGACAACAGATTGCTCAACAAACCCCACTTGGTTTGGAAGCCAAAGCCTTGATAGACAAGGGACAATTAGTGCCAGATGATTTGATAATAAAAATATTGGAAAAAAGAATGGCAGAAGCCAAAACTACTAATGGTTTTCTTTTTGACGGCTATCCAAGAACTTTGGCTCAAGCCGAAATTTTGGAACAATTGTTAACCAAAATGGGGACTTCGCTTTCTTATTTCATTAGTTTGGAAGTGCCTGAAGAAGAATTGACTAAACGTTTGCTCAATAGGGCAAAAATAGAAGGCCGTAGTGATGACACCAAAGAAGTGATAGAGCAGCGATTTAAAGAATATGAAGCCAAAACAAAACCTGTGAAAGATTATTTTGCACAAAAAGGCAAAATGATACAAATAGTTGGTACTGGCACAGAAGCCGATGTGGCAGAACGTTTGGATAACATTTTACGCAAATAAATGCTTATTTCCTGTGAATGAAAATTTTATAGATTATGTAAAAATATTTTTCCGCTCAGGCAAAGGCGGTGGCGGTTCTGCTCATTTGGCACGTTCGGCCAATACACCTAAAGGCGGACCTGACGGTGGTGATGGCGGACGCGGCGGACATGTCATTTTGAAAGGAAATGCCCAACTATGGACATTGTTGCACTTGAAATATACCAAACATTTGTATGCTGAAAATGGGGAGGCAGGGGGCAAAAACCAATGTTTTGGAAAAGACGGAAAAGACGTTTATATAGACGTACCTTTGGGAACGATTGTCAAAGATGCGGAAACATCGGAGTTGATGGCAGAAGTGTTGGAGGACAAACAAGAGATAATTCTGCTTAAAGGCGGTCGCGGTGGTTTGGGAAATGTACATTTTAAATCTGCGACAAGACAAACGCCCCGTTTCGCTCAACCTGGGGAACCCGGACTGGAATGTCAAGCCATTTTGGAGTTGAAAATATTGGCAGATGTGGGTTTGGTGGGCTTTCCTAATGCGGGAAAATCTACCTTTATATCTTCCGTGTCCAATGCAAGACCCAAAATTGCCAATTATCCCTTTACGACATTGGTTCCCAATCTCGGTATGGTGAGTTATAGAGAGCAACGCTCGTTTGTAGTGGCTGATATTCCCGGAATTATAGAGGGTGCTTCGGAAGGCAAGGGATTGGGTTTGCGTTTTTTAAGACATATTGAACGCAATGCCGTGCTTATGTTTTTGGTTCCTGTGGACAGTGAAGATATTTTGAAAGAATATAACATACTGCTTACCGAACTCAAAGCCTATAATCCTGATTTGTTGGATAAAAAACGCTTGTTGGCAATTTCCAAATGCGATTTGCTGCCTGTCGAAGAATTAAATAAAATTAAGGCAAACATTCATGCGGATATTCCCGTTGTTTATATTTCTTCACATACACAAATGGGACTAACTGAAACCAAAGACCAATTGTGGGCTTTGTTGAATGAATAATAGTGTAAGCAAAAATATTTTTTATACGGAAAAAGAATAGAAAAATTAAAATCTCAATATATTATAAAATTTGAGTAAAAATATATTTCTATTGTGATGTGATAATTGCAAAGTTCAATTCAGATATTGTTATCGGAGCGATATGACGCTTGGTTTATTTGCTTTTTAGCCAAAGTATAGAGCCATAGGGCCAATCCGCCACAAGCTATGCCTAAAATGGCACCGCAAAGAATATCCAAGGGATAATGGGCGGCTAAATACATTCTTGTATAACAAAAAACAATGGCCCAAGCAGGAAATATCCAAAGATATTTTTTCCCGATAGGGCGGAAAAAATAGAGTAACAAAATAACGAGTCCCCAACTGTTGGCGGCGTGAGAAGAAACAAAACCATACATGCCTCCGCGATAAACTTCACCGTCTTTGTTTTGATGCAAGTGCAATTTGTCTTGTATTTCCAAATTGTGTGTTGGTCGATAGCGCTGTACTCTGTTTTTGATAAATACAGAACTTTGGTCGGAAAACACAACAGATAATGCCAAAAATGCCAAAATAAGAAAAGTTTGTTTTTGATAATAATTCCATAGTTTGTATATAACCCATGCAAACAAAGGTATCCATATATATAGTTTTGTCATTATCCACATGAGTGTATCTAAAAAAGGTGTATGGGTACTGTTTATTGCTTGTAATAAAACTCTGTCCCAAAATTCAATTTGTTCAAACATTGTTTATTGAAAATCTTTGTATAACAAATATTTTTTCCGGATTTTTTTAAAATCTTGCAACTCGCTTTGCCATGATTGTCTGATTTGAGAGGCGTTTTTCCCGTCTTTGATTTGTTGAGCCAGAGTTGCATTGCCTGCTAATTTGTTGAAAAAAGGGGTAAAAAACTTGTCTTTTTCATCAAAACTATTATAAGCATTTATCAACAAATCTATATCAATTCTATTTTTGTTTATCAAGGTGTCATGTGCCCATTGTTTGAGGTTATATCCATTGCATTGTTTGCCTAAACAAGGTGGATTTGTCGCCACGCCAACAATATTTTGAGGAACAAAAACGGTATCTTTTGCTCCAAAATCGGGATAGCCTAACAAACAAAACGGAGCATTGGTGCCACGTCCTATACTCATGGGAGTTCCTTCAAACAAACAAAGCGTAGGATAAAGATAAATGGCTTCCATAGAAGACAAGTTGGGAGAAGGACTTATGGGCAATTGATAACGCATAGCGTGATTATATCCTTGTACTTTTACCCAAAGAAGTTTACAGGTCAAATTATTTTTTAACCAATGTTCTCCATTGACCATGCGAGCATATTCGGCGATGGTCATGCCATGATTGATAGGGACACTATGCATACCAACAAACGATTGAAATTCAGATTGCAAAATACATCCATCTACCCAATAGCCATTAGGATTTGGTCTGTCAAAAACAAGAACTACCTTATCGTTTTCGGCAGCGGCTTCCATCAACAAGGTCAAAGTAGAAATATAGGTATAAAATCTTGCTCCAACATCTTGAATGTCAAAGATAATAATGTCTATATCCTGCAATTGTTCTTTGGTGGGCTTTTTGTTATTGCCGTACAAAGAAATAATAGGCAATCCTGTTTTGGTGTCTATTTGGTTGGAAATGTGTTTGCCTGCTTCGGCATCGCCTCTAAAACCATGTTCAGGGCAGAATATTTTTTTTACATTTACTCCCAAACTTAATAAAGTATCCAACAAATGTCTTTGCCCTACCATAGAAGTCTGATTGACACAAAGTGCCACATTCTGATGTTCTAAAATCGGCAAATATCGTTCAGTTTGTTGAGACCCATGTCGAATATCTTTTTCATAAACGGTTTGTGCCTGACAAATAGAACAATAGGCGAAAAGAATTGCTGTCAAAATTATTTTCGACAGAATTTTATTCATAACATCAATTTTATTTTAGTGTTTTTAGAAAATCTATTGTTAAATCCCAAACTTGTTGTACAGTTTCGATTAACAATCGTTCGCCAGGAGTATGCATTTCTCTCAACGTAGGACCATAAGAAATCATATCCATATCGGGATATTTTTCACCGATAAGTCCACATTCCAAACCTGCATGAATAGACAAAATCAAAGGCTCTTTGTTGAATAATCGTTTGTATGAAGATGTTAGCAAATCCAATACTTTTGAATTCGGATTAGGAGTCCAGCCTGGATAACCGTCAGTAAAAGTTACATCTGCATTCATCAGTTCAAAAACAGAGGCAACCATATTGGCTGCGTCTTCTTTTTTGCTTTCTATGGAAGAACGTTGGCTGGTAACAATCTTGATTTGTTTGCCTTGCATTTTTATGGAAGCCAAGTTGGTAGATGTTTCCACAAAGCCTTCAATATTTTGATCCATTGCCAATACGCCATGAGGACAAGCATACAAGGCTTGAATCAAATCACATTGTGTGTAGTTGTCAATGATATATTCGGGCATTTTTGTCTCTGTAATAGTTACTTGAACATTGGGGTCTGATTTTTGCAATTCCGAACGGACAATTTGTTCAAAAGATTGAATATAAGCAACAATATCTTTTTCGTGTTTTTTGTCTGCCACAACTATGGCAGAGGCTTCTCTGGCAATAGCATTATGTTGATTACCACCGTCTATTGTTGCCAATTTTGCCTCAAAAGCAAAAGTCAAATTATATAAAACCCGAGTGATGATTTTGTTTGCATTCCCACGATTTTTGTTTATATCATCACCACTATGTCCCCCTTGCAATCCTTTTACGTTGATAAGAAATGCTTTGCTGTTTGCGGGTACCTTTTCTTTTTCAAAATCGATGGAAACTTCTGTATTTTTTCCACCTGCACAACCAATAAAAAATTGACCTTCGTCTTCCGAGTCAAGATTTAACAGCATTTTCCCTTTCAACCAATTGGGTTGCAAGGCAGATGCTCCTGTCAAACCGGTTTCTTCATCAACGGTGAACAGACATTCGATAGGTCCATGTTCCACATCTTTAGAGGCTAACAATGCCAAAGCGATAGCCATGCCAATGCCGTCATCGGCTCCCAAGGTTGTTCCTTTGGCTTTTACCCATTCGCCATCAATATAAGGTTCTATGGCATCGGTGTCAAAATTGAAACTTTTGTCTGCATTTTTTTCACACACCATATCCATGTGTGCCTGAAAAACAACAATAGGAACATTTTCTTTTCCTTTGGTGGCAGGTTTGCGTATCAAAATATTACCACCCTCATCTTCCAAGGTCTCCAATTCTAAAGATTTGCCTGTTTTCAGTAAATATTCTCTAATTTTCTTTTCTTTTTTTGAGGGTCTTGGTACTTGACATATCTCAAAAAAATATTTCCATACTTCTTGGGGTTCTAATAATTGTTGGTCTTGCATAACAATAAATTTTTAATAATTTGACTTTGCAAAGATAACATTTTTTCCTAAATTTTATAACTTTCCACCTTAAACTTATACTTGACATTTAAGCATAAAAAAAAAGCCGTTTGTAAAAACGGCTTTTTTTATCATCCACATTATCGATTAAATGATACCTTGTGCCAACATAGCTTTTGCTACACGCATAAAACCTGCAATGTTTGCACCTTTTACGTAGTTGATGGAACCATCTTTTTGTTTACCATATTCTACGCACATATCATAGATATCATTCATTATTTTGTGTAATTTAACGTCAACTTCTTCTGCAGTCCAGTTGATGTGACCTGCATTTTGGCAGATTTCCAAACCTGAAGTTGCAACACCACCAGCGTTTACGGCTTTACCTGGAGCAAAAGGTATTTTTGCTTTTTGGATAGCAGCAATTGCTTTAGGTTGGCAACCCATATTTGAAACTTCAGCAACATATTTAACGCCATTCTTAATAAGTTCTTTAGCGTCTTTTTCATCCATTTCATTTTGGAATGCACATGGACATGCGATATCACATTTTATGCTCCACGCTTTCTTACCTGCAGTGAATTTAGCAAGTTTCGGGAATTTTGTTGCCATGTCTTCAACTTTGTTACGGTTAGAAGCACGCATTTCAAGCATATAAGCAATCATTTCTTTGGTGATACCATTTTTAATTTCGCAAACGCCATCGGGACCAGAAATAGCAACAACTTTTGCACCGAGTTCAGTTGCTTTTATGGCAGCACCCCATGCAACATTACCAAATCCTGAAAGGGCTATTTTCTTACCTTTCATAGTATCTTTTTGTTCTTTTACCATGCGTTCAACATAGTAAATAGCACCGAAACCAGTTGCTTCTGGACGGATTAAAGAACCACCCCAACCATAAGATTTGCCAGTTAATGCGCCTGTGCTATGTTCACGAGCCAATTTTTTGTATGCACCATATAAGTAACCAATTTCACGACCACCTACACCAACATCACCTGCAGGGCTATCTTGGTCTGGACCAATGTTACGCCATAATTCATACATGAAAGCTTGGCAGAAACGCATAATTTCTTCGTCTGATTTGCCTACTGGATCGAAATCAGAACCACCTTTACCACCACCTAATGGAAGGTTTGTCAAAGAGTTTTTGAAAATTTGTTCAAATCCTAAGAATTTCAACATTGATACATTAACAGCCTTGTGGAAACGAAGACCACCTTTGTATGCTCCCAAAGCAGCATTGAATTGTACACGATAACCTAAGTTTGTTTGAACTTCCCCTTTATCATCTACCCATGTTACACGGAATGTGAATATACGGTCTGGTTCAACTAAGCGTTCAATAATTTTTGCTTTTTCAAATTCAGGATGTTTGTTATAAACGTCCTCAATTGATTCCAATACTTCTTGAACAGCTTGTAAGTACTCGCTTTCACCTGGGTGTTTGGCCTCTAAAGCAGCCATGATTTTTTTAAGATTCATAATACAATGATTTTTAATTTATTATTATATTTACAAATATTGAATTTTTCTATTTATTTTTGTTTTGGAAAATTTGTTCCCATTTGCAAAGGTAAAATATTTATTATGATTTTGATAATTTTTTCAAATATTTTTTTATTCTTTTTATATTGTTGTCTATCTTGTTGTTACAATGTTATAATATATTTTTTTTATTTGTTTTTTGTAAGTTTTAGTCAGAAAATAGGGTATAAATTTGCACCATTAATCCACGTGTAGGCGAAAGGGCAGGGTAGGAAACTATTTTGCCTTTCGGGTCTATCAAAACACCTAAAGGCAATGTGTAAGTTTGATATGCATCTGAAAATGAATAACTGTTTTCTGGTGTTAAAAATGTCCACGTGAAATTTTTGTGTTCATTGACATAATGATACAATTTTGCTGATTCAAAATCAAGCATTACACTTACAATTTGAAGTTTGTCGCCGAATTGTTCCTGCATTTGTTCCAATACAAACATTTCTTGTTGCGATTCTTGATTGTAAGTGGCAAAAAAATGCAAATAAAGATATTTTCCTGCAAAATCGGTTAAATGAAAAGTATTGTTATATATATCTTTCAAAGTAAAATACGGGGCAGGATAAGCGGATTGAAATCGTGTTAAATGTTGTACCATATTTGTTGCCATTGTTTTATGTTCTTCAAATTTGGACAAAACTATTATTTGTTGCAACAAATTCAACAATTGTACTCGATTGAAATTATCATTTTCTTTGTACAATTCTCCGATTGTTTTTATCAAAACCATTTCCCGCACTTGTTCGTTCACAAGCGTTGGGTCTGCTCCAAGCAAATCCAATATTTTGAACAATGGGGTTCCTTTGTTTATTTGTTCTTCCAATGTTTTGGTATGCATATATTTGGAAGCCCCGTAAACATATCTTTCATAAAATTCGTTTAAAAAAGACATATATGATATGTTGTTATAGGGTATATATGCCGATGTCAGATATTTTTGATATACTTTTTCCCTGTTTTTCTGATAATACAAAAAGTCGATGGAAGCATAACGGTATTTCACGTATTGGGAATAGAAATCCATGGATTGTTCGTCGTATGGAATTCTTACACGGAGCAAATTCACCAAACTGTCGTAAGTTGCTTCCGGTGTTTGTTGGTAAAAATATTCTTCAAAATTATAGAAAAAATAGCGGTAATAGCGTTCAAATCTATCTATTTTGTAGTTTAATTCCGAACTGTCGTAGGGGAGTACGGCTACATATAAACGAAATCCATACAACTGAGCATCAATTCTGTCTAAGGCTTGCGTATCTGCGGAAATTTCCACTTGATATGATTTTTCGGGTTCAAGAAACATTTGCCCGAATGTAGCATTATAGGCCAATTCTACCAATTGGGTTTCTTTTAATGATAGTTGTATTTCAAACAAACCGTTGGAATCTATATTTGCGAAGGCTAATAATTTTTTTTCTTCTGTCAAAAAGTCGGTATATTGATAAAAACGCAATTGCCCTGAATGGGCAAAAGTAAGTTTTCCCGATATTTTTATCGGTTTGATTGCATAAGTTGCACTTGTTAGGCAACATAAGATTGCAAAGATAATATACTTGTATTTTGTTGCCATCAATAATGACGGATAAAATCCACAATAGATTCAGGTACAAATGATTCTAATTTTCCACCATGAATGATAATGTCTCTTACTGCCGAAGATGAAATGCCTATATGTTGAGGTTCAGAGAGTAAAAATACCGTTTCAACATCGGGTTTTAACAAACTGTTGGCATGAGCAATGCTCAGTTCCATGTCAAAATCAATAACAGAACGCACGCCTCTCACCATATACGAAATGTTTTTCTGTCTGCACAAATCAACTGTTAAACCATCGTAGGCTATCACCTCTACATTTTCTACATCAGCAAAGACAATGTTTAACATTTCCAACCGTTGTTCCAAAGTAAATAGTGATTGTTTTTTCCCGTTTTTTCCAATGCCGATATAGAGTTTGTCAAACAAAGCCGAGGCTCTCAAGGCTATACTTTCGTGTCCTAAAGTTATCGGGTCGAAACTTCCTGCAAAAAGGGCTGTTTTAGGTGAAGATAAATTCATTTTGGCTATTTTTTCTTTACTTCCAAGGTTTCAATCGCTCCCGTATAAGGGTTGAGTTCTATATTCAACAATGGTTCTGTTACATATCTAACGCTGCCGTTTTGGGCTATCGGATATGCACCTAAATATTGAATAATCTTTTTGTCGCACAACAAATAAACCCCATAATAAGCAGGTGTATTCACGCATAGACTGTTTTTGGAATCCACTTTGGGTTCCTCTGGAGTTTGACAATTTTTTTCTTTGCACAACATTAATTTATATCGTTGGGTATAAATATCATTGGTGAAACCTATTGCCGATGAAAAACCGAATAGCGGACAATATAAGGTGTCGGCATTGCCTTTGGGAACAATGCGGAAAGTTTGTGTTTCTTTTGTTTTTTCGGTATAGCCTGTAAACAAAACAATCAAATCGTTTTCTCTTGCATTCAAGCCTTCCAACATCAAATCCAAACGGGAAAAATCCACTTCCAAAGCTCCGCTCAACAAATCTTTGCGGGTATCTCTGATTTCTTCTATTTCATTGGCAATATCTTTGGCATAGCGTTCTCCCGATTTGGGTTGCCAATGCGATGTTATTTTGGGAATTTTTACCACTTCGTCTTCTTCATAAATATTTTGGTAGGTGGTGTCAAATACTTGTTCCATTTCATCGGGGTGAAAAAGATAAAATCTGTTTTCCTGCTCTTTTTCGGGCATTTCAAAATTATAGGTTTCTTGTATGTCGGGCATTTGTTCAAAACCTACAATCATACCTTGTTTGAACAAATTGGCAAATGCCGGATGTGAGGGGTCGATTGGATATGTTTTTGACGTGTCACCGGCGGATTTCCATGTAAGTTTTATCCCTGAAAAAGTATAGAACACACTGTCTTTTGTAATAACGGATTGCTTGTTTTCTGTTAGTTTGTTTGCATAATTGCATAAGGGACCTCTTGTTTGCTCGTGTTTGACAAGCGTTGCCTCTATTTCAAAATAATTGTAAGGCAGGATATACGAAAAGGAAGAAGATTTTTTTTGTGCCATCAATGAAAACGGCAGTAAACTACAAAAAATCAACGATAAAAAACTGTTTTTCTTAAGCAACATCATATTATAAAATTGTATATGTATTGTATTATCTTTTGCAAAGATACAACAAATTTCATTAATATTGTTTCAAATTTATTTTATTATTTTCCAACGATTCCACTATTGCCAACGATTCTATATGTTCAATGCCTGCTTTTTGCAAGACAGTCCGACCTTGTTGAAAGCCTTTTTCTATAACGAATCCCATGCCCGCAATGGTGGCTCCGGCTTGACGGCATAGGTCTATAATGCCTAATCCTGCATTGCCATAGGCAAGAAAATCATCAATGAACAAAATGCGGTCTTCCTTTGTCAGATAGTCCTGACCGACAATAAGGGTATAGGCTTCCCGTTTGGTAAACGAGCGGACCTCTGTTTCAAAAAAAACGCCCATTGTGGAGGGCTT
Organism: uncultured Bacteroidales bacterium; assembly: GCA_905233585.1. Classification (GTDB taxonomy): domain Bacteria; phylum Bacteroidota; class Bacteroidia; order Bacteroidales; family WCHB1-69; genus UBA1205. The sequence goes on from CAJOFD010000022.1 coordinate 30,979, forward strand.
TTTCTTTTTGGCAAATACTACAGGGACATTCATCAAATAGCCCGACATAACGGCAGGAGCAATGCCGGAGGATTCTACGGTTATGATTTTGCTGATGTTTTCTTGGGCAAAACGCTGTTGGAATTCTTTGGCTATCTGCATCATCAGATGTGGGTCTATCTGATGGTTGATAAAACTGTCCACCTTTAGAATGCCGCCGTCCAAACAAAGCCCATCCCGCAGGATTTTATCGCATAATATTTTCATAATAACAATTGTTTAATGCCTGCAAAAATAGATAATAAATCAATGTCTTTTTTCAATAAGTCATTATTTTTTGCAACAAAAAAAAACAGGACTTTTATTTAGTCCTGTTTTTCAACTTGTGAACATTCACCTTATGATGTAACTTTTGTTGAAATGATTGGTTATCTATTTCTTCTTTTCCAATTCATAACGAACACTATAACTCTCTGAATAGGCCTTATGTTGAGCGACACCATAGTCATCCCAATAGTCGTAATCTATGTATTTTATTTTTCCGGACAAACTCATTGTTTTGTTATTTATCTCATCTATTTCCAATTCTACGGACATTCCCCATTTCTTTAAATCCCCACCGGAAAAACTTAAAGAATTTTTACTGCAAGAATAATCGCATTCGCAGTCATCCCCGTCAAGACTTCCAACAAATATACCATTATCCTTAAATGTCCAAGTTGTACCTTTAACTGCATCTGAATCAAATGCGTCAGATTTAGCGGAGGTTACTTTCCATTTGCCAAGAATTTTCTTTTCCGTTTTTTTGCAGGAGGTCATTGCGGTCATGCCTGCAATAAGTAAAACTACACTTAAACTATACATTAGTTTTTTCATTTATTTTGTGGTCTGTTATATCCCAT
>CAJOFD010000023.1 GCA_905233585.1 uncultured Bacteroidales bacterium
CAACGGGCTGCAGGGAACCATCAACGGACTTATTTAAGTTAAAGACCTCACTTAGCTGTCTGACGAGGTGAATTTTCAGTGATGGTTGTATGCAAATAGACACACACGTGTAACAACTATACATTCAAAATTTTGCATAGAAAAGGAAGAATAATTTCGTTTTCTGTGTGAGATTTTGTATTTTTGCCAACTCATCAACCGGCCACGAAGTCTGGATTACTGGCAATGAATAATAAGGATTTGGCAAACGATACGATATGAAACAAGAAATCAATCCTAAAGATTCGCCACGCGGATTTGCTTTCGAGCTGTGGAAGACGGCTGGGATGCCGAAAGTGACGATTTTCAAAACATTCAACATCAGCAGACTGCTCAAGGTCGCCAAGCGGAGCAGAATGAAGACCAATATGCTGATGTGTTGGTGCATCGGATATGCAGCAAGTGGCATCAAAGAGTTCTATACGCTGCCGGCCGGCGGACATTTGTGGCAGTACGACCGTCTGGCGGTCAACACCGTTGTGAAAACAGCAAATGATACCGCCCATCTCTGCGATATTCCCTATTCGAAGAATGTTCATCAGTTCAACGAGGACTATCTGCAGCTAACCCGCCATGTGCACGACACGAACGAAGACCACCTTCTCGGCGACGAATACATGGTTATTGACACTTCGACGTTGGCGGAATGCGAGATTGACGGTGTGGCGAGTGTCTATTCCGAACTGTTTACCAATCCTTTCCTTGCTTGGGGCAAATACCGCCGCAAGTTGTTCAAAACGACATTGCCCCTCTCGTTCCAGTTCCACCACGCCCAAATGGACGGTTTCGAGGCAGCACGCTTCCTCAACAAGCTATAGGAAACCATCAATGGACTCACAATACGATAAATACCATATTTTGCAGTCAATTGAGGTGAATTTTAAGCAACAGTTTTACAAATATTTGATTAATAAACATTTCTACTTTCCGGCTTACAATTTAAGGTTCCGAATTTTCTTCTGAAAACGGAACATTCCGCCACTTTCCTCATCGGCCGATTCCGAATCGTTTACATCGGGATGACGACTGTTGAAATACTCCACGATGTGAAAACCGCAGCGGTTAACATAGAAGTGAATATTGCGCTTCTCGAAATAGGGCGTGCAGGTTTCCCAGACTTTGATTTCGGGGTGCAGTTGTTCGATAAGACACCATGCGGAATAGCCGATACCTTTACTATGCACTTCGGGGTTGACGAATAGCAGTTCCAATTCGCCACACCCACCTTCCACGCTGATAACGGCACCACCAACTTTCTCCCCATCGAGGAGAATGCGGTAGGCTTCAGCATTCTTGCCATCAATGGAGGCTTCAATGGTGGCACGGGAAATGATTTCCCCGTCCTCTTCAAAATGGTTGTCGCGGAGTCCGAATTCCTCTATAGCACCATACTTAAATGCCCTTTGGTTATCAAGTATAAACTGCTCACGGTCGTCAGGTTTTAGCGATGATAAAGTTACATTTTTGTTGATGATTGTTTGCATAATAATAGGGTTTATCTGCACAAGGCTTTGTATAAATTAATCTTTCCCTGCTGTAACTCCAACCAGTCGGCAGTCTGCTGTAGCTGGGCATTGAGCCAAGACGACTGGGCAGTAAGAACTTCCAGATAGGTGACAGATGAGGAATACTGCATCAATTCTCGGCTGTTCTCCATAGATTTACGGCTGGCTTCCACCTGTGACTCGCGAACTTGCAATTTCTGCAAGGCAGTATAACATTCCGACAATGCATTGGCAACTTCACTACCCGCCTGTAATAGTACCTGCTCGAAAGCGATTTGAGCTTGTTCCTGCTGCAACTTGGCTATCTCAAACCCCGCCTTTATTTGTCCCATTTGGAATAGCGGTTGAGTGAGCCCGCCAATGAGGTTAAGCAATAGTTTCGCGGGATTGACAATTTCACCGATATTGTTGGTCCACGAGCCACCAGCAGTGAGTTTTAGCGATGGGTAGAACTGCGAACGGGCCACTTTGGTGTTGCTGAACGATGTCCGCAATTGATATTCGGCACTACGTACATCAGGCCGCATAGCCAATGCTTCCAAACTGACAGGCGAAGTCGCATCCATATTGATGTCTTTTACATTCGTGTAATTGGAACATTGAACACTTTGAGGTGTGCGACTCAATAACAAATTCAACACCCGTTCAGTTTTTTCACGTTGCAAACGAAGATCACTCACCGAGGCTATAGTCGCTTGTAGTTCTGTTTCTGCTTGATTGACAGCCAATTCATTCATCATCCCAACTTCCTTCATTGCAGTAATTGCCTCTAAGGTTTCCTGTTGTAGTTGCACGCTCTGTTCCGAAATCTTCAACTGCTCGTCCAACATGATGAGTGTATAATATGCGTTAGCGACAGAAGCAATGAGCTGTAGCCGTGTGTAATTGAGTTGCTCCTGTGTGTTCTTCCACTGATATTTCGTTGCTGCTTTCTGCGCCTCCACCTGTCCGCCGAGGTTCAATTCCCAACTCATCGTTAGCGGCAGTTCGTAGTTGAAGGAGACGGATACGGATACTCCGTTGGCTTTGGTAACAGTGGCAGACGGCGACAGGGCAAATGACGGCAGATAAGACAATTTGGCTACCCGCATTTGAATGGCAGCCTGTTCCACGTTGAGTTGCATAGTACGTACATCGGCATTATTTGTCAACGCTGCGGAAATCAGAGTTTGCAAATGCTCGTCCGTGAATATTTCCTGCCATTCCTTTGGATGAAACTCTTCAATAATCGGGATTTTCGGCTCCAAGACCTCCGCCGTTATTTTCTCCTCAATGATTGGTTTTTGGATGGAGCAGCTTGTGATAAGTAATAGACTGATTATTATTGATATAAAGTACTTTTTCATAATGCTGATGGATTTTCTGATTCAAATTGATGTCTGCTGAATCGCTCTTGTATTTTCTGAAATACGACAAACAATATTGGCACAAACAACAGCAATCCGATGGTGCCGAAAAGCATTCCGCCCACCACACAGACACCGATGGTGCGGCTGCCGTTGGCACCTACACCCGAGGCAAACATCAGGGGCAACATGCCGATTATCATGGTAAGCGAGGTCATCAAAATGGGGCGGAGTCGCACTTTGGCACTGCTGAGAGCCGCTTGACTGAGAGACAATCCTTCCTTTCGAGCCTGTGAAGTGTATTCTGTGAGCAATATGGCAGTTTTTGCCAGCAAGCCCACCAGCATCACCATCCCGATTTGCATATAGATATTGTTTTCTACGCCAAACAGCTTGGCAAACAGCAAACTGCCAGCCAGACCGAAAGGTACCGACAGCATCACCGCCAAGGGAATAAGGAGACTTTCGTATAGAGCCACCATTACGAGATAGGCGAAGACGATGCAAATCAAAAAAATGAAGATAATGCGGCTGGATGTCTGACTCTCCTCACGGGTGATACCGCCAAACTCGAGGCTGCAACCTACAGGCAATTCTGTCAAGGCGGTTTTCTGAATGGCACGTATGGCCTGACCGGAACTGCTACCTTCTGCCACACTTCCGGAAACGTCTATGCTGGGAAACATATTGAAACTATTGAGTGATTGCGGCATATACTCTTTGGTGAGCGAAACAAACTGGTTAATGGGCATCATTTCCCCGTCCTCAGAACGCACAAAAAGATTCGCTAACGACTCCGGACGATTGTGGTCGGAGGGTCTTAATTGTAAATCCACCTGATACACCTTGTTATACTTGTTGAAATTGGAGATATAATCGCCACCCAAGTAGGCACCCATTTCATTGAGAACGGTGGAAGGCGAAACACCCATCTTTTTACATCTCGCCACATCCAAATCCACACGATATTGCGGATAGTTGACATCATAACTTGAATATACCTCGCCGATTTCGGGGCATTCACTCAACTTTTCTGTAAAATGGGTGGTAATCTTATGTAGCGTCTTTGCATCTTGTCCGTTACGCCCCTGCACGGAAAACTCAAAGCCACCATTTCCTCCATACCCTTCCACCATTCCCGGTTCAGACACAAAACTTTGTGCTTCAGTTTCTTGTGATAAAATTTCGTCAATTTTTTCCATGACAGCGGAAGATGAATGAGATTTTCCTTTTCTCTCCTTCCATGGTTTCAGTTGGATGAAAATGTTGGCACCGGCTCCGACCCCTACCACACCTCCGACATCTTGTACTTCGGATAGTTCGCGAATTTTGTTGCATGCCCGATTCATCATGTTGAAAGTCTTGTTGGCCGTGTAGCCCGAAGGGGGTGTAAGGTCAGCGAAGAGCGTTCCCATGTCCTCACTGGGAATAAAGCCCGTAGGCACAATTTTAAAAAGAATGCCAAAAAGCAGCAATGCAATTATCACGCTGCAAATGGTAATCCATTTTCGACCGAGCAACCAACGCACCTTATCGGTATAATGTTTCAATAAAGTGGAAAAGGTTGTATTATAGGCGGTACGAATCCATGATTGCAGGGACAATGTCCCTGATTTTTGTAGAGACGTTTCATGAAACGTTTCTACCGACGACGGTTTCAAAATCAAGGCACACAATGCGGGAGACAATGTCAGCGCGTTCAGTAGCGAAATGCCCACCGCAACAGCCATCGTAAGACCGAATTGTTTGAAAAAGATACCGGTAGTTCCGCCCACGCAAGCCACAGGAATAAAAATGACCATAAATACGGTCGTGGTGGTGAATAAAGTGGAAGAAAGTCCGTTCATGGCATCTTCAGAAGCTCTGCGGGCGGAAGTATAGCCCTCGTCAAAACGAGCTTTTACCGTCTCCACCACCACAATCGAGTCATCGACCACGGTGCCGATAACCAGCACCAATGCAAAGAGCGTCAGCAGATTAACCGAAAATCCAGCCACCTTCATAAAGGCGAAGGTGCCGATGAGCGAGACAACAATGCCGACAGCGGGAACCAGCGTGGCATGGAAATCCTGCAGGAAGAAAAGCACCACAACCAGCACCAGCACAATGGCAATGACGAGTGTCAGTATCACCTCGCGGATGGAGGCAAAGAGGAAGTCGTTGGTGTTGTCAAAGGTGACGATTTTCACATCTTTGGGCAGCGATTTCTCGGTTTCGGAAAGTAGTTTGTCTATTTCGCTGTTGATTTTGGTGGCGTTAGAACCGGAGGTTTGGCTTACTGAGCCCATTACACCGGGATGCCCGTTGATGGAGTTGATATAGTCGTAATCCGACTGCCCCAATTCCACATCAGCCACTTCTTTCAGTAGCAGTTCTTCGCCGGTGGGTAAAGAGGTTATGACAAGGTTTTCGAATTCGGAAACTTCGGTTTTGCGACCCGAATAGCGAAGCATATATTGGAATACATTGTCTGAATTGCTGCCCAGTGAGCCGATAGAGGCTTCAATATTTTGTTCAGCCAGCACTGCCGATATATCGCAGGGCATCAATTTGTGGCGGGCCATTACATCAGGTTTGAGCCAGATACGCAAAGCATATTGGGCACCCCATACTTCCACTTTTCCCACACCTTTAATGCGAAGCAGAGCGGGACGCAGATTATTGTAAAAATAGTTACTCAGGAAGTTTTCGTCGTAGGTGCCTTCCGGACTTTCCAAAGCGATGATGCGGAGTTGTCCGGGTTGCCGTTTTTCAGTGGCTACGCCCGTTTGTAATACTTCAGCGGGCAGTTGTCCCTGTGCTTGAATAACACGGTTTTGTACGTTTACAGCAGCCATATCGGCATTGGCACCTTGTTCAAAATAAATAGTAATGCTGGCCGATCCGTTACTGGCTGAAGAGGTCATGTAAGTCATTCCTTCCACCCCGTTGATGGCTTCTTCCAATGGCATCACCACGCTGTTTTTCACCGTTTCTGCACTCGCACCCGGATAGCTTGCCCAAACGTATATTGCGGGAGGTGCTATGTCCGGATACCGCTCTACCGGTAGCGACAGCAATGAAATTACGCCCAACAGCACAATGATTACGCTGATAACCATTGAAAGTAGCGGACGGTGAATGAATGTTTTAGTGTTCATTGTGCAACCTCCTCTCCTTCTTGCACAAATCCGGCACCTTTGGCAACAATTACATCCCCTTCATTGAGACCGCCGATTACAACATATTCTTTTCCATTGTTTTGCGATTCTACTTGCACAATAGTGGAAACTGTCTTACCATCAACTATTTTATATACATAAACTTTATCCTGAATTTCATAAGTGGACTCTTGAGGAATGACAATGGCGTTTTTTCTCACAGAGGGCATTACAATTTTACCCGTGCCTCCGCTGAGCAACATGCCGTCGTAGTTGTTGAAAAGTGCGCATACAGAAACAGCTCCCGTGCTCTCATCTACAATGCCACTGATACTTTCCACCTTTCCTGTTTGGTTGTAAAACTGACCGTTCGGAAGAAGTAGTTTTACCTCAGGCATCTGATTAACTGTTGCTTCCATTGTCTTATATTCGCTAAGATAATCCATCAGAACGGTTTCACTCATTGAAAAGTAGGCTCGAATGTGGCTATTGTCAGCTACAATGGTGATTCCGTCCTGCATATTGGGACCTACAAAATCTCCTTTGCGGTAGCGAATTCTTCCGATTATCCCGTCAGAAGGACTTCGCAATTCTGTGTAACTAAGGTCGTTGCGTGCAGAGGTAAGGGCTGCTTGAGCGGCTGCAAGATTTGCTTTTGCTACGGAAAGGTCACTATTGGATGAGGCTAATTCATAGTCAGAGATAACTTTCTTCGCATGTAGTTTTTGCTTGCCTTCATATTCTAACTGAGCTTTTTCCAAGGCTGCTTTCATCTGCTGTACATTGGCGTTGGCCGCCTCCACCGTTGCCCGATAGGTTGCCGCATCTATTCGAAACAGCAGTTGTCCTTCTTTTACTCGTTCTCCCTCTTTTACATAAATACCTTGCAGGTAGCCCTCTATACGGGGAATAATCCGAATGTCTTGCTGTCCTTTCAACGAAGCAGCATAATCAGACGACAGTTCGTAGTTGCAAGTTTTGACGGTCAGCAATTCATAATGCTTAAGATTTTCGTTGTCATTCTGCTGACTCAATGTACACGAGACTGTCAGCATAGGCAACAATATCCATAAAATCTTTTTCATATCTATATAATGCATCTTGATAAGTTTGGATGCAAAAGTAGAAATACATAGGGAAAGGGACTGTGTATAATTGACAATTGTTTGTGTACAAATGTCAATTGACTGAATTTCTGCAGTTTTTTCGATACTGACTAGGGGTCATGCTATAGGATAAAAGAAAATTTCGATAAAAGCCGGAAGTGGAACGAAGTCCTACATCATACGCTATCTGGTCAACAGGCATGTCGGTTTCACGAAGCAAACGGGCGGCTTCTTCCAATCGCATTTCCCGAAGAAATTCGCTGAAAGTTTTACCCGTGGCTGCTTTCAGGTTTTGAGAAAAAGTGGTGCGGTTTGTTAACATTAAACGACATACAGCATCCCGATTCAAATCTTCTTGACAGAACAAATTATCTTCCCGCAGCACTTTGTTCAGTTGTATCATGAAAGCATTTTCCTCTTTTTTCTCCGTTAGCAATTTAACAGGCTCTTTGAACGTAGCCTTATCTATGGTATATCCAAATGCACCCCACAAAATGGCCGATAAGGGCAGATAAAACAGATAGGTCCAGTCTGCAAATTGAAAAATAACACAAACTATATAGCAGAGAAATTGAATCAACAATAATGCACAACCGATATATACGAATTGTTTGTAATATCTATGTCTATTGCGAATCAGTATCATTGCCATAAGCAAACCCGTTATTCCTGCCAACAAATCCATCCACACAGAAATAAGTTCACCTTTAGTGACATTAATAAGGTTGTTTTCTTCTAATAAAAAGCAAAAGACAGTCTGTATGCAGGAACATAGCAAAAAAATTCCCGCTATATACCGAATGCGAAGCGAACCTTCCTTACGAATGATAAGCAGCCGGCAAACATAGTACAGCAACAGTACAATCAGTACTCCATGCAGAGCATCTATTATACGGTAATATATTTCACTCATTTTATTTGTATTGTTAAATAAAATAAGGCATTCCAATTTGGAATACCTTATTGTGTTTTATGGAGTTGAAATTTTTATTTCATATTGTGGAAGATATTGGTAACATCTTCGTCTTCTTCTATCTTTTCAATCAATTTTTCCACCTCTTCACGTTGTTCGGGAGTCAATTCTTTCACATCGTTGGGGATTCTTTCAAATTGGAAAGATTTAATTTCATATTTATTGTCTTCCAAATATTTTTGAATAGGTCCGAAACTTTGGAAATCGGCATATATCATAATGTCGCCTTCGTCTTCAAAAACATCTTCTGCGCCAAAATCAATCAGTTCCAACTCCAAATCTTCCAAATTGAGTCCTTCTTTGTTGGCAATTCTAAAACTGCATTTCCTTTCAAAAAGGAAATCCAACATACCTTGAGTGCCCAAGTTGCCGCCCAATTTGTTTAAATAAGATCGAATATTTGCCACTGTTCGTTGGTGATTGTCGGTAGCGGTTTCTATCACCAAGGCAATGCCATGAGGAGCGTATGCTTCATAAACAATTTCCTTATAATCGGAAGTGTCTTTTTCAAAGGCTCTTTTTATGGCACGTTCCACATTGTCTTTGGGCATGTTTTCCGACCGTGCTGTTTGTATCAACAAACGCAAACGCGGATTTGAGTCGGGGTCGCCACCGCCAGCCTTGGCTGCCATGGTTATTTCCTTGCCCAAACGAGTAAAAACGCGAGCCATATTGCCCCAGCGTTTAAATTTTCTTGCTTTTCTATATTCAAATGCTCTACCCATATTATTTATTTTTAGAAATGCAAAGATAGCATAAAATTTTTAAATTTCAAAGTATAGTTGCAACAACATTTATCAGAAATTTGTAATCCAAGATTCAAGTTGTTCAGCCTTGTGGTTGAGGTCGCCAAGACGTCTTTCTATAAAATCCTCACTGTATTTTGTCTCGCAAAAACCATTGCCTCGAGCCATATAGGCATCGCTGTCCAAATCGCTTTCTATTTCCTGATAATTGTTTATCTGTTGTCGTGTTTCTGCCAATTTGCGTTTCAATGTTTCCAAATCAGCTTTAAAAGACAATGTTTCACCTTCAAACTTAAACCATTTTGTCATCTTGAAAATATTTCAATATGTTAAACTTCAATGTTATTTGTCAATGCTTGTCCTGTTGTTGATATTAATGGGCCCGATTTTGTAAGGTAACATCCATAAATTTCTGCAATTCATCATAATTGATATTCATAATTTCCATATTTCGTTTGTTTAGGGCTTCAAGGTCATGTATTCTTTTTTCTAAATATAAGATAAACATCGTATAATCTTGTATATAAATCTGTACTTCTTTCATCTCATAGATAGTTATTAATGTTTCGCCGTTAGTCAGATTTTGCCAATCGTATCTTTGTGCAAACAATTGATAATTATGGGCTCTCCGTTCATTCTGCATGGCCAATCTGTGTTCAAGGTCTTCTATGAGAGAATAACAGAGTCCGACATTTTTAATGAACTTGAAATTTCCAACATCGTGCCATGTGCTAATGTCTCTTGAAAAAATATTTTCCGCTGTTTTGTCCCGAGTATATATCCATTCTTGCACCATTGCGTTGAAGTAAGGCAAAGCTGCCTCGTCTGTATTGAGCAGGAGTACGCTGTCCCGCGGAATTGTTTCAAATTGTGCGAGAAGTGTTTGATTGGGGCGAAAAGCAAGCGAATCAGCCCGTTTTATATTGTCAATGATGGAATAAATATCGCTTATAACCATCATTGCCGCTTGTTTCCGATTCATGGCCTGATGCCGTTTGTCTATCAATGCGGCAGTGCCGAATGTCAATACAATGGAAATAGAGGTAGCTAAAATTGTCATCAACAATTCTTGCAACCATGTTTTCCCATCCATGTTGCCCACACGAGGCATTCGTACTTTTATATTCATAACAATTCAACTGTTTTTTTCCTTGCCGATAAATTTGTTGAAATATGCAACAATCCAACGAAGTGCAAGCTACAAATGCAAAAGTATAAAAATTCATTCGGATTTTCAAAAAAACAGACAAAAATACTTTGGATATTCAAAAAATATATAATTTTGCAAAGTTGTTGCTTCCAATCATTGTTTAAGAGGGCTACAAGGTTTGAAAGAGGCAGGCAGGTAAAAGTTGTAAAAGAAAGTCCTATTGTGTAAATGTATGAAAAAATTATTTTTTAGTTTAGTGTTTTTGGGTTTGTTGTTCTCTTGTTCAAGTTCTCAAGATAGGAGTGATGATTCCGCGATTGAGGAATGTGTTGTACCCTTAGCCATGGAGATGGAGGCATCTGATGAAGAGGTGGAATCTATCAAAGATGTTGCCTATGATGCTGATATTAATGCTCAAGAAATAGCAACAGACGAGGCTTATGTCAGAAAAATAGAAAGAACAATTAATTTGACCATCAAAACCGATGATGTTGTTAAAGAAAAAGATATTGTTGAAAAGTTTGAAAAACGCTGCAGAGGTTATGCCGAATATGAAAATTATGATGGAAACAGATATGATTTAACCTTGCGTATTCCAACAGAAAAAGTGGATGTGTTTATGGATTCACTTGCTTCCGGAACAACGGGAAAAATTACAGAAAAAAGTGAGTCAATAATAGATTTAAGTTCTACCTATTATGATAATGTATCACGAAAAAAATCCAAAGATGCAGCCTTGGACAGATATAGGGAACTTTTTAAACAAGCCAAAAATATTACTGAAATTCTTCAGATACAAACACAAATTGATAGGATTCAAGAAGAAGCCGATTTAGCGGCATCAAGAATAAAAGAAATAGACAATAGGGTGGCTTATAGTACTATTTCTATCACAATCAGACCAAGAGTGGAAGTAGAGGCAGACGAAGAAGGCTTTTTCTTTAGAATATGGGACGGAATCAAAACAGGTTGGGCCGGATTGGTCGGTTTCGTGATAATATTGGTGAATTTATGGCCTTTGGTGATTGCTGTCGGTGTTGCTGTGTATTTCATCATCAAACGAAGAAAAAACAAAAAACAAAAAACAAACAAAAGCCAACACCAAAAACGAAACACAAGTTCAGGAATAAGTTGATTTTGACGCTATTCTTATAGTCAAGATTACAACAATCAAGGTTTTACCCGACTGTTTATTCAAAATAGTCGGGTATTTTTTCTAAACCTTTGAGTCGGTAAATATAAATTTCTTTTATAGTAGTATTGTTGCCCTTGTTAATATATAAGGTGTCGGGAGTTGTTATTGTATGGAAATACGGACTGAGGTTTTCTGGTGAAAAATATTGATTGTCATTGGTAATGAACCAATAATCATTACCCGTGTTTAATACATTGCGTTTTTGGCTTTTCCATGCAAATTCATGGGTGTTGTCCAAACTGCTTATGGTAACAATTCTACGCCCATCCAATAGGGGAATATAGTGTTCGTAGGTGGCAGCCGTCATCCATCGTGTGGTAACAATCGGTGCATCAATGGGCATTTTACCTTGTTTTTCTTGCTCTTTGGCATAATCGACAAACAATTGTGCTTCTTGTTGCGAGGTGGACAACTGTACTATAAAATTTTGTTTGGCAATAAAAGGTGTTTTAATATAAAAACACAAGGTGAAGATAATTATAATAAATACAATTAAAATAGCGGCAACAGTCAAACTTTTACGCACCCAAGCATGTGTTTGCAGGTGTTTTTGATATAGCCAATGGGCAAGAGGAAATATCAACAAAATATAGGCTGGTGCATTCCAATGGGGAAGAATGGACTGGAATAGGGCAAATGTCCAAAATAGCCCTAAAAAAGGCAAGGCTATACAAAAGAATATTTGATAGACCGATTTGTTTGTGGTCAAGAATGTCTTTCGTTTGAAAAATTGAATAATAAGGATGATTGTAAAAACAAATACAATCGGATTGTTGTACAAGGCCTCTCCAAGTATTTCGACAAAAAATTTGTCTATTTGAATGGATTTGTTGTCAACACGCCCCGATTGATAGGCAAATGAAATAAAATCATGATTGATATTCCATATCAAAATAGGCAAACAAACAATAAATGTGATGAGTATGGAAATATATAAATATTTGTTCTTTAATAATTTTCTGTTGTAAAATAGAATGTATATACCTATGCCCAACCACAAAAATGCGGCCGAATATTTTGACAAACATGCCAGTCCGATAAAAAGCCCTGTTAGCAAGAAATGTTTTGTATGTGTTTGTTTTTCATTGTTGGGCAACATGAAAATGGGCACCATTTGTTGAATGGATAATAATGAAAAGAAGACCAAACCTGTATCAGGTAAAATAAAAGTGCCTGCCACAAGCAAAGCATAAGGAGAAATATTGTACAGAAAGGCCGCTAAAAGTCCTTCTTTTTCAGTACTTATGCGTTTGCCGATATCAAAAATTAACAAAGAGTTGGCAATGCCAAGTATTAACGAGGACAATCGGACAAATAGGGTACTGTCCAATATTAAAAATCCCGTTGTTAAGTTGATTAGCCATGTTACCATAGGCGGGTGGTCAAAATAACTCCATGCGGGAAATTGTGCCAAAAAACAATAATATAATTCATCAAAATTCAATTCCATTGAAATTGAAAGTATTACTCTTAATATCAATGAAATAGATATAATTAAAAATAAATTTCTATAGATTGGATTTTTTAGTTTTAAGATTAGTTTTTTTAATACTTTGTGTAAACACAAGCAGAATAATATCAAAAAAATAAGGGTATAGGTTATTTGTTTTGCAATGCTTAGTCCTTGATTGACACTAAAACGGGGGGAATTGATTGGAAAAACGTGTTCACATCTTACAAGGGGATTAAATATCAATGTGTTTTCATTTCCGTCAAGGGCTTCTATTCTAATGTAAGTATCTGTATCTGTCAGACAATAGGAAATGAAATTGTTATCAATAACTTGTGCTTTTGTTTGTCCGTTTTGCCCAATAAGACGGATTTGGGACATAGGATAATCGAAAGCAATTTGCAGTGTGTCATTGTTTATTTGTATGTACTTAAAAGTTTGTATGTCAGTTGATGTTTTTTCCCCCCTTAAAATGCTGATATATTTTCCTTGTTTTAGAGCATTTAGAATATTGGTTTGGGCACAATTGTGAGAGTTGATGAGTATCGTATTTCCTCCGTTGTCAATATTATCAGGGTATAAAACCGCATAATAGCCTGATGATAAAACGCTATCCCAAAGGGTTAATTTGTTTTCTCGGGTAGATGAAACTGCAATGGCATCATAATTTGACAATTTTCTTAATTCCTTGTCAGGAATATTGTCGGGATAGATAGCCAAAAAATCGCAGGTGGTTTGTAGTTTGTTGATTTTAAATTGTTCGTTATGAATGTTTTGTCCGAAAGGGAAAAAAACAAACATTTTTCGGTCTGCTCCTATACAAAAATGATGGTATAAATTTTTTTTACAATCATATTTTTCTAAAGGGAGAGATATTGTGTCGTAGTTTATGGTTGGGGATTTTATGAGTAGTTGCTCATTTTTTGTTTCAATTTGTTGCCACGCAGTATCTGTTTGTTGATATGGATTATAGAAACTGTTTCCGTGAAAGGGAGTGCTTTCTTTAAAGTCAAAAACAGGCGTAGCAAAATAGGGTAAAAAGATAATCCCCAAAAGAACGATTAGGCAAAATAAAATTATGCCTATCGTTCCGGTGATTGGTTCTTTTCTCATGCCATAGTTGTTTCTATTCCCAATTTGATTTGGTCAACTAATGAGTCAATCATTTTTTGCAGAGAAGATTTAACCATTTGTGCGATAAAAAACGGTACTTCTACCTCGGCATTTATTTCCAATGTGGATTTTTCAACAAAATCTTCTATCAAAAAGGCGGCTTCAATATGTTGGGACATAGCGGCTTCTGCACGATACACCACTTTTTCAAAAGGAAGTTTTTCCACTATTTTTAATATCAAATTGCCAACACCTGCAACAGTGAAACTGCATTCATCTTCGGTCGATGTCCAATTTTGCACATTGGGAATGTATTTTTGTAAAAGATTACAATTGGTCAAAGCACCAAAAACTTTTTCGGGACTTGCTTGTATATCGCTTTTTTTGCTATTTAATTTCATTCTTTTTTTCTATTTAAAGCGTTCTGCCCATTGTTCTGGATTTTGGCTCCACTGGTTCAATATTTGAATTTCTTCTTCTTTGATATATCCTTCTTTGGCCGCCTCTGGCAACAAAACATCATAGTTGGTCAATGTGTGTAGGGTAATGCCCGATTCTTCAAAACGTTGTGCTGCGATAGGTAAATTGTAGGTGAAAATAGCAACCATACCTAAAATGTTGCATCCCATATCCTTAAGGGTGTGGGCGGCATTGAGGCTGCTTTGACCTGTAGAAACCAAATCTTCAACAACGACAACTTTATCACCTGCGTTGATAACGCCTTCCACTTTGTTGGTCAAACCATGTTTTTTCTCTTCACTGCGTACATATACAAAAGGCAGATTCAAGGCTTCGGCTACCAATGCCCCTTGAGCAATGGCACCTGTGGCAACACCTGCTATCACTTGCACATCTGGATAGTTTTCCTTAATAATTGAGACCAAGCCGTCTCTAATAAATTGGCGGATTGACGGATAGGACAATGATTTGCGGTTGTCGCAATAAATGGGTGATTTTAAGCCTGATGCCCATGTAAAAGGTGCATTGGGACTTAATTTTATCGCTTTAATTGACAATAACTGTCTTGCACAATTTTTTGATATTTCCATACGTTATTTACTATATAAATATATTAAAAATGCAAAATTACACTATTTTTTATAAAAATGCCATTATTTATATCGGAAAGTTTTTACAAAAAACAAATAATGCTGAAAATATTATCCGTCCAAACGCTATCAATGATATTAAATCATTGATAAAGAATTTTTTGAAAAAAGAGAAAAATATAATCATTTCTTGCGAAAAACAAAAGGAGGCAGAATCTGTTTTTGAAAACATAAAAGCCTGTTTTGACTTTCACAAGGCTGCCGGAGGTGTGGTGCAGTTTGATGGTAAAATATTGGTTATAAGCAAATACAATAAATACGACCTGCCAAAAGGGCATGTGGAACATGGCGAAACCGATAAAGAAACGGCTTTGCGTGAAGTGGAAGAAGAAACTGGAGTGAAAAATCTGAATATTGTTAAAGATTTGGCATATACCTATTATATTTTTCCTCAAAAAAATGATTTTGCATTAAAACAAACTCATTGGTATGCAATGACAACCGATTTTTCTCAAATGCCTGTTGCTCAGAATGCAGAGGGGATAGAATCTGCTCTTTGGTTGGATGAAGAAGATGTAAATATTTTAAAATTAAATACTTATCCTTCTATTTTAGAAGTGTTGAAGCGGCTTGGAGTCTAAAAAAACAAGAGTTCAATACTGCAAAGTATCGACAGAAACAAAATGAATAAAGACAGCAATGGCATTTGTGTGTCTAAATTTTTACCTTTTTGTAATACAACAATATGCCACGAAAAAACAGGTAGAGCAATTACGCTTGCCCAAAGACCATTCAAAAGCAAGATAATAGTGGCGGAAAATAATAATAAGGCTTGATATATCGTTGCTTTTTTCTTGCCTAACAAGGTGGCTACAGTGTATTTTTTAAACAACAAATCGTTGTCAAAATCTCTGATATTATTTAGGTTGAGTACACTCACGCACAATAGTCCCATAGCGATAGAAAGCCAAAAGGCAAACATAGAACATTCCGCAGTTTGTAAAAAGAATGTGCCGTTTACGCTAATAAGACCGAAAAATAAGAACACGGACAAATCGCCGCCGTAATGGTAGCCGTATGCTCGTTTTCCTAAAGTGTATTTTAGGGCTGCAACAATAGAAAGACCTCCCAATAAAATGAAAATCAACCCTGTTAAATTCCAAATGTTTTCCAATGATAGAAATAGGAGTGTAAGACCTGAATGTATTGATAATATACAAAATGAGCCAATCAGCATTTTCATTTCAAATATACTTATTTTACCTTCTTGCAAAGCGTAGGCTTTCCGATTTTGCTGTTGAGTGTCTGTGCCATGCAATAAATCTCCCAATTCATTGGCCAAATTAGCCGATATTTGCAGTAGTATTGCTGTTAATAAATTGAAAATAAATATCTTGACAGATATATTTGTTTTGGCTGCACTTGTGCCGAGCAAAATGCCCGATACGGACAAGGGGAGGGTTCTCAAACGGAAACTTTGAAGATATAGTTTAAATTTTTCCATTTTTTATTCCATAATATGCTGAAACAATACCGAAACTCATTCTTTTTTGATGTAAATTTTCAAATCCGGCATTTGCCAATTCTTGTAAAAACGCTTGCCCTTGCGGGAAGCGGTAAACGCTGTCGGGCAAATAAGTGTATGCCGATTTGTCGCCCGATATTTTTCCGCCGACAAAAGGTAAAATGCGTTGAAAATAAAATTTATAGATATGTTTGAATATATTGATTTGGGGTTGGGAAAACTCTAATACAATCAATTCTTTGTGTGGTTTTAAAACTCTGTATATTTCTTTTAAAGCCCTTGCTCTATCCGCAAAATTTCTTATGCCAAAAGCCACTACGGCAGCGTCAAAATATTGATTTTCAAATGGAATATTTGTGCTTGAGCCGACTTGAAGATGTATTTTGTCTTGCAAACCGTATTTCCGTATTTTTTTTTGACCTATATGGAGCATTTTTTCGGAAATGTCAATGCCGTCAATGTGTTCTATACCTTGTCTGGCAATGGCGACAGACATATCGGCTGTGCCGCAGGCAATATCCAAAACACGCTGGTGTGCTGTTGCGTAAAGGTGTTTTTTTAAGGCTTTTTTCCGCCAATATTTGTCTGTTCCGAAGGACAGCAAATGATTGAGCCGGTCGTATTTGGAAGCAATGTTGTCAAACATTTGCCGGCAAAAAACGTCTTGGGATTCCATGTAGGTCTTGCTGTGTGTAAATTATTCGTTGTACAATCCCACCGTTTCTCCGTAGGAGAGCACTGCGTTTTTGATACATTCATTGCAGGGGCATAATACGTTGCCGTCCGGTGTTTTGCTTTTTAAAACTTTGCAGGTAACGCTTCCGCATTTTTGTTGAAATGTTTCAGATACTTGCTTGGCTAATTTCAGACTTCCTTTGCCTTCGGTTGCACAACCGGCAATCATTACTGCCCCGACCAATGCTCCGCAAGTACCTTCCATATTGCCCATGCCAATGGCAAAGCCTGCCGAAATATGGAATAACTGTTCTTCCTTCAATAGGGTTTGGTCTGACAGTACTGCCGTTACGGCTTGACAACAATTATAGCCTTTCTGATTTAATTCCACTGCTTTGTATGCACGTTCTTCTATTGTCATTTTTTCCTAACGATTTGTTGATTTGCAAAAGTATAAAAAAAAGTTGTATCTTTGCAATGCAATTTTCAACATGTAGATTGTTATAATTAAATGGATTATTAACGAAAATCAATCAATCAAAGAGAAAGATAAAACAAATTTAGTTTGTACATTGTAAAATAGGAAAAAGCGATTTAGCTTATCTGGTTTTCCTGAAACTTGGACACTTTCAGAATTATCCCCAGAAGGCTACAGCGGCGTTCTCGCAGAAGCGTGGACTTAGACGTTGTAATTGGGGATAAAGGGTTGTCCAAGACCTCAGGAAAACCGATGAAAACTTAAAGGTGCCACGCTTTTTTTATGTGCAAATATTCCTCTGTTTCGGCACATATATTTAGAATTAATTAATCATTAAAAACCGACGTACCGATGGGATATAAATGGTACTCAAAAAAATGAAAAAAGTTAGCATTTTATTTTTATTGTGCAGTTGTCTGTTTTGTGCTTGTAAAAAGAAAAATATTTCCCTTGAAGGTGAAACTATAGTGATGAATTTAGGCTATGCAGAAGAAAGCATAACATATCAACTACACTTTACTTCAAGTTCAGAGTTTACGTATACTCTACGTAGTTTATATGATGGTTCTGAGTATGAACATTCTTATGGAACCTATTCGTATAATAAAGATAAATTGAGTTTATTTTTGTCGGGAGATAATTATGAGGTGGTTTGTGAAACAAAGACCAATAAAAAATCTTCCCTTGAGGGTACAAAATGGAAAGTAACATGCAATAATAATGTATCAATA
The DNA here is from genome assembly GCA_905233585.1 of uncultured Bacteroidales bacterium. Taxonomy (GTDB): domain Bacteria; phylum Bacteroidota; class Bacteroidia; order Bacteroidales; family WCHB1-69; genus UBA1205. Next base: position 18,222 of record CAJOFD010000023.1, read on the forward strand.
ATAGAATTACAGAGTACAGCTTATAATTACAAAGATGGAAAAGATAATACGAGAGGAGTTTATAACTATGATGGAATGACACTGACTTTTGTAGATGCTGATGATTATTATAGGTATGGTTATACTTATGCTTATAAAGTTTCATGTGGAAGCCTTTTGTATGATATGGCAAAAAAATAGCAGCACAACACAATGTTAAAAGCCACCATTTGGTGGCTTTTTTCTATATTTATTTTATAACTTTCCAAATTGAATTTTAGAATGTCTATAAAATATTTTTTTGTATCTTTGCTCAATTAAAACAAGAAATATGAAATTATTGAAAAACATTGTTTTATTGGTGTTTTTCGGTTTGTTTTTTGGCTGTCTGCCGGCACAAGTGCCGAAAATACCGGAGGTGGATTGGGCAACAGAGCAAAATGTCAGTCAATATGAAAGCAACATATTGCAATGTGCGGTATGGTTGCAGCAGACACCTATGACCACCATGAAAAATACGAGAAGGGACATCAATAATTTTGTTTCGCAATGGTCTTCTGCTAATACAACTTTTCATGTGCAGTTGTTTTCCGATATTGTCAAGTTTGAAGAAGGCGATTTGTTGATTTCTTTTATTGCTGGTTGGTGCGAGTATGCAATCAAAACTAAAGATTACGACAAACTTAATTGTGCCATGGCAGGCATAGAATTCGCTTTGCTCATCTATGCGAACAACAAAACAACATTTCGCAGAAACAGACAGGCTGAAAAACTGCAAAAATTAAAAATCAAAGGCAAATTGAGAGAAAAAATAAGCAAACACCTTGAAAAATATGAATAATATTCAGCGGAACTTTTTGATTGCAGTTCTTTTGACTATGTGCTCTATTTACGCTAAAGGTCAGATTTTGGATTCTGCCGCCCTGAGCCGGCAGCCTCTGTTCATTTGGGAGCAATTGGATACGCTTGCCAATAAAGAGGTGGTGTACAGAATAAAAATAAAACGCAAAATGCCAGCCAATTTTGACAGCCTCATTTCAACGTTCCCCAATTTACAGGATTTGACCTTACAGGGTTTGCGGTTGAAAAATATTCCGCAGCAAGTTTTTCAATTGTCCAATTTGACCGTTTTGAATGCAGAAAACAACAAAATTGAAGAAATACCGTCAGAGATAGGCAATCTGATACATTTGGAACGATTGATATTGAATAGAAACTATATTTCGTTCTTGCCCAAAGAAATTGCCTTGCTTCAAAATCTGACTTATTTGGATATGTGGTCTAATAATATAATAGAATTGCCCGATGAAATTTCTGCCTTGACAGAAACTTTGAAAATCATAGATATGCGTGTTATTCTTATGAGCGATGAACGTAAAATAATGATGCAGGCATTGTTGCCCAAGACAGAATTTCTATTTTCAAAATCATGTAATTGTAAAATGTAAAAATAAGATATGCAAATAGAATTTAATGCCCAAACGATTGATGAAACGGTAAAAAACATCGCCGTTCAAATGATGATAGCCGCTCAAACAGCTCCCAAGGGGAGAGGAGTGGATACTTTGAATTTTCTTGTTTTGACAGGAGCAGAAAAAGACCAATTGGCAGCAACGATGGACAAAATTGCCCTTAGGGATAAGTTGGATTTTTTTGCCAGAGACGCTCAAAATATTCGTTCCGCATCTGCCGTTTTACTTATTGGTACCGACAATTCGGTTAGAGGTTTGAATTGTGCATTGTGCGGTCATGCAACTTGTTCGCAAAAGCCAGTTAATCAGCCATGTGTGTTCAATGAAGTTGATTTGGGCATAGCTATCGGTTCTGCGGTGTCTTCTGCAGGTATGTTCAAAGTGGACAATCGGGTGATGTATTCGGCAGGAAAAACGGCTATGGAGATGAATTTGATGAAAAAAACTGTTACGACAATATTTGCAATTCCCTTGTCAGTAGCGGCAAAAAGTATTTTTTATGATAGAAAATGAAAATATTTTTAATTGAAAATCAAATTGTTGTGTTTAATTTTTAAATTTTTTTTCAAAATGCTGCAATTGTTGAAAAAAAAATTATACCTTTGCAACATCAAAACGGGAGCTTAGCTCAGTTGGTTTAGAGCATCTGCCTTACAAGCAGAGGGTCATAGGTTCGACTCCTATAGCTCCCACTTGATTTTATGATTTTTATTTTTTTTGAGAGAAAGATGCCCAAAAGTGTTTTTTCTCTTTTTTTTATAAAAAAAGTAAAAAATATTTTGTTTTTGTATAATAAAATATGATATATTTTCGTTATATTTATTCATGTAAATATAATGTAAGAAATTATTTCAAAAACATACATACATAATGAAATTATCGCAATTTAAATATCATTTACCGCAAGAGTTAATTGCCTCATTTCCAACTGAAGAAAGAGATGAAGCGAGATTATTGGTTGTTGATAGACGTACAGGTACATTTCAACACAAAGTTTTCAAAGATATTATCGATTATTTAGATGAAGATGATGTTTTGGTAAGAAATGACACACAGGTTTTTCCTGCATTGCTGAATGGTCAAAAAGAAAAAACAGGAGCAAAAATCAATGTTTTTCTTTTGCGGGAGTTAGATGAAGAAAGCCGTTTGTGGGATGTTTTGGTGGACCCTGCACGAAAAATCAGAATCGGCAACAAGTTGTATTTCGGCAATGGTATATTGGAAGCGGAAGTGATTGACAATACCACATCAAGAGGTCGTACCTTGCGATTTTTGTATGATGGTTCTCACGATGATTTTAAGAAAACCTTATTCGGTTTGGGCAAAACCCCTGTTCCCGATTCCATTCAACGTATTAGAGATATAGTCCCGGAAGATGAGGAGTATTATCAGACTATTTATTCCAAAAACGAAGGTGCTGTGGTTGCTCCAACGGCAGGCTTGCATTTTAGCAAGATGCTGTTGAAACGTTTGGAACTAAAAGGCGTTGATTTTGCTGATTTAACCCTCCATGTAGGTATTGGTAATTTTAAAAATATTGATGTGGAAGATTTGGCAAAACATAAGATTGATTCGGAAGAATATTTTATTAGCGAAGCCACTGCTGATATTATCAACAAAGCACGGGCCAATCATAAAAAAATATGTTCTGTGGGCATATCAACATTGAAAGCAATGGAGTCTTCTTGTTATGTGGGCGGTAAACTAAAACCCTATCATGGTTGGACAAATAAATTTATTTTTCCTCCATACGATTTTAGTACTGCCGATTATTTGATTACTAATTTTCATCCATCACAATCTTCAATGTTGATGTTGGTATGTGCTTTTGGTGGATATGAATTGATAATGGAAGCCTACAAGGAAGCAATCGCAGAAAAATACAGATTTCTTACCTATGGCGATGCAATGTTAGTGATTTAATTTGAAAAGATTTGCAATTATAGCAGGTGGTGGTAGCGGGCAGCGAATGCAAATGTCGCAACCCAAACAGTTTGTTTGTATCAACAGATTGCCTGTCATTATGCACACTTTGAAGGTTTTTGCCTCTTGTGTTGACGAAATTATTCTTGTTTTGCCTGCTACAACAATGAATTTGTGGAACAAATTGCAACTCAAATATCATTTTGATATTCCTCATCAGTTGGTTGCAGGAGGTCAAACACGTTTTGAGTCTATAAAAAATGCAACACAACATTTGCCGAATAATGGTCTTGTTGCCGTGCATGATGCTGTTCGCCCTTGTGTTTCCAAGGCTTTGATAGAACGTTGTTTTTCTGTGGCGGAAAAAGAAAAAAAGAATGTGATAGCGGCTTGTAAAATGATAGATTCAGTCAGAATGCTCACCGCAACAGGGACACAAGGTCTTCCCAGAGAAAATTTGATGTTGGTGCAAACACCGCAGGTGTTCGCTTGTAAAACGCTGAAAAAAGCCTATCAACAGTCTTTTATACCTCAATTTACCGACGATGCTACTGTGGTAGAAGCCATGGGTGAGTCTATTTGTTGTGTGGACGGAGAATATACCAATATAAAAATTACCGTTCCCAATGATTTGAAAATAGCCAAACAAATTCTAACGACAAAAACGATTTAGAAAAGATGAATTTAGTGCTTGATTTTGGAAATACGACACAAAAAATGGCTATTCTCAATGGAAATGAGGAGGTTGATTTTGTCAGAAAAACAACCTTAACCCACAAAGATGTTGTTGCTTTTGTCAATCAACACAAAGCCTGCAATGTACAGAATGCCATATTGGCCAGTGTGGTTCCCGTGGAAAACAAGGTGCTGTTGTTTTTGGAGGCTAATTTTAATTTTATTGCTTTGAATGCCCAAACGCCTATTCCTATTGTCAATAAATATCAAACACCCCAAACTTTGGGAACAGACAGATTGGCGGTTGCGATTGGAGGCAATGCTGTTTTTCCTCACAAAGATGTTCTAATTATTCAAATGGGTTCATGCATAACTTTTGATTTTATAAACAGTAAGGCGGAATATTTGGGTGGTTCAATTTCTCCGGGAATGATGATGCGACTCAATGCTTTGAATGTTTTTTCCGCTCAATTGCCGATGGTAGAACCTCTTTGGACAAACAGTTTGATGGGCAATAATACCGAAACCGCTATCTTGACGGGTGTTATGCAAGGTATCATAGATGAATGTAACGGAAAAATAGAACGCTACAAACGGGAATATTCCAATGTGCAAATTATTTTAACGGGAGGCGATGCAAATATGTTTAAAAATTCAATAAAAAATGAGATATTTGCATTTCCGAATTTAGTGATGTTTGGTTTGAATCGAATATTAGATTATAATGTTGAAAAATAGGAAAATAGGTTGTTTTTTGACTTTTATGGTAATGTTTTTGGGCTTTTTTTCGTTCCCGATAAATGCTCAAAATCATCTTAATTCTCCATATTCGCGATTTGCAATGGGGGATATGTCGGTACGTACTTCCGGAACGGTGCTTGGTATGGGGGGCGTTGGCTATGCTTTTCAGTCTGCAACGGCTATAAATTTTGCCAATCCCGCTGCATATATAGCCTTTGATACTCTTTCTTGTTTGGTGGAAGGGGCTTTCTCTATTAAAACACATACGCTTAGAACGGGGGCAATTTCACAAAAGGGTTCAACGGTTTATATTGATTATTTGTCAATAGGAATTTCTGCAACCAAATGGTGGAAAACTGTTATAGGCTATCAGCCTTTCACCCATATGACATACGATGTTGCCGACTATGATACGATAGCAACAATAGGAGCCTACGAGACCCATTATACTGGCTCCGGCGGTTTGAATGAAATATATTGGGGCAACGCTTTTCGTTTATACAAAGGTTTGTCTATAGGCATAAATACTTCTTTTATATTTGGTAAATATGAAAAATCAAGAACAATGAATTTTGAAAATGCAAATGCTGTTAGTGCCAAATTTGATGGAACCAATAGAATCAAAGGATTTTATTTGACGGCAGGTTTGCAGTATATGATACCCATAAAAGATAAATGGTTGATAGGTTTGGGTATGGTTTATACACCGCCATTGAAATTTTGGAATAAGAGTGTAAATCTGACAACAACATATTTAGGTAATATCAATGCTCTTTCTCCTACATTGTTGGATACTTTGTATCCTCAAGATGAACTTAAAAAAACTTATCAAATGCCCCAATCTATCGGAGCAGGATTTTCTTGGGCAAAACCCAACAAATTTCATATTGAAGCCAATTTTACTTGGACCAATTGGAGTCAATATAAAGATGGAGGCAACGCCGATACAACGCTCACAGATGCTTACAAATTTGCCTTGGGTGGCAGTATTACCCCTAAATACAATAGTTCAAATTATTTAGCCAGAATAACTTTTAGTGTAGGTGCTAATTATGAATTGACAAGATTGATGTTGAATAATACGCAAATAGATAAGTTTGGCATAAATTTTGGAATTGTATTTCCTTTAAAGAAGAGTAAAACTTGTTTGGGCGTAATATTGGAGTATGGACAACTGGGAACAACTAAAAAAGATTTGATTCAAGAAAATTATTTTACCGTGATGTTTAATGTGCGACTGCATGAAAAATGGTATCAAAGAATAAAATTAGATTAAAATAAATAATAGAAGAATAACCACAAAATGATAAAGAAAATGAAAAGGATAGAGAAATTGGCATTGATTGGTTTTATGTTCTCAATGCTTTCAACAACAGGGTGGGCACAAAGTGCAGATGACAAATATGGAAAAGAACCAGACGAATGTAAGACACAATTGTCGTTGTATCGTGAGGTTTTTAAACAAAAAAATTACAAAGATGCTTATGAACCATGGAAATGGGTAAAAGAAAATTGCCCGATGGCTTCTAAAAATATCTTTGCCAACGGTCCGGATATTTTGGAATATAAAATAAAAGAAGCCGGTGATGATACAGCTCTTAGAGAACAATATATCAAAGAATTGTTCGATTTGTTTGATTTAAGAATCAAATGTTATCCTCAAGATGAAGGATATGCTCTAGGGCGTATAGGTATTTATTTGTATAAATACTATGCCAAAAAAGAATATCAAAGAATTTATGATGTACTTGGTCAATCAATTGATTTAGATGGCGAGAAAACTTCCGCTCAAGTGTTGGATGTATATTTCAAAGCAAGTGAAAACAAGATGAAATTAGACAAATTGCCAACAGAAATCATGATAGATGCTTATGATAAAATTACAGATGTATTGAATAGTCAAATAGATACCTGTGAATTGAAACATGAGGCTTCTATGCGTGCCATTTACAAATTGAGAGAAGATTTGGACAGCGGAGTTGTTACTCCTGATGAATATGCTGTAATTTATGAAGAAAGAGCAGCCGATTCTGCCAAAACCGCTCATGCATGGAAACAATATATCAACGTTTCCAATAATTTGGACTTACGTTTTTCCAAATATGCTCAATGTGATGTGTTGATGGATATTTATGGCAAAAAGTTTGAAAGTAACAAAACCGATGAACGTTTGTTGAAACAAATTATTAAATTCTTTGCAAAACAAGGTTGCACAGACAACCAATTGTTTTCAGATGCAGTAGAAGCGTTTTACCAAATCAAACCTAATGCTAATTTGGCATTCAATATGGCAAGAATCAATATGAAGAAAAAAGCATATAGTGCGGCTTTGAATTATTTGAATGAGGCTATCTCGATGTATGAAAAAGAATCGGATAAGATTACCGCATACATTATTATGATAGAATGCCAAAAACAATTGAATCAATATTCAGCAGCAAGGGAAACTGCATATAAAATATTGAAGCTCAATCCGAATGATGGTCGTGCTTATATGTTGATAGGTGATTTGTATGCAGGTTCTGCAGGTGCATGTTCGGGTTTGGACATTCCGGGTTCGGTTTATTGGGCTGCTGTTGATAAATACAACAAAGCCAAAGCTATAGATCCTTCGCTTGCCGAAGATGCTCAAAAACGTATTTCATCTATCAGTGGACGTTTCCCTGCTGTATCCACCTATTTCCAACTTGGACTGAAAAAAGGTGATAGCTACAGAGTTGGCTGTTGGATAAACGAGACCACTACTATTCGTTAAACAAATGGGTTGGAAACAACATGCTATTCAAAACATGGCAATAGTCTTGGTACTTATTGCCGTGTTTTGTTGTAGTTGCAGCAATGATATTGCAGAAGTGGCTTCATTGACAAACAAACAAAATATGCCAGATGAAACCTCTATGGATATGCACTTGCTGATGAGTACGAATGGTTTGTTAAACTATGAGTTTGTTTTTAAGCGTCTAGACCATTATATATTTCCCGAAAAATATTATGAAACCCCTGAAGGGCTGATTATTGTTGCTTATGATGATTTCGGGGAAAAGAATGTAACCTTAACGGCAGATTATGGTGTCAATTATGAAGACAAAAAACTGATGGAAGCAAAACGTAATGTGGTGATTACCAATCATAAAAACGGAGAAATAATAGAGTCTGAACACATGATATGGGATATGACTACACATCGCATTTATTCAAAAGGACAGATAAAACAAACCAAACCGGATGGTTCGGTGTATGTTGGAGAGGCTTTTGAATCCGATGAAAATATGGAAAAATATGAGTTGATAAACCCTAAAATTATTTTTTATACAGAAGACTGATAGCCAATGGCTCACGAAACAAATATAAAAGAGGAAAATTTGATTGTATTAGGGGCAAAAGAACATAATTTGCAAAATGTTTCTTTGACCATACCCGGTAAATCATTTGTGGTTATTACAGGTTTGTCGGGTAGCGGTAAGTCTTCGTTGGCATTTGATACGATATATGCAGAAGGACAAAGACGTTTTTTGGAAACATTATCTCCCTATGCAAGAAAATTTATTGGAGAAATGCAACGTCCTGCTGTTGATAAAATAACGGGCTTGAACCCTGTTATTGCCATAGAACAAAAAACTATCAGCCGCTCTCCACGTTCTACGGTAGGAACAATTACAGAAATTTACGATTTTTTGAGATTGCTCTATGCAAGGGTAGCGACCGCCTATTCGTATGTTACTAACGAAAAGATGGTTAAATATACCGAGAATCAAGTTATACAACTTATAAAAGATAAATATAAAGGGCAAGAAATAAGCCTGTTTGCTCCTATTGCCAAGGGAAAAAAAGGACATTTCCGTGAAGTGTTTGAGCAAATACAGCGTTGGGGCTTTTTACAGGTGAGAGTTGACGGAGAATTGAAAGAATTGACTCAACGCATGCAAGTTGATAGGTATAAAGCTCATTCTATTGAAATAAAAATAGACAAATTGATCGTAGGCAGCCAATCGGAACAACGACTGGTCAATTCCATTAAAACTGCCTTGAAATATGGAAAAGGCAGTTTGATGATACAAACTTCAAAAGACAATACTATTGCTAATTACAGCAAGTTTTTGATGTGCCCTACAAGCGGCATTTCTTACCAAGATCCGGAGCCCAATTTGTTTTCTTTTAACTCTCCGTTTGGGGCTTGTCCGCATTGCAATGGCTTGGGAACGGTGGTAATGGCAAATATAGAAAAAATAATTCCCAATCCTAAATTATCAATAAACGATGGGGGCATTGCTCCCTTGGGCAAAAAAACGGCTTCGCCTATTTTTAAACAATTGGAATCTATTGCACAACGTTATAATTTTTCTTTAGATGAACCTATTGCTAACATAGACGAATCGTCTATCAATCTTATTTTGTATGGCACCTCTGAACCCATAACCATGAAGAATGCATCGGGAATAACTTATGGCGTTAATTATGAGGGTATTGCTAATTTTATTGCACAAAACTCAAGCGATGATGCTCCTGCAAATATCCGCAAATGGGCACAACAATTTATGCATTTGAAAACATGTGATGTGTGCAACGGTGGACGTTTGAAAAAAGAAGCGACCTATTTTCGTATTGACAACAAAAGTATTGTTGATATTGCGAATATGGATATTGTTTCCTTGCAACAATGGATGCTTTATGTCAACGATTATCTGTCTGAACAACAAACGCTTATTGCAAAAGATATTGTACAAGAAATCAATAAAAAATTGAAATGTTTGTTGGATTTGGGTATTGATTATCTAACTTTGAACAGGTCATCGCAAACACTTTCAGGCGGAGAAGCCCAACGATTGAGATTGGCTACGCAAATCAGTTCCAATTTGGTGAATGTTTTGTATATTTTGGATGAACCGAGCATAGGTTTACATCAAAGAGATAATCAAAAGTTGATACATGCCCTCCAAGCACTCCGAAATGCAGGCAATGCTGTAATGGTGGTGGAACATGACTATGACACTATGAAAGCTGCTGATTATATCGTGGATATAGGTCCAGGAGCGGGGCTTAATGGTGGAAAAATAATGGCAGAAGGAACTTTTGAGCAAATATGCCAAGCTCATTCTTTAACGGGGGATTATCTTGCCGGACGAAAAACCATTGAAATACCCAAGCAAAGACGCAAGACCAATGGGAAAAAAATTGTTTTGAAAGGAGCCAAGGGCAATAACCTAAAAAATTTGACAGTAAAATTTCCGTTAGGTGTATTTATTTGTGTAACAGGTGTTTCTGGTAGCGGTAAGTCTTCTTTGATAAATGGAACATTGTATCCTATTTTAAGTAATGCTTTTTATCATTCCGACAAAAATGTTTTGCCTTATGATAGTATTGAAGGTTTGCAATATATAGACAAGGTGATAGAAATAAATCAGCAACCGATTGGGCGAATACCGCGTTCGAATCCGGCAACGTATATAGGTGTTTTCGACCTGATAAGAAATTTTTATTCTACCTTGCCAGAGGCGAAAATACGCAATTACAAACCCGGAAGATTTTCTTTTAATGTATCAGGTGGACGATGTGAGGTATGCAAAGGAGCAGGCGTAAAAACAATTGAAATGAATTTTTTGCCTGAAGTATATGTACATTGTGACATTTGTAATGGAAAACGTTACAATAAAGAAACTTTGGAAATCAGATTCAAAGGAAAGTCTATCAATGATGTTTTAGAAATGACCTTTGATGAGGCTGTTGAGTTTTTTGCCAACATTCCCTCCATTGCAGAAAAATTGAAAATGGTTGTCAATGTCGGATTAGGATATTTGCATTTGGGACAAAAATCAACCACTTTGTCAGGTGGAGAGGCTCAAAGAATAAAATTAGCGACAGAATTAAGCAAAAAAGATACAGGCAATACCTTTTATATATTAGATGAACCTACTACGGGATTACATTTTGAGGATATTCGTATTTTGCTGTCTGTTTTAAATAGATTGGTGGACAAAGGCAATACTGTTTTGGTGGTGGAACATAATATGGATGTTATCAAAACTGCCGACTGGATTATCGATATGGGACCAGAAGGCGGAACTGCCAGCGGTGGAAATATTGTCGCACAAGGAACCCCTAACGAGATTGTCAAAAAAAAGGTGGGCTATACCGCAAAATTTTTAAAAGAGTATATAGACATTGAAAAATAAATAATAGTATGAAAACGATAATTGTTGGAACAGGATATGTCGGTTTGGTTACGGGTGCTTGTTTTTCTGAAATGGGCATTCCTACAATATGTATTGATATTGACGAAAAAAAAGTGGAAAACCTGAAAAAGGGAATTTTGCCGATATACGAACCGGGCTTGGAAGATATTGTAGAAAAAAACTACAAAGCAGGACGATTGAATTTTTCCACCTCTTTGAAAGATGTTCTTAGTGATGCAGATGTTATTTTTACGGCCGTGGGAACACCTCCTGATGAAGACGGTAGCGCTGATTTGCAATATGTTTTGGAAGTGGCCAAAACAATTGGCATGTATATGAATGAATATAAACTTGTTGTAACAAAAAGTACGGTGCCTGTCGGAACTTCCAAATTGGTAAAAGAAACCATAAAGAATGAGTTGCAAAAGCGGAATTTGAACATTGATTTTGACGTGGCTTCCAATCCGGAATTTTTGAAAGAAGGCAATGCCGTAAAAGATTTTATGAGCCCTGATAGAGTGGTGATAGGTGTGGAAAGTCCGCGGGCGGAAGAACTTCTGACAAAATTGTATCGTCCTTTCTTGTTGAATAATTTTCGTGTGATTTTTATGGATATTGCTTCTGCGGAGATGACAAAATATGCCGCCAATGCGATGTTAGCAACCCGTATCAGTTTTATGAACGATATTGCCAATCTTTGTGAAAAAGTCGGGGCAGATGTTAATATGGTAAGAAAAGGAATTGGCACCGACAATAGAATTGGAAACAAATTTTTGTATGCCGGTTGCGGTTACGGTGGCTCTTGTTTCCCAAAAGATGTGAAAGCGTTGATTAAAATTGGAGAGAAACATGGTTGTCCGATGAAAGTGATTTCCGCTGTCGAAGAAGTGAACGAAAACCAAAAACAGATTCTCTATCATAAGGTTAAAGATTATTTCAATGGCGATTTAAAAGGTAAAACTTTGGCATTGTGGGGACTTTCGTTTAAGCCGGAAACCGATGATATGAGAGAGGCTCCGTCTATTGTCCTGATAAGAGAGTTGTTAAATGCAGGTTGTAAAATTCAAGCTTACGATCCGGTTGCTATGAATGAAGCCAAAAGAATTGTCGGCGAAAAAATACAATATTGCAAGGATATATATAGTGCAGTAAACGATGCTGATGCTTTGTTGCTGGTAACAGAATGGAAAGAATTCCGTATGCCGGCATGGGAAGTGGTGAAAAAGGTGATGAAAAATCCGCTCGTTTTTGACGGCAGAAATATTTATGATAAAAAAGATATGGAAAAACAAGGGTTCCAATATTTTGGAATAGGTTTTTAATATTTTGACAATTTATGTGATAAAATTTTGCTAACTTTGCAATAATTTTCATTTGGTGTTAAACTGACTTCGGCACGAGATGAAAAAGAAATAATAGTGAAGTCTTAAAAGAAAAAAGAAAAAATGGGTATTTTAAAAGAATTTAAAGAATTTGCAGTACGTGGAAATGTGATGGATATGGCTGTCGGTGTTATCATTGGCGGGGCTTTCGGTAAGATTGTTACTTCCTTGGTGAACGATATTATTATGCCATTGATTAGTAAACTGACAGGCGGTATTGATTTTACCAATCTGTTTCTCAATTTGGGCAGTGAAAAATATGAAACGTTGGCTGCGGCAAAAGAAGCAGGGGCTGCTGTTTTTGCTTATGGGAGTTTTATCCAAAATTGTGTTGATTTTTTGATTATCGCTTTCTGTATCTTTTTGATGATAAAAGGCATCAATAGAGTAACAAAGAAAAAGAAAGATGAACCCGCTCCTGCTCCTGCAGAACCAAGCAAAGAAGAAATCTTACTGACTGAAATTAGAGATTTGTTGAAAAATCAGAAATAAAATGCTATTATAGCATAGCATGTTTTCATATAATAGGCTGTTGCCCATACGGTAACAGCCTATTATTGGATTACATAAAATAGAAACGTTCCCAAATGAGAAGAAAACTATATAACGATATTGTTGAATCTATATCCGACATTTTTTGACCTTACTATTAATTTTTTTATAAAAAAGTTGTATTTTTGCAACGTATTTTCTCATAATATGGAGTGAATGCTGTAATGAATTGGAATATTAACAAAAAAATAACTGAAATACAGAAAGATAATAAAATTTAGTTTGTACATTATAAAATAGGGAAAAGCGAAGTAGCTTAACACTGGATTTCTTGAAACTTGAACACTTTCAATTGGACATTCCCAGAGTAAAGCAACGGCGCTCCCGCCAACAGGCGTGGGCTTTACTCGTTGTAATTGGGAATGTCAGGTACGTTCAAGACCTCAAGAAGTCCGATGAAAGCGAAAAGTGCCACGCTTTTTTATGTGCAAATTTTTCCAAAAAACATTCGGCACAAACAAAACAATTTAATTCAATTAATAAAATTTTTAACAAAAACCGACGTGCCGATGGTATATAACCGGCACTAAATAAAATGAAAAAGTTATTTATAATTTGTTTGACATTGTGTGCCACGTCTATTATGGCACAATCAAGGGTTAGATGTGATATTTGCGGCGGCTCGGGTGAACGTGT
>CAJOFD010000024.1 GCA_905233585.1 uncultured Bacteroidales bacterium
CAGGAAGGAAGACACAACCCGCATTCTCCATGTTCGTCCAATCATCAGAACTGATATTATTATTCGTCGTAAATGCAGCTTCTGCTGTATTCGTACTTTGTAAGGCATATACAGATGTATTCCAATCATCCGGAACAATTATTAAACCATTTATTCCATTTACAACCGCTTTGGCATAACGTACACCGGAAGAAGTAACACGGGTATTTATCAAATAAAACCATTCATCCTTTGTCAAGGTACGCCATGTACCCGGGACATCAGTGGTTTGTGTAACAGGATTGTAAATGGCATTGTAAACACCCCAGTCATAATTGGTACCTGATATATTGTTACTTTCATTGCCATAATCGCTGGGTGCCGTGCTGGTCATATACGGATATTTGTTATTATATCCACTGGTTCCCCAGCCGAACAAGTCTATCCAACCGCTATATGTGGAAGAAATATTTTTATTGTTGGCACCAATGGTATCCCACTGGTTGGGAGCAAACCGCCATGTGCCTGCAGCAGTACCGCCTCCTGCCACCGCATGGGTTGTGGCTGTACTGCCCCCATTTTTGGCACTCCACTGCAAATTGCCCGGAGAAAATATCACTTGGGTGGTATCTGAAACAGAAAAAGAAGATATTATGTATATCGGTCCGGGGGCTCCACCACTCTGCTCAAAAACAGCCGTATAGGTAGCCGCCTTTTTCACAACGATGGTACGAGGATTGTCCGTGTTGCCATCTTCCCACTTTACAAACTTATAGATACTCATCGTAGGGGTTGCCTTTATTGTTATTTCTTCTCCTTTTTGATAAGTGCCACCGCCTGAAACCTTACCCCAAGATTCATTATTGGATTGGACGGTTATGACAACCTCTTTTTTACAAGCCGTAAACAACAACAGACTTGCCATTGCTAAAAATGTTAATTTTTTCATACCTAATTGTTTCTCTTTTTTATTTTTTATTTTTTAATTTTGTAAAGATAACATTTTTTTGTGGAGGAGGAAAAAGTTTTGGTAAAAAAACATGGCTATCATAATATGACAGCCCTACAATTAAGAATGAGACGCATCATGCCACATCTTTTTTATATAAAATCCCGACAAAATCTATCGTGCATAAAATAACAAATTTGGCTTCCGACAAAATATAACAAAAAAATATACGTTATTATTTGTGAATTATTTTTTGTATGTCTTTTAAAAGAATATATATACTTATTTTCATCTCGTTTTGTTGCACATGGCTACATGCCCAACGCTTCAAGGGAGAGATTATTGCGGGGGCAAATTTCACCCAAGTTGACGGAGATATGGAAGCCGGTTTCAAAAAAGTCGGTGTAAAAGCAGGCTTGGGAGTTATGTTTCCTTTCAGTTTTGACAAATACAATCCTAAAAAAAATTGGTCTGTTTCCATGGAGATTTTGTATAATCAAAAAGGCGCAAGACAACGTCAATTTGATTATAATATAGACACTTCCGATTGGCGTTATGGGGTAAAATTCAAATACAAACTTAATTTGGACTATATTTCCATTCCTGTTTTGTTCCAATATACCCATCGGCAGATTTGGTCAATTGCAGCAGGGTTTCAATATAGCCGTTTGGTTAATGTAAAAGAAATAGAATACGATATCAAACGCGTTTATGACAATGATACTGTTGTCGCCCCTAAGTCCAACGATTGGTCTGTATTAGTGGATATTCGTGTGAGAATATGGCAACAACTCAAAGCAGGTTTCCGCTTTGAATATTCCATGGTACCCATCCGCACACGGCATTTCAACCAAACGGCTTACTACAACGAACAAACACGGAAACAATACAACAATTCATTGTCATTGTACCTTATCGTTATGTTTAATGAGAAAAAATCGGAAAACACCGAAAAAATCAAAAAACCAACCGATAGAACTTATTATTATTAATCAGTAAATGAAGATTTTAATCATTCGATTAAGTAGTATCGGCGATATTGTACTCACAAGTCCGGTATTGAGATGTATCAAAAAAGCCCAACCGAATACGCAAATTCACTATCTCACCAAACCCGCCTTTGTTTCTTTGTTGAAAAACAACAGTTATATAGATAAAATTCACGAGTATCATACGAATATTACTACTGAGTTAATACAAGAAAATTTCGATTATATTATTGATTTACAGAATAATTTTAGAACATTAAAAATCACAAAAAAACTACATGTTCCTACAAGCAGACTCCAAAAATTGAATTTCAAGAAATGGCTCTTGGTGCATATGAAAATAAACAGATTGCCTCACATACATATTGTGGACAGATATTTGGCTTGTACCGACAAACTGCCTTTTATCCTAACCAATGACGGCAAGGGCTTGGATTTTTTCTTGACAGAAGAAGATTTTGTTCCGATAGATTATTTATTATCAGAACCTTTTATTGCCATAGCGATGGGCAGTCAGCACGAAACCAAACAAATACCGATAGAGAAACTCATAGATATTTGTCGCCAAATTTCACCCAAAATAGTACTGTTAGGCGGAAAAAACGATGATAACAAGGCTGAAATGCTTCGCAAAAATCTCCCTGCCCAACAAATAGACAATCTCTGCGGCAAACTAACTATCAATCAATCTGCAGCCTGCATTTCCAAAGCCAGGCTTTTACTCACGGGCGACACTGGTTTGATGCACATTGCCGCCGCCCTGCACACACCAATTGTCAGTGTTTGGGGCAATACAGTACCTATTTTCGGCATGTACCCATATATGCCTGATAAATTGTACGATATTATTGAAAACAACAATCTGAAATGCAGACCTTGTTCCAAATTGGGATTCAAACATTGCCCTCAAAAACATTTCAAATGTATGAATGACATAGATAATAATCTGATTATAAAAGCAATAAATGAAAGATTTGACCAACATAGAAGCCTTTAATTATCCTTTGCCACAAGAAAAGATAGCACTCTATCCCTGTGAAAAAAGAGATGAATCCAAATTGCTTATTTACAAAGATAAACATATTCAAGAAGATATTTTCAAACATATATCCCAATATATTAATGAAAATAATTTGTTGGTTTTCAATAATTCAAAGGTTATTCAGGCACGTCTGCAATTCAAAACCGCAGGCGGTGCAACGGTAGAAATATTTTGCTTGGAACCCATTTCCCCTTCCACTATTCATAGCATTGCATTTGAAAGTCAAGCGGAAACAGAATGGATGTGCTATATCGGAAACAACAAAAGATTTAAAAACATATTATCTTATAGATTTAAATATCAAGGAGAAAAAGGAATTTTAAATGTAGAACGAATCTCGCAAACGGAAGATGCCTTTCGGGTCAAGTTCACGTGGAGTCCCCCGCATCTCACCTTTGCCGAAATAATTGAAATGGTTGGCCAAACACCCTTGCCTCCCTACATCAAAAGAATAGCGGAAAATACTGACAAAGAACGTTATCAAACCATCTATGCTCAAGAAAACGGTTCTGTAGCCGCTCCTACAGCCGGTTTGCATTTTTCGAAAGAGGTTTTAAACAATTTAAAAGAAAAAAACATTGAAACAGAGCAAATTACATTGCATGTAGGAGCCGGAACATTCAAACCTGTCAATGAGGAATATGCAGAAAACCACCTCATGCACACTGAACAAATACTATTGTGGAAAACAACTCTTGAAAATTTGATAAAACAATCTGATAAACAAATAATTGCAGTTGGTACGACATCAACTCGTGCCTTGGAAAGCATATACTGGATTGGCGTGAAAATGCACAATTGGATAAAACAACAGCAATATATAGATGAATCATTGTTTCACCTTTCCCAATGGGAAGTATATGAAAACAAAAATCTTAAACCTATCAATCAAGCAATTGCTCTTCGGACTATTTTAGATTACATGAACGGACAACATCTGGATGTTTTGCATTTGTCCACCTCAATTATGATTACCCCCTATTATCACCCACAAATAGTAAAAGGATTGATAACCAATTTTCATCAGCCCAAAAGCACTTTGTTGTTGTTGATAGCGGCATTTGTTGGGGAAGATTGGAAAAACATCTATAATTATGCGTTAAATCATCATTTCCGTTTTTTGAGTTATGGTGATGCTTGTCTTTTTATTTAAATACATACAACCATGAAAACCAAACGAGTATTTATAGGCATTTTTGGACGGAGGAACAAAGGTAAAAGTTCGTTAATCAACGCCTTGTGCAATCAACCCATAGCCATTGTAAGTCCAAAAGCAGGCACAACAACCGACCCTGTAAAAAAAACAATGGAAATTTTTGGCATTGGTCCAACAGTTTTGATTGACACTGCCGGCATTGACGATGAAGGCGATTTGGGCAGACAACGCATAGAAAAAACCTTACAAGTAATTCCAACCATAGATGTTGCAATTGTTGTCCTTTCTGATAATGAATTTATTACAGAAGAACAAACGCTTTGCAAAAAATTTCAACAAGCAAATATTCCTTTTCTGTTTGTACACAACAAAGAAGACATTGCCCCAATGATGCCACATACCCAAACATTGTTGCAAGCCTACAATGTACCCATAGTAAGAACAAACAGCAAGACAAAAGAAAACATTGATAATCTGATTAATAAAATCGTAGAGATAACACCCCCAAGTGCCTACCAAACCCATTCTCTCATTGGAGATTTGATAAACAAAAACGATAAAGTTGTACTTGTTATGCCCATTGACGAGGAGGCACCTGAAGGCAGGTTGATTTTACCTCAAATACAGACTATCAGAGATATTTTAGATAACGAAGCCATTTGCATATCCCTACAACCCCAGCAATTGAGTTGTTATTTGCAAACAGAAACACCTAAATTAGTAATTACAGACAGTCAGGCTTTTGGAGAAGTAAACAAAATTGTTCCCCAAGATATTCCATTAACAAGTTTTAGTATTATTTTGGCTCGTTCCAAAGGTTATTTTGATGAATATCTACATGGTACTCAACATATTATGAATCTAAAAGAAAACGACCATGTTTTATTGCTGGAATCTTGTTCTCATCCTATTCATTGTCAAGATATTGGACATTATAAAATTCCTAATTTACTTCAAAAAGTAACAGGCAAACACCTGCATTTTGACTTTGTCAGTTCATTAAGTCCGCTACCCGAAAATTTACACCAATATTCATTCGCCATTCAATGCGGAGCTTGTATGGTTACAGACAAACAGGTGCAAAATAGAATTAAAACTATTGTAAATGCACATATTCCCGTTTCCAATTACGGAATGACCCTTGCATTTTTAAATGGCATTTTTAATCGTTCCATAGAACTTTTTGTTTAAACTCTATGCTAATTAATACTTTAATCAACGATATTTTTAACATAAAAAATGATGAAGATTTTCAATCTTTAGCATTAAAAATATTTGATTATCAATATAAAAACATTGAAATATATCAACGCTATATCCATTTGTTAAATATTGACACCAAACAGATAAACAAAATAGAAGACATTCCTTTTCTACCTATTTCCATGTTTAAATTCCACAAAATAGCGACAAAGAAAGTTGATGAAAATCAATATTTTGAAAGCAGCGGAACAACTTCGCAAACTCCATCTGTACATTATATTGCAGACTTTAGTATTTATGAACGAAGTTTTCTTTCTTGTTTTGAACAATTTATAGGTCAACCATCGCAGTTCGCCATTTTGGCACTCCTTCCCTCTTATTTGGAACGACAACATTCATCGTTAGTTTATATGGTTGATAAACTTATGCAAAAAAGCAAAAATCCATACAATGATTTTTATTTATACAATTTCAGTGATTTAGCCCAAAAACTCACTTATTTGAGAGACAAGCATATCAAAACCATTCTCTTTGGGGTTTCATTTGCCCTGTTGGATTTTGTGGAACAATTTCAAATAGATTTTCCCGAACTTATTGTCATAGAAACAGGTGGCATGAAAACCCGAAGAAAAGAAATGGCACGTCAGGAAATACACCAAATTTTATCGGCAAAATTATCTGTACCACATATTTACTCGGAATATGGTATGGCAGAACTATTATCTCAAGCCTATAGCACCAATGGTACAACATTTTCATGTCCTCAATGGATGAAGGTTCTATTGAGAGATATGCAAGACCCTATTTCCAAAGAATCTGTTCCTTTGGGACACAAAGGCGGCATCAATATTATTGATTTGGCCAATATTTATTCGTGTTCGTTTATCGCTACCCAAGATATTGGACGACTAACAGGCAACAATCAATTTGAAGTTTTAGGTCGTTTTGACAATGCCGATTTAAGAGGTTGCAATTTGTTGTATGAACAATAACTATTCAACCAAATTGCAATAATGCACATATCTTATATACACTTCATCGACATATTTGATGGTATGCTTTGCATTATACTTTCCTGTTTTCAAATAAGTTAAATTTCTAATTTCATTATTATTCAAATCCAACAGTGCCTCTTTGACATTTTCCCATTGGGTGGCATCTTTTTTTTGAAATTCAGCAATTTTCATAGCATCTTCCATACGTGCCAAACCTGCATTATAAGTTGCAACAACAAAATATACAAGATTGTCTTCATCAACACCTTTTTTTTGCATTTTTTCTTGAAAATTTGCCAAAACTTTCGCTCCTGATTCTATCTGTTGAGAAATGGTTTCCATTTCAGTTATTCCAAAATGTTGAGATGTTTGGGAGGTTAATTGCATAATACCAAAAGCTCCTTTTTGTCCTACAAGCGAAGGCTTAAATCTTGATTCTTGATAAGCAACGGCAGCCAACAAACGCCAATCTATTTCATATTTTTGAGCATATTTCTTAAAATGAGCATCATAGGAGGAAATATAATTATTTTTTAGCAAAGAACGGTTATTTATGATTTTTTTATGCGATTGTGAATTGGGATTGTAATATTTTGCCACCAACATATTATACGTTTTGGTTTGTTTGAAATTTTTCAACCAAACATTCACACTATCCAACAATGTATGATTAGAAGGATAAACCAACCAATGATATTGCTTTTCTTTTTTTGCAACAACATGATAATCAATACGTTTATCTATTGTTTGTTGATTAGCAAAATATCTTGAATCACAAATAGTTACATCTGCACTGTCTTGAAGAATGGATTCAAAAACGGCATTCATATTTTTTTCGTCTGTCAAAAGCAAGGCAATATTAACAAAAGCACTGTCTTTCAACAAATGAATCATAGTATTGTCTATTTTATAAGGAATTAACATTCGACAAATGGTATCATGGGCAATATAGGCAAGTTTTCCTTGGTTGGAATATTGAAAAAATAAATCATTTTTTCGTTGAACGATAACTTGTTGCGAACTTGAATGAGATTCTGTATAATCAACAAAGACATCTAATTCCAACATATAAGGCATATTCACTGCCAAAATATCAACTTCGTTATTCAACAGAGAATAAATATTGTCCCATTGTGTCTTATTGACAATATAGTTGGTTTTCAGACCATAATACGAAGCCATATTTTCCAATATTTCATATTGGAAACCAGCAACTTTACCTCCATCTAAAAAATAATCCATTTCATCGGGCAAAATACCTATACGCAAAGTTTGAACTTGTTGTATGACTTGAAAATTGCGGAAATCAACTTGTTTTTCTTTATTATCCATTCTCATTACCAGAACAATAGCAACGATGATAAGAGTAACAACAATCGCAACCATCAGCCATAAATACCATTTTTTATTTTTCATCTTAATATTTTACTATTTTTTTGACAAGCAATTTGTTGGATTGCAACTTGATAAATAAAAAATATACACCTGCCGACCATGACTGCATATCAATTTTGGCAAAAGTATGATTGATTTTTTCATTTTTTAAACACTGACCTACAATATTATAAATAGATATATGCACTATTTTCTCCCCAATTGTGTTTTCACAAAAAACATAGTCTGTACAAGGATTAGGATAAACGGAAACCTTATCTGCAAAAATATTTTCTTCCACATTAAGCGTAATATCCGGAGGTTCAACTCCAGAAAAGAAAGACAAGCCTCCCGCTAAATTTCCTACGACCATTTCAGGAAACCCATCTTGATTAATATCCGCTAATGTCAAAGCAGTTTTTATCCCTTCATTTATTTTAATCACATGATTGTCAAATACATAAAATTGTTCTTCAATTATAGGTGTCCAAGTTTCGTGCAAACGGGATTTTATCGCTCCATAATAGACTATTTTTCCATTTTCTGTACCCACAAACAATTTATCCTCAAACAAATACGGAGTGGCAAAACCGAAATAAGACTTATCGTAATCACGTACATCAACTCCACCTAAATTTGTAATATCCAAATAAAAATCAGCATTTTGTGCAGTTCCCTTGTTGATATACAAATTTAATTTTCCACCTTTGGTACCTGCCAACAAATCCATCAAACCATTGTTATTTATATCCACCAATTGAATGGAATATAGCGTATCGGCAAAACTCAAGTTGGAAAAATATGGCACAGGTGTATGATATGACATCTGTCCATTATTGGTATTATTCTCAAAATAAAGCAAATAATTTCCATTTACCAAAAGTAGTATATCATTTTTACCATCGCCATTCAAATCAGCCACCGATGGATACAACATAGCATATCCTTGCGAACGGAGATTCAAAAAATCATCTGTAATCAGTTTAAATTCTGGGTATTGAGCTGTACCTACATTTTTCAAATAGGCTAAACTTGCAGAATAATGACAAGTTAAGGAATACGCTGATGTGCTTGCACTATCAAAATAACCTGCATTTCCAACCAACAAATCAATTAAACCATCATTGTCAATATCGGCAAAAATCGGGAAAGCACAAGAGCCAAAATCCAACATATTTTCTTGCAAAAAACTTTTTGTCTGCAACTGAAAATCAGGATTTTGTTTTGTACCAACATTTTTATACCACCATACACTCTCCTTGTTTTCTGATTTATTATAAGATACATCAAAAGGCGAAACCAACAAATCTTTCAATGTATCAGAACTGATATTCAACAACATAGAACAAGGCATAGCATACAAATCTATCGGACATTGGGCAGTTGGAAAATCCGATGAAACAGCAATGAAATGTGCAGAATCGGCAGTACCACCATTTTGCAAATACATCACCATAGGATAATCCATATCACCAAGCACTAAATCGAATAAGCCATTGCCATTAAAATCACCCACTAACATAGTGGAACCGGTATGCCGTTTTTGTTTGTCTATGGCAGATTGCGAACAATAATCATTCAATTGTATTTGATTATCTTCACCACTTTCTGAAAAATGCCCCCAACATCTGTCCACTACCTCAAAATCCAGATAAGCACAATTACCATATCTTTCCATAGACATATTTTTATGAAAATCAACATATTTACCCAAAGACCAAAAAGCTAAAATGTCCACATCGCCATCACCATCCAAATCTTGAATGACCAAATAATCAGCAGGAGTACAAAACAAATTTATTTTAGGTCTGCCTGCATAATAGGTGGATAAAATACGGTCGGTAAATAATTCAAATTTGGGAATTGTATCCGAAATATTTCTATAAACCTTTATACCTGCATTGTTATAGGTAAAAATATCTTCTTTGCCATCTTTATCAAAATCAACCAATTGCATAAAACCCGATAATTGTGGGAAATAAGCACTATAGTGAGGAGCAAAAATAAACTGATCACCTTGTTGTAAAAACACTTTCAAACGATTGCCATGTACATCGAATGCCACTAAATCTTTAATCCCATCGCCATTACAATCCATTCTACCAAATTGCATAGCGTTCATCCCTCCATAAAATGGATAATCAAAATATATATATTGACCGTCCATTACAGGAACTCCCTTGCTGTAGGTAAAACCAAAATCGTATTTCTGTTGGGCAAACACAGACACACAAAGGGATAAACATATCAAAAAAAATATCTTTGTCAATCTCATTTTTTCAAACTAAAAAACAAAGATAAGCATTTTATCAATATAAAACCTAATTATAGCCAAAAATGTATGCTATAGATTTGCTTAACACCATGGAAACGATAAATATATTTCCGAAGCATTTATATTACTCTATTCTTTTTTAGGCTCATTTTATTGGCGAAGCAACAAGTCTAAAACCCAGATTACAATCTCTATCCTCTATATAATAGCCATTTCGGTAAGACAAACGACAAAATCTTGGATAGTAATCCCAAGCACCTCCACGAATGACCCGAGCATTGTCTAACGAAGAAATTATTGTATCTGCCAATGGTCCCTTGGGATCAATACTATTGTTACTTTCTGCATAGTAATTGCTGCCATACCAATCGCTACACCATTCCCACACATTGCCACACATATCGTACAAACCTAACTCATTGGCTTGTTTCTGCATAACAATATGATTTTTACCCTCAGAATTTTTCACATACCAAGCAATATTATCAAGGTTATTGCTACCTGCAAAGCAATAACCTTTGGTTTTGTTTCCGCCTCTTGCCGCATACTCCCATTCGGCCTCAGTTGGCAAACGAAACTCTATGCCTGTCATTTCATTCAATTTTGAAATAAACAATTGACAATCGTTCCAACTGATAAAATAGGCGGGATATTTATCGCCTTTACCATAAGCCTCACTCCAACCACCTTTGTAATTGGGACAACTATCCATAACCGCTTGCCACAATTCTTGGGTAACTTCATGTTTGCAAATATAAAAATCACTTACCGTTACTTGGTGTTGCGGAGTTTCGGCATAGTAAGCATATTCATCTTCAACGCTTGCCCCCATTAAGAAACTTCCACCGGTTATCTTCACCATAGCATTCGCCAAATCATCAACAACTGCTATACCTGTATTTATCACCCAACAATTAGAAGATTTTTCATCGTTTAAACTGGCGAATATAGCCGTATAAACCAATTTGGCATTTGCTACAACCTGACGTGGATTTTCTACATGTCCATCATTCCATTGTATAAATTTATAACCATTGTTTGCAGTTGCTGTTATCTGCAATTCTGTCCCTTTTGAATAGGTACCACTACCTGTAACTGTTCCCCACAAATCATTATTTGCCTCTACTATAATTGTATACTTTTGGCAACCTGCCAATACAACTATGAATAAAACAATAATCGCTACAAATATTTTCTTCACTCTTGATATTCTTAGATTTTGCTTAATCAGCCTTAACGACAAAAGCATCTTTGGCATAAGTGTGATAATACTTCAACTTTTGTTGGGCAATTTCTTTTGTGGCGAAATGACCAATGAAATAACAATGAAACTTTCCTTTTATTTTTTCAAGCAAAACATCGTCTTTTTGCATGTGCATTTGCTTGGCCATTTCTTTCATTGACTGTTTATTCCGCATTGCAGACACTTGTACATAATAATATCCGCCAAGCATTTCTGTTGCAGAAAATACGATTGTATCTTGTTGGCATGATTGCTGTTGCTGTTCTTGTTGTATATACAATGAATAGGCTGGCAATACTTGTTTGTGAACTTTTCCATGAGCCGTCTCACATATCAAAGCAGCCTCTCCCCATTGTTGAATGGAAACGCTATCTTCTGTTTTAACACTGAAAGAAATACGCAAGGTATCAACAAGTGGAAAATGAGGCGAAATCAGAGTTAATATTCCATCATTGGTATCCCACAACAATGTGGAAAAATTACATTGCAACCAATAATTAGCGCCCAACATACGTTGTTGAAAACGCATTTTCCCGCCTTGAGGAATATTGAAAAACTTTACTTGTTCGGTCAATATATTCGTAGCCGTATCACGCTCCACCTGCATAAGCACATATTGTGCAAAAGAGTTGCGACAACATAAAAGAACAAAAAAAAACAATAAAATCCGTTTCAAGACAATTAATAATTAACGATTTGCATACATTTCCTCGTAATACTTCTGATAATCCCCCGAGGTAACGTTTTTCAACCATTGTTCATTGTTTAAATACCATTTCACCGTTAGTCTAAAACCTTCTGTAAATTTAATAGAAGGCTCCCAGCCCAACTCTGTTTTTAGTTTAGTGGCATCTATTGCATAACGCAAATCATGCCCTGCTCTGTCTTTCACGTATGTTATCAATGATAGAGAAGTTCCGACAGGGCGTCCCAATTCTTCGTCCATAATTTGAATTAGATTCTTAATCAAATCTATGTTTTTCCATTCGTTATTTCCACCGATATTATAAGTTTCCCCACTTTTACCCTTATGGAAAATCACATCAATGGCCTTAGCATGGTCTTCTACATACAACCAATCTCTCACATTCATACCTTGTCCATAAACAGGTAGCGGTTTATTGTGCAAAATGTTGTTAATAAACAATGGTATCAACTTTTCTGGAAATTGATTTGGTCCATAATTGTTTGAGCAATTGGAAATTACATTTGGCATACCAAAAGTATCATGATAGGCTCTTACCAAATGGTCAGAACTTGCCTTTGATGCCGAATATGGACTATGAGGTCTATACGGCGTTGTTTCTACAAAAGCACCGGTCTCACCCAAAGCACCATAAACTTCATCTGTAGAAATGTGATAAAAGCGTTTGTCTTCCATTTTGTCTATCCAGATAGCACGGGCGGCATTCAGCAAATTGGCTGTTCCTATAATATTAGTATATATAAAATCCAAAGGAGAAGTAATAGACCTGTCCACATGCGATTCTGCTGCCAAATGTATTATAGCATCAAATTGATATTTTTGAAACAATTCATTGATAAACTGAGCATCAACAATATCCCCTTTGATAAAGGTATAATTGGATTTATTCTCAATATCTTTCAAGTTTTCCAAATTACCAGCATAAGTCAATTTGTCCAAATTGAAAATATGATAATTTTCATATTTGTTTACAAACAACCGCACTACGTGCGAACCAATAAATCCTGCTCCTCCTGTTATTAATATATTTTTCATTTTCAGTATTTTATATAATTAACATCTTCTACTCTTTGCCAAATTTCGCTTTTGGAAATTCCCCACTTGCTACCTTTTAGTTTCAAATTTCCCTCTTTGGTTAAAGAAATATCCACTTTGCATGTCATTCCATGATCAGGGTGATAAGCCGTTCCCGACCATACACCCTTATCATATTTCAAATCATAGATAACATCTAAACCCACAATCGTCCTATTTTGCAGATTGACTTGTGGATTTTTCTTATCAGTACGCACGTTTCCATGCTTATCAGTGGGATATTTTAGCCACATAGTTTTTGCCGCATAGGTATTATTGTTTGTTTTATAAAATTCAACAATAGCTCCTTTGTCTGCCCGATAAAATTGTTTTTTGATCAACACATCAGCACTTGTTTGTGCAAACAAAGACATGCCCAAGGCGACAAAAACTATGCAAAGAGTGCACTTCATTCTATTTTTCTATACGAATACGGGCATCAACGGCTACTACGGCAGTTGGAGAACCCAACAACGGATTCAAGTCCATTTCAGCAATTTCAGGAGCGGCTTGCACCAAGGCTGAAACTCTTGCCACTGTTTCTGCAAACAAATCTTCATTAACAGGTTCTTGCCCTCTTACCCCTTGGATAATCTTATAACCTTTCAACGTTTTGATTAAAGATTTTGCTTCATCAATAGTAACGGGAGCCAATGCCGCTTTCACGTCTTTCATCACTTCTACAAAGATACCGCCCAAGCCGAACAACACTTGATGTCCGAAACCCGCTTCTTTGGAAGCACCGATAAAGACTTCTGTACCAAAAAGCATTGGATACATTTCCACGGCATAAGTTTCAGGTATTTTTATCAATCTATTGAATTCACGAACTACGGTTTGTTCATCTTTAACATTCAACACCACTCCGCCTACATCGGATTTGTGCAAAGGTCCCACAACTTTCATTACCAAAGGATAGCCTGCTTTACGGGCAAATGCAACCGCATCTGATTCTTTATCCACTTCCACCTCCAATTTTCTGGCAATGCCGGCAGCATCCAACAAGGTACGGATTTCTTCCAACCCCAAATAACCGTTTTCAGCATTATCCACCACTTTACGAATGGCAGCAAGGTCTATTTTGGGCATTTCCGGATTCAACGGTTGCGGTTTCGGAGTATTGACCACCTTGGCCAAAGCGTTACCGAACACACATTCTTCCGGAAAATTGATTCTATGTTTGTTTTTGATAAAATCTTCAATTTCGTCTTTCACGTTAATGATAGACGGCAAAATCGGAAATATAGGTTTCTTGCATGTTTTCATCTTTTCGTCCAATACCTCATATACTTCCCAATTGGGGAACAAACCCGGAGAACCGAAAATAACAACCATAGCATCGATATTGTCAAACTTGGTATCACAATAGTCTATAATATGCCCCAATTGTTCAGCAGTACCTGTTGCCAAAAAGTCAATAGGATTTCCCACCGAAGAGCCTGCGAACAATTTTGTCAGCAATTCGTCTGCATCTTTTCCTTCAATATGTGGAACATCTAACCCATTGTTGGACAACACATCTGTAAGCATAACTGCAGGACCGCCGGCGTGAGTGATGACAGCAATATTTTTCCCTTTTACTTCAGGGTGCATAAAAACAGAACAAACGGTTGTCAATTCCTGCCGATTATGACAACGTACAATACCCGCTTTTCTGAATAAAGCATCTACAGCAACATCTGATGTTGCCAATGCACCTGTATGCGAACTTGCCGCACGGCTACCTGCCGCAGATCCTCCCGATTTTATAGCGGCAATTTTACAACCTTTATTGATTAATGATGTAGCATGTTGTAATAGTTTTTGTGGATTTTCTATTTTTTCCATGTACAACATAATTACTCTGGAACTTTTTTCGGCATCAAAGGTATTATCCAAATGTTCCAAAACATCTTCTATACCCATTTGGGCAGAATTGCCGACAGCCCAAACACTATTGAATGCCAAACCATTAGAAATTCCATATTCTTTGATAAATACGGCAGTTGCCCCTGAACCTGTAATAAAATCAACGCCCTTGGGATCTAATGTAGGAATGGGAGTATCAAAAGCACCGCAATAGTTGGTATTTAAAAATCCTGTACAATTAGGTCCTATCAAACTACCTCCAACACTATTGACTGTATTCACTATATGTTGTTCCATTTTAGCCCCTTCTGCATTTTCTTCACCAAAGCCCGCAGAGAGAATTATAAAACCTCCCGTTTGTTTTTCTTTGGCCAAACAATCTACCGTAGCCGGACAATATTTAGCAGCGATCGCCAATATGGCACAATCTACTTGCGGCAAATCTTCCACCTTGGCACAACATTTGATACCTTGTACTTGTTCTTCTTTGGGATTCACAGCATAAACTGTACCTTTAAAATTACTATCAAGTAGGTTTTTCAACACCTTTCCTCCTGGTTTGTGAATATCGTTTGAAGCACCTACTACAACTATACTACTCGGATTTAATAATTTTTGGCTTATCATAACCTTGTTTTTGTTTTATATTTTTTTAGTTAATTCTATAAATAATTATTTTTTGCAAATGTACATTTTTTTTTTGAGAAAAGACTCAACTATGTAAAATATAATTTCAACACACAATGCTCTAAATTCCATGACAAAAAAAAAGAGAATAGACTTCATACTATTCTCTTTTTATGATAACTCTGGAAAAATAAAACTATTCTTTCACGAATTTTATCTTATTGTAGCCAGCGGACAATACATATACGCCCTTGGCGAGGTCGGCAATGTCTATACTCATACTTTCCGTAGCAGGCTGCTGTTTCACTTTTCTGCCTGTCATATCAAAAATTTCCACCATTGGGGTATTATCTGTAATACCGCTTACATACAACATATTTTTGACAGGATTTGGATAAACGCTTATTTGTGTATTTGTTGTTTCTGCGTCTTCTATGCCCGTGGTATTCTTTTCGGTTACACTTACATCATCTATATACCAGGTATGTCCGTTTTTACCTTGATATCTGAAAGCGATATAGATATTCTGTCCTTTGTAAGCAGATAAATCAACGGTAACCGTTTTCCATGCCGATGTCGGTCTTGTCTGTGTCCATACTTGGTCATAGACCACACCATTGGTGCTAACCTCTACTCCTTCATATCTATAATCACTCGGATCTCCCTCATAAGTTTTAAATGTCAAAGTAACGGAATTACTGGTGTTTTTAATGGCTAATTTAGGAGAAACAAGCCAACCTTCCTGTGTTGAATCTTTATGATAAGAATGGCAAGCAAGATGAGAGCCAGACGGGATACCGATTTCGGATCGTGTCGTTCTTGTTCCTCGCCTATCCCAATAAGACGGTTGACTTGCTGTACTATAATGGTCATCATCAATTTTGGCCCAGCATGCCCATTCTGTAGCCCCGTTTTCAAAGCCTTCAAAGAATGGCAAAGAACGTGTTGTCAGATTTGTGCAAGTTGGCTCATCTATATACATATCATAAATATACTCCATACTGCTTGGCGTATAAAGTACTTGACCATCTTTCCATATTTTACCCACTGAATTGATATAACCTGCATAATACACCCCATCTGTATTGGCTATAACAGACCTCAAATTGCTACCACCAGCACTATGACTATGTAAAACTGAACCATTTTTCCACACTTTCAGTGCTGAACCTTCCCAACCGCAAACATAAATATCACCGGCATCTACACTGATATCCCAACCTCTTCCGTTGGTGGAGGTGGAAGTAAGGGTATAGAGTTCATTGTTGTCTTTCCATACTTTTACAATATATTTTCCGTTTTCATAACTATAACCCACACTATATATAGATCCATTATGATAGGCTATACCAAAAATACTTGTATGATTAGGAAAAGTGTATAAGACATTATGGCTTCGCCAAATGACCCCATGATAGGTTGAGTCATCATATTGGTAACCTCCTGCAATGACAACACCGCCGGAAACTCCGTCATTAGCCTCCATTGTAGCACAATTGGCCTCACTTGCATAAATAGTGTCCCCCCAAATACGCAAAGGTGTTGCATCATTATTTCTCCACAAAACGGCAGTTTTTACTCCGTTTATAGTTTTGCAACCGGCTGCAAAAACATTGTTTAGACTATGAAACAAAGCATTGATATGGGAATGGGAACCACCCGACTGAGACAACCATCTTGTAGAACCCTTAAAAATATCAGCATAACGATATTGATTGTTTGCTGTATCCATACAATTTACCACCCAGTAAACCGTATCCTTGAGCACCATCACACTCTTGGTTTCCGTATGACAATAATCAGAAGCCTGCATACCATGTATTTTCAAGTCGTTTTTATAAACGACAGCGGAATGTGTGCCGTATGAATTGGTAAAATATCCGGACGTATAAATGTCCTGTGCCATCATGTCAGTTACAACCAACATGGAAATTAGAAAAATATAAAGTTTTTTCATTGTGTAAAATTTTAATTATTAACAAATATTAATTGTTACAAAGATATAAATTATTTCCACGCAACGTATTATATATATATATATATATATATATATATCAATGAGTTACATTTTTCAACTAAGAAAAAACAGCACAAAAAATGTATGTATTTTTCAGCAAAAATGGAAGAGTTTGCCAAAAAATTGGAGGAAAATTGTATGTTCTATTCAAAGTTTCCATACAAATCACCTTTCATTTCAAATAGAAACGTATCATGACACGTCTCGACAAATTTCCCACTTGTTGTTTAGTAACATTGTTTGAGTATCGCCAACACTTCTTCGGTGTTCAACACATGATAGCCTCCACATTTATAAGTTGTTTCAGCGATAGGCAACAACATATCTTCTGTTG
This sequence comes from uncultured Bacteroidales bacterium, assembly GCA_905233585.1. Classification (GTDB taxonomy): domain Bacteria; phylum Bacteroidota; class Bacteroidia; order Bacteroidales; family WCHB1-69; genus UBA1205. The sequence continues at coordinate 17,812 of CAJOFD010000024.1, forward strand.
CTCCGACCTCGCGCAAGCGTTGGGGAATGCCGAGTTCTACAATAAAATTATTCAGGCAATCAATTCCTTCAAGAGCAATTTGCTCATCTGTTTTTCCCGCCGTTGACACATGCCAAATATTTTTAGCATAGCGAACAAAACGGGGTAAGCCATATTTATAGATATATTTATAATAAGGTACGGAAATTATCGCCAGGCCAATACCATGAGCACAATCGGTATAGGCTCCCAATTGATGCTCAATTTGATGTACTTCCCAATCTTGTGTCTTTGAAACAGACAATATTTTGTTCAAAGCCATTGTGGCACACCACATGATATTACTGCGTGCTTCATAGTCTGTAGGATTTTTCAAGGCGGCACGTGCAGCAGAAATCAATGCCAACATATCCCCTTCCAACAAATAATCGCTGACACAATCGTCATCTCCGGAAAAATATTGTTCCATCAGATGAGAAAAAATATCAAAAATACCACTAACCATCTGATATTTAGGAATAGTATAAGTAAATTCCGGATTAAGAATGGAAAAACGTGGAGCCACTTCACCCAAAGGGAAGACTCTGCCAAGTTTAAGTTTCTTTTCTTCGTTAGTAATAACCGAACCTGCATTCATTTCCGAAGCCGTTCCTGTCATGGTAAGAACAGTGCCTACGGGAACAATTTTGTTGTTTACTTTCTCATAATTGACCCAATATTTTTCCCAAGGATCGCCCTCACAATAAGCGGAAACGGAAATACCTTTTGCACAATCTATTGTTGAACCTCCTCCTACGGCTAAAATCAAATCAATATTATTTTCTCGAACCAATTTAGCCCCTGCCAACACTTGTGTATATCGAGGATTGGCATTGATACCAGATAATTCCACCACATTTTTGCCGCACTCTTTGAGTATACGGATAATTTCATCGTACAAACCGATTTTTTTGATGGAATTTTTACCATATATCAACAAAATATTTTTTCCGAATCTTTGCAACTCTGTAGGCAATTTTTGCATTGCTGTTTTACCAAAATGTATTCTTGTAGGGTTTTCAAAAGAAAAATCGATATTCATATAAATTTACATCATTAATAGTTAAAATAATATAACGCATTTTTCACATGTATATTATATTGGTCGGCATCATAAAACATAGTTAAAAAAAATAAAATCAACAAAATAAGATTTGTAAACAAAAAAATTGTATCTTTGCAAACTTTTCAAACGAGGCTCTTTGAAAAGTTTAAATAAGGTAACCTCAAGTATTAACATTTAACACGGTCATTAAGACCAATTATTATTTTATATGTCAGAAGAATTAAACATGAAAGAAGAAACCCCTAATCAACCTGTAGAAAATCAAAACGAAGCAGTGCAAGAAAAAAAACATGCACATTACGAAGTTTCAAACCGTTCGGTAGAAACCCCCAACACCGATGATTTCAATTGGGACGAATTAGGCAAACACACTCAAAACTACTCTAAAGAAGAAAAACAACAAATGGAAGACATCTACAACAAAACTTTCAGTTCTATAGTAGAACAAGAAGTTGTAGAAGGTGTTATCGTTGCCAAAAATGACAGAGAAGTTGTTGTTAATATCGGTTTCAAATCAGATGGTATCATTCCAGCCAGTGAATTGAGAGATATGACTGATTTGAAAGTTGGCGACAAAGTGGAAGTTTACGTAGAAAGTCAAGAAGATGCCAACGGACAATTGTTACTTTCTCACAAAAAAGCCCGTATGTTGAAATCTTGGGAAAGAGTAAACAAAGCCTGCGAAAGTGGCGAAATTGTAAACGGTTATGTAAAATCCAAAACCAAGGGTGGCTTGATAGTCGATGTATTTGGTTTGGAAGCATTCTTGCCGGGTAGCCAAATAGATGTGAAACCTATTCGCGATTATGATGTCTTCGTAGATAAAACTATGGAATTCAAGGTTGTCAAAATCAACCAAGAATACAAAAATGTAGTTGTTTCACACAAAGCCCTTATTGAATCTGAAATCGAGGCTCAACGTATGGAAATTATGTCAGGCTTAGAAAAAGGTCAGGTTCTGGAAGGTACAGTTAAAAACATCACCAACTATGGTGCTTTCATCGATTTGGGCGGTGTTGATGGTTTGATTCACATTACAGACCTTTCTTGGAAACGTATTTTGGACCCAAAAGAAATTTTGGAATTAGACCAAAAAATCAATGTTGTTATTTTGGACTTTGACGAAACTAAAAAACGTATTGCTTTAGGTTTGAAACAATTAACTCCACATCCATGGAATGCCCTTGATCCTAATTTGAAAGTTGGAGACAAAGTACACGGAAAAGTTGTTGTTATCGCCGATTATGGTGCATTTATAGAAATTATGCCGGGCGTAGAAGGTTTGATACACGTTTCAGAAATGTCTTGGTCTCAGCACTTACGTACCGCTCAAGATTTCTTGTCTATCGGTCAAGAAGTAGATGCCATCATTTTAACTTTGGACAGAGAAGAACGCAAAATGTCTTTGGGTATCAAACAATTGATTCCAGACCCATGGATTACTATTGCAGACAAATATCCTATAGGTTCCCGTCATACGGCTATCGTTCGCAACTTCACTACTTTCGGCATTTTTGTTGAATTGGAAGAAGGTGTTGACGGTTTGATTCACATTTCAGACTTATCTTGGTCTAAGAAAATCAAACACCCTGCAGAATTTACCAAAATCGGAGAAAAAATCGAAGTGGTGGTTCTTGAAATGGATATTGAAAACCGCCGTTTGAGTTTAGGACACAAGCAATTGGAAGACAATCCTTGGGACGTATTTGAAACTTTATATACAGTAGGTTCCGTTCATGAAGGTACAGTTGCTTCCCAAAACGAAAAAGGTGCTGTTATTACTCTACAAGGTGTAGAAGGTTTTGCTTATCATAGAGGTTTGAAAAAAGAAGATGGTTCTGTTATCAAACAAGGCGAAACGGCTATGTTTAAAGTAACTGAATTCTCCAAAGAAAACAAGAAAATAGTGCTTTCTCATACTGCTATTTGGCAAGAAGAAAAAGAAGAAGCAGAAGAAAATGAAAAGAAAGAATCTGCCAAATCAATGAAAAAAATTGCCGATAAAATAGAAAGATCTACTCTTGGCGACCTTGATGTTTTGGTAAACCTTAAAGCCGATTTGGAACAAGCTGAACAAAGCAAAAAAGCCAAAAAGACAACAAAAGCTAAAGAAGAAAAAGCAGAAGTTGCTTCTGAGGTAACAGAAGAAAAGGTTGAAGAAAAAAGCGAAGAAACGGCAGAAAAACCAAAACGCGGTAGAAAACCTAAAAAAGCAGCCGAACCTGCTGAAGGAGAAGAAACTCCTGCTGCTGAATAATTTTAGTTTTAAATCTTACTATAGAATAATATGTAAAGGTGTATCGTAAAGATACACCTTTTTTTATCTATATTTTTGCATAAAAATAAATTTTATTTTTCATTTTATTGAATTTTATGTTATCTTTGCAAACATGCAGAAAAAATGGATTGTAAATAAAAATTACCATCAAGATATTGTTAATCAACTATCTGACGAATTAAAAATTGGAAAACCATTAACTTCTTTGTTAGTACAGCGAGGCATATATACTTACGAAGAAGCCAAATCATTTTTTCGCCCGACATTAAAAGATATTTTCGATCCTTTTTTGATGAAAGATATGGATAAGGCTGTTTTTCGTGTAGAAACCGCTATTGCCAATAAAGAAAAAGTCCTTATTTTCGGCGACTATGATGTTGATGGCACCTCAGCTGTTGCCCTTATGTATTCGTTTTTAAAACAATATATTGACCAAATAGAATACTATGTGCCAGACAGATACGAAGAGGGCTATGGCATATCGCAACTTTCTGTTGAATATGCTCATCAAAATAAGTTCACCCTAATGATTGTTCTGGATTGTGGCATCAAGTGTCATACAGAAATTGCACTTGCCCGACAATATGGTATAGATGTTATTGTTTGTGATCACCACCTTCCTGATGAAACATTACCTATCGCCTACGCTATTCTTGACCCCAAAAGAACAGATTGCCCTTATCCATACAAAGATTTGACAGGTTGCGGGGTCGGTTTTAAACTTGTACAAGCAATTGCCCAAAAACGAAATATAAGTTTAAAGGATTTAAAGTATTATTTTGACTTATTGGTAATGAGTATTGCTTCAGACGTTGTACCTATTACGGGTGAAAATAGGGTTTTTGCCTATTTGGGCTTGAAACTGATAAACAAACAGCCGCGACAAGGTATTGTTTCTCTATTAGCACACGGAAAAATTTATCAAAAAGCACACCCGGATCTTCCGCCAAAAAATACTATATTCACAAAGGAAATTACAATAAATGACCTTGTTTTTTGTGTTGGTCCTCGTATAAATGCCGCAGGTCGTATGGACACAGGCAGAAGTTCAGTGCATTTGCTGATTAGCCAACGTGAACAAAAAACAGAAGAATTGGGCGATAGGGTTGAAATGCACAATAGCGAAAGACGGGAACTGGACAAAAAAACAACAGAAGAAGCCATTGCCATGGTTTCCACGTTACCTGATATAGACCAACGAAGAACCATTGTTGCTTTTAATGAAAATTGGAGCAAAGGCATCGTCGGTATTGTTGCCTCTCGTTTGGTGGAACACTTTTATCGTCCCGCCATAGTTCTAACACTTTCTAATGATTTGATTACAGGTTCCGCACGGTCGGTAAGACATTTTAATTTACACCAAGCCTTATGTCAGTGCCAAGATTTGTTGGAACATTTTGGCGGGCACGAAGGAGCGGCAGGTTTATCGCTGAAACCCGAAAATTTACAAGCCTTTACAGAAAGATTTGAAACAATTGTTGCTCAGTCTATTTCGTTCGACTCCACCATTCCTATCGTGGATATTGATGAAGAAATTCAATTACATGATATAAGTGTGCCTTTTTATAAGATAATGAAACAATTTGCACCATTTGGACCACAAAATATGAATCCGACATTTATGACAAGAAATGTTATGGATACGGGAAATGTTAAAATTGTCGGGGCTAATCATTTGAAATTATCTCTTTATCAACCCAATAATTCAAGTTGGCCGATTTCTGCCATTGGATTTGGTTTGGGGGATATGTATGATAGAATTGCCAACGGCGATCCTTTTCATGTATGCTATCACATTGATGTAAACGAATGGCAGGGAAAGTCTTACATTCAATTGATTATAAAGGATATAAAATTTGAGTTTGAAGATTTTGACCAAATATGACTATAACTTGTTGGGCTAAATGCAAGTTTATATATTATATCAAGGTACGACAATGAACGATATGTTCTATAGCTAATCTGTAGCCATCCAAACCCAAACCGCAAATGCTGCCCGAACAAGCTTGGGCAATGTATGACTTTTTGCGAAAATCTTCTCTATTGAAAACATTTGAAATATGCACTTCAACAATATGTGGAACAGCAACCGAACGTAAGGCATCGGCTATGGCGATTGAAGTATGCGAATATGCTCCCCCATTGATAATCAAGCCATCATATTGTTGAACCTGATGAATTTTTTCAATAATTTCAACCTCATTGTTCGATTGAAAACAATATAACTCTATAGAAGAATATTGGCTTTGCAGTTTTTCAAAAAAGGCTTCAAAGGATTGATTTCCATAAATATGAGGTTCTCTTGTGCCTAAAAGATTGAGATTGGCTCCGTTGATTATCTGAATCTTCATCATTTAACTGATATTTATTCTTGTTCTTCAATTCTGAAAACATCTTCATCGTCTTTTTTCAGAAATTGATGAGTACGGAAGTATACTTCCTTGTTTTCTGTTATTTCTTGTTGCATCTGGCGATTTTGTTCTTTTAAAGTAGTGATTATTTGCATTTGTTCTTCATTTTCATGTTCCAATCGTTGGATTTCTTTATTCAATTTCCTATGTTGAATAATGCCTGACTCTCCAAATATAATATATAATAAGAACAAAACAAAGGCTATACCCCATTTGTATTTTTTCAACCATTCGCCAATTTTCATTTTTTCTTTATTTTTTGCAAAGATACTATAAATTTAAATAGAAACAGAAAAATGTTTTTCTGTCTAAAAAAGAAAGGAGGGATACCCCTCCTCTCAACTCTATTTTCAGTAAATGCTTATTTGTCGAATATAAGTTTTTGCTGTGCTTTGTCTATTTTGTAGGTACCAAATTCTTCTTCAAAAACTTGACTGCCTACAATAATAGGCACTTTTTGACCTTTTACTACAGTCATTTCCACATTTTCAAGCACATTGTCGCTAATTTGTAAGGTATTGAGATATACTTTTACACCATCAACGATTGTACCGTCTGACTCTACAATAGCTTTTTCCTTCAATTCAAAATCTCCCACAGTAATAATGGCATCTTTTAAGAATTTCATTGCTTGATCGTAGGAAATGGTCATTTTGCTTGATTTTGGTTCCAACATAAAACGCAATGTTTTGCTGTTAGCATAGCAAGTGCCATAGGTAGAATCACCATTTGTTTCAACAGGTATAGCGTGTTCTGTAATAATGCTGATTTTTGCAAGTCCTTCTTTCGCTGCTGCAGAATCTACAGTACCTTTTGGAACATAGTCATCTCTTAAAATCAAGAATTCGGTACGACGGTTCAAGTCATGAGCGGCTTCTTGCTGATTTTTAGGTAATTTTTCTATATAGGCTTTATCTAATTTGGTCCCTTTTTTGAAAGTAAAAGTTCGAGAAACCTTATCCGTTTCCAACACACGAGGAACTCGTTCAGCATAACCTTTGGCAACCAAACGCTCAGGATCTACTCCTGATTGGATTAAGAATCTTACGCAAGATTCTGCACGTCTTTGCGACAAAGTATCGTTTGTCATAGGAATAGGTCTATAGTCGGTATGGGAACGCAATTCTATAACCAATGTCGGGTTGTCTTGCATAATTTTCAACAAACCACGCAAAGAATCTTCATATTGAGGTTTCAAATCCCATTTACCCAAATCATATAATATATCAGGCAATACAACAGGTTCTTTGGGAATAGGATTCAATTTGAAATCTCGTTTTAAGTCCTTGTTTTCAGTCAATCCAACTGTAGTTTCTTTACCTTTGCAGTTTTCATTGTCATAAAAACCTTGTTTTTGTATTAAAATATCATAGGTCAAATCACTTAAAACCTTGTTTTTATCAAAACTATAATACCCTCTAACATCAGTTGTTGTTTTGTATGAAGCCCCATTAGATGCCACTAAGGTAACCGTTGCTCCATCAATATATTGTAAAGTTACACTATCTCTGACAAAACCTGAAATCGTAAACATCAAAGGACGCAATTTGAAACTCCAAATATCTTCGGAACCTTTACCGCCAACACGATTGGAAGTAAAATAACCTTTTTCTACAAAGGGAAATCCTGAATTGGGGTCTATTACTTCAGAATGGTCAAATACAATACCATAATCATCGGCTTCTGAATTAATAGGATATTTTAAATTTTCAGGTTCAGCCCATTCTCCATTTTCCAATCTTGACCTAAAAATATCATATCCGCCTAATCCAACATGACCTTTGGAGGCAAAATACAAAGTGGAATCATTTTCCAAAGAAGGAAACATTTCATGGTCACCACTATTTACTTTTTTGCCTAAATTTTTAGGTTGTCCCCATTCTTTACTTTTTTTGGCACGAGATATGGACCATAAGTCATAGCCGCCTTGTCCACCAGGCATATCAGAAACAAATATCAAAGTCAATTCATCTTTGGTAATGGTTGGGTGAACGTAGTCAAATGAATCCGAACCTATTTTTATTTCTTCCGGTTTTCCCCAAGATTTTCCTTTTTTGGACACTTGATAAATTTTACAAAACGAAATGGTTTTCTTTTCATTGGGACAACGTGTAAAATACATTGTTGTTCCTTTTGGATTAAAAAAAGCCTCACCTTCATTGGCATCGGTATTTACAATATTTTCTTTATCCAATAAGGTTGGAGGTGTCCACTCACCCGGAAAATCCACTAATTTGCTTTTCGGTTTGTTGGAAACATATAAATCGGAAAAATTTTCACCTGACCATACATCAGAATGCTTGCCTGTGCTACCTTCACGGGTAGAAGTGAAAACTATTTGATTTTCTTTGGAGGGAAGTCCCCATGCAGGAGACCAATCACTTTGAGCCGAATTCCATTTTTTCATATTTTCAACCTCATGACGGGTAGGATTGTTTAGCCATTGCGGGGCCAATTTGCATGATTCTATTCTATCGGCCAAACGTGGATCGTTAGGACGTCTTTCTTGGTATTTTTGATAATACTTCAAAGCCGTAGGATAATCTTTTTCTACTCTGCACATATCTGCCAAACGCAATAATATCAAAGGATTATCTTTCTGATAATTGCTCTTTTCCAAACGCAAATATTGCTGTTTGGCCTTTTTGTTGGCACCGGTCATATAATAACATTCCGCCATACGGAAAAGAATTCTTCGTTTTTCGACAGGATTTTTCTTTACTTTTCCATAGGCTTTTTTGTACAAATCTGCAGCGACAGTGTATTGATACGTAGCAAAAGCCTTGTCCGCTTCTGTAGCAGGAGATTTTTGACAAAATGCTGAAGAATTGATAATCAGTAAAATAATTGCTAAAAAGCCAATTTTTCGAAGTGTATTCATATCTTTTTATTTACATATAATTTTAGTTTGCTAAATTAGCAAAAAAATCAATACAATCGTTTATTTTTATCTGTTATTCTCTTTTTTTTTATTTTTTCATATTGATAATCAAATTAATACAATCTATATTTTTTGCAAAATTATCAATTTTATTCCGATTTCCATTTTCAGGATAGAAATTGGCACAATGTTTGCAATAGAAAATAAGTAAAACTTCATTTTATAATGGGTTTTAGTTTGATAGTTTGTTTTGATGAAAAACTCATCACAAATGTGATGAGTTTTTGTTTTCTATACAATCTACGGCTCTAACAACACGTTGTTTGGTTTCTTCAAAACCTAAAAGATTGACAATTTCAAACAAATCGGGACCTTTAGCAGCTCCAACCAAGGCCAAACGGAAACAATTCATGGTATGTCCTAAATGCAGTTCGTTTTGTTGTATATAATCCATTGTCAAGTCGTGTGCCTTTGTTTTATCAAAAGGTTGTACAGTTTCAATCAATTTGATAATTTCAAGCAGATTGTTACCCATATTTTCCTTCCAACGCTTACGAATCACTTGTTCATCATAGGCCGTTGGTGCAATGAAAAAATAATGACTTTGTTCCCACAAATCGGCAACGAAACTAATTCTTTCTTTCAACAAAGCTACAATTTGTTCCACATAAATCAAGGAAGTATCAATACCTTTTTGTATTAATATTTGTTGAAATTCCACACTAATTTCTTGATCGGATTTGTTTTGTAAATATTTATGGTTAAACCATTTAGCCTTTTCAATATCAAACTTGGCACCTGATTTGCTTACTCTATTGAACGAAAAGACCTGAATGAGTTCTTCCATGGAAAATATTTCCTGTTCTGTTCCGGGATTCCACCCCAACAAAGCCAAGAAATTGATAATGGCTTCAGGCAAATAACCTTGTTCTCTGTATCCCATAGATGTTTCACCTGTTTTGGGGTCTGTCCATTGCAATGGAAAAACAGGAAAACCTAATCTATCCCCATCTCGTTTGCTTAATTTTCCATTACCATCGGGTTTGAGGATAAGCGGCAGATGAGCAAATTGAGGCATTGTATCAGCCCAGCCCAAATAACGATACAAAAGTACATGCAAGGGTGCTGACGGCAACCATTCTGCCCCTCGAATAACATGAGATATTTTCATTAAATGGTCATCAACAATATTGGCCAGATGATAAGTGGGCAGTCCATCTGATGATTTCCAAATGACTTTGTCATCTAAAACAGAAGAATTGATACGAACATTTCCACAAATGAGATCGTTTATTTCAATGTCTTCTCCCGGTTCTATCTTAATACGAACAACATATTGTTCTTGATTATCCAAACGTCGTTGCACTTCAGCCGCAGGCAAAGTCAAACTATTTTTCATCATAGTTCTCGTTTGGGCATCGTATTGAAAATTGGAAAATTCTTTTCTTTTGGTTTCAATTTCTTCAGGAGTATCAAAGGCAATATAAGCCAAACCTTTTTTCACCAATTCATCAGCATATTGTTTATAAATGGGTTTTCGTTCTGATTGTCTATACGAAATACCTTCATTATTAGGAATATGCACACCTTCGTCAAAAGTTATGCCCAACCATTGGAAAGAATCAATAATATATTGCTCGGCACCAGCAACGAAACGGGAGGAATCGGTATCTTCTATTCTCAAAATAATTTTACCGCCATTTTGACGAGCAAACAAATAATTATACAAGGCTGTTCTTACACCTCCAATATGTAAGGCACCTGTCGGACTTGGAGCAAAACGAACTCTTACTTCACTCATAATTTCTTATCAAATACAAAATAATATTAAAAAACGTGCAAAGATAGCATTTTTCTTTGTTCTAACAAAACCTATACGTATATTTCCGATTTTGCAGGAGCAGAATAGTATTTTTCCAACATTGATACGTGAGACAGAAAATTTTTGTCTTCAAAATATTTAGCATGTTGCGGACACTTGGCTATACAAGCATGACATTTGATACAAATACCTTGAATATCCATTGGATTGTCCCTTGATACAGCCTCCATGGGACAAATGTTGGCACAAATATTACATTTTGTGCATTTTTCCGTATTGGTAACGGGTTTTGCCTTTAGAAAAGCAGCAGGATTACCATTTATATCCAATGGTATGTAATAAGGTTTTACCTCTTGATTGTCACAAATGACAGGCGGCAACAATTCGGAACAGTCTTTGGTGCTATTGAGTTTGTCGTAAACAGCATTAATAAATTGTTTTTTTAAGAGTACATCATCGGCATTGGGACGATTAGCAGCTATTTTTTCGGAAAAAACATGTGGATAAACCCATGCTGAAGCACCTAAAACATGAAATTTACGCTGAAGTAAAAGCAAACTCAATTCGGTTAAAGAACTATCAAAATTTCTATTGCCAAAAGTAACTATGGTTATTGTCGGACAATGGTTACCTCGAAATATGGTTTGAATAAAAGGTAATATTTTGTTGGGAATTCGTCCGGCATAGGTAGGACAACCAAAAACAACTAAGGTTGTAGAAGATATGGAAATCATTTGATATTTTTGACGTAAAGCAGGCAGGCTAAAGTCAAAACATTCCAGATGTGGCACCTGCAACAACATGGATAATTGTTGAGAAATTTCACAGACTGCATGTTTTGTTTGTCCTGTCGGGCTGAAACAAATAGGAAGTATTTTAGATATATTCATAAAACAATTTAAAATACAAAGATAGCTATTTTTTGTCATTGGGAACCATCGATTACTAAAAACAATTTCTAAATATGCTTATATTCAAAATTATATAAATAAAAATCTATATGATTATTTTTTTTCTAAAAATTCTATTTTATAAGAAAAAAAGTTGTACCTTTGCAGACCCTAAAACAAGCGGAAGTAGCTCAGTTGGTAGAGCACAACCTTGCCAAGGTTGGGGTCGCGAGTTCGAGTCTCGTTTTCCGCTCTCTTATAACGAACAATGGAGCCTTGGTGGTGGAATTGGTAGACACGAGGGACTTAAAATCCCTTGAACATTACGTTCGTGCGGGTTCAAGTCCCGCCCGAGGTACTAATAACAAAAATTGTTTATTTCCCCCCTTTGATTTATAAATATTTTTCTCTCGCACAAGAGAATTAATTATTTTTAGCAATACACTATTACAAAAGAGTAATATAGGTATATTTTTTATATTTCCCTTTTTTATAAAACTTACACTTATTTTACATATATATATTATGGTAATTGCTCTTTTACCAAAACAATACTATAAATCTTGGGACAAAAATATTTGACTGGCATTTCTTTTTTCTCATATTTTTTTTATATTTTTGCAAATTCAAACGATATAATATAGTATAAACTAAAACAGACAACATATTGATGACAAAATAACAACATATATTACAACACTTTAAATTAGAAAAAAGCGTTTTTGAAGCTGAATTTTGGATTTTTCGGAAACTCGACACTTCTTATAAAAATCTATTCAAATCGAAGCTGGGAAAACACGCATTGTACGCGTGGGCTTTGTTAGTAATTTTGAATAGATTTAGGTAGTCGAGACCTCGAAAAATCCAAAAGAAGCGAACTGAGTTCCACGTTTTTTTTGTGTCTGTAACTTCCACTCTCTGCCGAACTCAAAAACAGGCAAAACCATCTGCCTAAAGTGATGGCATAACAAAAAAACATTAAATAAAATGACAAAAAAATATTTTAGAATCGGATTATTAATTTTAACAAGTTTTGTTATCTGTTTTTCATCTTCTTATGCACAAAGTAAAGCATT
>CAJOFD010000025.1 GCA_905233585.1 uncultured Bacteroidales bacterium
AATGAAAAAATAGATTCTTCGGTGGTTAATATCCCCGTATCGGCAGACAGTACACAAAAGCAGGGCAAAATGCCTAAGATTACTTTTGAACAAACCTCCCATGATTTTGGAACGCTTATGCAAGGTGAAAAGGTTAGTTTTACCTATAAATTCAAAAATACAGGCAATGCTACATTGATTATTAGCGGAGTTATTCCATCGTGTGGTTGCACGGTGGCAGAATTTACCAAAACGCCAATTCCACCCGGTCAAAGTGGAACGGTGAGCATAAATTTTAATACAGAAACAAAAAATGGAATGGTTAAAAGCGGAGTGGTGGTGCAAGCCAATACCTATCCGTCAGAAACCAAACTTTCTTTTACGGCTATTGTAAATAAATAATTTTTAACAAATAAATAAAACAGATATGAATTTAATGAATATGTTGCTTTTTGCAAGTACTAATGCTCAAGGACAACCCTCAAGCAGTCCAGTGTCAATGATTATTTTCATCGTATTGATGATTGTGATTTTTTACTTTTTTATGATTCGTCCACAACAAAAGAAAAATAAAGAAGCACAACGTTTTAGAGAATCATTGCAAAAAGGTGATAAAATTGTTACCATTGGTGGCATTCATGGCAAAATAGTTGAAATAAACGACACAACTTTTGTGATAGAATCAGAAGGCAGCAGAATAAAAATAGAAAAATCGGCAGTTGCCCAATCTGTAGAAGATATAGCACAACAAGCAAAATAAAATTCCGCTATGGCAAGTAAAATCGGCAATAAACGATATGGTTTGTTTATGGTTTGTTTGTTGTTGTCTTTTTTTGCGTGGTTTGCTGTAAAATTATCCAAAACTTATACGCAAACCTATAATTTTGATTTGTGCTTCAGTAATTTGCCAGAAACAAAAAATGTTGTTTTTCAGTCAGATACATCGTTTGAAGTTTCTTTTCAATGCAAAGGTTTATATTTGATGCCTATTGAATTGAATACCAAGAAGTTAAATGTTGATTATGCAATGATTACTACTGAAAAACAAAAAAAACGCAATTACTTTATTATCACTAAAGACCAATTTTTAAACTATTTGCAGACCCAATATGATTTTGCCGAAAGTATACAGACCAATATAGGCGGAATAACTATACAACTTGAAGATATTGAACAATAGACATGGCAGAACAATTTAAACTAAATACGATAGAAGAAGCGATAGAGGCTTTTAGAAAAGGGGAGTTTGTTATTGTTGTAGATGACGAAGACAGAGAAAATGAAGGCGATTTTATTATAGCCGCAGAAAAAATCACACCTGAAAAAGTCAATTTCATGCTTCAATACGGACGGGGAGTTTTATGCGTGCCAATGACAGAAAAACGATGCCACGAATTGAACCTTGATATGCAGGTTAATAACAACACTTCTCTATTGGGTACTCCTTTTACTATAACAGTAGATTTGTTGGGACATGGTTGTACAACAGGTGTGTCTATGTATGACAGGGCAATGACCATAAAAGCCTTGGCCGATGATAATAGTAAGGCAGAAGATTTTGGACGTCCGGGTCATGTCAACCCTTTGCGAGCCAGAGACGGTGGAGTGTTGGTGCGTGCCGGCCATACCGAAGCAACGGTAGATTTGGCTCGTCTGGCAGGTTTAAATCCCGTAGGGGCTTTGATTGAAATTATCAATCCAGATGGGACTATGGCACGTTTGCCTCAATTGATGGAAGTTGCCCGAAATTTTAATCTTAAAATTATTTCCATTGCCGATTTAATTGCATATAGGGTTCAAACAGAAACACTTATACGCAAAGAGGAAGAAGTGAATTTGCCTACCCAATGGGGCAATTTTAGATTGATCGCCTATACACAATTGAATAACGGAAATACTCATTTGGCTTTGAAAAAAGGAGAATGGAAAGAAGATGAAGAAATTTATGTCCGAGTTCATTCATCATGTGCAACAGGTGATATTTTCGGCTCTTGCAAATGCGATTGCGGAGAACAATTGCATAAGGCGATGGAAATGATTGATAAAGAGGGAAAAGGTCTTGTTCTGTATATGAGTCAGGAGGGTAGGGGCATTGGTTTGGTGAACAAACTCAAAGCCTATCATTTGCAGGAACTTGGTCGTGATACAGTAGAGGCAAATTTGGAATTGGGATTTAGAGCTGATGAACGCGACTATGGTATTGGTGCTCAAATATTAAAAGATTTGAATGCAACAAACATCAATCTCATTACCAATAATCCAACCAAACGAGCTGGATTGATTGGTCATGGAATCAAAATTGCCAAAACAACACCGATTATTATTAAACCTAATGATAATAATTTGAAATATCTGAAGACCAAACAAGAAAAAATGGGACATACTCTCCATTTAGATGAATAAGAATGGATGAAACTTTTGATCTGATAGAGAGAGAAATTCAGGACTATTGCGAGGCTCATACCTCCGCAGAATCCGATGTTTTGTATCGTTTGTATAGGGAAACCAACCTAAAAGTAATGCAACCCAGAATGTTGTCTTGTAAAAATCAAGGCACATTTTTGGAAATGATAAGTCGCTTGTGTCATCCAAAAAGAATTTTGGAATTGGGAACATATACAGGCTATTCCGCCATTTGTTTGGCTCAGGGTTTGGCAGACGGGGGCTTGCTGTTTACCATTGAAAAGAAAATAGAGTTGGAAAACATTATCCAAAAATATATACATGAAGCAGGTTTGACAGATAAAATAAAAGTATTGTTCGGCAATGCTATGGATATTGTTCCAACACTAGACCAAACGTGGGATTTGATTTTTATCGATGCTGACAAAATCAATTATCTCAATTATTACAATTTGTTGATAGACAGGCTTGCTGAAAATGGTATTATGTTGGCAGACAATGTTCTGTGGAGCAAAAAGGTGGTTGATGCCACTCAAGACCACGATAGAGATACAATTGCTTTACGTCAATTCAACGACTATATACAGCAGGACAAACGCGTGAAAAATATGATATTGCCATTCCGTGATGGAATTATGATGATAGAAAAAGTGAAAAAATAACGCTTTTACTTCCTCAAAGAATTAATTACCCTTGTTTGCAATCTTCTATCATTAAGACAATTTGTTCTATATCTTTGTCTTTTCCTTTGGGGTCATATTGTGTTTTCAGGTCGTATTTGAATAGTTTAGCCAAGGCCTGATAACAAAAGGCACGCATTTTTCCTCTTAAATCATCAACGATGGTATAAGAAGTTTTGCCTGTTTCTCTGTCTATGAGTTTGATAAGTATAAGTCCTTGCGAAAAGGTGAGGTTTTCTATTTCCTTGGCATATTCTTTACGGAGTTGTTTTTCAACACTTTTCATGGCAATATCTCTATCGCTTTTTTTAGAAATAAGAGCCAACATATTATCATATTCCTTCAATTTGACAGCGGCTAAACGTGCATAAGGATAAACTTTGGTAACATTGCGAACCAATTTATTGTAGCGATTTTGATCCTTTTTGGAAACTTTTCCTCTAAAACCGACAATAATAATGGGTTTGCAGTTATAAGTTGCCAATGTATCACCTTCAAAAACAATGGCTTTGTGCATGTATCCATATTGACTAAAACCTATACTTGCAATTAGGCAAAAAATACTCAATAAAAAAAAATGACGTTTCATGATGTTTGTTTTTTATTGTAAATTGCAAATTATATGCCAAAATGTTCTACTGATAAAACGAAAATTTGTTAAATTTAGTATCTGTTTTTGTAAAATATTTATATACAATAAAATAATTTTATAACAAACCTTTGTTTTTTAACAAAGGAGTGCAATTGGGTTGGTGTCCGCAAAATGCAAGGTAGGCAGAAGATGGTTCTATGCTATTGCCTTTTTCCAAAATATTTGTTCTGAACGCCTTGGCTGTTTCTTTGTCGAAAATACCTTTGTTTTTAAAGGTTTCAAAACCGTCAGCGTCTAATACTGCTGCCCAAGTGTACCCGTAATAACCAGCAGAATAGCCCATTGCCGAGGTGAAGATATGCTTGAAATATTGACTTTTGTATCGGGGTAATATTTCGGGTATAAGTTTGTATTTTTTCATACTTTGTTTTTCAAATGTGTTAGGGTCAATTTCTTTTTGTTGTTTTAAAGTGTGATAATCCATGTCAAGCAAAGAAGCGGCAATCAATTCAGTATTGGCAAAACCTTGCCCGAAGGTGAGACTTTTTTTGATTTTTTCAATGAGTTGTTCGTCAATAGTTTTGTTAGTTTGCCAATGTTTAGCATAGAGTTGTAGCATTTCGGGTTCTGTTGCCCAATTTTCCATAATTTGGGATGGTAATTCAACAAAATCTCTGGCCACGTTTGTTCCTGCCATGGATTTGTAGCGGCATTTGCTCAACAGACCATGCAAAGCATGTCCGCATTCGTGGAACAGAGTCTGCACTTCATCTATATTCAATAGAGAGGGTTTTGTTGCTGTCGGTTGGGGAAAATTGCATACGACCGAAATGACTGGAATAATGTTTTCGCCATTGGCCTTGCGATGCTGTCCGCGAAATTCTGTCATCCATGCCCCGCTGCCTTTGCTTGGGCGAACATAGAAATCCATATATAGAATTCCGATAACCTTATTATTTTCAACTACTTCATATGCTTCGGCAGATGGGTCGTAGGTGGGAAGTTTGGGGGTTAGATGAAAAGATAGTCCGTATAATTTGTTAGCGAGCAAAAATATGCCGTCTCTGACATTTTCCAATTGGAAATAGGTTCTAATTTCATTTTCATCAATATCATATTGTTCTTGTCTGATTTTTTCAGCATAATAACGCCAATCCCATGCTTGGATTTTTTCTCTTGGGGATTTTTGTTGATATGTTTTCAGTTCCGCTTTTGCTTTTTTTAGAGCGGGTACCCATATTTTTAATAGTAAATCGTAGGCCGCTTGAGGTGTCCGGGCCATATTTTCGGCTAATACAAAATCCGCATGACTGTCAAACCCCAACATATTGGCACGTTCTATGCGAAGATTTATCAATTCGTTGATGATATGATTGTTGTCAAATGTGCCACCATTGCAACGAGACATATAGGCTTGCCATATTTCTTTGCGAAGACTACGGTTGTCTGCATATTGCAAAAACGGCAATAGACTTGGATTTTGTAGGGTGAATACCCATTTGCCTTTTGTTTGTGGGTTTTTATCGCCTTCGTTTTGGGCGGTGGCAACAATTTGTTCGGGTAAACCTGCCAAATCTTTTTTGTCGGAAATGATCAATTGATAGGCATTTGTTGCCGATAAAACATTGTTGTTGAACAGAAGGGTGAGTTTAGCAATGTTTTTGTTTATTTCTCTGAATCTCTGTTGTTTCTGTGAGTTTAAGTTGGCACCGTTACGCACAAAGTCTTTATATGTTTTTTCCAAAAGACGACTTTGTTCTTCATTCAGGTCCTCGTGGTGAAAGTAAACGTATTTTATTTTGTGAAATAAATCGGCATTGAGACTGATATTGTCGCTATGGGTACTCAATTTTTCAGATACAATTTCAGCGATTTCTTGCATTTGTTCAGAAGCATTTGTTTCCAGAATGTTGAAAAATATCAAAGAAACTTTGTCCAACAAATCCCCGCTGTCGTCCAAAGCGGCAATGGTGTTTTCAAAGGTGGGCTTAGCTGTATTGTTGATAATGGCATTGATTTCTGCCATTTGTTGTTCCATGCCGGCTTCAAAGGCTGGCAAATAATGTTCTAATTTAATATCTTCGAATGGCGGTAATTGATAGGGGGCTGTCCATTCCTGAAAAAAAGGATTGTTCTTCATTGTTGTTTGCTATTTTTTATTTGTGCAAAAGTACAATTTTAATCTATAAAAATATTTTGTTTGTTAAGGAGCTGTAATATATAATATAAAAAAATGTTATTTTTGCAGCAGATAAAACAACATAGTAAGGATGAAGAAAACAATCGTATTTTTAATGGCAGGGTTATTTTTGTGCGGAGCCTGCAAGAAAGAAGAAAAGAAAGATTCGAATGAAAATGAACAGCCGGAAACGCCAGTTGTTGCACCATGTTTTTCTGTATCGGAAAATACAAAGGTTGTATTTTCACCCGGCAATTTGCAATGGAGTGCCAAAAATGGGGGCACTAGGGCAAGCGTTCATGCTGTAGCCGGTGGTGGTATGGCGGCAGGCACATGGCGATTCGCTCCCAATCAGTGGGATACCATTGGGGCAAGCAACAAAAGCATATCTTCTTCATATAGCGGTTGGATAGATTTGTTCGGTTGGGCGACAAGCGGATATAGCAATAAATATCCGTATATGACTACCCCTGACAATACCGCTTACGGCAATGGAACAAGTGATATAACCGCTACCAACTATGATTGGGGTGTTTACAACGCCATTTACAATCCGAAGACTAATACAACCGATGAACCCGGGACATGGCGTACACTCTCATATGAGGAATGGAAATATTTGACTTATACCCGTGTTACCGCTTCGGGCATACGTTACGCCAAGGCTATTGTAAATGGAGTAAAGGGTTTGATTTTTCTTCCTGACCAATGGTCGAAATCCACCTATACATTAACGAATACCGATGATTATACATCTAATGATATCAGTGCAGACAATTGGCAAAAAATGGAAGATGCGGGTGCCGTATTTTTGCCGGCCGCCGGTTTCCGTAAAGAAACAATGGTGTATTATGTAGGGAGTGTAGGCTACTATTGGTCTGCTACATCGGTGGAGTCCTCAGATGAATATGCTTGTTATATGTATTTTACTTCGAGTGCGTTTAATTTTTCGGGACCAGCCACTGACCGTTATTGGGCAAAATCTGTCCGTTTAGTGAAAGACGTGAAATGATGAAAGATTGGGATAGTGAATTTAATTATAAGAATGGTCGAGAAATTCTTCTTGGTTTTGTTTGTGATTAAAAATTTATAATTATGAAACAGATATTTGTATTTTTACTTTTAGTTTTGAGTTTAACAACAATCTATGCTAATGGCAATAAAGAGTCATCTCAAACAAGATCACGCATAGGAAATAGACAACGCTATGAAAAATATGTACAAACTCCAATGTCATTAGCCTCTTGTGCTATAACCGCAGGAGAGGTCAAATTTAAACTATCTGTTTGGCAAGACAAGAATGCCAATGCCACAAGTTATGATTGTCAAATGAAATTTTCGCGTTGGCCCTCTTTTGACCATTATTTGCCTCAACTAATGCTAACCATTGGAGATTCCATGCAGATAACCCTGAATAATGATTCTATTTATATGTTGGACATGAAAACACAAGCAATGACAATAGGAGATTTGAAATCAGGGCTGCAATATCTCGAAAAAAATCAATTTGTTGCATTTTATGCCTATTGGTACAATTTAGCAGGTCAAGTTGCTAATACCGCTGTGCAGAAAACTAATGAAAAAAATATAGTTTCAACTTCTTTTGAAATATTAGATGCAGATGAAACCCAATATGCCATTAGCGGTGCAGGAAAATATGCAAAAACATATCAACAAGGAAAAACTCAATCGGAAACGTTATTGCAAAAATACACATACGAACCCACAAAAAGATGGTGTGAAAAGTCTGGCTTTGAAAAAATAACTTGTGAATTGAATAATGTAAGCCTACAAAAGTCTCCTGCAGATTGGGATAATTTATCCGACAAGGAGAAATATGCCACTTGTATAATGTTGCAATCTGTTGTTAGACTGTATAGATGCAATAGTAGAACTTACAATGATGTTATTTCAACGTGCAATATGCTGATAGATGGATTAAAAGACGTACATTTATCTCAGTTGGTTCAAAAATAATTATAAGTTTTGCCACTCAATTGGATATAAGACTAATGACATTTTGGGCACCAAGACATGTGTTACTATGCTTAGTTGGTCTGTTTTGTTCGCACTATTGAGTAATTTATGAAATTTTTCAAGCAGATTACAAAGCCGATATATATATCGGCTTTGTAATCTATATATGAGCGTTGAGAGTTGAAAAATAATTTATAGGGCTGTCATCGCGTGGCAGCCTTTTGGGTGTGTATCTTTTGCATAGAAAAAACATATAAGCCATAAAGCGGAAAAAATAAATAAAAAAATACTAAATTTGTAAAAATAGCGTTTTATTATATTTACAATCATATAAATTATTATTACTTAATACAATGAACAATAATTTTTGTGTAATAATGGCCGGTGGAATAGGTGCAAGATTTTGGCCATTGAGCAGAACAGCCTATCCCAAACAGTTTATAGATATTTTAGGTGTTGGGAAAAGTCTCATTCAAATGACTTTTGAACGTTTTCGTGCCGTATGTCCAACAGAAAATATTTATGTGGTAACCAATGATATTTATTTTGATTTGGTGAAAGAACAATTGCCGGAATTGTCCGATTCCCAAATAGTATTGGAACCTATGCGAAGAAATACTGCCCCATGTATTGCATACGCGAATGCAAAAATAAAAAAACGCAATCCCCAAGCAAATATCATTGTAGCACCCTCTGACCATATTATTTTAGACGAGAATTCGTTTATTGAGCATATTCAGGCCTCCTTGTCATGTACGGCAAACAATCCGTGGCTGTTAACTCTTGGAATAAAACCCACACGCCCCGATACTGGTTATGGATATATTCAATATGATGAAAAGATGATATATGCTCCCGAACAACGTATTTCTAAGGTGAAACTTTTTACCGAAAAACCAGAATTGGAATTGGCCAAACAATTTTTGGAAAGCGGAGATTTTTTGTGGAATGCAGGTATTTTTGTATGGCAATTGCCTGTCATAGAGCAGGCTTATCAAAACTATTTGCCTGAAATGTACGAATTGTTTTTGCAAGCGGAATCTCAAATAGACACCTCTGCAGAAACTGAGGCTATTTATCAAGTATATGAACGTTGTACGGCTATCTCAATTGATTATGGCATAATGGAAAAAGCTGAAAATGTACACGTTTTGGCCTCTGATTTCGGCTGGTCAGATTTGGGAACGTGGGGTTCATTGTTTGAAGAACTCAAAAAAGACGAAAACAACAATGCAATAAATCTTCCTGAAGATGTTTTCGTTTATGAATCAAAAAATTGTGTTGTTAATATTCCGAAAGGAAAAGTGCTTGTGATGCAAGGCTTAGATGATTATATTGTTTCTGAAAGCAACAATTGTTTGTTGATATGCAAAAAACAAGATGAACAACAGATACGGCAGTTTGTAAACGACGTACAATTGCAAAAAGGAGATAAATATATTTAACCAATACGCTGTCTTTGTAAATTTATGGCTAAAGATAATGAACAAATTATAGATGGCATTGCCAATAAAGAATATGAATATGGTTTTGTTTCGGATATTGAAACAGAATATTTTCCCAAAGGTTTAAACGAAGATATTATTCGTAAGATTTCTGCTTATAAACAAGAACCGGAATGGCTGTTGCAATTTCGGTTGCACGCTTTTGAAAAATGGCAAAACATGGAAGAACCACAATGGGGACATTTGAATATTCCTAAAATAAATTTTCAGGATATTATTTATTTTGCCATTCCCAAAAAGAAAAAGCAATTGCAAAGTTTAGATGAAGTGGATCCGAATTTGTTGGATATGTTCAATCGTTTGGGAATATCATTAGACGAACAAAAACGTTTGAGCAATGTTGCTGTAGATGCCGTTTTGGATTCATCTTCAGTAAAAACCACATTTCAGACCACCTTGGAAAAACAGGGTATTATTTTTTGTTCGTTTGGCGAAGCGGTGAAACGTTATCCAGATTTGGTAAAAAAATATTTGGGTACGGTGGTTCCGCCAACTGATAATTTTTATGCGGCATTAAATTCCGCTGTATTTTCAGACGGCAGTTTCTGTTATATTCCCAAAGGCGTACAATGTCCTATGGACTTGTCCACCTATTTCCGCATCAATGCTGCCAATACGGGGCAATTTGAAAGGACTTTGATAGTGGCGGAAGAAGGTGCTTCTGTCAGTTATATGGAAGGTTGTACCGCTCCTCAACGCGACGAAAACCAGTTGCATGCCGCAATTGTGGAAATTATAGCCATGAAAGATGCTCAGGTGAAATATTCTACTGTACAAAATTGGTATCCGGGCGATAAAGAGGGCAAGGGCGGTGTATATAATTTGGTAACCAAGCGAGGACTTTGTCAAGGTGAAAACTCTAAAATATCGTGGACACAAGTGGAAACAGGTTCGGCAATAACGTGGAAATATCCAAGTTGTGTGCTTAAAGGCGACAATTCTGTGGGAGAATTTTATTCTGTAGCAGTTACAAACAATTATCAGCAGGCTGATACAGGTACAAAAATGATACATTTGGGCAAAAATACAAGAAGTACGATTATTTCCAAGGGTATTTCTGCCGGAAGAAGCCAAAACAGTTATCGCGGTTTGGTAAAAATTGTCCCCAATGCTGACAATGCCCGCAATTACTCTCAATGCGATTCCTTGTTGTTGGGTTCCAATTGCGGAGCACATACATTTCCTTATATTGATTGTAAAAATAAAACTGCAATTTTGGAACATGAGGCTTCTACTTCTAAAATATCAGAAGACCAGTTGTTTTATTGTCAGCAAAGAGGTATAGGTATGGAAAGTGCTATTGGCTTGATAGTCAATGGTTATGCAAAAGATATTCTAAACCGTTTGCCTATGGAATTTGCCGTGGAAGCACAAAAATTATTGTCTATCAGCATAGAAGGAAGTGTGGGATAGTGTTTTACATATAAATATTGGCTTGACATTGATAGAAAGACAATGATAAACACAATAAAAAACATTTTGCATACTTTTTTTTTATACTTTTGCACAAATTTAATCGAAGACACATTGATAAGAAAATAAAATTATGGTTAGCAGAAATTTAATCCGTATCAAAGTCATGCAGGCTTTGTATATGCATACAATATCAGGTAAAGAACAAAAAAAAGATGTGGAAAAGTCTCTTGTACGGGTTTTCTCTGATATGTATGATTTGTTTTTGTTATTGATGTCTGTTTTTGAGGCGTTAACATTCACGGCAGAACAAATTATTGATGTGAAAAAACAAAAATATTTGCCCACCGAAAAAGATCTGAAGCCGAATTTGAAATTTATAGACAATCGATTTATCAAAAAAATAGCCCAAAATACAGATTTGCAAACGCAAATGAAAAACAGAAACCTGTCTTGGCACAACGATGTTAATCTGCTTTTTGTCCGCAAAGTTTATGACCAATTGTCCAATCACCCGTTGTTTGTTGCTTATATGCAGTCAGAAACCGATAGTTTTGAACAAGATAAACAATTTGTGTTAGATATAATAAAAGATTTTGTACTTGACAATGAGTTGTTTATGCAATATTTTGGAGAACAACATTTAAATTGGTATCATGATTACAATTATGTTGTTATTCTTTTGCATAGCACCTTGAAAACATGGACAGAAAAACAAAAAGACAGTAAGGCATTGCCTCCATTGTTTAAACTGAATCAAGAGGGGGTATCGGAAGACAAACAATTTCTTGTGGACTTGTTTAATTTGACTATTGCACATGAAAAAGAATATGAAACGCTTATTGCCGATAAGATTCAAAATTGGGAACAAGACAGAATCGCGACCGTAGATTTTATTTTGTTAAAAATGGCCATTTGTGAATTTTGCAATTTTCCCACTATTCCTTTGCGAGTAACATTAAATGAATATATAGAAATATCAAAATACTATAGTACTCCTAAAAGTCGCTTGTTTATCAATGGTTTGTTGGATAAGATTCTTTTAGACCTTAAAAACAACAACAAAATACACAAACAAGGTCGTGGGTTGATGGGATGATGCACAAAAGAATACATAAAAAAGAGAAATACATCGTCGGATGTATTTTCTTTGTTTTTATAGGCTCACTTATAGCCCAAACCAATGATAGTTTGTATATTCAGCGGTACAATCAATTGTCTGTATCTTCAAAAATAAGTTACCATAGTGTTGTGACACCTAAAATTGATCAAAAACTGAAACAGACAACATTGTCAGAACGTTTATCTATTTTTGAAGCCTATCATTCTTTTTTTGATTCAGTTTTGACTGAATATGGTGTTGATAAAGATTTGGCGTATATTACATTGGCTATCAGTGATATGAGAGTTAAGTTTCAATCGAAATATTTTCATAAGGCTGGAATTTGGGCTCTGCCCTATATGGTAGCGGTGCATTATGGTTTGATAGTAAATGATAGTATAGATGAACGTTTCGATATTCGCAAATCTACCATAGCCGCCGCAAAATATTTACAGCAATTGGCAACTGTTTTTGACAATTTTGCAGAAGTATTATTGGCTTATGCTAATAGTCCTGTTGAATTGAAAAACAATAAAATAAATTCTGATTGGCAAGGTAATTCGATTTGGTATTTATATGAAAACGGAGATTTTTACCATAGAGATATTTTGCCAGATTATATAGCAGCGGTTTATTGTGTGCATTTTTACAAAACCTATCAAATTTTGTTACGGCAAATAGAAAATCCGCTTGTAGATACGGTGTATTTGTCAAACAAAGTTGCATATAAGCAGTTGAAAAAATATTTGCAAATAGACAGTGCTTGTTTGTATGCCCAAAATCCTTGTTTGACTTCAAATTGTTTGCCAAGCAATTATCCCATTGTTTTGCCGAAAAATAAAATGGCGGATTTTTATCAATGGGAAGATAGTTTGTATGTGCTTGATGTTTCTAATGCGAATGCCGAGGTGGAGGCTAAAGATAAAATGGAGGAAACTCACCATGGGGAAACCAAGTATCATATTGTAAAATCCGGCGATATTTTGGGAAAATTGGCAACAAAATATCATATAAGTGTAGAAATGCTCAAAAAATGGAACAATTTGAAAAATGATATGATTTATGTCGGACAAAAGTTGATCGTTGGCAAAGGACATAATCATCATGAAGTTGCAGAAAAAACAGAAAGAATTGAAAAAATAGAGGAGGTTGAGAAAAAACAATTGACGCAACAATCCACCGAAAAGAAATCCGTTGTTTATGTGGTGCGAAATGGGGACACATTAGGACATATTGCCAAGAAATACAATGTGTCCATTGCTGTTTTGAAAAAACAAAACAATCTGAAAACAGATAAAATTTTCGTTGGACAACAATTAACGATAGAAAAATAAAATAAATGTTTTTGTTTTTCATTTAAAAATTATATCTTTGCATAATTAATTCTATTTTTCATATAGACTATAAAAAACATAATATAACAAACTTCCCGTTAGGGTAAATAAAATATACATAAGATTATGGCATTTGAATTTGAAAAAGATAAATTTGTAGGTGAATGTTATACCTATGATGACGTATTGTTGATACCTGCTTATAGTGAAGTGTTGCCTCGAGATGTGGATCTGACAACCAATTTCACAAGAAATATCAAATTGAATATTCCGATGGTAACTGCTGCGATGGATACTGTAACCGAAGCCAAAATGGCCATTGCTATCGCACGCGAAGGCGGTATTGGTGTGATTCATAAAAATATGAACATAGAAGAACAGGCTCGTCAGGTTGCTATTGTTAAACGTGCTGAAAACGGTATGATATATGACCCTATAACCATTCAACGTGGTTCTACGGTACGGGATGCCTTAACTTTGATGAATGAATATCACATAGGCGGAATTCCTGTTGTAGATACAGACAGACATCTTGTCGGAATTGTTACTAATCGAGATTTGCGTTTTGAACGTGATATGGATAAAGAAATAGATAAGGTAATGACAAGTGAAAACCTTGTTACGACAACACAGCAAACCGATTTGGTGGGTGCCGCTCAAATATTGCAGGAAAATAAAATAGAAAAACTTCCTGTGGTTGATAAAGATAATCATTTAATCGGTTTGATTACTTACAAAGATATAACCAAAGCCAAAGACAAACCTATTGCCTGCAAGGATAGCAAAGGTCGTTTGCGTGTGGCTGCCGGCGTGGGGGTAACAGAAGATACCTACGAACGTATGGAGGCCTTGATAAAAGCAGGTGCAGACGCTATTGTAATAGACACGGCCCATGGACATTCTAAATTTGTGATAGAAAAGTTGAAAGAGGCAAAAAGAATGTTTGCAGATGTTGATATTGTTGTTGGTAATGTTGCTACAGGAGAAGCCGCCCGTATGTTGGTTGAGGCTGGTGCCGATGCTGTCAAAGTGGGTATTGGACCTGGTTCTATTTGTACTACCCGTGTTGTGGCAGGTGTAGGTGTTCCTCAATTGTCTGCAGTATATGATGTTTCTATGGCCTTGAGAGGTACTGGAGTACCTATGATTGCCGATGGCGGTTTGAGATATTCCGGTGATGTGGTTAAAGCCTTGGCTGCTGGCGGCGATAGTGTAATGGTGGGTTCTTTGGTGGCAGGTACAGAAGAGTCTCCGGGTGAAACAATTATATTAAATGGACGTAAGTTTAAAACTTATCGTGGTATGGGTTCACTTGAGGCGATGGAAAATGGTTCTAAAGACCGTTATTTCCAAAGCGGAGTGAAAGAAGCCAAAAAATTGGTGCCAGAAGGTATTGCCGGTCGTGTACCCTATAAAGGTACGGTGCAAGAGGTGATTTATCAACTGGTTGGTGGTTTGCGTTCTGGTATGGGATATTGCGGTGCGGCTACAATCAAAGATTTGCATCGTGCAAAATTTACCCGTATAACCAACGCAGGTGTGTTGGAAAGTCATCCTCATGATATTACCATTACAAGCGAAGCTCCGAATTATTCCAGAGAAAATTATTAAAAAACAGATTATGAGTATAAAGATACAAAAAATCATTATTGGCGGATTATTGGTTGCCTTAACTTACGTTGTGTCCGCACAACAAAACAATCCAATTGTTATGATATTAGGACAAGACAGTATTTCTTTGTCGGATTTTAAAAACACTTATACAAAGAACAATGATTTGTCAAAAGCAACAAAGGCGGATATAGATAGTTATATTGATTTATATATTAATTTCAGGTTAAAATATGCAGAAGCGAAGGCATTGCATTTAGATACGCTGGAAAGACTTCAACGGGAGTTGAATGGTTATAGAGAACAAGCCTCTGCCCAGTATTTGACCGATAAAGATGTAAATGAAGTTATTTATAATGAGGTTTTAGAACGGATGCAATGGGATATAAGGGCTAGCCATATTCTGAAAAAAGTGGCTTCAGATGCGTCTCCTAAAGATACATTGGCTGCATACAAAAGTATTATGCAAATTAGAGACAGATTGCTCAAGGGTGAAGATTTTGCCACACTTGCACAAGAACTTTCAGATGACCCGTCTGCCAAAGACAAACGTTCTGCCAGTGGCGAATTGATACAATACGGCAACCATGGTGATTTGGGGTATTTTACGGTGTTTGATATGATATATTCATTTGAGACAGGTGCTTATAATACACCAGTGGGTACTTTGTCAATGCCGATTAGGACCGAATTTGGTTATCATTTGATTTTTGTACAAGACAAAAAGCCTGCATTGGGAAAATGCAAAGCCGTTCAAATGATGTGTGCTTTTAATCGAAATGTTAATTTGACGGACAATGAAAGACAAACCAATGAATATAGCCAAAAATTGAGAGTGGATTCCATTTACCAAGATTTGTTGAACGGAATGGATTTTGAAACTGCCCGAATTAAATATTTTGGAGACAACGCCAGAGAGGAGATTATTCCCATGTTTTCATGTTCAAGATTTGAAGGAGATTTTGTTGCAGGTTTATATGGATTGAAAGCAGGGGAATATTCCAAACCGCTAAAAACAAGATTCGGTTGGCATATTGTTAAGCTCACGGAAACGAATCCAGTGAATATTGATGAAGATACCAAATCGTTGGTAAAAATGAAAATAATGCGGGATTCCCGTTCCAATAAGAGTGTGGAATCGTTTATAGAAAGAGTAAAAAATGAAAATGGTTTTAAAGAATTTAAGACCAATAAAAACAACCCGCTCGCTGATTTTTACACCGTGTTGGATAGCAGCATTTTTATGGGTACATTCAAAGCCGAAATGTTATCTAATATGAAAAAAGCAATGTTTGTGTTGGGTAAAAATACTTATACACAACAAGATTTTGCTGCATTTTTGGAAAAACATCCATTCACCGATTTAGATGAACTTGACCTTGTGCCTTTGGTGAATTTGGCTTATAAAAATTTTGTTGATATAACTATTATGCAATATGAAGACGATAATTTAGAAAACAAATATCCCAGTTTTGCCACTTTGATGGAAGAATACAAAGAAGGTATATTGTTGTATGAATTGAGTGAACAAAAAGTGTGGAAAAAGGCTGAAACCGATAGCCTTGGCTTGGATAATTTTTATCAAACCGTAAAACATAAGTATTTGTACCCTAATCGTATTCAATTTTTAGATGTAAAATGTGTGGATAAAAAAGTCATGCAGAAAGCAAAGGCAGCCATGGAAAAAAGTGTTGTCAGATCAACTTCTGCTGTAGAAGCCGTAGAAAAATTAAATGCCAAAAGCGTAACATGTGTATTGGATACACTCATTTGTTGGAAAGGACAAAATCCAACCATTGATAAGCTTTGCGATTGGAATACGGCGAAACAAGGTGATGTATTTGTAAATGAAGAAAATAATGAGATAATGCAAATTCAAACTTTGCTGGCACCAAGTCCAAAACCACTTGCAGAAATAAAAGGTTTGGTTATCTCAGAATATCAAGATGTGTTGGAAAAAGAGTGGATAGAACAATTGCATCGCGATAACAAAGTATGGGTGGACAGACAAACTATTTATACATTGATTAACAAATAAATGAATATTCGTTTTTGCTCTTTTATATTAGTGCTGTTTTTGTTGGTGTCCTGTAACAATAGAACAGAAAACATTGTTGCCCGAGCATACGATGAGAATTTAACTCTTGAAGACTTGCAAACGATTTTGCCTGCTTATTATCAAGGACAAGACAGCATTGTTGTAGAAGATGAATATATAAACCAATGGATAGAAGAACAAGTGGTATTGCATCAGGCAAGACTTGCGTTGTCTAGAAAAGAACGGAATTTTACTAAAGAATTGCAAAGCTATGAAAATGCTTTGTTGATACATGCTTACGAAAATAAATATATTGCAGAACATGAAAATGAAATATTGATAACAGATGAAGAAATAAATCAATATTATCAACTTCATTTGGATAATTATTTACTCCAACAGCCTATCATTAAAATCAATTATGTAAAATTTACAAAAGATTTTGCCCAATTGGAGCAAGCCAAAAAATTATTTTTTAAGGATAGGACAGCCCAAGAAAACCAAAAGATGATGGAGTATTGTATGAATTTTGCAGTAAATTATTATTTTCAAAACAAATGGTTATTGTTTGGAGATATTACCAAAGAAATTTCTATCAATAATTATAACCTAAGCGATTTTTCCTCTAAAAAATCAACTTTGGAACTCAAAGATTCAACATTTACCTATTTGGTAAAAGTGCTGGATTTTAAAATCAATGAGGAATATGCCCCCGTTTCTCTTGTAGAAGAACAAATACGTTCAGTACTTTTTGAGCAGAAAAAAATAAAAATGTTGGCCGAACTTCGCAATCAATTGCTTCAAACTGCGATAAAATCGGATAAAATATCTATAGAAAAATGAAAAAAATAATCTTATTGTGTACTTTTTGGGCCTATTCGGTTGGGATTTTTGCTCAATCTATAGTGATAGACGAAATTATTGCCACTGTTGGCAATCATATTGTTACTCGTTCGGATTTGGAGTATGCTATACAAGCCTATAAATATTCTTCGGGGTATTATACAATGGATTTGGAAGAAGAAACGATTTGTAGTATTGTAGAACAATTGTTGTTTCAAAAGATGTTGCTTCATCAGGCAGAATTGGATAGTGTTGTCGTTACCGACCAACAGGTAAATGACAGATTGGATTACAATATCCGTTTGCAAGTAATGCGTATGGGGGGCGATGCCAAAAAGTTGGAGGAGTATTACGGCAAAACCATTGCGGAAATAAAATCCGAATCACGCGATCAAGTACGTGAAGATTTTTTGGCAGAAGAGGTACAACGAACTTTAACGTCCAACTTGAATATTGCCGTTCAGGAGGTAAAAGACTATTTTAACAAAATTCCAAACGATAGTTTGCCAATAATACCTACCGAATATGAGATGTCGCATATCGTAAAGACTCCTATTATATCTGAAAGTGAGAAAATTGCCATTAAAGAAAGATTGGAAAATTATCGTTCACGTATTTTAAGAGGGGAAAACTTCAGTACTTTTGCCCGAATGTATTCCGAAGATCCTGGCAGTGCAAGCAAAGGTGGGGATATTGGTTTTACGTCACGAGGAGAGTTATATGCTCCTTTTGAAACGGCTGCCTATGGATTGAAACCTGGAGAAATATCTTCCGTAGTAGAAACTGAGGCTGGTTTTCACATTATTAAAATGTTGGAACGGCGAGGTGAGGATATTCATGTCGCCCATATTTTGATTAAACCCAAGCCTTCGGCGGAAGCATTAGTGGAGGCAAAACAATATTTGGACAGCGTTTATCAATTGATAGTGGAAAACAATATGCCTTTTGATTCTGCAGCACGATTGTTTTCTGATAATCCGGATAAAGTGAATGGTGGTAAAATGGTTAATCCCTATTCTTCAACATACGCTTTCTCTAATGAACATTTGAAAGAATATGACAAAAGTATTTTGTATGCTATCGAAAATATTGGCGAAGGTAAATTTACTCGTCCTATGGCGGTGATAAATGAAGCAGGCAATCAAGCTTATCATATTGTGTTGTTAAACAAAAAAAGAGAAGCACATAAGGCTGATTTTGTATTGGATTATGAAAAAATAAAAAATGCCGCTTTGGAAGACAAAAAACAAAAGACTTTGATGAAATGGGTAAAAAATAAAGTGAAATATACTCATATAAAGATAAAAGAGGATTTCGACTCTTGTGATTTTCAAAAAGAGTGGGGTTTAAAAACAGAATAACAAAACAATGACAACATTCAATTCAGATACCGAAGCCATTCGTGCTTTTAATGAAAAATACCGCTTGTTGCAACATGAAATAGCCAAAGTGATTGTTGGACAAGAGGAGGTAATCAAAAGCATACTTATTACTATTTTTAGCAGGGGACATGTGTTGTTGATAGGTGTACCAGGGTTGGCAAAAACATTAATTATTACTACAATTTCAAAGGCATTGGGTTTATCAAACAATAGAATACAATTTACCCCTGATTTGATGCCGAGCGATATTATTGGAACAGAAATATTAGATGAAAATCGGAAATTCAAATTTGTGCATGGACCCGTTTTTGCTAATATTGTATTGGCTGATGAAATAAACAGAACTCCTCCCAAAACACAATCGGCACTTTTGGAAGCCATGCAAGAAAGACATGTATCCATGTCGGGGGTAACGTATAAATTACCGGAACCGTTTTTTGTTTTGGCAACACAAAATCCTATTGAGCAAGAAGGTACCTATCCATTGCCGGAGGCACAATTGGATAGATTTATGTTTAATATTTATTTGGATTATCCCAGCACGGAAGAAGAAATCAATATTGTGAAATCAACCATCAATGGAGATGTGGCAACACCATCTCAAATTATTTCAGTAGATGAAATATTGTATTTTCAAAAATTATTACAAAAAATTCCTGTGGCGGATAATGTGTATCGTTATGCTGTGAATTTATCAACGATAACACGTCCTCATACAGAAAAAGCACACCCTTGGGCTAATCAATATTTGTCATGGGGAGCAGGGCCAAGATGTTCGCAAAATTTGGTAATAGCCGCTAAATGCCATGCTGTTTTGTCAGGCAAATTATCTCCTGATATCGAAGATATAAAGGCAGTTGCTGTTGCGGTGATGAGACATCGTATTGTAAAAAATTATCGTGCAGAAGCAGAAAATATTGATATTGTATCTATTATAGATAACTTTGTTGCAGATAACAAATAATGTGTTGTGATAAAAAGTCGAATTAATGCAGAAGGACAAGAGGAATTGTTTGATATTGTCCGTCAAAAATTTGTTGCTGCTACTCCAGAAGAAAAAGTAAGGCAAGCGTATATCTGTTTTTTGCATCAACATTTGCACATACCGCTAATCAATATTGTGGTGGAAAAAGCCATTGTTTATAACAAAATGCTGAAACGATTTGATATAATGGTTTACAAACAAGGTGTTTGTAAAATCATTGTTGAATGCAAGGCAGAATTTGTTTCTTTAAGCAAACAGACCTTTTTCCAAGCGGCAATGTATAACAGTCAATTGCAAGCAGAATATATTGTTCTGTTTAATGGTAGGGAAGAACGTGTTTTTAAGAAAATAGATGAAAAATATCAAGTTTGTGAATCCTTGCCCTTGTTTTCCAATCTGTAGTTTGTTTGGTCAATAATTCTCTGTATAGGTCAGCCATATTTTGGGCTAAATTGAGATAATGATATTTTTCTTTTACATATTCAGCCCCGTGTGAAGATAATTCTGCTCTGAGTTTGTCATCTTCGATTAGTCGTAACATTTTTTCGGCAACGTCTTCTATGTTTTCGCTTTCAGCCAATAAAGCGGTTTCCCCATCTATAACGGTGTCGGCAACACCGCCCACATTGGTGGCGACAATCGCTTTGTTGGCGGCTTGGGCTTCAATAAGACTGCCCGGTGTGCCTTCGTTTAATGACGTTAAGGCTACAATGTCCAAACCGGCATTAACAATGTCTATTTCTTTTATCCAAGAGGTGAGATACACCTGAACATCTGGGCATTGTTCTTGGCTATCGTTGCTATTGTAGTTGGCGTATGATAGGTTTAATTGTTCTAATTTCTGCTCAATGAAACTATGTTGATCACCATCTCCGACAATAAAAATTTTGATTTTCTTATGGGTATGTTGCAATACCAAGGCCATTGCATCTAAAAATAAAGAATGGTTTTTTATTGGGGCAAGTCTTCCGATAATCCCAATTGCAATTTCATCATCGGCTATACGGTAGGCTTTTCGGAACGATTCTCTTTTGATATCTTGTTTTTCAAGATATTGGTCTAAATCCAATCCTAAAGGAATAACCCGCACTTTGTCATTGCGGCAAATCTTGTATTTTTCTACCAAATCATATTTTTGCAAATTGGATAAGGCAATAATTTTAGTTGATTGTCTTGCCAAAAAACGCTCTAAGGATTTGTAAAAATGAGTTTTCAGCCCATTGAAATATTTGTCAAAAACATGTCCGTGAAAAGTGTGGATAATTATTTTTACTCCACAACGTTTAGCGGCCAATCGCCCTAACATTCCAGCCTTGGCTGCATGAGTATGGACAATGTCAGGTTGATATTCTTTGATGATTTGTTTTATTTCTTTGTAGGCGGCAAAATCATTGAATCCTATAGAACGATGCATAGTATCAATAACAATAGGGGTAATACCGTATTGTTGTAATACAAACTCCGAATTGCCTTCTTCTTTGTCTTGGACTCCTCCTATAAGTTTTGTTTCAAAATCTTCAGGCAAAAATTTGGTCAGATAAGCAGCGTAATAGGTAGGACCACCTAAATTAAAACGGTTTAAAATGTGTAGAACTTTAATTTTTCCCATTAACTTTAAGTTAAGTAAACTTTCATTAGCAAATGCAAAGTTATATAATTTTTTTATAACATAGTTTTTTTTTTTTTTTTTTTTGTGTAATATGCTGATAGTTATTTGTTTATGACTTATTTTCGAAAAAATATCAGCAAAATCGAACATTTGTTCGAAAAATTATTTTATCTTTGCATTTATATCCTTAAATTTATATTTAAGATAGCAATGTATATAACGAAAGACTTTTTGTTAAAACACGCATACGAATTGTATCTGCAAGATGGCTACTCCAAAGTGTCCATTTCTGTTTTGCACAATAAACTTAAAATCGGACGCGCGTCTTTGTATTACTATTTTAAGACAAAAGACGATTTGTTCAAGGCTGTTTTGGATGAATATGTTTTTAAGGCTATCCGAAACGGTTTTGAAGATGTGCAGACTATTGCCAATCAGTCTACTATGACAGTTCCAATACTTATTCGCTCTTTGATAAAGGTTTTTCATCAAATAGAAGATAGTATTCTGATGTATAACAATAATACCAGTATGGCAAATTTGACAGAATTGTTGTTGTTTGCTTATACGGAATATGCTGATATTGCTCAATTTTTAAAGATTGCCAATAGAAAGATTTTCCGTTTATGGATTAAGGCATTACAAAATGAACAAAATGCAGGTACCATTCGAAATGATATTGATGTAATGGTGTTGGCAGGTTTCTTTTGTAGCATAAAAAGTGCATACGAAAGTGGGACACAACAATATCGGAAAAATCTTTCCCATAGTCAAGCCGTAGCCTATGAAAATAGTTTGAATTGTTTGTATGAATTGATAAAAACGAAACAACATGAACAAAGAAAAAATAACATTGCATAAGTTTCGTTTTTTGTTGTTTTACAACTACTTGAAGATAATACATAATTTTATGTATTATAAGAAAACTTATTATATCGGACGGGAAAACATACCACATAAAGGCATCCCTTTATTGATAGTTTCCAATCATCAGAATGCGATAAATGATGCTTTGGCAATAGAATTCGCTTTCAAGCATAGGATTGTAAGTATTTTTTCAAGAGGAGACGTTTTTGAACATAAGATTATTGCCGCTTTTTTGCGGTTTTTGTATATACTGCCGGCATATCGATTAAGCATCGATGGGGAAAACAAGTTGGCAAACAATTATATTTCTTTTGAAGCGGCCAACAAACGCTTGTTGTCAGGCGGTGCCATTGCAATTTTCCCTGAAAGCACCAATCAAGACAAACATTGGTTGGGAGAATTTTCTTTGGCTTATTTGCGAATGGCTTTTAGTGCAGCGGAGGAGGCAAATTTTGAAAAAGATATTCAAATATTGCCCATTGCTAATCACTATAGCAATTATTTTCTTGTTAGAGAAGCACTTATGCTAAAAATAGGAACACCTATTTCGCTACAACCATATTATGACCTATACAAAACCAAACCACGTACAGCTCAACGTCAAGTTAATCAGTTGGTTTACCAACAAATTGCAGATATGATGCTCAATGTGTCTGATGTGGAGAATTATGAAGCAATAGATTATTTAAGAACAACATACGGTAAACGCTATGCTGAAAATCACGGATTTGCATATAGAAACTTACCACAACAATTGCAGGTTGATAAAGATTTTGTTGCTTGCCTGGATAAAATAAAGTCAGAAAACGGGCAAATAATTGATGAGTTGTATCAAGATACGCTTTGTTTGAAAAAGGCTACACTGCAACATAAGGTGCGGGATTGGAATTTTGACAAACCATTTTCTGCAATACGTCTGGTTTTGCAGGCTTTTGTTTTTGTGGTTTTATTTCCTGCTTTTATTTTTGCCCTAATTCCCAATATCCTTTTGTTTTATGTTCCCAAACCAATGGCTGATAAATTTAAGGCTAAGGGAGGTAATATGGCTTTGTTCGCAGGTGGCATACAAATAGTACTTAATGCTTTGTTTGTGATACCTATTTCGTTTTTGCTTGTTTTTGTGGCTGATATATTGCTGTTTAATTGTTGGATAGCAATAATACATTTACTTGCTTTGCCCTTGTTGGGTATTTTTGCATGGCATTATCGTTTGCAATTCATTAAATGGTGTAGCCGTTGGCGATTCCGAAAATTGGAAAAGAAAGCTGATTTTCAGCAAATTATAAAATTAAGAGATAAAATAAGACAACAATTGGATTTATTATTAAAATAAAAAGAAAATGAATCGAGTAGTAATTACAGGTATGGGTATTTATTCTTGTTTGGGCAAGAATATAGATGAAGTAAGACAGGCATTGTATGACGGAAAGTCGGGTATTATATTGGACCCTTCGCGTAAGGAAATGGGATTCCGTTCAGGTTTGACGGCAAAAGTTGATGTGCCGGATTTGAAACAAGAATTAAGCCGTTCGCAACGTGTTTATATGCCGGAGCAAGCAAAATACGCATACGTTTCTACAGTTGAAGCCTTAAAAAATGCTAAAATATCACAAGATTATTTGAATGAACATGAAGTGGGATTGCTTTTTGGCAACGATAGTTCTGCTGACCCTGTTGTGAAGGCTGTGGATATTATGCGTGAGAAGAAAGATACAACTTTGTGTGGTTCCGGTACGATCTTTCAATCCATGAATTCTACCGTAACAATGAATTTAGGTTGTATATTCAAGTTAAAGGGAATAAATTTAACCGTTTCGGGTGCTTGTGCAAGTGGTTCACATGCAATAGGTTTGGGTACTATGTTTATTCAAAACGGCTTGCAGGATATGATTATTTGCGGAGGTGCACAAGAGGTAAATCCTTATTCTATAGGTAGTTTCGATGGTATATCAGCATTTTCTATTCGTGAAGATGAGCCGCAAAAAGCCAGCCGTCCTTTTGATAGGGACAGAGATGGTTTGGTGCCAAGTGGCGGTGCGGCAACGGTAATAATTGAAAGTTATGAGTCTGCCAAAAGACGTGGGGCACCCATTTTGGCGGAAATTTTGGGCTATGGCTTTTCTGCCAATGGTGACCATATTTCTTCTCCCAATGTTGATGGTCCAACACGCTCATTGTTAATGTCTATCAAACGGGCAGGCGTTAATATCAAAGATATTGGTTACGTAAATGCCCATGCAACTTCTACGCACGTTGGGGATACCAATGAGGCTAAGGCTTTGTTTAATGTTTTTGGTGAAAAAACAGTGGAAATAACAAGTACAAAATCTCAGACAGGACATGAAATGTGGATGGCTGGTGCCAGTGAAATTATCTATTCTATGTTGATGATGAAAGATAGTTTTATTGCCCCAAATCTTAATTTTGAAAATCCAGATGAAGACTCTGCAAAATTGTTGATACCTAACAAACGAATTGAAAAACATTTTGATATGTTTTTGTCCAATTCCTTTGGATTTGGCGGAACCAATAGTTCATTAATTGTAAAAAATCTTTAAAATATTTATAAACATATAAAAAACAGAATTATGACAAAAGAAGAAATGATTGCCAAAGCAAATGAAGTATTGGCAGAAGAATTTGAAGTGGAACTTTCTGAAATTACCCCTAATGCAAACATTAAACAAACTTTACAATTGGATAGTTTGAGTTTAGTTGATATGGTTGCATTGATAGAAGAAACGTTTGGCGTAAAAGTAAAAGGAACAGATATCGTTAAGATTCAAACTTTTGAAGCCTTATACGATTTCTTATACGAAAAATTAGAAAACAACTAATGGAAGTACTTTGTCAAGGTGAGGAAATAAAAAAACTGATTCCTCAGCGAGAACCGATTGTGCAGGTTGATAC
This sequence comes from uncultured Bacteroidales bacterium, assembly GCA_905233585.1. GTDB lineage: Bacteria > Bacteroidota > Bacteroidia > Bacteroidales > WCHB1-69 > UBA1205. The sequence continues at coordinate 25,410 of CAJOFD010000025.1, forward strand.
TCTTTTTTATAAAAAAGAGAGTGAGGCTTGTTGTGGTTTAACCATTTTGCCTGATAATATTTTTTGTCAGCAAGGGCATTTTACCGAACCCGGATTGATTGAGCATATCGCTCAATCGTCCGCGGCTATGTCGGGATATAGTTTTTTCCGGAACAATCAACCTGCTCCACTTGGTTTTATTGCAGAAATAAAAAAAATGAATATCTATTTCTGTCCTAAAATAGGAGAAAAATTGCGAACAAGATTGACGATTGTTTCTGAAGTGGAAAATATGTCTTTAGTCAAAGCAGAAACCTGTGTTGATGATAAATTGGTGGCCGAAGGTCAAATGAAAATTTTTATAAAACAATAGAAAAACATGCAAGAAATAACAACTACAATACGAACATTTGTCCGTTTTAGCGAGGTTGATGCTCTGAAAATGGTTTGGCACGGCAATTATGTCCGTTATATGGAAGATGCAAGGGAAGCTTTTGGGATAGAGCACGGTTTGGCTTATATGGATATATTTCACAACGGTTATTTTGCTCCCGTGGTAGATATTCATCTGCAATATAAACATTCGGCAACGGTGAATGATGTTTTGCTTACAACGATAAAATATCACCATTGTAGAGGCGGTAAACTAATGTTTGATTATCGTATGGTAAGAGAATCGGATAATGTGGAAATTCTGACAGCGACATCAATACAATTGTTCACTACCATAGAAGGAGAATTGGAGGTATCGTGTCCCGAATTTTTACAACAATGGAGATTAAAACAAGGTTTGATATAATTGAATGAAAATGAGTGATTTTAATTTAATTCCACTTGTAAAAAATTTTTATACCATTAGCCGTCAATCCAAAGATAGTGATGGTTATGTTTTTGATATAGAATTAGATGAAAAATGTCCTGTTTATCAAGGTCATTTTCCGACAGAACCAATTGCACCGGGAGTTTGCAATATACAGATGATAAAAGAATGTGCAGAATATGCCATTCAACAAAAATTGCAATTGAAAGTCTTGCAAAGATGTAGATTTTTGAAACTCATTACTCCACAAAACAATAGAAATATAACTGTCAAAATGACTATCAATACATCCGATGAAAAATATATGATTGCAGCCCAGATAGTTGATGGCGAGAAAACATATTTGGATTTAAAAGGGGATTTTGTTGCTTTTCAAACTATCGGCTGAAAATAATGTAATTAAGATCTGAAATGAAATTTGATACTGTTATTATAGGAGCCGGATTGGGCGGTTTGCAATGTGCTTATATTTTGTCCAAACATGGACAGAATGTTTGTGTTGTCGAAAAAAATCCGCAAATAGGCGGGTGTTTGCAAACGTTCAAACGCGGGCAGCAGTATTTTGATACAGGTTTTCATTATATAGGAGGCTTGTCCAGTGGGCAACCTTTGTACAGATTGTTCGATTATTTTCAATTGTTGGATTTGCCCTGGTATCAATTGGATACAAATGCTTTTGATGAAGTTGTTTTTGGTGAAAAATCATATTATTTTGCCAATGGTTACCAACAATTTGCAGATACCATGTCCGAATATTTTCCTCACGAGCGGGCAAATTTGAAACAATATGCTTCTTTTTTGCAGCAAGTAGGGGAGAATATTTTCCATATTTTTGACAATCAATCGACAAATGGTGTTTATAATCAAAGTCTTTTTTCCCTTTCTGCATACGAGTTTTTACAGAAAAGTTTTAAAGATGAAACATTAAGACAAGTTTTGTCGGGAACAGCCCTAAAAATGGAACTCCATGCTGAAACTTTGCCTTTGTATGTCTTTGCTCAAATCAATAGTTCGATGATACAAAGTGCATGGCGGTTGCGTGGAGGTGGTCAGCAAATAGCCGAAGCTTTGCAGCAGCATATTGAAAATATGGGCGGAACGGTTTTGAAGAATGCTCAAGTTATTGGTTTTGATGAAAATGAATCGGGCATAACCGCTGCTATATTGAAAAATGGAGAAAAAATAGAAGCCCGACATTTCATTTCGGATATACATCCTTATGAATTACTAAATTTGCTGGTAAACAGCAAATTTATTAGAAAGATATATAGAGGTCGTATAGAAAAATTAGCAGATAGTTTTGCCATGTTTACGGTAAATTGTGCTCTAAAAAAAGACACAATACCTTATTTGAATCGGAATCAATATATTTACAAAACCAAAGATGTTTGGCAAATTTCCCGACATTTGGAAACAACACCTCAAGGTGTTTTGATTAGTTATCAAACTCCAAAAGATGAGAATAATTTTACTCAAAATATTGATTTATTGACGCCTGTAAGTTGGAGCGAATTTGCACAATGGAGTAATTCAAAACCGATGAAGCGGGCAAAAGATTATGAGGACTTAAAACAGCAAAAAGCGGAACAATGTATTGGTATTGCCAGTCAATATATTCCTCATTTTCGGGAAAATATAACGAAAATTTATACAAGCACTCCATTGACCTATGCGTATTATACTGGGACAAGACAAGGCAGTGCTTTCGGCATAAAAAAAGATTATAATAATTTGATATATACTATACTTACACCTAAAACACCGGTTCCTAACTTATTGATGACGGGGCAAAATCTGACCTTACACGGTATATTGGGGGTAAGTATGACTTCTTTTTTCACTTGTTCGGAAATAATCGGAAAAATCAATCCATTTGAATATAAAAAATAAAAAAATATGAATTACGCATTAGTAACTGGAGGCAGTCGGGGTATTGGACGTGCCATTTGTGTAAAATTGTCCGCAATGGGCTATAAGGTGATAATCAATTATGTCAGCAATCAAACGGAAGCGGAAAAAACCTTGGAAATGATACGTGCCAATGGTGGAGACGGTGAGTTGTTGGCTTTTGACGTCAGCAATCAAGAGGCTACTGCCAATGCTTTGGAAGCATGGAAACAAGCCCATGAAGGCGAATATATTGCTGTTGTTGTCAATAATGCAGGTGTTAGAAGCGACAATCTGCTGCTTTGGATGGAACCCAAGGATTGGTACAAGGTGTTGGGTATTTCTTTGAATGGTTTTTATAATGTTACCCAACCGCTTCTGCAACCGATGTTGAGAAAGAAATTCGGACGGATTATCAATATGGCTTCTGTTTCAGGGTTGATAGGTTTGGCAGGGCAAACCAATTATTCTGCCAGCAAAGGTGGTTTGATTGCCGCTACTAAGGCTTTGGCTAAAGAAGTTGCCAAAAAAGGCGTTACTGTCAATGCGATTGCTCCCGGATTTGTCAAAACTGATATGGTAGAAGGTCTGGACGAAGCCGAATTGGTAAAAACAATACCTGCAGGACGCTTCGGCAATCCGGAGGAAGTCGCCGAGTTGGTCGGTTTTCTGGCTTCCGAACACGCCGCCTATATTACGGGCGAATGTATTGCCATAACAGGTGGGTTGAATTAGGAACAGTTATACATTTGTCGGGCAGATAATATGGTTGGAACTTTACGGTTTTGAGGGGGAAATGAATACTCACAATGAAATCATTTTATACCAATCCGATGAAGCGATAGAACCCGAAGTTCACCCTGATGAAGATATTGTTTGGTTGAACAGACAACAAACGGCGGTTTTGTTTGACCGTGATGTAAAGACCATAGGCAAGCATATCGCTAATGCACTTATGGAAGAGTTGTCCGGCATTCCAACTGTCGCAAAATTTGCGACAGTTCAAAAAGAAGGGAAACGACAGGTAATCAGAAATGTGGAATACTGTAATTTTTATGATGGGCAAATGCTTGAACCCTTTTCAGTTGTAAACAATTTGATTCGTTCGGCGAAAAAACCACATTGAAATAAACGAAAGAAATGATATAAAAAAACATAATATTCACCATAACGTTTACTATTGATGCGATTATGGAATACTTAGAGAATAAGATAGTAGAAAATACTTTGTTTGCAGATGTTTGCGGAATTATTGATAATGCACGCAAACGTGTGGCAGTATATGTCAATTCTGAAATACCCCATACAAATTGGCCTTGCCGACTGAAGATGAATTGCAAACCGAACTGAACAAAGCAAGAAAAATGTTGGAAAAATAACGACAAAATATTTATAAACTTAA
>CAJOFD010000026.1 GCA_905233585.1 uncultured Bacteroidales bacterium
TAATTTGATTAGAGCTGCAATTTATTGCGGCTCTTTTTTTTGTAGAGACGTGTCATGACGCGTATCTACATTTGTATTAATAATTATGGTATTCTTTTGCGGAAAATAAGGCTTGCATAATCGATGCAAATGTAAATCAGTTGAAATACGATTTGATGTATGATCGTTTTGTGCCATATTTAGGGATGTTAGCCAATACCAATAAGGGAGTGTTTATTGATATTGGTGCAAATGTTGGCGATACAGTGGCTGCTTTGGTACGGCATACGGATGCGAAAATAATTTGTGTTGAACCAATCTCACAATTTTATGCACTATTGTGTAAAAATATTAAAAATTTTGGTTCCACATATAGTAACCGAATTTTATTGGTAAATGCCTATATAAGCATTGATGATGGCATTAATTATACTTCTAAATACAAGATGGAATTGCGGTCAAAATAGAAATACAAGATGCTAAGGGTATCCCCACTTATACAATTTTGACACTTTTAGAAAAATTGTCTTTGCGATTAAACGATGTTGCAATGATAAAAATTGATACAGATGGCTTTGATTCAGATTGTATTATGAGTATGGGAGAAGAATTAAAATCACCAAGTCCTATTTTGTTTTGGGAGAACGAAATTGACACAAACGAACAATTCGAAAAATTTATGAAACTTGATACTTATCTCATAGAATGTGCTTATACCAATTTCTTTGTTTTTGACAATTTTGGAAATTATTTGTGTCAATGTACTACGGTGCAACAATTATTTGAAATTAATAAATACTTGTATCGTATGACAAATAAAAAAAGCACTAGAACGTTTTATTATGTAGATATACTTGGTTGTAAAGACTATGATAAAGAGAAATGCAGTTTAGCCATAGAAACTTATTTGAAAAATATTTAGCATATTGCATTCTTTTTCTTTTGATATTTGTTGTTGCCTTAATTTTTAGGATAATCGAAGCCTGCTATTTTCATAGCGGTTTTCAGACCGTCTAAGGCGGCGGAAACAATTCCACCGGCATAGCCTGCTCCTTCTCCAATAGGGTAGATGCCTGAAATGTTTGTTTGTAGTGTTTCATTCCGTAATATTCTTATAGGTGAAGACGAGCGGGTTTCTACGCCTGTCAAAACGGCATCAGGGTCATTGAACCCTTTCATTTTGTTGTCAAACAAAGGAATTGCCTCACGTAAAGCCTGTACAACAAAATCGGGTAAACACCTATTCAAATTGCAAAAATGTATGCCATGAGGATAAGACGGCTTTACAGAGCGGATTTGGGTTGCTACTTTGTTCTGCAAAAATTCTCCTACCAAATTGCATGGGGCTTTGTAGTCTTTGGCAACTTCAAAAGCCAATTTTTCATATTTTTCTTGGAAAAACAGACCGTCTAAAGGAGAATTATTGTAATAGTCTTCGGGGGTAATGCCCACCAAAAGGGCGGAGTTTGCATTTTTTTCTGCTCTGTTTTTTTTGCTCATTCCGTTGGTAACAATTTTTTCCAGGGTATCAGTCGAAGCCATGACAATGCCACCCGGACACATGCAGAAGACATAAACACTGCGTTTGTTTTTAAGATGTACCGCTCCTTTATAGGAGGCTGGTGGCAAAAAAGGAGCAAATCTGCCGTATTGGATTCTGTTGATTTTAGATTGTAAATGTTCTATTCTTACACCGATAGAAAAACTTTTGGGTTCCATTGCCAAACCTTTTTTAAAGAGGTAAGTAATGGTATCTCGTGCCGAATGTCCAATGCACAAGAGCAAGTGTTCAGTTGTAAATATTTGGTTGTTGGAACAATGTATGTTTATTTTGTTGTCGTTTTTATCAAAGGCAATAAATGTTGTATTGAAATGAAATTCTCCCCCAAGAGCAATAATTTCTTCACGAATATTTTTCACCACTTTTTCAAGATAATCAGTACCGATATGAGGGGTGCTGGAATAGGTAATGTCTTCAGTGGCACCATGTTGGAAAAATTCAAATAGAATAAAGTCTATCAGTTTGTCGGAAAGGTTTGTTGTCAGTTTCCCATCAGAAAAAGCACCTGCACCACCTTCGCCAAATTGTACATTTGAATTGGGATTCAGTTGTTTTTGGGATAAAAATTTTTCCACTTCTTTTTTTCTGTTGTCTATAACAGATCCTCTTTCAATGATAATTGGTTTGGCTTGACAACGAGCCAAATACAAGGCGGCAAACATGCCCGCAGGTCCAAACCCGACAATAATCGGGCGGAATGCAAATGTCCATTTGGGGTATTTTACAGGTGGATTGGGATGATATATTTCAATGTTTTCGTCTTTTAGCAGTTCCGTTTTTTCAGTTTTCAAACAAAGATAAAACTGATAATTGTAAACAATATTGTTTTTTTGACGGGCATCAATAGATTGTCGTAAGATTTTTATTTGTTCTATTTCGGATAAAGGTATATTGTATTTGTTTGAAATCAAACTTTTCAGGTTCGTTTTACAAGATACGCTAATTTTAAAATTTTTTATTTTTATTTCCATGATTTAATAATATGTTGTGCTGTTATATAGGCACTTGCAAAGGCAAAAAACAAATTGTAGCCTCCGCAAACCGCATCAATATTCAGCATTTCGCCTATAATATACATATTGGGTATTTTTTTTGCTTGAAAATGTTCGTCTATTGTATCCAAAATGATTCCACCGGAAGACACTTGGGCAAATTCCCAATCGTAAACATCTAATATTTTGAATTGTAAACATCTAATATTAAATGGTTTTTGTTGATATAATTGATTTAATTTGGGAGATAAAATCCCGCAGAAATCATGATGTTGTTGCCAATGTTTTTGCAAATCGTAATTATCATCGCAAACAAAATCGAAAGAAAGAAAACAATTGTCTTTGTTTTTTAATCGGTTGTACCAAGCCGAGGCATTGAGAACCACTATACCTGAAACACCATCGTCTTTGAACGTTACTTCTCCAAATTCTTTAAAAATCAAATTGTTGTTTTGATACAACGACAAATTGGTTTTCACCCTGCAACCTGATATTATTTTGGGAAATGCCTGTAGTTTGAATCCCACCAAAGACGGAGCAATCGGTTGTTGTTTGAAATGCAAATTGTTCAGATAAGCATTATAATCCGTTCTTTTTGTAGGATTCATACCCGCTGGAGAGCCTGATGCTAAAACAAGGCAGTCAAAATTGAGATTGTAGTCGTTGATTTGAAATGTCTTCCCATTTTTTGTGATTTGTTTTACCTCATAGTTTGTAATTATCTTTACATGATTAGGCAGTTGGGATAGCAACACATCTACAACCGATTGGGACGAAAAAGTTGCAGGATATACTCTGTTTTCGTTATCAACGGCAAGACGAAGTCCCATTTGTTCAAAGGATTGTTTGATAGTTTCAACAGACACTTGTTGTAGCAGATTTTGCACAAAAATGGGATTGTTATAGGCTGTTGGATACAGATTTGTATTGAAAATATTTGCCTTTCCGCCTCCAGAGGCTTTTATTTTCGTGCCGACTTTATTGTTTTTTTCAAAAACAACAATATTGAATTGTTTGCAAGACGATAAATTTTTTACTAAAAACAAACCGGAAGCACCTGCTCCTACAATGGCAATGTTCACTATTTTTTCTTTTTGCATTTTGCAAAGATAATATTTTTTTAAGTTCGATAGGTTCTGTTTTTTGGGTAAGCCGTGTGTCATATATAAAAAAAAGGTTGCTGTATTCAGCAACCTTTTTGTGTCATATCTTGTTTTTTGTTTATTTTACGGTATTCATGTGTTCTATTAAATCAACAACACGGTTGGAATAACCCCATTCGTTGTCATACCAAGAAACCAATTTTACAAATTTTTCATTCAACATAATACCGGCATCGGCATCAAAAATAGAAGAATGGGAATTGTGAATGAAATCGGAAGAAACCACTTTGTCTTCGGTATAAGCAAGAATACCTTTGAGTTCATTTTCAGAGGCTTTCTTAATGGCTTGTTTAATTTCTTCGTAAGTTGTTGCTTTCTCTAATCTGCAAGTCAAATCCACAACAGAAACATCTACGGTAGGAACGCGGAAAGACATACCTGTAAGTCTGCCTTTTAGTTCAGGAATGACTTTGGTTGCCGCTTTTGCTGCACCTGTAGAAGAAGGAATAATATTGCCAATAGTTGCTCTGCCGCCTCTCCAATCTTTTTTGGAAGGACCGTCTACTGTTTTTTGTGTTGCCGTAGCAGCGTGTACGGTTGTCATCAAACCTTCAACAATACCGAAGTTTTCGTGAACAACTTTTACCATTGGGGCCAAGCAGTTTGTTGTGCATGAAGCATTGGAAACAATAGGTTCGCCTTTGTAAGTGTTGTTATTAACACCCATAACAAACATTGGGGTATCATCTTTGGAAGGAGCAGACATGACCACTCTTTTTGCACCGGCTTTGATGTGAGCCTCTGCCAATTCTTTTGTTAAAAACAAACCTGTGCTTTCCACAACATATTCAGCACCTATTTCATTCCATTTAAGGTTTGCAGGGTCTTTTTCTGCTGTAACCCGGATACTATGTCCATTAACTACCAAATTTTCACCTTTAACTTCTATTGTGCCGTCAAATTTTCCGTGAACAGAATCATATTGCAACATATAAGCCATATATTCTGCATCTAACAAATCGTTGATACCAACAATTTCTACATTTTCGTGAGCCATAGCAGCTCTAAAAACCAAACGACCAATACGACCAAATCCATTAATGCCGACTTTTATCTTATTCATTGCTTTGTTTATTTATTTTTTGTTATTAATATTTTTCAAATTATAGTAATGATTATTAAACAATTAATCTTTTGTTGAAAACCAAATGATATGTTTGCAAAATTACAAATAAAAAACTAAAAAAGAACATTTTTAAGATATTTTTTTGGAAAAATATTCAAGTTGAAGATAAAAGATATTTTTTTATTTTTTTTGATTTTCTTACTTTTGGCGGTTAAAAAATTGACCGAATTTTTAGAATATTCGTTTTTGTTTGACTAATATTTTAATATTCAATAAATTATGTTGTTGAACAAAATTTTGTAAGGTATCATTTTTTTTTATACTTTTGCCTCAAATTTAAAGATGATTAAACAAAATGAAAAAAATTATTGTTTTTGTATTAAACATATTTTTTATACAAATTCTTTTTGGTCAAGTCTATCAATTGCCCAATGGTGGTTTTGAGTCTTGGGATAATAATAGTGTTCCTGTTGGCTGGCATAGTTTTAATACAGCTGATGGTTCATGGGCAAGTTTTGTTTCCAATCATCATTCAAAGGAGAGTGGTCGGACGGGATCATCAGGGCAATATTGTTTGAAAATATATTCTACATCGGTGATGGGAGTAATTGCCAACGGTAATATGACTACAGGACGAATCCATGCAGGGAGTACAACTCCATCAAGTTCGGATAATTACAATTATTCAGGAAGAAGTGATGGTTATGCCCAAGTGTTTAACGGTACCCCTGACTCTATGTATGTATGGACAAAAATGACTGCTGCAAGCAGTTCTACCCAAGCAACAATGCGGGCATATATACATGGCAATACTGATTTTATTGATCCCAATCATTGTAATACCGCAAGTTTATATAAAGGACATGCTCATGTTGTTGTAAATCCGCATAGTACATGGACACAACAAAAAGCAGCTTTTATATACGATGGTACCTCAAGCGTCAATTATATATTAATAACCCTTACTACCAATGTTACTGCGGGTGGTGGTTCCAGCGGAGACGCTCTCTATGTAGATGATATAGAAATGATATATAGTGCATGGCTTACCGATATAAAAATGGACGGGACAACTGTTCCGGGCTTCAATATAGCCCAGTTTGACTATTATAAAGTTTTTCCGAGAGGAACCAATAAATATGATTATAGTTTATTGCCAGCCATTACCTATACCTCACAAGTGAGCGATGTTACCATGATAGACTCGCTTTTTTTAGGAGCAGATAATAGTATAGACGGAGCTACTCACTATATACAAGTAACGGCAGAAGATGGCGTTACACAAAAATTGTATGCTATTCATTATAGTATCTACAAATCTCCAGATAACACATTAACAAGTTTTAGTTATTCCGACAATGGTTCAATTAGTGGTACGCTGTCTGTTTCGCAAGATACAACGCATATACTTTTGCCACCGGGAACAACGGTAGCCCCGCAGATAACCGCATGTACGCTTGCCGATACAGGGGCCCGCTATACAGTTGCACAAACAACACAAGCCCAAGGCGGAATGGCTACGATTACCGTTACGGCAGAAAACGGACAGCAGAAAAATTATTATGTATGTTTTTCCGTTCAACCCTCTTCCAATGCAGATTTGAGTGCCATTTATTATGATGGTATAGCCATTCCGGATTTTCATCCGGATAGTTTAACTTATCATGTCGTATTGCCTCCCGGCACCCAATTGGAGCCTTTTGTTACAGCAACAACCGCTTGGCCGGGACTAACACCTTCGATAGTGCAACCCTCTTCTTTGCCTGGTAGTGCTACTATTGTGGTAACTGCTGAAGATAGGCTTACCCAAAAAACATATCACGTTTATTTTACGGTAGGGCTTTCTACCAATACGCAATTAGCGAATATTAAGTATAACAATATTTTTGTTTCTCCTTTTTATGCCGATACGTTAAATTATACCATAGATGTTGCAAAGACAGAAACACAAATAGTGGTTGCCGCTACGCCGGCATGGCCGACGGCAACGGTAAGTATTGTTCAGCCGACTGCAATTCCTGGCACGGCAACAATAACAGTGAAAGCAGAAGATACGAACTATTCACAAACTTATACATTAAACTTTGTTTATCAGCGTAATAATAATGCGAAATTAGCCCAATTAACCTATAATATAGGTTTAGGAGACAGTTCGGTACCGGAATTTGACCCTTTATATTATTCTTATATTGTGCGATTGCCGGAAGGTTCTGCTGTTGTTCCTGTAGTTGCGGCAACGGCACAAGATTCTACCGCTACGGTAGAAATAACACAAGCCCAAAATGTAAATGATACCGCTTATGTGAAAGTTACGGCCGAAAACAGAACAACAATATTGAATTATATGGTTGTTTTCAAGGTTGCCCAGTCTGTTGTGGCTACTTTAGATTCTATTTGGGTAGATTCTGTCGCTCTTGTGGATTTTGATCCAAACAAATTGATATACAATTATCAATTGGATAGTGTTTATATGCCTTATGTAAGAGCCTTGGCTACACATCAGCGGGCAACCGTTTCCATTGTCTATCCGCAGAGAATACCCGGACAAGTGCAGATAGTAGTCACGGCAGAAGATACTACGGTGAAAAAGACTTATCGTATTAATTGTGCATTGCCAACCTCAAACGATGCCCGTTTGTTGGATTTAGGTTATACTTTGGGTGGAGTTGATTTCGCTTTGCCTAATTTTCATCCGGATACCTTGCTTTATCATGTCTTGTTGCCGTCGCAAACGATAGATACACCTATTTTATATTGTCAAAGTGCCGATTTTTCGGCAAGTGTAACTATCAATCAGCCAAGCAATCCCAACGGTGTAGGTCTTGTTTTGGTAGTTGCTTCAGACAATTCAACCTATAATTTATATCAAGTGTATTTTGAGGTAAACGTTTCTAATAATACTAAGTTACAACAAATGTATTATGAATCTCTTTATACAAGCAATCCTGATACGATAACACAAGATAGCATAGGAACACACCAGTGGGTGAAAATTCCTGTTTTAAATCCCGATACCTTATTCTATTCTGTAGGATTGCCATATAATTGGGCAGATACTATTGCTCCGATTTTAATGGCACAGGCCCAATCGTCAGCAGCAAAAGTTTATATTACACAAGCAAGACATTATGCTGATAGTGCAGTAATAGTTGTGATGGCAGAAGACAATATAACCATCAATAGATATATTGTTCATTTTTATCGACAAGCCTCTCCGATTGCAACCTTGGAAGGTATTGCTTATCAATTGAATGGCCAAGATTCCATTGTACACAATGTAAATGCCACAACATTGGAATATGTTGTAGATATAGCAGCAGAAACATTGGCTGTTCCGGATAATTGGACTTTTGTTTTGACAGATTCGAGGGCAAGAGCGTATGTGTCAAAATATCCTACAAAGGTAAATGATACGGCAGAAATTACCGTTGTTGCTGAAAATAATATTGATTCTACTGTTTATCGGGTAATTTTCAATTATTTGCCGTCTTCCAATACGGCTTTGCAAAGTTTGATTGTCAATGGAGATACATTGCAGGATTTTTATGCGGATACTTTAACTTATACTGTTATTATCCCATGGGAAGACAATAGATTGCCACAAATTACGGCAGTTGCCCAATGGCAATATGGAACAACGATACAAATAACACCGCCGTCAGCCGTGCCAGGGTCCGCACAAGTGAGAGTTGTTGCTCAAAATGGTGTAGATAGAAGAGATTATATGCTTAATTTTTATAAAGGTTCCAATTCGGATTTAAATAGTTTGACATATATTATAAATGGAGTGGAAGATACAATACCTGGTTTCAATCCTCAAGATACATTGTATCATATTTTGTTGCCAATAGCAACAACAGACACCCCTTCTGTTAATTATACTTTGGTGGATAATAGAAGTACGGTTGTTGTTGCTCAACCCAATTCACCAAACGATACCGCAATAATCCATATTATCGGCTGGGATTCGCTGACGGCAAAGACTTACAAAGTTGTATTTGAGGTAGAACTTTCAAAAGAAGCCATGCTTGCCGATTTGCGAGTGGACAATGTTACAATTAATAATTTCCATGCCGACAGCCTGCATTATGCGATAGAATATACTTATGGACACGATACTTTATTTCCATTGCCTGTTGTTACGGCAGTAGCAACACAAGCCGATGCAAGAGTTGAAATTACACAAATTTCACAATATCCGCAACAGGCCATTGTAACGGTTTATGCAGGAGATACGTCTATTTATAGAACTTATACAATAGATTTCAGTGTTGAAGCGGGAGATAACAATTATTTGTCTGAAATTTTGATAAATGGAATGTCTTTTAATGATTATGCTTTCCAAAAACAACTTGTACCTGCATTTGACAAAGATGTTTATACTTATTATGCAGAATATATTTATGGACAAGATTCCATTGATGTAACTTCCCAAACAGAAGATAGCAGGGCAACTGTTTTTGTCGATTATGAAGAAGATACGGCTTCATCAAGAAAATCAACGGCAATACACAGAACGGTAAAAATAACAGTAGTTGCTCTTAATGGAGATAGAAAAGAGTATCGAATTCATTTTTCTGATTTAACCTTGTTAAACATCAGTGTAGACAATCAAGCAATAGAAAATTTCAAACGGACAAGCAGAAGTTACACATATCAGGTTTCTTCTTCTTATGCAGGAGTGCCATCAGTTGCTTTTGTACAAACGGATACTGCTACCAATGTGGAATTTTTGCCTGCCGAAGATGTGGCCACCAATTGTGGAACAACAAACAACAAATATCGTACAAGAATAATTGTTTCGGATATTTATAATCAATTGTCCAAAACATATATAGTAAGATTTTGTTATGGCAACGGAATTGCAGAGAATCAATTGGCACAAACAAAAGTATATCCCAATCCTTGTCAAGACAAAATTGTTGTAGAAATAGGAGAAGATAATATAGGCTGCCAAATAGTGGTTTATAATACAGAAGGAAAAGAAATTTTGAAGAGTATTTTGAATGACACCAAAAACACTTTGTCCGTTCAACACATACCCTCTGGATTTTATGTTTATAAAATTGTTACATCTTCCCAATTGTTAGGCAGAGGTAAATTTATAAAACAATAATAAGCTAAAAATGAAACATTTATATAGATTGGAAAACATAAAAAATATAGTTTGTAAGGTTGTCTTATTGCTTATAGTTTTATTGGGTTTTATACCTGTTGTTTCCGCCCAATATGTACTGAAAGGCAAAATAATAGATGCGGAAACAAAAGAACCCATTTGGGAAGCCCATGTGTTGCCTGATTGTAAAGACGGTTCTGTAGGTGTTATCAGCGATAAAGACGGAAATTTTGTCTTGAAATTGGCTTCCAAAGAATGCGAAGTGCTTTTTAGATATATAGGCTATGAACCTATTACGAAAAAGGTGGTTTTCAATTACAGCAAAGTTATAACCTTGAGTATAGAAATGCGTTCCAATATCAAAGAAATTGGTAAGATAGTGGTAGAACAAGACCGATATGAAATGAAAAAAGACGAGTCTATTTCCTCTATCGATTATGTGGGAGCAAAATATATTCAAGACAACAATATTGTTTCTTTGGATGATGCTTTTGACAAAACAGGAGGTTTGATAATTGTGGACAATGAACCTCAAATGCGTGGCGGTAGTGGTTTTAGTTCTGGTATGGGTAGCCGTGTGATGATAATGATGGACGAAATGCCCGTTATGCGTGTTGATGCAGGGCGTCCTGCATGGAATCTTATTCCTATGGAAAACATTGAACAAATAGAGGTGCTAAAAGGGGCGGCTTCTGTTTTGTATGGTTCTTCGGCAATTACAGGTGCCATCAACGTTAAAACGGCTTATCCAAAAGGTAATCCCGAATGGAGATTTTCTTCTTATGTGGGTATGTATTCCCGTCCGGAAAAAGATTATCGTTGCAGTTGGAAAAAAGGAACTATTCCTTTGACAGGAGGGGCAAGCCTTTCTCATGCCAGAAGAATAGGTAAAAAATTCGATTTGGTGTTTTCTGCCGAATATGCTTACGATGATGGTTATGTCAATTACGACTCCGCAACAGGCAGAAGCATATATAATCCGATAAAAGAAAGATACGAAAAACCCTCAATGGCGGCATATCAGGAATGGATGTCTTCAGAATCTTCTTTTGATTTTGATACCAACTATCAAAAATTAGTGAAGGAAAAACGGGTGAGATTCAATGTCGGTACAAGGTATCGTGCTACAGAAAATCTATCCTTTGGTATCAATGCTAATGTAATGTATTCGGAAAATACGATGACCCACTTTTGGCTCAATGCCGACAATGGTATGTATAATGCTTTTCCGGGTTCGGTGTCGGAAATAAAAGATTTGATGTTTTTTATAGACCCGTATTTGAAATATTATGCCAAAAATAACCAATCGCACTCTATTAAGTCAAGAATAATGTATAGCGACAATGATGCTACCAACAATCAGGATAGCAAGTCAGAAATGTATTATTTGGAATATCAATATGCAAAAATGTTCAAAAAAGCGGGCGATTTGCAGTTATTTGCGGGTATTGTAGGACAATTTGCCCGTTCAAGAGGAAATGTTTTTTCGGGTATCAGCATTTTAGATACAACTTCAGTACCAAAGCCCAAATATTCCGGTAATGGTGCGATTTATGTTCAATTGGAGAAAAAATTTCTCAAACAAAAGAATCTGACCATTTTAGGTGGTGCAAGATATGAATATTTCCAAATTTTTGAAAAACCCGGATATTTTTTGCAGGACTCTGCTTCGGGTAACTACGTGGAAGCAAAGCCTGTATTCCGTGCAGGTATCAATTATACGATTGTTAAAACATATACATCTTTCCGTGCCTCTTTTGGTCAAGGGTATCGTTTCCCAAGTATAGGCGAACGCTATTTGACAACAAAAGTCGGCAATTACGGATTCTATCCTAATCCCGATTTAAAGTCAGAAACAAGTTGGAATATAGAATTCGGTGTGCAACAACTTTTTAAATTGCTTGATTTTGAAGGTTATTTTGATATAGCAGGTTATTATCAGAAATATAAAAATTATGTTGAATTTTTCTTGGGTCCTTGGGTTTCTCCCGATGTGGAACCCAGTATTATTAAACGTTATGGCTTCAAGTTTTTTAATACAGGTCCAGCCCGTATTGCAGGTGTGGATATATCTATTGCAGGAGAAGGACATATTGGTAAGTATGTGAAATATATACCGTTTTTTGCTTACTCTTATACCAATCCAAAAGTGGAGGATACCAGTTATATATTTACTTCTACAAAAACAAAAGATTATAACTACATGAATACATCTTCAAATGTGGACGGACAGATAATGAAATATCGTATTGCCCATATTTTGAAATTTGATTTGGATTTTAAATTTTTTGATATTTTTACCATTGGCGGTTCAATACAATATTATAGTTTGATGAAAAATGTGGATCATTTTTTCTATACTATGGATAGATATTCTGATCAGCCGCAATTTACAGGCTCCAAAATGCCTGTTCCCTTTGACGGATTGGAACAATATAGAAAAGAGCATCAAAAAGGAACATGCATATTTGGTTTAAGGGCAAGTGTTGAGGTTTGGAATCTAAAATTGTCTGTTTTGGTTAACAATTTGTTGAATAAAGAATATTCTTTACGCCCAATGGCACCCGAAGCACCAAGGCTGACAACCATACAATTGTCCTATAAATTTAAAGAAGGAGAACCTTTGTTTCAGAAAGATAAATATAAAATAAAAAGACAGAATAATAAACAAATATAGTATAAATTAAAAATATTAAGAGAAATGAAAAAAATTAATCTTTTAGCAATTTTATTTGTCGCTGTAATCGCAAACGGACAAACTCCAGTTGCCAATGGAACATTTGACAATTGGGCAAGTAAATCAACAATTTCGAAAGGCAACTATTGGGATTTGGCAACTCCAAACGGCAGTTTTTATTTGTGTACGCTAAACCAATTGTTTGAATTGGAAGGCGATCAAGGAGATTGCCCTCTTACTGCCTTTAGAGTGGAAAACGAAGATAGTGTTGTAAGCAATTATGCTTTGCGTGTGAGATCAGCCTCCACTATTTTTGGTAATGAAACCGTATTTATGCCGGGTGCAATTGGTACATGGGAAACAACAGGGAATAATATCGCAACTGAATTTCTAGATGATGGTTCGATAGATACCTATAAATCATTTACTTCCCGTCCCGTTTCAGTAAAAGGTTATGCTTGGTATTTCCCTGAGGGAGGTGATTCTGCTTCTGTGGAAGTTGTTTTGAAAAAAGGAAATACACAAGTCGGATACGGAAGATTGGTGATAAATGCATCTTCTGAATATGAAGCATTTGAATGTCCCATTACTTATTCCAGCACTGAAGCACCTACTTTGATTCAACTTATTGTTTCGGCAAGTGCCGCTTACGATTTTGCTGATATGTTGCACTGCAAAGGACAAGCAGGTAGTACTTTGTATGTAGATGAACTTGTTCTTAATTATTCTGCCGGAATAAAAGAAAATTTGATAAATCAAGTTTCTGCAAAGGTTATACCTAATCCGTCTTCTGACCAAATCAACCTTGTTTTGGCAAAGGAAGTGAAAGGTCTTGCAAAAGTATATGATAATATGGGTCGTTTGGTTAACACTTATAACATTGAAGGTAATGAAATGACAATTTCATTGTCAAACTATGCAAACGGACAATATTTAATCAATGTAGAAGAAAGCAATAAAGTGGTTACAAGTACCCGCTTTATCAAACAATAAGAAATATTTCTTCATTTTATTGCCAATACAATTTTGTTGTAAAAGACAAAAGAAGTATTGGCTTTTTTATTTCCGATTTTAGAACACGGCTTTGCACATATATTTGTTAGCAAAAAAGAGAATATTGTTTTTTTTATATGTGCAGATATGCTAATTTTGCCATAAATTCTTAACATATAAAATCATGAAAGTTCATTTTATTGCTATTGGGGGCAGTGCAATGCACAACTTGGCTATATCATTGAAGATAAAAGGTTATCAAGTGAGTGGTTCTGATGATGAAATTTTTGAACCCTCTAAAAGCCGTTTGCAAAAATATGGTATTTTGCCTCAGCATATTGGTTGGAATCCCGATATGATAACCCCAGATGTAGATGCAGTTATTTTGGGAATGCATGCCCGCGAAGACAATCCTGAACTATTGAAAGCAAAAGAGTTAGGACTGAAAATTTATTCCTATCCTGAATTTTTGTATGAACAATCCAAAAACAAAAAACGTATCGTTGTCGGAGGAAGTCATGGCAAAACAACCATTACCTCTATGATTTTGCATGTGCTGAATTATTATCGTATTCCTTGCGATTATATGGTAGGAGCACAATTGCAAGGTTTTGAAGTAATGGTAAAATTGACAGAAGATGCTCCGTATATGGTGATAGAAGGTGATGAATATTTAACTTCTCCGATTGACAGAAGACCTAAATTTCATGTCTATCATCCTAATGTCGGTATTATCAGTGGCATTGCTTGGGATCATATCAATGTTTTTCCTACTTTTGAGATTTATTGTCAGCAGTTTCAGACGTTTGCCAATCTTATTCCTCAAGACGGGACTTTGATTTATTGCAATGAAGATGAAAATTGCAGAAAAATAGGGGAACAAACAAATGTCCAAAATTGTTTTGCCTATACTTTGCCTGAATATAAAATTGAAAATCAGCAATATATTGTCATTTATAAGAATAAGGAATATCCTTTGCAGGTTTTTGGACAGCATAATTTGCTGAACATGGAAGCCGCACGCTTGGCTTGTAGCACAATGAATGTGTCCGCAGACGATTTTTACAAGGCTATCATGTCTTTTAAAGGGGCTTCCAAGCGATTGGAATTGGTGAAGGAATCGGCAGATTTTGCTCTTTACAAAGATTTTGCCCATTCTCCTTCTAAATTGAAAGCAACAATTGCGGCTGTTAAGGAAAAATTTAACGGAAGAACGCTGGTCGCCTGTTTGGAATTGCATACTTTCAGCAGTCTTACCGCTGAATTTTTGAAACAATATGCCCATACAATGGATTTTGCGGATATGCCTATTGTTTATTTTAATCCGCATACCATTGCTCATAAAAAATTGCCACCCATTAATGAACAGATGATTTTTGAAGCATTTGAAAATAAGGATATTAAAGTATTTCAAGATTCTCATATGTTGGAAGAATATTTGTTTGCAAAAACATGGAAAAACAAAGTGTTGCTAATGATGTCTTCCGGCAATTTTGATGGTTTGGATTATAACCAAATAGCAGAAAAAATATTGGGGAAATAATATTTGTTTTTTTGTATTCAAAAGTTGGATACAAGAGAGAAAATCAGATAAATACTATAATATTCTTTTTGTTTTTTCGTTATTTTAAAGTTATTTGTCAATATTTTAATAATGAAAATAAAAGGTTTCCTATTTTTTATATTATGTTTGTTGTTGAATGGCTTTTTGTTTGCCCAAGAGTCGTTGACAGGTCTTTATTACAATTATCAAGCCGCACAACATGCAAAAAACATACGTAATCACAAAACGACATTTATTTATTATGAACCGATAACTTTGCCTTTTGTTGATGATTTTTCCAATTACAGGGGTTTCCCTGACACTGCTCTTTGGATAGGTAATCAAGCATTTGTAAATGATAATTTTGCCATCAATCCCCCGACAATAGGTGTTGTAACATTAGATGCACTTAATTCTCAAGGTGCTGTTTATGAACACGCTTCTGTTTCTCCTTTTTCTGCAGATACTTTGTTGTCAAAGCCTGTTCGGTTGGATTCTATTTTTTATCCCCTTCCAAGAGCATTGGAAATTTCTGATTCCTTGTATTTTAGCTTCTTCTATCAACCGGGGGGAGGAGAAGGACAAGCGTGGGAAGGTTTGGGCAATGCTCCAGAGGCAAAAGATTCTTTGATTTTGGAATTTGGTTATCAAACAGGGAATAAGGCATTGTTATATTATATTACCCAAGAATTATATTTGGCTGATTCTGTAGATGTTGGAGATACCATTTGGAGTCCTTGCGACCCGACAATGTTTATCGTTGCAGACAGGTTTTACTATGCGGGAGAAACTATTGAAATGCCTTGTGATAGTGTTGTTGGCATGGAAACTATTTGGGAAAAAGTGTGGGCAACACAAGGTATGACCTTGTCTGCATTTAAGAATCTCTATGGAACATATTTCCGTCAAGTGATGATTCCGATAACTGAGAGAAAATATTTAAACAAGGGTTTTCAATTTCGTTTTCGGAATATTGCTTCTTTGGAATATCAGGCAAGTTCGCCATCTTGGGCAAGTAATGTTGACCAATGGAATATTGACTATGTACGTTTGAATCGTTCCCGTACATCGGGAGATACCATAATTGATGATGTGGCTATTGTCAATTATCCGGAGTCTATTCTTAATAATTATACCGCTATGCCTTGGTCGCATTTTGCTACTAATCAAAAAGGGTTTTTGAGAAGTGGTTTCAGTTTAAAATTGACAAATTTGTATAATGTTGTCAAAAATACAACTTACGACCAGCGGATAACAGACGTTGTTGGAAATGTAATAGGTTCGTTATCAGGTGGTTCTTACAATATTTCTCCATTTTATGTAAGTGGTTATCAAGATTATGCCCCACATGCAAAACCGTCATTGGCAAATATAACGTTTCCGACAACAAGTAATGATAGCTTGGAAATTTTTGTTTATCATGTTTTTAGGGAAGCGGGAATGGGGGACAATAATCCCAAAAATGATACAGCAGTATATAAGCAATGTTTTTTTAATTATTTTGCCTACGATGATGGAGTGCCAGAAAGTGGTTATGTTGTAACTTCATCAGTTTATCCGTATGAAACATCTTTGGCTGTTCGTTTTTCTATGGCTCATCAAGATACATTAAGGGCAGTGAGAATGTATGTGAATAGGGCTTTGCAAGATGCTAATAAAATGAATTTCACGCTCACTGTTTGGAATGATAATAATGGGCAACCGGGTTCTGTTATTTATTCTGAACCCGTACAACAATCTTATAGT
Source organism: uncultured Bacteroidales bacterium (assembly GCA_905233585.1). Lineage (GTDB taxonomy): Bacteria > Bacteroidota > Bacteroidia > Bacteroidales > WCHB1-69 > UBA1205. Next base: position 16,837 of record CAJOFD010000026.1, read on the forward strand.
CCGGAAATTTATGGTTTGCAACAATTCTATTTGCAAAATCCAGTGGCTGTTGTAGGTACAATTTATATTGGTTATCAGTTGACAGGAAGAAATTTTTTGAATATTGGTTTTGACCAAAACAACAACGCTTCTTCGCAAGTGTTTTGGCGGACAAATGCAGATTGGAACAATAGTTTTATTGTGGGTAGTCCGATTATTCGTGCTGTTGTTGGTGCCGATTTTGATTATACGAGCATCAAATCATCTCAGATAGCCCAAGATATATCTTCATCAATACGAGTTTTTCCTAATCCTGCCAAGCACACAATTTCAATTGTAGGAGAATCACAAATGGAAGAAGATTGTCAGGTGGAAATTTTTTCCACAAGTGGGCAATGTGTTTTGAAAGACAAGACGACACAAAATATTGATGTCAGTGCGTTGATACAAGGTTTCTATTTGTTGAAAATAACAGACGGTCAAGGACATTGCGATTGGGCAAAATTTGTGATTTCCAAATAGATGGATAAATATAGATTAGATATATTTTTGGTTAGGCAGCATTTTTTCCCTTCTCGGGAAAAAGCCGTTGATGCCATCAAAAACGGTCAGGTGTTGCTTGATGGTAAAACTCAAACAAAACCTTCTTGTTTGGTAAATGAATCTAATGTTATTCAACTTGGGGAAGAGATTTTGCCATACGTGAGCAAGGGAGGCTTAAAATTAGAAAAGGCTATCAAAAAGTTCCATTTGAATTTTGAAGACAAAACAGTTTTAGATATTGGTTGTTCTACGGGCGGTTTTGCCGATTGTGCTTTGAAACATGGGGCAAAATTTGTTTGTGGTATAGATGTGGGCAGCGGACAATTGGACGAAAGACTAAAAAATAATCCAAAGTTAAAGTACATAGAAAATCTGAATATTAAAGATTTTACCGCCCAACATATAAATAATCAGACATTTGATTTTGTTGTGGCGGATTTGTCTTTTATATCTTTGTCTCAAATATTTGCTCCGATACAAGTGGCTTTGCATAAGCAGTCTCAATTGGTTTTGTTGATAAAACCGCAGTTTGAATTGAATGCAAGTTCTTTGGATAAGAACGGTTTAGTAAAAAATCCTAAACATCACAAAATTGTTTTGGAAAAAATTGTTGCCAATGCCCAACAATATCGTTTGTTTTTACAGCATATAGATTTTGCTCCGTTGATGACCTATAAGAAAAATATAGAATATATCTCTTGTTTTTCTTTTGTGCCTCAATCTACATTGCCTAATTTTAACGATTTGATAAATAGTGCTTTTAAAGAGAAACAATTATTAAAATGAATTTACAATTTGATATTCGGAAACCTTCACTTCAGTTGGCAGTTTTTCTCATGCTGATAGGCTGTTGTTTTATTTTGTTGTCGGTCATAAGTGCCGGTTTGTTGTTGTGTATGGAAAAAGATACGGCAATGTTTAACAGAATTGTTTCTGCTCTTTCTCAAATTGTTGTCTTTTTGTTACCTTGTCTTGTGCTTGCATGGTGGATACAAAAAACAGGGAGAATTAATTATTTGCGGACAAAAACCTCTCCCCAGTGGCAGGATTTGGTTTTAGTTTTACTCATTATGGTAGCAAGTATTCCTTTTATGGCAGCTATTGTAGAATGGAACGAAGCAATAACTTTGCCTGCAGAAATGGGGGCTTTGGAACAATTTATGAAAGAAATGGAAGCACAAGCCACACAAATAACAGAACAAATGCTGTTTACCGATAACTTTGGCATACTGATAGTAAATGTTTTAGTTATAGGACTTTTGCCTGCCATTTGTGAAGAAGTTTTATTTAGGGGTTTTGTATTAAATTGGTTGTCAGATATTTTCAAAAATAAACATATTGCGGTATGGGTTTCTGCATTTTTGTTTAGTTTTATTCATTTTCAATTTTATGGTTTTGTGCCACGAATGCTTTTAGGTGTTTTGTTTGCTTATTTGGTCATTTATTCGGGATCGTTGTGGACAAGTGTTTTTGCCCATTTTTTGAATAATACGATGGCTGTTATTACCGCTTATGCCTATTTTAACGGCTATATGCAAACCAATTATGAAGATTTTGGCAATTTTGGCGGTGCGTGGTATGCAATCGGTATTTCTTTAATGTTAACCATTGTCTTTTTAGGTGTTTTTTTAAAAAAACATATGCATAAATAATTTAAGAAACGTATCTTTTTTCGATACCCTTATTGATATTTTTTATAACATTGTTAGTTAAATCTATAATTTTTAGAAGAGGATAATGAAAATCGAAGTTAACCCCCAAAATACCAAACGGGCATTCGCCTTTGAGATGTGGATGACCTCGCCGATGCCGATGGTAACATTGGTAAAGACGATGAATGTCAGTAATTTGCTGAAAATTAGCAAGAAAACTGGCGTAAGGTTCAACACACTGCTATGCTGGTGCATTGGCAAGGCGACCAGCGAGACAGAAGAACTGCATTTGTTGCCGGAAGACGGGAAGCTGTATCAATACGACCAGTTTGCCATCAACGTGGTGGTGCGAAATTGCAAGGGTGGCATCAACTCCTGTGACATCCCTTTCTCCGAAAATTTGCAGCAGTTCAGCCACGACTACATAGCACTGACGACCAAAGTGGTGGAGGGGTGCGAAAGCAGTTTCGTGGAGGGCTATATGATTATCGGTACTTCAGCGATGATACAGACGGAGCTCGATTGCATTGTCAACCAATACACGGACAAGTTCCTTAACCCGATGGTAATGTGGGGAAAGTACCGAAAAAGCCTGTTTAAAACAACGTTGCCCGTTTCGTTTCAGTTCCATCACGTGCAAATGGATGGCGGCGATGCAGTACGGTTTTTGGAGCGGTTGCAAGGCAAAATCAATCAGATGGTAGGTTGAAAATGCAGTTGAAAACAAGATAATTTTTCTTTTAAAAGACCTTTTTTTGAGAAAAAATAAAAAATTAAAAATATTTTCAAATATTTATTGTAATTTCGCATTTATATCAAAGATATTCTGTTAAAAAAGAAAATGAAAACCGAGAAATCAAGAAGAGAAATACAAGATACTGCTATTCATTGCATTAAAGATGAATCGGAAGCCATCGAAAATCTTGTAAATTATATCAATGAAGATTTTGTTTCCGCCTGCGAAGCCATTTATCATAATCATGACGGTCGGGTTATTGTTTGTGGCATAGGCAAAAGTGCCAATATTGCACAAAAAATAGTAGCCACCTTAAATTCAACAGGTACACCTGCTATGTTTATGCATGCTGCAGACGCTATTCATGGGGATTTGGGAATGGTGCAGAAAAAAGATATCGTGATATGTCTGTCCAAAAGTGGCAATACTCCGGAAATAAAAGTTTTGTTGCCGATGATAAAAACCCGTGGCAACAAAGTTATTGCCATTGTGGGCAACACCGATTCTTTTTTGGCAAAGCAAGCAGATTTTGTGTTAAATTGTACGGTAAGCCATGAGGCATGTCCGAACAATTTGGCTCCAACGGCAAGTTCTACTGCCCAATTGGTTATAGGAGACGCTTTGGCGGTAAGTCTGATTTCTATGAGAGGCTTTTCACCTTTGGATTTTGCCAAAGTACATCCGGGTGGGGCTTTGGGAAAACAATTGTATCTTACAGTTGAAACTATTTATAAAGACAACGAAAAACCAAGTGTTCCGACAGATGCAAATCTTACACAGATTATTTACGAGATTTCTTCCAAACGCTTAGGTGTTACGGCCGTAGTGGAAAATGATGATATTGTGGGGATTATAACTGACGGAGACTTGAGGCGAATGCTGGAAAAAAATACGGATTATGCACATATTTCTGCCAAAGACATAATGTCGGTCAATCCTAAAAAAATAGACAGCAAACAACTTGCAATCAAGGCTTTGGAAATGATGAGAAGTTATAATATCACAAGTGTTTTAGTTACAGAAAACGGCAAATATGCAGGTGTAATACATTTGCACGATCTTTTGAAGGAAGGAATTATTTAAAATAATTGATTTATAAAACAAAAAGAGAAGAACAATGAATAAAAAAAATATACTCGTCTTCGGTTTCATATTTTGTCTTTTGTTGCCAATGGTCTATGGACAAAAAAAACATAAAACAGTACGTCCAGCCTTTGAAATAAAATTTGTTTTGGATGGTTTAGATGAAGATACCATGCTGTATGTGGCTAATTATTATGCAGATAAAACATATATGCAAGATTCTTTGTATTTGTCAAAAAAAGAACCACATACCTTTGTTTATTCTGGCGATACGTTGCCGCCAAGAGGTGTGTATGTGTTAGCCAACCAAAACAAAATAAAATATCTGGAATTTATTATTGATACATCATATTTTTTTACTATACGCACGCAAAATATAGATTCAAAGAATCCCGATTTTGTTAATTGTATTGTTTTTGAAAATTCACCAGATAATGTGGAAATGAGCGATTTCTTCAAGAAGATTTCTCATTATCAAAGGCAAATATTTAAATTAAACAAGGACATTGCCGCTTTGGAAAGTGAGAAAAAACCGGATAAAAAATTGATACAACAAACCAAAAAAGAATTGGATGCTTGGCAGGATAGCAATTATCAATATTGTGAATATTTTGTTGCACAACATGGTACAACAAGTCTTTTCGGTCGCACGCAACGATTGGCACAAGATGTTGAAGTGCCAGAGGAAATACGCAATATAAAAGATCAAAGTACGCAAGAGATTGCCTCTTACAATTATTACCTGAATCATTATTGGGACAATTGTGATTTTTCTGAAGGGGCTCTTATTTATACGCCTGTTTTTCACCCAAGATTGGTGAAATATTTTGATAAAGTAGTGCCTCCTGTGGTTGATTCCATTATCAAATATGCTGATATTTTGGTGGAAAAATCCAAGGCAAGCACAGAATTGTTTAAATATATAGTTTGGTATATTACAAGCAAATACGAACGTAGTCAATATGTTGGTCATGATGCTGTTTTTGTACACATGGTGTTGAATTATTATGCAAAGGGTCTTTGCCCTTGGACTGACGAAGCAGTTTTGGAACGTATGATAGAGCGTGCCGAACAGTTAGATGGTGTCTTGTTGGGAAAAGTGGCTCCTGAATTGTATATGTTTGATACCAACGAAAGATTTATTTCAAGCCACAGTTTTAATAAAAAATATACCATTATGTGGTTTTGGGACGTAACTTGCGGGCATTGCAAAACAGTAACCCCAATTCTTGTCGATTTTTATAATAGAGCGAAAGATTCTTTGGATTTTGAAGTCTATGCCGTATGTATAACATCTGACACTGCAAGTTGGAAAAGAGCAATTGTCTCCAGACAGTTGCCTTTTGTCAATGTGGGCGGCAACAGGGCAAACTTGGATTACAGAAAAGTCTATGGTGTTACGACAACACCATATATATATGTGCTTGATAGAGAAAAAAAGATTATCTGTAAGAAAATTGGAGTGGAACAATTGGAATCTTTTTTGAGAAATCATGAAGCAGGCAAAAGGATTTATTGATTGCGAAAAAATACATTTGAGCTTCGTTTGGTGTTAAGAAATAAATGATAATAGAGAAAATATGATACTTTGTTTCAAAACAACAATAAAAAGCAAATTCAAGGCATTGATAATTTTTATATTAATGCTTTTGTCGGTACCTGCATTTGCTCAAGTTGGAACAATCAAAGGTTTTGTTTATGACAAAAAAAATGGAGAATCCATTCCTTTTGCAACGGTAAAAATATATAATACCCCCAAGGGAACGGTAACAAATGACAATGGCTATTTTGTCTTTTCCGGTCTGGCTCCAGGCGATTATAAACTTCGTGTCACTTGTATTGGTTATGATTCGTTGGTAGTTGATATAACAGTGGAAGCCAATAAGATAAGTATTTCTAAAAAATTTTATTTACAAGAATCTTCGTTTCGCTTGGGGAGCGTAGAGGTGAGTGCTGAAAAAGTGGCGGCACAAAACGAAACACAGGTGTCGGTAACGAGAGTTACCTCAAGACAGATTTTGCGGTTGCCATCTGTGGGTGGTATGCCTGATTTGGCACAATATCTTCAGGTTTTACCCGGAGTGGTTTCTACAGGAGACCAAGGTGGACAATTGTATATGCGAGGAGGAACACCTATTCAAAACAAAGTGTTGATAGACGGAATGACCATTTACAATCCTTTCCATTCTATTGGATTGTTTTCGGTTTTTGATGTGGATATTATCAAAAGTGCAGATGTATATACTGCTGGTTTTAATGCAGAATATGGAGGAAGAACGTCTTCTGTTATCAATGTGAAAACAAGAACAGGAAATAAGAAAAGAGTTGGCGGACAGGTAGATTTGAACACTTTTGGCGGTAAATTTTTGTTGGAAGGTCCCATTGTAAAGTCCAAACAAAAAGACAATACGCTTACTTTCTTGCTTTCGCTTAAAGGCTCTTTGTTGTCCAAAACCTCCAAATGGTTCTATTCGTATGCGAATGCGGAGGGCTTGCCTTACGATTATGTGGACGGATATGGAAAAATTGCATTTGAAGACAATAGCGGAAACAATGTGCAGTTGTTCGGTTTCAGTTTCAACGACAGAGTGCGTTATCCCGATATTGCCACGTATAAATGGCGTTCTTTCGGCGGAGGTTTGTCTTTTCACCTAATGCCCAAATCTATCAATATGACTATGGACGGAACAATTGCATATTCGTCATACAAAATGGGCTTAGATGAAAGTTTAACTCCGGAAAGAAACAGCCGTATTGACGGCTTGGATTTTAAATTGCATTTTGCCTATATGTTTAGAAAAAGTGTACTTGCTTATGGCATAGAGGCTATCGGTTCATGGACAGATTACAAATTTACCAGTACATACGGATGGAATATTCAGCAAAAAGATTTCAATAGTGAGTTTGGCGTATTTCTCAAATACAAATGGACTATTAAAAAATGGATTATTGAGCCGGGGTTCCGTTTGCATGTTTTTGCCTCCCAGTCTGCTGTTTCTCCAGAACCGCGATTGGCTATAAAATATAATATAACAGACGATATTCGTTTAAAATTGGCGGGTGGACTTTATGCTCAAAATTTAATGGGGGTAACTTCAGACCAAGATGTAGTGAATTTGTTTTATGGTTTTATGACCGTTCCCGAAAATGTGGCTGAAACATTTAAAGGGAAAACGGTGAAAAATAGTTTACAAAAGGCTCAACATGTTGTCTTTGGTTTGGAATTGGACAAAATTCCATATACAACTTTAAACATTGAAGGTTATTTCAAAAATTTCTCCCGATTGACAAACATCAACCGCTATCAGGTTTTTGCTACCGATAAAGAATATATTTTTGAATCGGGCAAAGCCTATGGTGGCGATTTCTCTGCTAAATTTGAACACAAATTCTTTTATGTGAATTTTGTTTATTCCTTAAACTTTGTTACGCGGGACGATGGCGTGATTGTTTACCGCACACATTTTGACAGAAGACACAATATTAATGTGATGTTCTCTTATTCTTGGGGGCGTGTTAAAAATTGGTCGCTTGATTTGCGATGGAATTTTGGCACAGGATTTCCGTTTACAAAAACCAAAGGCGTTTACCCAAGCATTTTGTATATAGACGATATTACAGGTGAAATAGTTACTATTAATGAAGAACTTGGGTTTGCTTTGGATACTTTGAATAGGGGGCAATTGCCGGATTATCATCGTTTGGATTTGTCTATAAAACGCAAGTTTGTTCTTGCGGAAAATTGTAATATTACACTTGGGGCAGGGGTCTCGAATGTATATAATTACAAAAATATTTTTTATGTCAATAGAGCCACAGGACAAAAAATCTATCAATTGCCATTGCTGTGGAATGTGAATGTGAAAGTTGCTTTTTAATAGTTTTTTGAATGCAAAATACAGAATGGCAAAACAGGACACAATTGCTGTTGGGAATTCCGGCACTGCAAACGTTGGCAAATGCTCATGTGATGGTGTTGGGATTGGGTGGTGTAGGGGCCTATGCTGCCGAAATGTTGTGTCGTGCAGGTGTGGGGCAACTCACAATTATAGATGCCGATACGGTGGATGTAACCAATCTGAACAGGCAGTTGCCTGCTTTGCATTCTACGATAGGAAAAAATAAAACAGATGTTTTAAAAGACCGTTTTTTGGATATAAATCCACAGTTAAAACTCAATATTTTTACCGAATTTCTCAAAGATGAGCGAATTGCTTGCCTGTTGGATTTGGCTCATTATGATTATCTTGTTGATGCGATAGACAGTTTGGCTCCCAAGGTGTTTTTTTTGGCAGAAGCGACCAAAAGAAACATACCTGTTGTCAGTGCCATGGGTGCTGGGGCAAAAATAGACCCATCCCAAATACAAGTTGCCGATATTTCAAAAACACATCAATGTCATTTGGCCGCGGCAGTGCGCAAACGACTGCGAAAAATGGGCATTAACAAGGGAATAAAAACTGTTTTTTCAACGGAAATGGCTCCGGAAACTGCAATGATAGAAAAAACAGACACTTTGCAAAACAAAACTTCAGTAGTGGGTACTATTTCTTATTTGCCTGCCATGTTTGGGTGTTATTGTGCTTCGGTTTGCATAAGGGATTTGATAAATGAATAGATTTTGGTCTGTATCTCGTCTTTTTTCTAAAAAAACAAATTGTATCTTTGTAGCAATGGAATACATATTTAATAATTAAAATATTTTTGACATGAAAAAATTAGTTCTTTTAACAATGGCGATAATGGTAGTTTTTGTCGGTTGTACAAAAGACGGTTATTATCGGCCCCAACAAAAAATCAGCAAAATAACCTATAGTACTATATTGAGTGATACAGAGTTTGTTTCTTCTACAGAAACGTGGTTTTGGGATAAAGATAAATTGCAAAAGATTGTCTGTGAAGACAGGTATTCAAGTTCAACAACAGAGTTCCTCTATAATAACAGAGGTAGGCTTATTCGTGTTGAGAACAAGGCTTTAGGAGAATATACTTTGTATGAATATGAAGGAGCAAAATTAGATAAGGTAAGTATTTATAGCGGAGGTGTTGAAGTATCGGAATTTGATATGAAATACAAAGGCAACAAGTTGTCTGAAATAAAAGTGAAGCATAGCAATGGAGAAGAAGATTTATCTTTCAATAAAGAAAACAATTCTTTGTCTTATATTTGTTTGCCTGAACTATTGCAAGCGATAGAAGAAAATAGGACTGTTCGGTTCCAAACACAAATACATCGCAAAGAAGTTGATTGTTTAGCATATTCTGTTGCCTTTGAATGGACGGGTAACAATATTTCAAAAATGATATATACAGATAATTATGAAGGCAGTACGGTATATTATTTGTCTTACGATGAAAAACTCAATCCTTTGAAGGACTTTTTAGGACTTGTTTTTGATGATGGTTATGAATATGATTATATATTCAAAAGCAAAAACAATATTAAAGAAATGAGCGATGATTATGGTTGGCAAAGAATATATGAATATACTTACAATGGAGATTATCCGCTAACGCAGACTCATTCTATTTCATCGGTAAAATATACGACTTGCTTTGAGTATAAATAACATTTGTTTGAATTCTACAAAATTGTTTTGTATTGGGAAAAATGGTACTTTTGTGAAAATAATTAATAACGGAAATAAAAATGAAAATGAAAATGAAAATGAAAATGAAAAGAATAATCTTATTATCAACAATAACAGTCTTGATGTTTTGTGTTGCCTGCAAAAAAGACGGGGTGTACAAACCTAAAAAGAAAATCAGTAAAATAACACATACGGAAAAATTGTTTTCCATAGAAGAAAATTGGACTTGGGACAAAAATCTTTTAACACAAATTCAAACAAACTATTCTCCTTCGGGGGTGTCGCATGCAATAAAGTTTTCATACAATTCCAAAGGACAGCTCACCCGTGTGGATTCTGAAAATTTTGACGGCACTTACACTTTGTTTGAATATGACAAGAATAAATTGGATAAAATATTGGAATATTGGGATAATAAGGAATCCTATGAATATAAATTAAAATATGACGGGAAAAAATTGCTTGAAATTGTTATAACAGAGTTTGTGCAAGATGCTTCCATTGCTCCAATGGACAGGCAATCTCCTTTGGCTTATATCTGTTCTCCGGATATGGCACAGACAATAGCGGAAAATAGTATTGCTATGGACAAACACATTCAACGCAAGGCTGCCAATCTTTTTTGTACAATTTCTTTTGAATGGGCAGGCAAAAATATCTCCAAAATGACTTGTGATTATCCGGGAAACGGAAAATTTGTATATACTTATACTTACGATGACAAGATAAATCCGTTTAATGGATTTTTAGACTTGAATTTGGCAAATGCTTACCAATATGATTATATTTATAAAAACAAAAACAATATAAAATCTATGGTGGAAGAAGGAGGCAATTGGTTTGCCTCATACGAATATACCTATGAAGACAAATGGCCTGTAGCCTATACAAAAACAACAACCGAGAACAATATCACTACTACAACATCTTACGGAATTGTATATAAAAAATAAGCGATAGAAGGATAACATACAAGGCGGACAAATAGACATGTTCGTCTTTTTTGAAAAACATTTTGTCCTTTTTCCCCGAAAAAAGTGTTATCTTTGCAAATTATTAATGTAAACAAACAATAAAGATGAAACGTTTTTATCTATTTTCAGTTGTAGCAAGTCTATTGGTCTTTACGG
>CAJOFD010000027.1 GCA_905233585.1 uncultured Bacteroidales bacterium
AAAAAAAGACTTGTATCTGTTTTTTTATTATCTTTGCAAATCAAAAAACGTAAAATATGAATAAAAGATTTGCAATAATAGTTGGCGGTTGCGGTCATAGAGACGGATCCGAAATACATGAAACCACAATGACCATGTTAGCCGTTATAGAGCATGGGTGTACTTATCAAATGTTTGCACCCAATAGAAATCAACATCATGTTATCAATCACTTGACAGGCGAGGAAATGCCAGAAAGCAGAAATATGCTTGTGGAAGCAGCGAGAATAGCCCGTGGACAAATTCAACCATTGGAAGATTTTCATGTAGAAGATTTTGATGCTGTGCTTTTTCCGGGAGGTTTCGGCGTGGCTAAAAATTTCTTTACATATGCATTTCAAGGTGCAGATTGTCAGGTGGATAAGCAAATAGCACAATTGATAAAAGATATTCATAAGGCAGGCAAACCTATCGGAGCCTTGTGTATTGCTCCCGTTTTGCTTGCCAAGGTGTTGAAGGATATTACGATAACTGTTGGTAATGATGAAAATACCGCCAAAGACGTGGTGAAAATGGGCGGGAAAAATATCAATACCGTTTCGGGTGAGGTTATTTCCGATAAAGAAAACAAAATTTATAGCACTCCATGTTATATGTTGGATGCCGATTTGAAAGATATTCATGCCTGTGCTTATAATTTGATTTCCACGATGTTGGAAAATATGTAAATAGTGTAAAATTTATAAAAATTAGAATAAAATGAATATAAGACAGAGTTTAAGTATTGCAAGCGTATTGCTATTTATAGGAGGTTCCTTATGCGGACAAAATGGTGGCATTGACAACCAAACCTTGGAACAAATCAAGAAAAATTCCACAATTGCCGGAGAAAGCAAAGCCATTCAAACGGCAGTGAGTGGCAATGACATCAACAAGTTGGCCTTAAATAGGAACAATCCGGTGTATAATGATACCTATTTTTCCAATAAAGTGGTTTCCAAAGGGATATGTAATCAAAAATCATCGGGAAGATGTTGGTTGTTTACAGGTCTGAATGTTTTAAGAGCCAAAGTAATAGCCAAATACAATTTGGGAGAATTCCAGTTTTCGCAAAACTATTGTTTCTTTTATGACCAATTGGAAAAATCAAATTTGTTTTTGCAGGCCGTTATAGATACCAGAAACAAACCTTTTGAAGACAAAACTGTAGAATGGTTGTTCAAAAATCCTATCGGTGATGGCGGTCAGTTTACGGGTGTTGTCAATTTAATTACAAAATATGGTGTTGTTCCGTCAGAAATTATGCCGGAAACCTATAGCAGCAACAACACTTCCCGTATGAGCCAACTGATTTCTTTAAAATTGAGAGAATATGGTTTGCAATTAAGGGAAATGGCTGCCAAGGGTGAAAAACTGCCTGCATTGACCAAACAAAAAGTGGAAATGTTGTCAACCATTTATCGTATGTTGGAATTGAACTTGGGAACACCTCCAACAGAATTTGTTTATACGCAAAAAGATGCATCAGGCAAGCCTGTTTCAACAAAAACATATACACCGCAATCATTCTTTAAAGATTTTGTCGGTGTGGATATGTCCAATTATGTGATGGTAATGAATGACCCTACTCGTCCATACAACAAAGTGTACGAAATAGAATATGACAGGCATGTTTATGATGGCGAGAACTGGAAATATCTCAATTTGCCGATGGAAGACATCAAAAAAATGGCCATTGCTTCCATTAAAGACAGCACTATGATGTATTTTTCTTGTGATGTAGGCAAATTTCTCAACAGCGACAATGGTTTTTTGGATATAGATAATTTCGATTACAGTTCATTGATGGGAACGTCTTTTAATATGGATAAAAAACAACGTATCCAAACTTTTGCAAGCGGTTCTTCTCATGCTATGACACTTTGTGCTGTCGATTTGGACGAAAATGGTACTCCCAAAAAATGGATGGTGGAAAACAGTTGGGGACCAACCCATGGTTTTAAAGGTCATTTGATAATGACAGACAAATGGTTTGATGAATATATGTTCCGTTTGGTTGTAGATAAAAAATATATTCCGGAAAATATACAAGCCATGTTGAATCAAAAATCGATTATGCTTCCTCCATGGGATCCGATGTTTGCTGTAGAGGAATAAGCATTTTATAAAACATGAAAACTTATCCCGTTGTATTATCTATAGCCGGTTCGGATTCGGGAGGAGGCGCAGGCATACAGGCAGATATAAAAACTATATCTGCCTTAGGTGCTTTTGCAACAACGGCAATTACTGCGGTAACAGTCCAAAATACATGCGGGGTTAGTGCCATTGAACCACTTTCGGCAGATATTGTCGCAGGACAAATAGAAGCGGTGTTGAAAGATTTGCCCGTAAGAGCGGTAAAAATCGGAATGATACATTCTCCTGAAATTGTTGATGTTATTGCGGAACAATTGCAAAAGTATCAACCTGAATTTGTCGTTTTGGACCCTGTAATGGTGGCAACAAGCAAAGATAAATTGATAAAAGATGAAACTATAGAAAAAATGGTCAAACAATTGTTTCCTTTGTCTGATTTGATTACGCCTAACCTTGATGAAGCAAGTTGTTTGTGCAAAAAAAAGGTTGTCACAGAAGATGATATGATTTTGGCAGCTCGGCAATTGCTCCAAATGTCCACCAAAGCAGTTTTGATAAAAGGCGGGCATTTGCAGGACAGGCAAATAACAGATGTATTTATGTCAAATAAAGAAAACAAACCCTATTTGTTCCCGTCTGAAAAAATAGATAGTTGCAATTTACATGGCACAGGTTGTACGCTTTCCTCGGCAATTGCAACCTATTTAGCATTGGATTTTAGCCTTTATAACGCAGTGAGTATGGCAAAAAAATATATTAGTCAGGCGATTTATAACGGTAAAGATGTTGTTATTGGTCATGGAAATAATGGTGCTGTGAATCATTTTTTTCATCCGCAACAAATAAAAGTTATAGATTTATAATTTCATAAAAATATATGAAATATTTCAATAAATAGTGTTGAAACTCAAGTTGGAAAGTTATAAACTTTAGGAAATGAATCATACAAAAAAAAAACTGAGTGCAGAAGAAATAGAAAGATATAATCGGCAAATTATATTGCCAAATTTTGGCGAAAATGCTCAAGCAAAAATTCGGACCGCTAAAATTTTGGTTGTCGGTCTTGGAGGTTTAGGTTCTGTGGCTTCACTTTATTTAACTGCTGCAGGGTTTGGTACGGTGGGCATTATGGATGATGATGTTGTTGCCATACACAATTTGCAACGACAAATTCTATATCGAGAAAACCAAGTGGGACAATCTAAGGCACTTTTGGCTGAACAAACTCTACATAGTTTAAATTCAGATGTAAAAATTGAAGTATATAATCATCGTTTGACACCTGAAAATGCAGAAACCATAATTGCCAATTATGATTTAATCTTGGATTGTACAGACAATTATGCAACACGTTATTTAATTAATGATGCATGTTTATCTTGTGGAAAACCATTTATCTATGGAACTATTGGAGATACAAATGGGCAAATGGCTGTTTTTAATTATTTGCCACCAGCAACAAATTACCGAATGTTATATCCAAATCAAACCGAATTAGAAAAAATTGGAAATATAAATAGGGGGGTAATGGGAGTTTTACCTTCAATAATTGCATCTCTACAAGTAAATGAAGCTGTTAAAATTATCACAGGAATTGGAACTCCAATGAAAGATACTTTATTTATGATAGATTTATTAACAAATGAAACTACAAAAATTAAGATTCCAATATAAATCAAGTATTAATTTATATTTTTTACTAAATTTGCAATTTAAACATTAAAATAAAGAAAAATGTCAAAAGTATCATTTAAAGTTATTGTATTCATTGTAATTGCATCGGTTTTAGTTATTTTGGCGCTTATGTTTGGCATGCCTATGTATAACGTTTGGCAACAGGAAATGACAGGCAAAGCCGAATTTTCACGTGCGGAACAGAATAGAAAAATTAAGGTAGAAGAGGCACGTGCGGAAAAAGAAAGTGCTACTTTTCGTGCTGAAGCGGAAATAATTCGTGCAGAAGGTGTGGCCAAAGCCAATGAAATTATAGGTGGAAGTTTGAAAGATAATAAAGATTATCTAACCTATTTATGGATTCAGGCATTATACGATGAAAGCAATTCGGTGATTTATGTACCCACAGAAGCCAATTTACCAATATTGGAAGCAACACGTTTCGGCACGAATAATAAATAAGGAGAAAGGAAATGAATATAACAATAAATAAGAATGCAATTCAAGTAAAAGAAAATAGTACTTTAAAAGTTGCCCTTGCAGAAGCGGGTATCAATTGGCAAATTGGTATGGCTGTGGCTGTAAACAACGAGGTGGTACGCAAGTCAATGTGGGATACATTCATCTTGAAAGAAAATGATAATATCATTATTATCAATGCTGTTTGTGGTGGTTGATTGGGTATGTTGATCGTTGTTTCTACGCCTGATTTTTTTGAGGGGGAAAGCCAAGCCCTGAATCAATTGTTCAAAGCGGGCTTAGAATGTTTTCATTTGCGAAAACCCAGTGCAACATTGGCAGATTACGAAAATCTGTTAAATCAAATCCCTTCAGCATATCATCAACGGGTGCATGTGCATGAACATTTTCAATTGGTTGAAAAATATGCAATTGGTGGCGTACATCTCAACCGAAGAAATCCTCGATATGAGGGGCATAATAGTAAAATAACAATTAGTTGTTCATGTCATACTTTACAAGAATTGAAAGACATATCGCATTTTGATTATGTATTTCTCAGTCCGATTTTTGACAGTATTTCCAAACAAGGTTATCACCAAGCGTTTCCTATGGAAGATTTGCAAAAAGCAGCAGAAAATCAATTGATTAATTCTAAAGTGATAGCCTTGGGGGGCATAACTCCCGATAATATCCATATTCCGTTGTCGTGTGCATTCGGAGGTGTAGCGATTTTGGGCTATATTTGGCAGAATAATCGTTTTTTGGAAAATTTCATTCATATCAATACTGTTTATCAAACATTTAAAATAAAATGATGAAAGATATACAACATAAAAGGTTATCATTGCAGTTTATTACCCATTGCACCAATAAATATACTTATTTGCAATCGGCGGAAATGGCATTGGCAGGTGGCTGCAAGTGGTTGCAGTTGCGAATGAAAAATTCTCCCATAGAAGAAGTAAGAAAAACAGCTATTGTTGTACAGCAATTATGCAAACAATACCAGTCTGTTTTTATTCTTGATGATAATGTGGATTTATGTGCTGAAATTCAAGCTGATGGGGTACATTTGGGCAAAAATGATATGCCCATACTGCAAGCACGGGCTATTTTGGGTAAAAATTATATTATCGGATCCACTTGCAATCAATATGAAGATATTCTACAAGCCCAAGACAATGGTGCAGATTATGTAGGATTGGGACCATTTAGATTTACGACAACAAAAACGAATTTAAGTCCGATTTTAGGGTTGGAGGGTTATCGGGATATTTTGCAAAAATGCAGGCAAAACCGAATTAATATACCAATTGTTGCCATTGGTGGGATTTTGGAAAACGACATATCTGCTTTATTCAATATCGGAATAGACGGTATTGCTGTTTCCGGATTGGTTTTACAAGCGGAAAACCCCACCCAACAGATGGTGCAATTGATGCAAAAAGTCTGTTCTCATGTAGTTTGTAGTGGAGAAAAGTAGTTTTGCAGAGATATTAATAAAAATGTTATCTTTGCACTTTTAATATAAAATATTTTACAAAAGATGAAAACATATCGATATTTCATTTATTTAACCTTGGTTGTAGTATTATGTTACGTTTCTGCATGTTCTAAAAAATATGATGCAGACGCTTTTGGCGTTTTTGAGGCAGAGGAGGTGATGTTGGCTGCCCAAGCAGAAGGTATGATTGTCGATTTTGCTGTCAATCAGGGTGCAACTGTGAAGGCAGGTGATTGTATTGCTCTTATAGACACTTCACATTTGGTACTTCAAAGACAACAAATACAATTGCAAATAGATGCTTTCTGGGCACAATACGATGCCATGCTTGCCAAAAAATTCAAAAATATGAACGAAACTTTGGTTAATATAGAAACAAAGTTGTATGCTCACTCCTACAAAGTTAGCCAAAAGAGTGTGATAGATAGTCTGAATGATGAAAAACAAAAATTAGAAAGCAATATCACGGCATGGAAACAAGACCAAGCCAAACAAATTCAAGTTTTGGCTACACAAGTGGAACAACTGTATATTCAGTATAGACAAGTAAATGAGGCAATTGCAAAATGTAAAATTGTCAGTCCAATTAATGGAACAGTTTTATCCAAATATGTCAATTGTTATGAGTTGGCAGGTATGGGGCGGCCTATAGCCAATATCGCTAATTTGGAAGATATGATATTGAAAGTATATATATCTGAAGACCAACTTTCTACAATAAAATTGGGACAACAATGCGAAGTGAGAATAGATGCTCCTGATGAAGAAATGGAAGTATATGAAGGCAAAATTATCTGGATAAGCAGTCAATCGGAATTTACCCCCAAAATGATTCAAACGAAAAAAGAAAGGGTAAATCTAGTTTATGCCGTAAATATTAAAGTGAAAAACAACGGAAAGATAAAAATAGGAATGCCGGGTGAGGTTACATTCTAACCATTAAAAAATGAAATCTATAGAAATCAATGGAATTTCCAAATCTTTTGGAAAAACAAAAGCCTTGAGCACTGTATCCTTGTCTGTTGAAGAAGGAGAATTGTTTGGCTTGATAGGTCCGGATGGAGCGGGCAAATCTACCTTGTTTAACATTTTGGTTACCTTGCTTAATCCTGATAAAGGCAGTGCTATTATTGATAACTTGGATTTGTTGAAAGATTACAAAAAAATACGGAAAATTATAGGTTATTTGCCTGGACAATTTTCATTGTATAGCAATTTGACGTGTTATGAAAATTTAGAGTTTTTCGCTACTTTATATGGCGAAAGTATAGAAAAAAACTATGAATTGATTAGCCCGATATGGAAACATTTGGAACCTTTTAAAGACAGACGGGCGGCTAATCTTTCGGGTGGAATGAAACAAAAACTTTCTCTTTGTTGTGCCTTGATACACAAACCCAAAATTTTGTTTCTTGATGAACCAACCACTGGAGTGGATCCCGTAAGCAGAAGGGAATTGTGGGATATTCTAAAAAAATTGAAAGACCAAAATATCACCGTCTTTGTTTCCACTTCTTATATGGATGAAGCAACCCTTTGCAATCGTATTGCTTTGATTCAGAATGGAAAAATTTTAGGTTCCAATACCCCTCAAGAAATTAAAAACAATTTTGACGGTTGTATTTATGCCGTACAAACCAACTATATTTACCAATTGTTGCAATATATGCGGGATTATGCGGTTAAAGATATTTATGCTGCAGGACAACAAGTAAATATTGTTTTAAACAATCAAACTGAAGTTGGACAATTAGATGCATTCTTGGACCAAAGCAATATCGCTATTGATAAAAAACAGTTTATTGTTCCAAGTATTGAAGATTGTTTTATACAATTATTAAAAGATAAAAACGATACAAATGGAATATAAAAAATTATTAAGACAATATATTGATTTCCCTCAAAAGGGTGTTGTTTTTCAAGATATAAATCCTTTGTTAGCAGACAAAGATACCTTGAAATCAGTTGTAGATGATTTGACACAACAAGTTCATCGTATGTTGCCCGATTGTACCAAAGTATTGGCAATAGAGGCAAGAGGTTTTATTTTGGGGAGTATTCTTGCCTGTCAATTGAATGCGGGTTTTGTTCCAGTACGCAAAAAAGGGAAACTTCCTCCGCTTTCGTCTGTAAAAGAGGTGTCTTATGCTCTTGAATATGGATATAGCACCTTGACATTGGATACAAGTTTGATAAACAAAGACGATAAGATACTTGTCTTTGATGATGTTTTGGCGACAGGAGGAACGATGAATGCCGTTGTAAGTTTGTTGCAGCAAGAGTCAATAGAAGGCAATTTGCCTCCTTTGTCAGACAAAAACATTGTATTGGCTTTTTTGGTGGAAATTGAAGCAATGAATGGAAAACAACAAATACTCAATAGTTTACCTATAGATGAAAAGGCTTTGTTTTCATTGATAAAATTGTAGTTATAGCCTAACAAAATAGTTGTAAGATAGTGTTTTTGTGTATATTCTAAAATATAAACCAACAAATAAGAAAAAGTTATTTCTTTCATGAGTAATGGTAGTGAGTTTTGCTATGGCAGTTATTGCACAACCCACGGACTGTCGGTGAATGTATTGGTTGGATAGCAGAGTCTGCGGATCTACATTAGTTGGGGAAATAAAGATTTTTGGGAATAGATGCCGTCCTTGTGGGCTTTAATGCCGTACAAGCCATATTTGTACATTGCTATTCTCTGTAGATATTCGCCTTATTGTAGAGATTTGGTTCAATAGAAATCAAGTAGGTTTTTAGGAAATGAGCGTATGGGATAGTGTTATCAGTGTAAGATATGCTTTCGGAGTAAGATTATTCAAATGAGAAAACGGTTAAAGAAAGAACATGAATATCAGTTTCTTTCTTTGCGTTCAAATTTCTGTAATTGTTTTACCTATGAATTTTTTATAATCAACATATTGTTGTTTATAAAAAAAGATAATAAGTTTATTGCAGATAAGGCATTTTACCTACTTTTGCATTGTATAATTTATAAAAATAGAATAGAAAATGAAAAAATTAGTTCTTTCAATTGTAATGGTAGTGGGTTTTGCCGCTGCAGTTATTGCACAACCGCGTGCTATTGGCGGTCGTGTTGGTTGGGCTCTTGAAGCAAGTTATCAACATGGTTTTGGTACTTCCAGATTTTTGGAAATAGATGCAGGTTTTTATGGTTTTGACGGTGTACAAGGAGCAGTTGTCCATGATTGGATTTTTGCTTCTCCATCTTGGACACCAAAAGGCACTTGGGATTGGTATGCCGGTGTTGGTGGAGCAGTTGGAGGTTATGGTTTTCTTGATATTTTTGAGAAACGTCCAAATTGTGGATATGTTGGTGTTGCAGGACAAATCGGTTTGTCTTATACCTTTTGGTTCCCATTGCAGTTGTCTGCCGATTTTAGACCGACTATAGGTACTTGGTTTAATAGAGATCAAGTAGGTTTTTATTACTTAGGAGCATGGGATTTTGCTCTCAGTGTAAGATATGCTTTCGGCGTAAGATAATCTAATTAAGAAAATAATTTGAAAAAGAACTTGATATACAGGTTCTTTTTTTGTTTGTTGATGTGTGAAAAAAATAGTATATTTGCATTATTGTTTGAGTTTTGTGTATGAAATAATAAAATTCAACTATTTTGAGTACCCTAACCTAATAAATACTATTTTAATATTATGAAGTTCAGTATAATAATTCCATTGTACAATCGTCCGCAGGAAATAGATGAGTTGTTGGAAAGTTTAACCAAACAAACTCAGAAGAATTTTGATGTAATTGTGGTAGAAGATGGTAGTGATATCAAATCCGAAGAAATTGTAAACAAATATGCAAATGCTTTGGATATAAAATATTATGTCAAACCCAATTCGGGGCCGGGTACAACACGCAATTATGGGGCTAATCAATCGGATAAAGACTATTTTATATTCTTTGACAGCGATTGCATTATTCCGGAAAATTATATGGAAATAGTTTCTCAACGGCTTGAAAATCAATATACAGATTGCTATGGTGGTCCCGATGCAGCCATGAAAACATTTACCGATATTCAAAAGGCGATAAGTTATGCCATGACTTCAGTCTTGAGTACAGGAGGTATAAGAGGAGCCAGTGAAAAAGCAGGAAAATTTCACCCGAGAAGTTTCAATATGGGGTTTTCCAAAGAGGTATTAGCTAAAACGGGTGGTTTTTCCACCATGCGTTTTGGCGAGGATATTGATATGACATTGAGGATTTTAGAAAATGGTTTCCAATCCCAATTGATAAAAGAAGCCTTTGTGTATCATAAACGCAGAACAGATTTCAGAAAATTTTTCCGTCAGGTTTTCAATTCGGGCTGTGCCCGTATCAATTTGTATATGAGACACAAGAATTCGCTCAAACTCGTGCATTTTTTGCCTGCTTGTTTTTTGTCCGGAAATATCTTTTGTGTATTATTGGCCATTGTTTTAGGCTTGGTTTTCAAAAATTTATGGATTGCTCTAATCTGTTTGTCCCCATTGATATTGTTCGCCTTGTTGATATTGGCTGATTCATCTGTGAAAAACGGTTTGAAAGTGGGATTTTTGTCAATTGTAGCCGTTTATGTGCAATTAAGTGCTTATGGCATGGGTTTTATCAAGGCAATTTTTAACGGATTGCTATTGAAAAAAGGGGATACCAGCGGTTTTGTGAAAAATTTTTATAAGTAGTGGTATTTATTTTTTTATCGGCTACCAATAACCATGTGTAACAATAAATGTTTCTCCTTTTAAAGGGAAAAGATATCCAAGGTTATCAGAGGGATTTTTGAATTGAGAGATGAAAATTTTCAACTCTCAAATTATCATACTCCCCTGCCTTAACAATTCTTTCTCAAGAGGAGGAATTAAATGTAAGGCTGCCATATTATGGCTGCCATGTTTTTTACCAAAACTTTTTCCTCCTCCACAAAAAAATGTTATCTTTGCAAAAAAAATAGGTAAATATAAAATGAAAAAGATATTCTTATTTTCAGTTGTAGCAAGTCTATTGTTGTTTACGGCTTGCAAGAAAGACAAGACAAAAGAGGATTCCAAAGACAATAGCGGAGAAAATCCGACTACGCCTACTGCTTTGGTTATCAATACGGGTATAGCCTCTATAGATGCCTTGGCCAATGATATGGTAAAAGTGCAAGGAGGAACATTTGAGATGGGCAGTGATAGTAGTGAGTTTGACCAAGAAAAACCTCAACATAAGATAACACTTTCGGATTTTTATATCTGCAAATATGAAGTTACGCAGGAGTTGTGGCAGGCTGTCATGGAAAGTGTTCCCACTGCCTATGGCGGTTGGACAGACCAAATTGGCAAGGGCAATAAATATCCTGCTTATCGTATTAGCTGGAATGATTGTGATACCTTTATACAAAGATTGAATGCCAAGACGGGATTGAATTTCCGATTGCCTACAGAGGCGGAATGGGAATATGCGGCACGAGGAGGCAGCAAATCAAATGGTTACACATATGCTGGAAGTGATACACTTGAGAATGTGGCATGGTGCCGTTGGAATAGCAATAACACTCCTCATATGGTGATGCAGATGCCAGCCAATGAATTAGGTTTGTATGATATGACAGGCAATGTTGGAGAGTGGTGCTGTGATTGGTATGAAAGTGATTATTACACAAAAAGTGCAGGTGCTACTAATCCTACGGGACCTACCACAGGAATAGAGCGTGTGTGTCGAGGAGGAAATTTTATAACATTTTCTACTTTTTCTCGGGTATGGAGTAGGAGTGCTGAACCTCCAACAGAATCGTATCAAACTTTAGGGTTCCGTATAGTGCTTGTTCCTTAAGCTTATCAATATCTAAATTCAACCAATAAAAGCAACTTTGTACTAAAAGTTAAGTAAAAAGGACAAATGCCTATTTGCAGTAGCATTTTGTTTTGTTTGGTGTGTTAAAAAATAGTATTTTTGTACAATTTGAGAAATTATGGCAGGCAATAGTTTTGGTGATTTATTTAGAATAACTTCGTTTGGCGAGTCTCATGGGCAGTGCATAGGTGGAGTTATAGACGGTTGTCCTGCCGGAATAACTATAGATTTTGATGCCATAGATGCTGTTTTGAGACAAAGACAAATGTTTGCCAAACGTCAAGAGCCCAACAAAATCGAATGGCTGTCCGGATTGTTGGACGGAAAAACAACAGGTATGCCTATTGCTTTTGTCATACCCAATACAAATACAAATGCAGAAGATTATACCCAAGATGCCCATTTGTTGAAGCCTTCGCATGCCAATTATGTATATTGGCAGAAATATGGTTTATTTGACTATAATGGTTCGGGGCGAGCCTCTGGACGGGAAACCGTAGTCAGAGTGGTGGCTGGGGGTATAGCAAAACAATATTTATTGTTGCAAAATATTGATATAAAATCATATACGATTCAAATAGGTGAGGTTGCCTTTACTGATTTTCCGAATGTGGAAGGGGAGGCTGAAAATAATATTTTGCGTTGTCCCGATGCCGCAATTGCTGAAAATATGCTTGATATATTGGAAAAATGTCGCCGAAATGGGGATACCGTTGGTTGTAAAATCGGTTGTGTGGTTAATAATTTGCCATTAGGGTTAGGGGAGCCTGTTTTTGATAAATTGTCTGCTGATTTGGCAAAAGCATGTATGAGTATCAATGCGGCCAAAGCCTTTGAATATGGCATTGGCTATCGTGCTGCTGAAATGTATGGTAGTCAGTGTAATGACCTGTATAATAGTGGTTTTACAACAAAAACAAATCACAACGGAGGTATTTTGGCTGGTTTGTCCAATGGGGAGATGTTGTATTTTACTGTTGTTTTTAAACCTATACCTACATTGATGCGGAATCAGGAAACTGTGGATATATATGGGAATACGGCTGTTTTTAAGGCTTGCGGAAGACACGATGTATGTGTTGCGCCTAAAGTTTTATCGGTTGTTGAAGCCATGACTGCTATTTGTTTAACTGACCATTTGTTGAAATTTAATGCATATAAAAATGACTATAGAAGAAGTTGAAAATCAAATTGTTGAAGAGTTTTCTTATTTTGAAGATTGGACAGACAAATATAATTATATCATTGAATTAGGTAAATCTTTGCCAAAGATTGATGAAGAATATAGACAAGATAAATATTTGATAAGTGGATGTCAATCAAATGTATGGTTGCAAACCGATTTTAAAGACGGCAAATTGTATTTTAAGGCTGATAGCGATGCCATTATTACAAAAGGTATGATATATTTGTTGATTAGGGTATTGTCGGAGAGAACTCCCCAAGAAATACTTGATGCCAATCTTGATTTTTTAGATGCCATAGGTTTAAAAAGTCATTTGTCACCCACTCGAAGCAATGGCTTGTTGTCAATGATAAAACAAATGAAAGTTTATGCTTTAGCCTACCAAAACAAATAAGCCATGGATGTAAATAATTTATCAGTAGAACAACAGGCAATAGTTGAGGTGTTGAAAGGAGTGTATGACCCTGAAATACCTGTAAATATTTGGGATATGGGTTTTATATACGATATAACTGTTGATAATCAATTGGTTTATATACTTATGACATTGACGGCTCCTAATTGCCCCGTGGCGGAAACCTTGCCTATAGAGGTGGAAGACAGGGTGAAACAACTGCCTTTTGTAAAAGATGTGGCAGTGGATATTACCTTTGAACCGATTTGGACAATGGACAATATGAGTGAAGCCGCCAAATTGGAATTAGGCTTTTTGTAAGAATCTTGAATATTTTTCATGCTTCAATACATATTTTCTCGAAAAAAATATGTATCTTTGCAAGTTTTAATGTTTTATGTTAAATATTTGACTAACAATGAATAAAAAAATCTTGATATTGATTTCAGTCATTATGATGTTGTTTTCTGCGTCTTATGCGAGAGAAAATCAAGGTTTGGCATGTCAAGACAAAGGTAAAAAGACCGCTGCTCAAAAACGTCATTCAAAACGATACAAAACTAAAGAAGAAAAGTTGGCTGCCGCCAAACGATATTATGAACAAGGTGCTTATTTAAGCGCTGCTCAATTGTTTGAAGAATTGTTTCCTTTGTATGTTGCAGAACCTGAAGGGGATACTATTTTATTTTTATTTGCAGACAGTTATCTCAAAAACAAAGATTTTCTGATGGCAGCCTATCATTTTAAAGATTATGTCCGCAGATATCCATTGAGTGCCAATGTGGAACAGGCAAGTTTTTTAGCAGCCAAATGCTATTTTTTGAATTCTCCTGATTATAATGTTGATCAAACCGATTCCAAAATGGCTATAGAAGGTTTGCAATTGTTTGTAAATACTTATCCTAATGGTCAATATGTGAACCAAAGTAATGCGATGATAGATACTTTGCGAAACAAATTGGCCAAAAAGGATTTTAGTATAGGTCAAATGTATTACAATACAGAGAATTATAAAGCCGCTCAAATTTGTTTGGAAAATCTTTTAAAAGATTATCCTGAAAGTATGTATGCGGAAGAAGCCTTGTTCTATTTGGTGAAAAATAGTCAAAAATATGCTCAAAATAGTATAGACAGCAAAAAATTAGAACGTTATCAAATGGTGATAGATTACACCAATAAGTTGAGAGCGAAAAATGAACAATCAAAATTTTTGCCAGAAGCAGAACGTATGGCTGCCGATGCTTTGAAAAAAAGAAATAAAATATTAAATAACAATAACTAATAAAATAAAATGGATTATAAAAAAATAAAAACAACCAATACGACAATTACTCGTGATTTGAACGATTTTGATGTGCAAACAGGTAATATTTATGAATCTGTAGTGATTATGTCCAAAAGAGCAGATCAAATTTCTAATGATTTGAAGGAAGAATTAGATGAAAAAGTCCATGATTTTTCTGCTCACGACAATAGCGAAGACGGTGTTGAAAACAAAGAACAAATAGAATTGGTTCGTTATTATGAACAAATGCCTAAACCTACATTGTTGGC
Source organism: uncultured Bacteroidales bacterium (assembly GCA_905233585.1). Taxonomy (GTDB): domain Bacteria; phylum Bacteroidota; class Bacteroidia; order Bacteroidales; family WCHB1-69; genus UBA1205. The sequence continues at coordinate 14,738 of CAJOFD010000027.1, forward strand.
AGAACAGGAGTTTTTAGACGGCCAAGTGTATTTTAGAACACCGGAAAAAAAGAAAAAATAATCTTTTTAATGACTAAAAAGCACATAGTTGTTGGCATAAGTGGAGGTATTGCCGCTTATAAAACATTGACACTGATTAGATTGTTTATTAAAAACGGCTATGAAGTGAAAGTGGTGGCGACAGCACATGCCTTGCAATTTGTTACTCCTCTTACTATAGAAACATTGAGTAACAACAAATTGTATGTTGATATGTTTGAAGTCAATCAAGAGAGAACAACAACACATATTGCTTTAAGTCAGTGGGCTGATGTTTGTGTTTTGGCACCGGCAACAGCCAATCTGATAGGGAAAATAGCTAATGGTATTGCCGATGATGCTTTATCTACAACATTGTTGGCAATGAATAAGCCTGTTTTTTTCGCTCCTGCCATGAACGAAAATATGTTGAGTCATTTCGCTGTAGAACAAAATATAAAAACTTTAAAAAATAACGGATACATAGAAATCCAGCCCCAAGAAGGTTTTTTGGCTTGTCAGCAGAATGGCAAAGGACGTATGGCAGAACCTGAAGAAATATTTGAAATAGTTGATACCTATTGTACTGCAGCCAACAAAAACAAGGGTTTAAAAGCGTTGGTTACAGCTGGAGGTACGAGAGAACCTATAGATGCAGTTAGGTATATAGGTAATTCTTCTACAGGTTTGATGGGTGTTTGTATCGCAGAGGCTTTAGCCAATAGTGGGGTGGAGGTTGAGTTGGTGATGGGACCGTCGTCTTTGCAAACCGAAAATCCGAATATTCATCGGACAAATGTACAAACAGCAGCACAAATGTTTGAAGCCTGTCAAGCGAAAGTCAATTCGGTTGATATTGTGATAATGTCGGCAGCTGTAGCCGATTATACGCCTGTGTATAAGTTTGATAAAAAACTGAAAAAACAAGAACAACATCTGCAAATACAATTGCAACCTACAGTAGATATTCTGAAAACATTGGCACTCAACAAAAAAGATAATCAGATATTTGTCGGTTTTGCTTTGGAAACAGACAATGAGATAGATAATGCCAAACATAAGTTGCATACCAAAAATTTGGATTTTATCGTACTTAATTCATTGAATGACAAGGGTGCTGGTTTTGAAACTGCAACCAATAAAGTTTATATAATAGACAAAAACGATAGTATCGAAGATTTGCCATTGCAATTGAAACAAGATGTTGCACAATATCTTGTCAAACGTGTTTTAGATGAATATCAACAGCGAATTAAAAACTAAATAATTATGAAAAAAAATAGCCTACTTATTGTTATATGTTGCTGGTTTTTGACAAGTTTTTCTCAAGAATTCAATTGTCGGGTTACGGTGAATGCTCAAAAATTGACTGGGGAATATGCTTCGCAAGTAAATAAAGATTTGTTTAAAACCTTAGAACAAGGAATAACTTCGTTTATAAATGATAGAAAATGGACGGAATATTCATTTTCAAGTGAAGAAAAAATAGATTGCAGTTTGCAATTTGTTATTGAAAGTGCTGATGCCCCTAATTCATTTTCAGGCAAAATGTACATACAAATGAGCCGTCCTGTTTTTAATTCAACCTATTATTCTCCTGTTTTTGCATTTCAAGATAATGATCTCTCTTTTAAATATTCAGAAAATCAAATGTTTGAATATGATGAAAGTTCGTATCTTTGGACGGTAACCTCACTGGTTGCTTTTTATGCCAATTTTATGTTGGCAATTACTTTTGATACCTATGGCAATAGGGGCGGAGATGCGTTTTATACCAAATGTGCCAATATTGTTGCGACCGTTCCCAATGGTGAAGCAGGCTGGGAAACAAATTCTAAAAATTCCAGAAATCGCTATTGGCTTTTGGAAAGTTATACTAATTCTGCCAATATGTCATTTCGAAATTTTTTGTATCAATACCATCGATTAGGCTTGGATTTAATGGCTAAAGATTTGAATGCAGGTTACGAAGGTGTGTTGCATAGTTTGCAGATGTTGAAAGATTTGTATAAACAAAGAACAAATGTTTACGCTATCAATATTTTGGGTATGTACAAAGCTGATGAGTTGGTAAATATGTTTTCTGTTGCTTCTGATGACCAAAAACAAAGGGCAGTAGATATTTTGAAAATAATAGATCCAAGCAATATAGAAAAATATTCTCAAATAAAGTAGCATAAACTTGTATGATACAATCCTTATATATTGAAAATTATACGCTAATTTCAAAACTATCGGTAGATTTTCATCAAGGTTTTTCTACTATAATTGGAGAAACAGGGGCAGGAAAATCAATGCTGATAGGGGCCTTGTCTTTCCTTTTAGGGCAACGTGTTGATGCCAATGTGGTGAAAGATACTGCCAAAAAAGCAATAGTAGAAGCGGTCTTTCAAGTACACGATTCGGAACTTGACGCCTTGCTGGATACTTTGAATATTGATAAAGAGGACACTTGTTTGATTCGAAGAGAACTTACCTCTCAAGGCAAGTCCCGTTCTTTTGTAAATGATACGCCAATTGCTCTTGCCGATTTAAAGAAAATAACACCTTATCTTTTGGATATACATGCTCAACATAGTAATATATTATTGCAAAATCCTGAATTTCAATTGCTCGTAATTGACCAGTATGCCCATATTGAATCTGATTTGAAAGCTTATCAAGATTTATATAATGAGTATAAAAAATTATGCTTGCAATATCAAAAGATAAAGGATAACGATGAAAATCAAGATATTGCCTACCTTGAGTATATTTTGCAAGAGATAAATGCCTTGCATTTACAACAAGGAGAGCAAGAACAATTGGAAGAAAAACTTCATCAATTAACACATATTCAGGATATTCAGACTGCTTTGAATGATTCTGTCAATTTGTTGGCAGAATATGATATAAATGCAATAGAATTGTTGAACAATTGCAAACGAAAGATTGAAACAATTGAAAGATACGGCGATAAATATTCAACTTTATTACAACGAATTAATTCACAATTGATAGAATTGAACGATACTGTTAATGAGATGACAAATATGGCCGAAAAAGCGGTTTTTAATGAAGAAGAATTGCAATATGTTACAGACAGATTGAATGCTATTAATCGTTTGGAAAAGAAACACCAACTCAATTCCATAGATGATTTGATGGCACTTGCTCAAAGTACCCAAAACAAAATAGATGAATATGCCAATATGCAGTCTTTTATAAAAGATGCAGAACAAAAAATAAAGGATTGTGAGCAACTGTTGAAACAAAAAGCTACTTTGTTGTCTCAAAAGCGCAAAAGTGTTATTCCTGAAATTGAAAAATCAATAGCAGAGCAGTTGTATCAAATGAATTTGCGGGAGGCAAAGATTGCTATTCGTTTTGAAGAAGTTTCGTATGATAAATTTGGAATAGATAAACCTATTTTTTTGTTTAATGCCAATCCGGGTATGCCAATGCAACAAGTTGAAAAAATTGCTTCAGGAGGGGAGTTGTCTCGTTTGATGTTGGCAATAAAATCGTTGATTATCAGAAAGAATGTGTTGCCAACTATTATTTTTGATGAAATAGATACAGGTGTTTCGGGAGAAGTGTCTGCAAAAATGGGGAAAGTGATGAAAAATATTTCGCAATATTGTCAGGTGATTGCTATTACACATTTGCCACAAATTGCAGCAAAGGCTGATTATAATTATCTGATATATAAGAGTATAACTGCTAATCAGACAGAAACACAAGTGAAACTATTGGAAAAAAACGAAAAAATCTATGAAATAGCAAAAATGATTAGTAATGAGGAAGTTACAGAGTCTTCTTTATTAGCTGCACAAAATTTAATAAATAGTTGATATGATGATGGATACAACATCAAAAAATGTTTTTCGTTTTTGCCCATTTTGTGGTAGTGCTCATTTCGAATGGGATGGACAAAAGGCTCACATTTGTCAAGATTGTGGACATAAGTTGTATATCAATGAAGCAGGGGCGACAATTGCATTGATTTACAATGATAAAAATGAATATTTATTTACCCGAAGACGTTTTGACCCAGCCAAGGGGATGTTGGATTTGCCCGGTGGTTTTATCGACCTTGAAGAAACTGCCGAACATGCCATGATAAGAGAAGTGAAAGAAGAACTCAATTTAGAGGTTACAAAATTGAATTTTGTTGCAACTTTCCCAAATACTTATCAATATGCTGGTTTGACTTACTATACCATTGATATTGTGTTTGATTGTCAGGTGGAAGATTTCTCTCCGTTAACTGCCTTGGATGATGTGCAGTCTGCCACTTTTCTCCCTTTGGAAAAAATTGATATAGAACAGATAGGTTTAAAATCTGTTAAAGAGGTAGTTAAAATGTTGAAAATTCGTTGTTCAAGGTAATTTTCCCTCAAAAACTTGACAAGTATCTCCTTCTAACCAAATTTCCGAAAAATAGTTACCTTGACGGTGAAATCTTACAATAAAATCTCCGCCAAGTGTTTGTATTTTGATAGGGCTTTCTATTTTGTCTGCAATAGCCCATGCTAATGCTGAAGCGGTTACACCTGTTCCACAAGATAGGGTTTCGTCTTCAACACCTCGTTCAAAGGTACGAACGAATAGAGAATCTTTTCTTTTTTCAACAAAATCAACGTTGGTGCCATTGTGGAAGAACTTATCAAAGCGAATTTTTTTTCCTTCGTTAAATACATCAAAATTGGTAACATTGTCTTGAAATAAAACTGCATGCGGGGAGCCTGTATTCAGGAAATAACCTTTTTGATAAGCATGAAAAGTATTAACATCTGTCATTTGCAGATTTACGCGTATTATGCTTTTGTTTACTGCAAGTATTTCTGCTCGATGAATATCATCAATACCTTTGAAAATGGTTTGTTTATCAATGATTTTCAGGTAGTTGGCAAAGGCAACGACACATCGTCCACCATTCCCGCACATAGTCCCTTCAAAACCATCGGCATTAAAATATTGCATATTAAAATCAATATGGTTTTCTGTAGAACGATTCAGTAAAATTAATCCGTCTGCCCCTATGCCTGTGCGTCTGTGACAAATATTTTTAATGTAATAATTGTCAATATTAAAGATATTTTCCCGATTGTCAATCAAGATAAAATCATTGCCTGCACCATGGTATTTGAAAAAGGGTATCATTTAAATCATTTTTAAAGAATTGATTTCCATTTGAGTTAGAAAACGATATTGTCCACGTGGCAAATCTTTTTTAGTTAGTCCAGCATAGTAGGTTCTATCCAATTTTTCCACTTCGTATCCAAAATAGCCAAACATTCGTCTTACAATACGATTTTTTCCTGAATGTAAGCAAATGCCTAATACATTTCTTTGCCCGTCAACAAATTCCAATTCGTCTGGTTTGATAAATCCGTCATATAATTCTATTCCATTTTTGAGGGTTTCAAAATCATTGACAGACATATCTTTATCAAGTTCAACTTGATATATTTTTTTTACTTCAAATTGAGGGTGGGTCAGTTTTTTTGTTAATTCACCATCGTTGGTAAAAAGCAACAAACCTGTTGTGTTTCTGTCTAATCTGCCGACAGGATACACTCTTTCTTTGCACGCACCTTCAATCAATTTCATGACATTTTCTCTATCGAATTCATCATCGGTGGTGGTGATGAAATTTTTGGGTTTGTTTAGTAAGATATAGACAGGTTTCTCCCGTTGAAGCACTTTGTCTCCATAGCGTACTTCGTCTGTTGGCAGTACTTTGGTCCCCAATTCGGTAACAATTTTTCCATTGACGGTAATTGCACCAGCTAAAATCAATTCGTCAGCCTCACGTCTGGAACATATTCCGCTATTGGAGATGTATTTGTTCAAACGAATTGGATCGCGTTCTTCATTCCATGATAAGGATAAAATTTTCGATTTGCGTTCACTTTGACGACCTGATGATTTTCTACGATGAACAATTTCGCGTAAAATATCTGATTCCAAGCCTTTTTGAATATGTTTAGGACGAGTATCTTCATTAAAAGAACGTCTATGTGAGTCTTTTCTTTTTTCAAAAGGTTTGTCTTTGGCAAAACGTTGATTTTTGTAATTTCTTTTAGAAAACCGACGTTCTTCCGAATCTGTATATTTGTTTTCTTTATAAGGTTTTTCTATACGTCTTGATTTTCTTTCAGGAGAGTCTTCTTGTTTTTTTCTTTTGTTTTTTTGCATAAAAAAATCACTTCTGCGATTTTTGCCATAATTTTTCTTTGTTTCTTCCATTGCTCATATTTTCGTGCCGACAATACATAATCGTCCTTGTCTTGCGATGTGTTATTTTATTTTTTACAAAAATATTAATTATATGGTAATCATCATAACAAAATATTTTATAAAAACACAAAAAGACCATCAAAAAGACAGTCTCTTGTAGTTTTAGCAAAATATGTGTTATAATTTACGCTTCTGCTTTTGGCTCAATAGCCAATTCTCCACGATAATAGCCACATTCGGGACATACGTGATGGTACACAACAGCACTACCGCAATTTGAGCAAGTTGTCAATTGTGGTGCAACGGCTTTATCATGAGTTCTTCTTTTGTCTCTTCTGGTTGACGAATGTCTTCTTTTCGGATTAGGCATGATATTATATTTTTATTGTTAAATAATCTATTAATTAATTTAAATTTATTCTAATCATCTAATTTTATGTTTTTTAATGCATCAATCCATGAGGCATTTTCCTTATTTTCTTGTTTGTTGGTGTTTCCAAATTTTTCAATCAAGTTCAACATTTCTTGATTGCACGTATCTCCATCTTGGTTACTATGTTCTTTGCGAATCGGAAGAGACATCATAAAATATTCAAAAATAATTTGTTCTACATTATATATAATGTCATTTTTAGAGATATAAACAATAGAATCATCATCATTATTTTGCCTGTTTTCGGTATTATCAACTACTTTTATAATCAATTTTTCTGCACAATTGATAGGTAGTGATAATTTTTCAAGACACAAATCACACGTTGATATCAAATAACCTTTCATGTCAAAGGTTAGAAAAATCAAACGTTCTTTGCTGTCTATTGTTAAATTGATATCTACATTTCCATCGCTAACATATTCATTTATATGTTTTTCAAAGAACAAATGGTTTACATGTAAGTGTTCATTATAAATGCCCGCTTTCAAGTTACCAACCTTGATGTCAAACTGTTTGTAATAATTTTTATCTTCCACAAACACGATTTTTATAAGGTTTGCAAAGGTACAATTTTTTTTGTTATTAAATACTATTTTTGTTAAATTTATTTTCAGATAAATTTTGGTTGGGAAAATAATAAAAAAAATATTAGGTTATCTTTATACTAACCTAATATTTTTGGGGGATAAATGATAATTAATATATACTATTTGATAAGGAATGGATACCTGTCAAAGTTTTTCAAGGCTTGATTAGTGCCACGAACAACAGCTTTTAGGGGGTCTTCTGCAATGTGTACAGGCAGTTTGGTTTTGATAGCAATACGTTTGTCTAAACCTCTTAACAATGCACCGCCACCAGCCAAGTAGATGCCTGTATGATAAATATCGGCAGCTAATTCAGAATGAGTTTTTTCCAAGGCTTGCAATACCGCTGTCTCAATTTGCATAATAGATTTGTCTAAAGCAACGGCAATTTCATTATGTGTAATTTTGATGGCCTTAGGAATACCAGTGATTAAGTCCTGACCTCTTACCTCGTAGGCTTCAGGCACGTCGTCTAATTCACTCATAGCGGCACCTACATTTATTTTTATTAATTCAGCGGTTCTACGTCCGATGGACATATTATGTTCACGTCTGATATAGTCTTCAATGTCAGCATTAAATTCGTCGCCTGCGGTTTTGATTGATTTGTTGCAGACAATTTGTCCATAGGAAATAACAGCAATTTCGCTTGTGCCACCACCAATGTCCACTACCATATTACCTTCTGGTTCGAGTACATTAAGTCCTATACCAATGGCGGCAGCCATTGGTTCGTGAATTAGTTTAACCTCTTTTGCACCTGCTCTTTCTACAGAGTCTTTAACAGCACGTTCTTCTACCTCAGTGATACCCGAAGGAATACAAACAACCATTTTTAAAGATGGCGGGAAAAGTGAACGTTGGCGTTGATTCATTTGGCGAAGGAATTCGATAATCATCATCTCGGCCGCATGAAAATTGGCGATAACACCATCTTTTAGAGGTCTGATAACATTGATGTCTTCAGATGCACGTCCCTCCATTAACAATGCTTGTTGCCCAACGGCAATTAAACGTTTGGTGTTTCTGTCTATTGCAACAATAGAAGGTTCATCAATTACAATTTTATCATTGTGATATATCACAGTGTTGGCCGTACCTAAATCAACGGCAATCTCTTGGTTTAGAAATGAAAAAAATCCCATTTTTGTTATTTTATTTTACTATAATACGAAATTGTAATCAAAAAGTTACAATTTGAATATTATTTTTCAGGTTGATATTAAAAAAAATATATGTTTTTTGTTATATGTAAACATTTATTTGAACTAATAGCGTATTGTTATCAAATAAAAATTCATCATACAAAGGTAATAAAAATATATGAAACAAATGATATATTTTTTATATTTATTTTTTATAGATTCAATAAGCAAAGTTAGAAGTTGAGATAATAAATTCAATACCGGTTTTTTCTTGTGAATTTCAACATTGAGGCCATTTGTCTTTGTTAAGGAGATATCTTGTCGGTTTGAACACTGCCAAAAATACATAACTTTAAAATAGCAAAACACTAATTCAACTGTAATGAATCCATTGGCAATTTTATACAACCGAGCTCTTTTGAATCTTCAATTATCAAAGAGTCGTATTTTTCAACACCATTCTGATTCAGATAGTGAGAATTGTATAAATCTAAAGAGTCGTTTAGTGCCAGACGAGCATTATAGTTGTAGAATGTCCAAGATTTAGAAATTTTTGCAGCATATGGGTCGTTCGTGATTGTCATAAGATTTATACAATACAGACAACACAGGAGTTTCAACAAGTATATATTTATACCTTTTTCTTTTTGTAAATTAACAATCTTCCTAAAAAACAGAATTCGCATTGAGAGATAGTTGGTAAGTTCTATCAATTCTGTTGCTGTGAGTTAAATGTAGTCTTTGAATGTTGATAATATTGCATGGTTTAGAATAATGTTAGATGCAGTTATCAATTTTTCTTTCTAATAACCCACTTATTATCAATAAATTTGCTCTCATCAATGAGAAATATCAAGATGCCATATTAATCCAAGAACAGAACGATGTTATTGCGATAAGGATCAGGAAACGCCAGCTCTACCAACCATAGTACACATAACTTGCGACAACTACAAAGGCATGCTGCCACTGTCACTTTGACTTGCCAGTAAACCTTTCGACCACAAACTAGTACAGCATGAATACAACTTGCAAAAAAAGCATGAACGCTATGGAATTGAAAAGCATAAATGTTGTTATTTAGTATACGCTTTTTAATAGCCCAAAGTTTTTAGCATAGATTTGTAACTTTGTTCTTTTGCAAAAAGTTTTGTTACCAATTCGCTTTCTTCATCTTCAGGATTTGCATATTCGCGAGAGATAATGATATGTTTTGGGGCAGGTGTTAAGCAGTGTTGTATGCCACCATATCCGCCTACCGCTTCTTGGTAGGCACCTGTGTGAAACAATCCGACATATTGGGTGTCTTCAGTAGTGATTTTGGGTAAGAATATGGCATTGAGATTAGATTCTGAATTGTAATAATCTTGACTATCACAAGTGAGACCTCCTAAAAATACGCGTTCGTATTCCTTGTTCCAGTTGTTGATGGCTAAAGGAATAAAGATTTGATTGATAGCCCAAGCATCGGGTAGAGTTGTCATAAAAGAACTATCTATCATATTCCATAACTCACGGTCGTTTTGTCTTTTTTGGTTGAGAATAGAATATAAAACAGCACCAGATTCTCCCACAGTAAACGAACCGAATTCTGTGAAAATATGAGGCTCTTCCACGCCGTTGCGGTTGCACATGATTTTTATCTGAGCAATGATTTCTTCTGCCATGTATTCATAATCATAGTTGAATGAAAGGCTTCTTTTGATTGGAAATCCTCCACCTATGTTTAATGAGTCCAATTCAGGTGCGATTTTTTTTAGTTCACAATATACGTTGACTGATTTGGATAATTCGTTCCAATAGTAAGCAGTATCTTCAATGCCTGTATTGATGAAGAAGTGTAACATTTTTAATTCAAACTTGGGATTCTTTTTTATTTTTTCTTCATAGAAAGAAACAATATCATTGTAGCGAATACCCAAGCGGGATGTGTAGAATTCAAATCTCGGTTCTTCTTCTGATGCAATTCTTATGCCTAATTTGCATTTGCTTTCTAAAATGGAATTGAGTTGGTCAAATTCTTTCATGTTGTCCAAAACGGGAATAATATTTGTAAATCCGTTGTTGACAAAATTAACAATGTTTTCAATGTATTGTATGCGTTTGAATCCATTACAGATGATGTAATTTTCTTTGTCAAACAAACCTTGTTCGTGTAACGTCTCAATGATATTTAAATCAAAGGCAGAAGAAGTTTCTATATGTACATCGTTTTTTAACACTTCTTCCAAAATAAAAGAAAAATGAGAACTTTTTGTGCAATAGCAATAATGGTAATCGCCTTGGTAGTCTGCTTTTGCCATGGCTACATTAAACCAACGTTTGGCTTTTTGTATGTTTTGGGAAATCTTGGGTAAATATGTTATTTTGAGAGGTGTTCCATATTGTTTGATGATTTCCATTAGGTCTATGTTGTTGAAAAACAGATTGCCATCTTCTATGTGAAATTCTTCTTGTGGAAAATCGTAAGTTTGTTGAATGAGGTCAATGTATTTATTTTTCATTTGATTTAAAATTTAAATTTGTTTAACTTGGATTGATGAAAATACAACAATGTAACTAATTTACATTTTTGCAAAGGTATAAAATATTTAAGTATAAAATGAGAAAATATATGTATTTTTTTTTATGTTGAGTTGTTGTGTAAATGTTTTGTGTTGAATAAATAGGAGATTTCTATAGAGAATGTTTGTTGAAAAAATATCTGAGAAATAAGTATATTTGTAAAAATATTGAAGTTTTTGCTATTGAAAAAGTTGATTTTGATATTTAGTCCAAATTATTTATTAAAATGTAGATTGCGGATGGATTTTATATTGCAAATTTCTCTCATTTTTTTGTATATTTTTGCATATTGAAGTAATATTTTTTGTATTTTTGCCATTTGATAATAGCAACAATAGCATAATTATTACAATATTTTACACATGGAAGAAAAAGGGAAAATTCTTGTCATCCCCGAAGATAAAGTCCGCGACTATGTTGATGGAACAATCCGCAACGATACACCGGAAGAATATGTGCGCCAAACCGTAGAAAAACGATTGGTGAACGAACATAAGTATATAAAGGAACGTATAGCTGTGGAATATCCTGTTCAGATGGGGTCAGGAAAGAAACGCGCCGACATTGTTATTTTCCCTGATGGCGTTTCCGAAGAACAGAAAAAGGACCAACAGAATATATCAATTATCATAGAATGTAAGAAAGAGGCTGTAAAACCGTCAGACAAGGACAACGGTCTAGATCAATTGAAAACATATATGTCGGCTTGCAACAACTGTGAATGGGGAATGTGGACTAATGGCTTACACAAAACCGTTTACAAGAAAAGTGTGGATGAAAAAGGTCACTTTGTATTCGATGAATATAATGACATACCATCTGCCGACGGCAGTACGGATGAGAACGAACGCCCTAATCGTAATACATTGAAAAAAGCGTTTGACGACAACCTGCTGTTTACTTTCAGAACTTGCCATAATATCATTTATATCAATGAAGGGTTGCAGAAACAACCTGCTTTTTTTGAATTTTTGAAAGTGATTTTCTGCAAGATTCATGACGAACGCAATTTACTTGAACCAATTCAATTTTATACAAC
>CAJOFD010000028.1 GCA_905233585.1 uncultured Bacteroidales bacterium
TTTCACCGACCACCATTTACCCGGATAGTTCCATATCGGTTACTGCTAATATTGTCAATCAAGGAGATAAGGCTTTTACGGGCAAAATCGGTTTGGATTTGTATAATAATACCGGTGCATTTCTGCAAACACTTGTTGAAGCAAATCATACCATATCCCCTTCTGCGTCTCAAACTATAAGTGTCAATCAATATACATTGTCTTATCCCGTAGGCACTTATTGTATAGTAGCAACCTATACCGAGCAAGATTCTGTCAAGAAAATTATTGGCAATACATCAGATAGAAAATATTTTGATATTGTTAATTTGACAATGGTAGATATGGCTTTATATTCTGCTATCACTATCAATCCTGAACAGGTTTGTCAAAATACACCTCTTGCTGTTTCTGTTGCCATTATCAATAATGGAAATAAGGATTTTGACGGAAAAGTAGGTATAGACCTTTATAATAATGATGACGTTTATATGGGAACGCTTGTGGAAGAACAACAATTTGTTGCTAAAAAACAAGATTTTTCCTCTTTGGCGACCCTAAATGCTAATCATCAAGGTTTTGCTTATCCGGCAGGACGATATTATTTGGTGGCTACCTATACTGAAAAAAATTCTTCCAAAAAGGTGATAGGAACGACATCTGATAGGAAATATTTCAATATAGAAACAAAGGCAGTTAATATACAACTATTTAGTGATATAAATATCAATCCTAACGAAGTGTATAAAAATACGGCATTTGCTGTTTCTGCTTCTATTATTAATAGCGGTAGCAAGGATTTTACTGGCTATATAAGTTTTGATATTTACAATGCTTCTGATGATACTTATGTCGGAGAATTGGGCAAAGTTGAAGAAACCGTTCCACATGCTACATATAAGACAATCACAATTAATCGGAATGATATTAATTATGCGGTTGGAAGATATTTTATTATATCTTCTTATATGGAAAAAGATTCATTGAAATGGAAGCCTGTATTGTCTGATAAATACAATACCAAAGCCTATTTTGAAATAAAAACAGGTGTGAATATTGAAGAACATCAGACATGGCAGGCTGTTTTGTATCCCAACCCATCAATAGACAAATTTATACTAAAGACAAGCGAAATTTTGGACAATACAATTGCCGAGATATTTGATATGACCGGTAAATCTCTATACAAAACAACTATCAATAGTCAAGAAACTATTTTAGATTTAACTTCCTTTAGACAAGGAGTTTATCTCTTAAAGGTGACCAATAAAGACAATTTGCATATGTATAAACTTATAAAACAATAGAGATATGAAAAAGTTTTTGTTTTTGGCCTTGTTTAGTGCAGGCATTTTCTGGGCTCACGCTCAGGTGGTAGGCAATTTTGAGCGTACAGATGAAGGGTATGTGTATTTTGTTCTGGAGAACAATACCTATGAAACGTTTTATATGACGTGGACCGCGAAAAATCGGTTTAAATATGATACAAAAACTCAATCAATGACCATGCATCCGGGAGAGGTTGTTTATTTCGGTCCCGAACAAATAAATTGGATATGGGAAAGCGGTGAAACATTTACCATGAGAAGGTTGGTAGGGGAGGCTCTTACGTGGACTTGTCCTTATACTGATAGCCGTGTAACATCTCAATATAATCAAAATACGGTAGTTGTTCCTGTGCCCGTGTATCAACCGGCACCAAGACCAACTTATCGTCCGGCACCGCCGCGTCCACAACCTCATGCACCGGCACCTCCAAAACCGCAACAACGTCCGCCTCATAGACGAGGTTTGTTTTTCTAAGATATTATAAATCAACAAAAAAAAAGATAGAATGAAAAAGGTAGTTTTTACGCTTGTTTGTGTGTGCTTCGCAAGTATATTGACCGCACAAGATATTATCATTACCAAAGAATCGCAAAAGATTGAAGCTAAGATTTTGGAAGTGTCTTCCACCGAAATCAAGTACAAGAAGCAAAATAATTTGGATGGACCAACTTTTGTGGTTGCCACTTCGGAATTGAATACTATCATTTACGCTAATGGTGAGGTGCAGTTGTTTGATATTCCAGTGAATGTAACCACAGAAACTATTGAATCAGAACAAGAACAAACAGAAACTTATCCTGCCACTTGTGATGAAAAGACTATGATGCAGAAAAATATAGTGGGAAATGAGAGCGTGAATACAAATTCAATTGCATTTAAGGCGGCGGATTTTCATGGGGAATCATTACCACAAATCACTTATTCGAAAGTAGAAATACCGGGGACTAAACATAAGAGGAGACGTTATTGGGGAGAAGGAGTTATTTTTAATAGACAAGAATATGGTAATTTTTTAAAACTCTATTGCCCTGAGGCTTATGTTAAATATAAAGCCTATCGTTCTTTTACGGCAGCGACTTGGACATGTTTTGTTTTTGTCAGTATGGTTGGGGCAATTCCTTTTGCTGTTGTTGCAGATGATAAATTGGAACAATCTTTACAGATTTATAACAATTCTTGTGCTGGAAATTCCGCAATTAAATTAACGTATTAAAAAATATTAGCAATGAAAAACTTATTTATTATAGGAACAATACTTTTCTTATTTTGGAGTAATCTTTCTGCTCAAGATATTATCATTACCAAAGATGCAAAGAAAATAGAAGCAAAGATTTTGGAAGTGTCTTCTACCGAAATCAAGTACAAAAAACAAAGCAATTTGGAGGGGCCGACTTTTGTGGTTTCCACTTCGGAATTAAATACTATCATTTATGCCAATGGCGAGGTGCAGTTGTTTTCCAAACAGCAAAAGACACAACAAGTTACACCTGCCTCCACAACAACAACTCCGACTCAGCCTGTTGTAACAAAACCTATTCCAGCAACAACCAATCCAAAAGTGGAAACACAAGTAAATACCATTCCTGTTCAACAAGCACAAACTACAACATCAAAAGAAACAGATACCCATATTTACTATGCCACACAATACAAAGGACAATCTCTGCCTGTGTTTACTTACCAAAAAGTGCTGGTGCCTTATTATAAAACACCAAAGTATAGATATGTTGCCGATAATATGGTATTTACGGAAGGAGAGTTTTTGAAATTCTGTAAAATCCATTGTTATGAGGCTTATAAGTATAAAGATGATATTAGTACGGCATTAAGTGTTTATAATCGCACTTGTGCAGGAAAAGGCAATGTTGAAGAGGAACAAAATACCTATACAAGCAATCCTCAACAATTTGATAAAAATCGTAGCGTAATCACAAATCCAATTGATATACAAACCGATAATCAGCGACCATTTATCAAAAGAGCCTTTTTTAATATGTATTTTGATGCAGGTATGATTGTTTCTGGCAATGGTGGTTTGGGGGCTACAACCAATTTAACATTCGGTAGTAGAATTAAAGATTATGTTTTTATCGGCGGCAGTATCGGATATGATTATTTTTCAGATGAGCAATATTATTACGATTATACGTGGAGATATAATTGGACTGATATTCATGTTGTTACGGAAATGTTGAATGTGCGGGTATTTATTCCAGCAAAACCTAAAATTTATCCATATATAGAAACATCAATCGGAAGCAGTGTTGTTTGTAATATGTATAATGCAGCCCCAATGCTTTTGAGATTGAAAGTTGGAACAGGTATAGATGCAAGGCGTTTTTCTTTCGGTTTAGGATATGATTTCTTATGCGGTTCTTCATTTGTGAATAGATGGGGAGAGATTGTGGACTTGTATTCAATACATTCTTTCTATTTTAAATTTGGAGTAAGAATAGGGCGAATGGAGTAATAGAAAGAAACTTGTTTTATGAGAAAAAATTTCAAAACATTGTTGGCTGTATATATGCTTGTCGTATTTTCTGTTGTACTGCAAGCCCAAGATGTTATCATTACTATAGAAGCACAAAAAATAGAAGCCAAGATTTTAGAGATTTCAACCAACGAGATTAAATACAAAAAACAAAACAATTTGGAGGGTCCTATCTTTGTGATGGCAACGACAGAAATCAATTCGATAATTTACGCTAATGGGGAAGTGCAGTTGTTTCATTCCGAAGCAGAAGATATTTCTGATACAATAGAGTTAGCGTCTGCTCCAAGCGTTGAACAGAATGGAGAAATTGTTTTTCGTGCCATAGATTGGCATGGCGAAGTTTTGCCGCAGATAGTTTATCAAAAAATACAACTGCCTGGTTCTAAGAAAAAAGGAAACAGATATGTGGGGGACGGTGTTATTTTTACCGAAAAAGAAATGGAACATTTTTTAATGCTATATTGTCCTGCCGCTTACGAAAATCATGTAAAAGCCCAATCTTATGAAGCAGGTGCTGCTGCCGCAATGGGCTGGAGTTTTGCAGGTGGTGCAGCTCTACATAATGTTGCATTGGCTCATGCTATGCGGACCTTGGAAATATATAATGTCTCTTGTGCTGGATACAAGGATAATCGAAATAGATAATAATAAGATATTGAAAATAAATGGATTACATCTTCTTAAAATATCAATTGTTCATGTATAATATACAAAATAAGTAGGATTTCTTTATCCTATTTTTTATGAATGTCTTGCTTTTGCAAAAAAAATGATATAAAAAACAGGATATATAAAATATTTTTATAATTTTGTATTTCAATTTACAATATTTAAATATTTTATATTTAATTTAACATTAATTGCAATATGTTTGATATATCAATGAAAAAAATCACATTAATGGGTGTTTTTGTCATATTGGCTACTTTCACCATCAAGGCTCAAGATGTTATTGTTACCAAAGATTCCCGAAAGATAGAGGTCAAAATTTTAGAGGTGTCAGCCACTGAGGTTAAGTATAAGAATCAAAACAATTTAGATGGACCTACCACTGTTATTTCTGCAAAGGATTTAAACTCTATTATGTATGAAAGCGGGGAAGTGCAGCTGTTTGACTTGCCTGCAAATTTTAACAATCCAGAAACCCTTACTGTTGAGCCATATCCGTCAGATGACATGTTGTCCATTACGCGTGAAGAATTAGTGCTGCCTCAAGAAAATATATTGGAAAATGAAGTTAAGAAGGCAGAAACTATTGTCTATTTTGCTTCTGATTTTCAAGGTGAAATCTTGCCTAAAATACAATACTCTAAAATAGAAATACCAGATACAAGCCTTAAAAAGAAACGTTATTGGGGGGCAGGTGTTATTTTTACGAAAAAAGAATATAAAAAATTTCTTCTATTGTATTGTACGGATACCTATATGAAAAATAAGGTTTATCGTTCATTGCCCAAATATAATGCTTCTTGTGCAGGCAATAGTGTCAATATAGAGAAGTAGAAGTAAATAAAAATAAAGAAAAAAGCCCGACTTATCGGGCTTTTTTTAATATTCGTATTTATCTTTCCAGAGGCTTTTTAACCGTTTGCGTATTTCATTTTCGCGGATATTGTCGCCTGGATTGTAAAACTTTTGTCCTGCTATTTCTTTGGGTAGAAATTCCTGATTGACAAAATTGTTTTCAAAGTCATGTGCATATTGATAATTTTTTCCGTAGCCAATTTCTTTCATTAGTTTGGTGGGAGCATTGCGGAGATGTAGAGGTACGGGCAAATCCTTGTATTTTTCAACCATTGCCAAGGCGGTATCAATAGCCAAATAAGAGGCATTACTTTTGGGCGAACTTGCCAAATATATAGCCGTTTGAGATAGGGGAATGCGACCTTCTGGCATACCAATTACTTTGATTGTTTCGAAACATGCTTGGGCTAAAAGCAGGGCATTAGGATTAGCATTTCCAATGTCTTCAGCAGCGAGAATAAGCATTCTACGGGCAATAAACAAAGGATCTTCTCCTCCTGCGATCATTCTTGCTAACCAATATACGGCACCATTGGGGTCGCTTCCACGCATAGATTTGATAAAAGCAGAAATAATGTCGTAATGGTTTTCTCCTTTTTTGTCATAAATGGCCAAATTTTTTTGTATTACATTCAATACATTGTTGTTGTCAATAACAATGTGTTCATTAGGAGAGATGTTTATGATGAGTTCCAAAGCATTGAGCAATTTGCGGGCATCGCCTCCAGATAGGCGAAACAGAGCCTCTGTTTCTTTTATGTCTAATGTTCTGTTTTGGGTTTGTTTTATATGTTTGGCGGCAATATTTAATAATTGTGTTAATTCTTCAACTCCAAATTCTTTGAGTATATATACTTGACAACGTGATAATAGTGCAGAAATCACTTCAAATGACGGGTTTTCGGTTGTGGCTCCAATCAATGTTATGGTGCCTTTTTCTACTGCTCCAAGCAATGAATCTTGTTGACTTTTGTTAAAACGATGTATTTCATCAATGAAAAGTATTGCATTATCTTCTTTTTCTGCAGCCTCAATTACGACCCGTACATCTTTAACACCGGCATTGATAGCACTGAGTACATGAAAAGGTCGGTTGAGGGTTTGTGAGATAATATGGGCCAAAGTTGTTTTTCCTATACCTGGAGGTCCCCAAAGTATCATGGAGGGGATACGTCCCGATTCTATGGCATTGCGTAGTATGGCACCTTTGCCTACCAAATGACTTTGTCCGATATAATTGTCAAGTGAAGTTGGTCGCAGTTGTTCTGCTAATGGTATCATATATTATCTTTTTTTGTTATATTATTAAGTATATTCACAAATTGCATGGCTTATTTTCTCCTGAAAAAATCTTGACAGATTCCCATGCCGTATGAGTGCTAATAGTTTTGTATTGCTTGTTTTTGTTCTGTTGTATATGCTTTGTCCATTTATTATTGAAATTCCAATAATGCAAATGTACATAAAATTGTTGAGATATATGTTTGTTGGTAATAATGTTTTTGTAAAATATACATAAAAAAAGAAACTAACCTTTTGGTTAGTTTCTTTTTTTTGTAAGATTATGTTTTAGGTTAGAATTCCCAAAGGTCTTCTTCTTTTATACGAATATTTTCTTTAATCTTCTCTGATTCCAAAATTTGGTCAAGTCCATTGACGATATATTCGTATATTTTTCTGTTGTTGTGTACGTTTTCTTCGCCTTCAATAAAACTGGAAAAACGTCTTTGTAAGAACATATCATCGTAAGTTCTGCGTTGTGCGTTGTTTTGAGGATTGAAAACTTCTGTAACTGCTAAAATATCTCTTACTTCGTTGTAGTAGATATATCCGAAGTTACGCCATCTTCTATTAGAGATAGGAGCAAGGCCTTCTTCGTCTTCCTCAGTCGAACTGCTTTCTTCGTAACTTGCATTTACTGACTCATACCAAAACATAGGGCAAATGCTGATAATACGTTGGTCCATTACAGATCTTTGTTTGTCAATAAACCATTGTTCAAACAACTTATAACGGAAAATTTCACTTGCTCCAAAAGGAATAAACAACACACTTTGACCAGTATCTTCTCCCCATTCATTATACAATACTTGTACTTTTGTTTCTCCCATACTTGCCAACAAAGCAGGTATTGATTTAGGAACAGATACGTATTCGTCATCATAAACCATCAAAGGTTTAGAGTTAAGTTCAGCAGTATCATTGACAGCATCTAACATAGCCTGCATTAAACTTTTCCAATTGCCCTGCGGGTCTTTTGGATAATAAAATGGTTGGTTGATTTTTTCTCTCAAATCCAATACTCGCCAAATCAATTTAGCGTACATTACATCAGCTTCACGTGGGGTAACTAAATCCATAGGTTTAAACTGATATATATGTTTTTTCTCATATATATTATCTACAGGTTTACGAATTGGGTCTAATACAGTACTTGCCGTATCTTTTGTTTGACTGCCTTCTTCATTTTCGAAAACTTGTCCGAAAGAGATTCCCAACATGAACGTGAGTGCGATTGCTAAACTTAACCGTTTCATAATATTACAATTTTTAATGTTTTCAATAATTATCTAATACGAACACTCAAAGGTCTTTGAATAGTTCTTTTTCCTGCTTCACTATTGATGTTTATATCGCTAAATTCCACTATAGTACCAGAGGTTGCTGATCTGATTTTGGAAACTAGTTGGTCATTGAAACGTCCTCCATTGATTACGATAGGAGCATCTTCAACACCACCTTTTATAACAGTAGCTTTATAAGATGTTACAGACCATCTTAATTCAAAGTTAAAGTCAGGAGACATTTTTGCTGTAAGCATTGGGTTTGCCAAGATAGCGTCTTTAGGTTGTTTTCCTCCAGTTATATTACCGCCAATAAACACAGATGGTTCTGGTACGTTTTTTACACGGAATTTTGTTTCACCCATTTTTTGTGTTTTACCTCCACCTACATCTGCTGATACAGAAATTATCAATTCTTTTCCTGATAGGGAAGTGGGAACTGTAACATTATATCTACCACCGCCCAAACTTGTTGCATTGGCTCCACCCCAACTGATACGCAATTTTTCTGGAGCAACAGGAGCAGCAATTGAAACAGGATTGCCGATAACTGTATATAATACGTTCATTTTTTCTGCGGCTACAGCAGCAGATGGTTTGGTTACCGTATAAGAGGTGTTAAATGAATAGCAAGTATCTTTTCCATCAGGAGTTTGCATCATGATAACACCAGCCAATTTTTGATCACCGATACCTCCCGTAGGAATAGACAATCTAACAACACCTTCTTGACCTTCAACTTTGGTTAATTTGTCAATATCGTTTCTACTTGCAGTATCTCTTCCTGGTCCCCAATAAACCACAGGGTTTTGACGGGAATCGTATGCAGCTACAATAATGTCGGCTTCAAAGTGATCGCCTGAAAATACAATTCTACTATTGGGAATAACCTTAGCCTGAATATTATCAAATTTGAAACTACCAGCATCAATGGCTTTCATCAAATAATCAACGGTTTCAAATTCAATATTTTTTACTTCACCAATCAATTTGTTTATTAGTGTGTAACTTGCAGCGGCTACAATATGATTGAAATTATGAAATACCCAATCTTCTTCGTGCTTATCATTGTCCATATATTTGGCATCAACTTCCAAGCCTTTGGGAACGATGTATTTTTCATCATTTACAATCTTAATAAGTTCCTTTTTGTATGCCCCGATTTTTTCTTGCATTTCATATGCCTTTTTCTCTTTGATACAGAAAAAGTTTGTAGGCTTTTCATAATCGTCTTTAGACTTCATTTCTTGTAGCGTAGCCTTGGCGGCTTCTTCTTTTGTACAACCTTCAACTCGAGCATACATTTCATCCCGAGCGTCAGTTAAATAAGCAATCAGGTCTTGAGACGCTTTTTTTACTTGTTTAGCCTTATCATTAAAAGGTTTAACTTTTTCTGGAGCGTTTTGCTCTTGCATATCAAATATAGCATAACTTTGGTCCACTTTAGTGGTAAAGTTAGTTGTTGTTTGTTCCATTGCGTCATTCACCGTAACAAATGCATCTAATATGTCTTTTGATACGTTTAAAGCCAATAGAGCCAAGTACACAAGGTACATCATACCTATCATCTTCTGTCGCGGGGTCTCCGGACAATTTGTTGCGCCCATATATATCTTTTATTTTATATTTATATTAAACAACTTTTTATACCTAAAACATTACTATTTGCCCATAGCAGCTAACATTGTGCCATAGACTTCGTTCAATTTGCCAACATTTTGAGTTAATTTATCAACTTGTTCTTTGTAGTTGACAAGATATTGAGCCGATTGAGACAGATTTTCTGCAGCTGCTTTCATTTGTTCATCTAATGATTTGGAGGCAGTTAATGTTTCGTTTGTACTTTGAAGTTGTAATTCATATGCTGCATTGATTGCAGATAAATTTTTAGACAAACGTTGTACGCCTTCAACATAACCTGATTCTGTACTCATTGATTTAATGGTATCTTCATATACGTTAGCCAAATTTTTAACAGCGTTTGTTGCTTTTTCCACTTGAACAAAATATTCAGAAGCACTATCGTTGTTCGCTCCTAATGATTCACTTGTTTTTTCATAAGCAGCACTAAGATTTCTGACAGATTCAGTTGCTTTAGATAAGTTAGTAATGTAACTATCAGTAGCAGTTGCAGCATCAGACATACCAGACAATTGTTTTGCATTTTCGCTCAAATTACGCATACCTGTAGCCAAACTTTCCATAAGTTCAGGTCCAATTTTTGCTTCTTCCAACGCTCTATCTAATTGTTGAGTAGGAGTACCTTGAGGTACTTTTTTCTTTTCCTTCTTTTCTGGTTTGTTTTCTTCTTCTTCGCCCATTGCCAATTCAGGGTAAACTAATGCCCAATTGAATTCAACGTGTTGCGGTTCAAATGCAGAAAAAAGGAAAATAATTGCTTCTGTACTCATACCTAATACAATCATAGGGTTGGCACCTGGCCAGTGCATAATTTTAAACATAGCACCCAAAATTACTACGGATGCACCAATACCATACAATTTCGCCATGAAATTTTTGTAACCTTTACTTCTTACTAACTCATTAAGTCCCATAATATTACTTTAAATTTATTTTGTTTATGATATAATTAATTCTATTCTTTAATTTTTTACTTATTCTTTAAATTAGATTTTAATAAACGTTTGACGCTGTTTTTAAGTTGTCGCCTCTTTCTCTTCCGAGATAAGATTGTACGCAACGGAACCCAATATAACATTTACCAGTGTCTTGATATTCGTAAGAACGTGTTTCATTGTGTAGATAATAGCTAATATCTTTCCAAGAACCTCCACGTACAACTTTACGTTTGAGGGCTTCATTATCGCTCTTCTTAGCATAATAGTTGTATTGCATGTTCAAATCGTGTGCAAAGTTGTAAGCAGATTCACTGAAAGCATCTTCACACCATTCTGATACGTTGCCTGCCATATCGTACAAACCCCAATCGTTTGGATGATAGTGAGCAACAATGATAGGATAAACACCACCATCAGCAGAATAGTTACCTCTTTGTGGTTTGAAGTTTGCCAAGAAACAACCTTGAGAGTTTTGGATATATGGTCCCCCCCAAGTGTAAGCATTCAAATCCGCATCGCCACGTGCTGCATATTCCCATTCAATTTCGTTGGGTAATCTGAATTTTTGTTCGTATGCCCATTGACCTGAAGAAATCAAATATGAATTTCTGATATGAGTTCTCCATGCACAAAATGCTTGTGCTTGTCTCCAACTTACACCTACAACAGGGTAGTTGTCATAACTTGGATGCCAAAAATAACTTTCAGTCATTGGTTCATTGTACGAATAAGCATAATCATGTATCCAACACAAAGTATCAGGATAAATGTTTATACGTTCATGTCTTCTGAATGGTTTAGAACCTTGAGAATAGGCTATAGGACGATTTTGGAACATACCTTGGTCTTCTGTTTGAGGGTCAATGTTATCAAAATCTTTAAAAGCAGCACCTATTACATCAGGGTCTTCACTGTCTCTATAGTTACGTCTGTCTAACCACCAATATTCAAATACTAACACTTTAGCATTCAAATCTACCATTTGATAGTGATAGTAGCGTTCGTTACCCGAAGCAGGACTGCTATAAATAGGAGATAGGGCAGCAGCATATTCTTCATTTTGAGAATTCCAATCAATTTTGGTTTTCCAATTAATAAGACGAGGTTCAACGGGTTCACCTTCTTCTTCATGTCCTTTTCCATATTTAAGGAAATGTTCATTTTCATCTTCTACTTCGGCTTCACCTAACAATACATGGGCAATAGAGTCTCTAACCCATTCAACAAATTGTCTATATTCGTTGTTGGTGATTTCAGTTTCGTCCATGTAGAATGAACTAACAGTAACATTTTTAGCAGAATAGGTATAAGTATAAGCGGCATCCTGATCTCCTACACCCATTAACATGTGGCCTTGTCTAACAAATACCATTCCGTATGGCATTTCATCATTGATAATACCACGATCTTTCGCTCCGACCAATTGTCCCTTATCACTGCTACATGACATCATTGTCATAAGAGAGACAATCATAACTGCTACAAAAAACACTCGTTTCATAATATGAATTATTTATTATTTCTACTTTATTTATATAATCTTGCGTTAAGCCTTTTCGATCTTATACGTAAGAATCATTATTTTTGTTACATTTAATATTTTATTTTTTTCTATCTATATTCAATAGGTCTGTTCCCCAATAATTTAGTATTCTTATATCCGTATGTTGTTGGGGTTCGTACGATATTGAAACAATATTTTAACATAAATTCAAATCCACCGAAAGAGCGTCCTTCTCGTCCAATTTTTGAAGTTATGTTTATATCATAAGAAATGCCGAATTCCAAACCACGTATTGCGGAGGAAGCATTGGCAAATGGTCTTGTTCCAACTAAAAGAGCAAAACAATCGACCATACGATAACTACCACCAAACCATATTAATCCATTGTTCCAATCAGCCAATAAGGTGAGGTCCATTTGGAAAGTTTTGAAGTCAGTTTTTATCAATCCACTGGGTTTTAATTGCCAATTGGGATTAGATGGAACAACAAAGTTGTAACCTCCAAGTAAATAAAGGTGTCTTGATGGTTTTTGGTCAACTTTTTTACCGCCAATAGAGGATAACAATTGAGTGCCGCTCAAACCGACATACCATTTGTCTGTAACGCTGTAATAAACGCCGAAATCTACGTCTATGTACATATCATTTTTACCTTGTACTTCATTTATAATTGTTTGGTCACCGGAACGACCACCCCAATATTCGTTACGGATTTTTCTGCTTAAAGCATCAATTCCTAAACCAATGCCCAAAGTTCCACCGCCTACATTCAAGCGAAAAGCATAGTTGAGTTTTACAGCAATATCACTTTGATGTCCATAAGTATCATTATAGAAAGATAAGCCAAGACCTCCGTGAAGGGCTCTGATAGGAGCGTGTATTGAAAACAAGATGTCTCGAGGAGCAACTTTATACGTGGTTGGATTGTCCATATCTGAATTCGGGTCAATTTCAGTGAAACCTGCCCATTGTTGTCTATAATTTAATGTTGCACAAATACCCCCACTACCAGCATAACCAGGGTTGAACGGTAGTGTTGTATACATATATTGCGTAAATTGTGGGTCTTGTTGTGCAAAAACTGTTATTGACACAACTGCGAATATGATGAAAAAATAGACTTTCAAATCTCTCATAAATGTCTTATTTTTAATTATATTAAATACTTTTTTCCTTTCTTACATATAAAGAGAATGCACTTTATATATAGAGAAAATTTCAATTTTCAAAGATACTATTATTTAAAATATATTTTTATTTTTTTTTATCTCAACTTTGTTTTAAATGTTAAAGTGTTTATTAATAATATTTTTTAATAAAAATTTAGATTTGTTCTAAAATAATAAGATTATTCTTTAAAGAATAAAGTTGAACGATTAATATTAATAGGTATTCTTCTCTTATATTCACTATTCAGGTAACGTTGTATAAGAGTATTGTGTTCCAAGTCGGTATTTCCCTTGATGTATTGAATAAGCACTTGGTCCACATCGGCGTAGGAGGCTTCGCCTAATTGTTCCAAATCAGATGAAGAAATACCCAACCCATCGGTAGGTACAGCATCTATACAAAACTTCAAGGCTTCGGCTTGAGTGTTGGGTAAATTTTTACATAAATATTTGGCACAAGCATAAACTTCTGTTTTCCATAGGTTTATAAAAGGTGCATAGTCGCCTACGTCTCCATGTAAAGTCCAAAAACCTGTTAGATATTCCGTATAATTATCGGTAGAAATGACCAAGCCTTTGTTTAATTGTGCCAAATCGTAAAGAGCCATCATTCTGAACCGTGCTTTTGCATTCCCCATACGCAGTTTGGATAAATATTTATCGTCTAAATCAGGAAGTAATACCTTGTATTTTAAATAAATATCGGTATGGTCAAGATATTTATAATCATGGCAGAAAGCTAAGCCAACCATGTTGGCACGTTCAATCTCTTCTGCTGTATTGGTTTCAATGGTAATACTTCTACCTATTAATTTAGTATTGGTGTTGTCGCAAACGGGTCTTAATAAAGCAGCGGCAAAAGCACTGTCAATACCACCCGAGATACCCAATACAATGGATTTTAGGTTGTTGTCTAATATGTAAGCGGTAACTTTTACTCGCATTGCATTAATAGCATAGGATAATTCCGTATCGGTTGATAGTAACCGGGTTGTATATTCTGAAAAATTTTTTTCTGTCATTTTTTTTTGCTTTTTTGATGATATATTAATTGTCAATTTCCTGATAATCAGGTGTAATTTCGATATTTATGCTATCGGTAACATCCATAAAAATAGGAGGAGTCTTTTGTTTGTATTTTTGCAAATTGTTGTCATATTGTTCTTTGTGTGCTAAAATATCAGCCAATGCAGGTACATCTCTAAATGCCCATTTGTCCAAAATGTAACCTTGTTGTAACATAATAACTCCCGGGTCGTTGCGAAGAGCAGTTTTCATTGGTGTAGCATCGCAGAAAAAGAAAGATTCATTACTATCTAATTCTAACAGATTCAAACTATCTACCATATAAGGAGAGGTGCTTGTGAGTAAAATATAAGGAATGCCATCGGATTGACAATCAGCGATAAGTGCTTTGATATTTTTCAGTTTTTTCTCATTCATTTGAGCAAGGTTGCGAATGAAGATAATAAAATTCAAATCATCCTGAAGCATTACCATATTTTTGATATCAGTGCCTTCGTTGTTGGTGATAGAAAAATCGGCTAAACGGGCATTTATACCAGGTGTAATCACTTTTTCAGAACGTTTAATATAAGTGTAATTTGATTCAAAATCAGCATTTTGTAGGCTGTCATCTGAGATCGTACTTAATTTGTCTATAGAAAATTCTTCAATCTTTCCTGTTTGATTGTTTCTATATTGAAAAACGAAATCAATTTCAGGGGCTTCGCTGTAGGTTTCACCTGCAATAAAATTGCCGACTTTCCAAGGTCTGAAATCGTGCCATGGTTCGTGCAAAAGACAATGTATCATTACGAATAAGGCAAAAAAAACGGAAAGGAGAATTGGTCCCCATTGGGTGATATAATACCATTCTTGTTGTTTGTATTTTTTTCTTTGTCTGAAAATAATGATAGCAAACAATAAAAATATTATATTTTTATAGAATGTTTGATAATTGGTTAGTTTGACAAAATCGCCGAAACAACCGCAATCGGTAACCATAAATCGTTCAAAATTGGTGCCGAATATGTTATTTATTATTTTTAATACATCTAAAAAATAGGCTAAATAACAAGTTAGAAGGGTAAAGAAAATCATAAATATGAGCAAAACCCATGCTGTTATTTGCATTTGAATGTTCAACAGCAATGCCCAACCTATCATAAATTCAGCCAAAATAGCGACAAAGGCAAAAAACATGGAGGTTGGGGTCATAAAATTAAGCGAGAAAGAAATGAAATATTCTTCTATTTTTAAGGCAAAGCCAAAAGGATCAACCATTTTGACGTATGCGGAACCAATAAACAAAAGTCCCATAAAAATACGGAGTCCATTGCGAATGAAAAAACTGAGGTCTCTGTTTTTCCTACGTGTAGTAGTACTATATCTATATTGTTTCATTTTTTATTTCGTTTAATCTAATTAAGGCAAAAACAGCATAGTTAAAAATGTCATAAAAATTGGCATCCAAGCCTTCGGATACTAAAGATTGTTCGTGATTGTCTTCTATTTGTTTTACTCGTAATAATTTCATTAATATCACATCGGTGATGGAGGTCATACGCATGTTACGCCATGCTTCATCATAATCATGATTTTTGTTGGCAAGCAGATTTTTGGCATTTTTGACATATTTGTCGTACAAATCGCTTACTTGTTGTTGACTTAGGGTTGTATCTCCAATAGAACAAGGTCCATATACTAATTGTATTTGTGCCATGACGGCATAATTGATGATGCCAACATATTCGGAGAAAATATCATCTTCAACTGCTTGACACCCTTTTTCTTCAATGCTTTTTATGCGTTGGGCTTTGATATAAATAAGGTCGGTTAAAGATGAAGGACGAAGAATACGCCAGGACAAACCATAGTCGTGCATTTTTTTCAGAAATAAATTACGGCAAATAGATACCGTTTCGTCAAATTCTTGCATGGTATTTTTTTTCATAAGGCAATATTATTTACATTCACTACAAATTATTTGTTGAACAGCACGGTTTTCTCTAATGAGATAAGAATAGTTTTTTATTTCATTACAAAAACGTGTTTTATTATTCCGTACAGCCAATTGACAGGCTTTTTCAAAATTTTTTGACATATAAACCGTTTCATCAAGACTATATAGGTTGAGATAGGTGAATATAAAATCTTCACTTATATTTTCATCATCAATATATGGGTCCATGGCGGTACGTGCGAAATCATAATCACCATATTTAATAAAGGTGGCAGCCACTTCATAGGCTTTTTGCCAATTGTTGATAGTGGGTAGGGCTATTGATTTTATTTTGTCATATGTGCTTTCTATAAGGGCTTCATCGCTTGTTTCGGCATTGTTTAAAAAATCCAATATTTTGTATTGCAAAGTAATGTTCAATGCATCAACTTTGTCTTTATATTGTTTGCCGACAGCATTGTTGTAATATCTGTCTATTTTGCTTTGAGTGCTGGCAATTTGTCCACTTGAAGTTATATTCATATTTTCCACATTGCTGCAAAAAGCATTAAATTCACAGACAAGATTGGTATTGTCCATTTTGGGTAAATCCGTTATTTTTTGTATGTCTTCAGCGGACAAAGCACCCAAAAGTGATAACATATAGTATTTGTTGGTCAAGAAAGGCAAATTTTTGGTGTTTTCAGTAATATTCATTTTTTTTACATTTTTTTCAGTACATTTGCCGTCTTCCACGCATTTGATAAGATATTTTTGAATGGCAAAAGCGGTTGGATAATCGCCCTTTTCCATACATTTATTGAATTTACTAACCATAAAATCAGGGGCATAATTTTCACTTACATCGTAAGTTACATTCATTC
This sequence comes from uncultured Bacteroidales bacterium, assembly GCA_905233585.1. Lineage (GTDB taxonomy): Bacteria > Bacteroidota > Bacteroidia > Bacteroidales > WCHB1-69 > UBA1205. The sequence goes on from CAJOFD010000028.1 coordinate 16,971, forward strand.
TTACATGAGCGAAGCGGTGATTTTTCAATATCGGTTCCAAATCCTTTTTGGTTTTGGCGTTTTTAAGAGCGTTTTTTGCTTCATTTTTCGATTTTGTTATTTGTTTATATTCGTTAGGAATATCATTAACTAATAAATCCCACCCGTCGTTCATTTGAATATTGTAGGGGATAGTTTTATTTTGCAGATTGCCCATTGCTTTTACAATGCTTTCCGAACGTTTTTTCTGCAAGGCAATGTTTGAGGCTTCGTTGCCTTCAAAAGAAGTATAGGCGGTAATGTTCACACTATCAATATCAAATTTGGGCTCATCAAGAGCGTCCAATAGGGGAGCAATATCTTGACTTTCGTAAGTTGATTTGGCTACTTCAAATGGAATTTTAAATTCCAAAACGGCTTGTTCAGGTAGTGGTATATAATTAATGGTTGTACTTATACCATTCAAGTCTGGAATAAAACTTGTTTTGGATTTGAATGTTACATCTGGTTGTTGTATATTTGTTTTGACAATGGTTTTACAAATGTATTTTTCTTTAATGATAATTAAATTTATGTCATAACTTCCAGAAACAGATGATGGTATTGAACCTAAATAGACTTTTAATCCCTTGTCTTTGGGGTCAGTAATTTCGTTTTTTTCTATCATGGTTGGATAGGTGATGTATTTGAGCAAAATGCCCCGATTGGGATAATTATAGTCCACATCGTTAGCCACAGAGTTGCAAGGGAATTGAGAGTGTTGAACAATATCAACCGCAAAGCCGTCTTGGTCTTTCCCGATTATTTTTTTCAACAATTTGGCATTGGGATAGTTGAAATAAATGGCATCACCTTTTATCTCCAAATTTTTATGTAAAGATTCGATATTTCTAACTTCACATTTGCGACAAACTTTTTCTTCATAAGGTTGCAATCCGTATGTTTTTCGTGTGTAAGTCGTGTTTTTATATGAAATTTCGCCTCTATTGAAAGACAAATCGTTACCTAAAACTATCGAAATATAACAATTTTTGTTGTAGGCATCAACATTGCACCCAACACCGATATACGTGTATCTTTTGTTTAATAGGGTTGGGGCTGTTTTAGCATTGGTTAAAAGGGACAATACGGCTTCTTTGGCCATATCGTAGTATGAATATTCATCATTTCCTTTGGTGGCTTTAGCCCGAGTAACCAATTCTACAACCCGTTTGGTTGCACCAGCATTCATGGCACGCATTTCGGGTGTTTTGAGTATGGCGACAACATTGTCTTGTGTCTTTTCTTCTTTTTTTGCCATATATTCGGCTTGAACTTTTGCCGCACTGGTCAATTCTTCTTTTATTTGTAGGGGGGCAGCATAGTTGTATTGTTTGCGTGCTGCACCAATGATATCGTTGATACATTTGGCCACAATATCGGATTCATATTCTATGGGATTGAAATTCCAAGTATATTCCCGATGTGTGTCGTTGAGAAAAGTAGGGTCAAAATTTTCATACATTTTGTCTTGTTGGGCAAAAACATGAATTGGAACGACAAAAACGAATGCTATAAATCCTAATAAATTAACAATTTTTTTCATTATAAATATTGTTTTATTATCAATTAAAAAACAAAGGTAGTTATTTTTTTCAATTTTTCAAACAAAAAATATTGAACAACTTATCAACAATTAAATTTATTATACATTAAATCTAATATGAAGAATATCTCCATCTTTGACAATATAATTCTTGCCTTCTACGGCTAATTTGCCTGCTTCTTTGCATTTTATCTCGGAGCCGTATTGTATCAAATCTTCGTATTTGATAACTTCGGCACGAATAAATCCGCGTTCCAAATCGCTGTGAATAACACCTGCTGCTTGAGGTGCGGTTGCACCATGGGTAATGGTCCATGCTCGATTTTCTTTTCCTCCAACGGTAAAGAAAGATATGAGGTTCAGTGTTTTATAGGCTGCACGCAACAATTTGTTAACTCCCGGTTCGGTAAGTCCCAAATCTTCCAAAAAGAAATGTTGGTCTTCTTCATTCAGTTCGGCAATATCGGCTTCCATTTTTCCTGCAATGATAAGCATTTCTGTATTTTTGTCTGCCAAATATTTTTCTACGGCTTGAGTATAGGCATTGCCATTGTGGATAGATTTTTCATCAACATTGCAAACAAAAATACAATGTTTGGCGGTTAGAAGCATCATATCTGCCACTACATTTTTTTCTGCTTCGGTAGTGTCCAAAGTGCGTATGTTTTGAAAATTTTCCAAATGATTTTTGTATTTGTGTAAAGTTTCCAATTGCATTTTTGCTTCGCTATCGCCAGCGGAGGCTGCTTTTTGCACTTTTTGAATTTTTCTGTCAATTTGTTCCAAATCTTTGATTTGCAGTTCTAAATCTACTGTTTCAATATCTCTGACTGGATTGATACTTCCATCGACATGAGGTAGGTTGATGTCATCGAAGCAACGCAAAACATGTATCAAAGCATCGCATTGCCGAATGTCAGCCAAAAAAGCGTTGCCAATGCCTTCGCCCATACTTGCTCCTTTGGTAAGACCGGGAATATCTACAATTTCGACGGTGGCCGGGACTAATTTGTCGGCTTTGATTATTTTGTCTATTTCAAACAAACGCATGTCGGGAACGTTGCAGATACCAACGTTGGATTTGCCTGTACTAAAAGCGAAATTAGTGATTTGTGCTTTGGTGTTGCTCATACAATTGAACAGGGTGGTTTTGCCTGAATTGGTGATGCCGATAATGCCACATTTTAGTCCCATAAAAATACAATTTAAATATTAAAAACCTAAATTAATATCTTCTACACGAGTAACTTCGGGAACATATTTTTTGAGAATAGTTTCCACGCCGTTTTTCAAAGTCATTCTGCTGTGAGGGCAACAACCGCAGGCTCCTTGCAGTTCTACAAGCACTAAGCCGTCTTCTTTTACTTCAACTAAACGGATATTGCCCCCATCGGCTTCTAATTGGGGACGTATTTGATTGATAATATGTTCTACTTTTTCTTTTACTGTTGTTTCCATAAATTCAAATGATTTTTTATTAATTATTATTATCTTCACAATAAGCAACAAAATTGTGTTGCAAAACTTTGATGTTGTATTTTTGTTCTATTTCATGTATAATGTCCTCAATACGTTGGTCGGAAAATTCTATAACTTCCTGTGTTTTAATGTTGTATATGTGATTGTGGACATTTTCTTTCAAACATTTTTCATAACAAGGCAAATCTTGATTGGAAAATTGGTATTTGTAAATCAAACCAGCCTCCAATAGCAGATTGATATTATTGTATAATGTGGATCGACTGACATAGTATTTATTTTTTTTGAGGTAATTGAGTAGTTCTTCTAATGTAAAATGTTTGTCAAATTGATAAATTGCACGCAATATGGCATTTCTTTCCGATGTATGACTTAATTTTCTTTGTTTTAAAAAAACATTAAAACGAGAAACATAATCATTAAAAGACAAGTTTTTATTTTCTTTTTCCATTATTGTTGATATTTCTAAATTTTATTTTGAACAGACGAAACAATATCAAATAGGCAATCGGGATTTTCTTCCACGGCAGTGCCTATCACTACCACATTGGCCCCCAGATGAAACATCATGGAGGCGGTTTTGGCATTGCGTATGCCGCCACCAACAAAAAGGGGCATATTAGTTGTTTCTTTGGTTGCTTTGATGGTTCTATTTGGTACACAGAGTGGTGCTCCGCTACCAGCTTCTAAATAAATGGCCTGCATACCCAGCAATTTGCCTGCCAAGGCGGTACTGACGGCAATATTGGTTTTGTCGCGAGGTATGGGAAATGTGTTGCTCATATAAGAAACACTTGTCGGTTCGCCACCATCTATGAGAATATAGCCAGTTGGAATCACTTCCATATTACTTTTGTGCAGACGGTAGGCAATATTGACATGTTGCCCGATGAGTAAATCGGGGTTACGGCCTGACAGGAGTGATAGAAATAATATCGCATCAGCTTTGTCGCTAAACTGCATACCATTGCCAGGAAAAAGAACGATAGGAATTTCTGTCACCGAACGTAAGGCGGTGATACATTCGTCCAAGTGGTTTTCTTGAACAAGGCTTCCTCCAATTAAGATTAAATCTATACCTGCTTTTTGGGCGGTATTACCTGCATACAACAAGGCATCTCCGTATGTCTTGTCGGGGTCGCACAACCATGCTATTTTTTTCTTGTCATTATGTAATATGTCAGCAACACTCATCTTGATGAAAATTATCTGTTACTAATTTTGCAAAAATACAAAAAAAAATCATTCGGGAAACAAGCGAAAAATAAAAAGTATAAAAAACAAAAGAAGTGAATTGATTACGATAGTGTTTGTATTGAATTTTATAAATTTTGAAGAATTTTTATTTTATAAGAAACTCTACAGATAATTTTTATAACTTTGCCAATTCGCATTTATATATTTTAGAATATTGATAATAAGTGAAATATAAAATAAATGGATTTACAAAAACGTAATTATGGGATAGATTTGTTGCGTGTAGTTGCTATGTTTTTTGTCATTGTATTGCATGCTTTGAATCAAGGTGGGCTTATAGATATTATCGCTCCCGATTCTATTCAATACCCTTATGTGTGGTTGTTGGAAATAATTGTTTATTGTGCTGTGGATATATTTGCTCTTATTAGTGGCTATGTGTCTTATAATAAGGGAACTAAATACAAAAATTATATTAGTTTGTGGTTTCAAGTTGTTTTTTATTTATTGTTAATAACGATTGTGTATCAAATTGTCGCTCCAAGTATAGTAGCGAAAAAAGATTATATACGTTCATTTTTTCCCGTATCGGGAGATAGGTATTGGTATTTTACGGCATATACCGGTTTGTTTTTGTTAAAACCGTTGATAGATAAATCTATAAATGCTATGAATGTAAATAGTCTAAAGAAAGTATTTGTAGTTATTGTTATCGGTTTTTCAGTTTGGGATATATTTATCAATAGATTTACCTTGCGAGGTGGTTATAGTGTTATTTGGATAGTTTTGTTGTACATATTGGGTTCTATTATAAGTAAATGCCAAATAGGGAAAAATCTAAAGCAATATCAGGCGACTATACTTATGCTTGTATTTGTGTTGATAACTCATTTTGTAAAAATGTATGGGAAAGATAACTATTATATAATCAATGATATATTGAATTTGCATATTAATAAAAACATATTGGTCAATTATACATCTCCAACAATACTTGGAATTGCTATTTTGTTTGTAATTAGTTTTTCTAAACTACAATTTAAGGGTAAGATTGAAAATGTTATTTCATTTGCATCTATATCTGCATTTTCTGTTTATTTGTTGAATACTCATTATTTGTTTTGGGATTTGCACATGAAAAATTTGTTTGCCGATATGGTGCATAGCAGTGTTGTGAAGATATATGTTGTTGTTTTAGGTTTTGCATTGTTGTTTGTAGTAGCTTCCATATTGATAGATAAAGTAAGATTATTTGTTTTTCAAATATTGAAAATAAATGTTTTGTCTGAAATAATTGCCGAAGGTTTAAATAAATTGCTTGTCAAAATATCAGATTGGCTATAACTTGTTTTTTAGGTATTTTTATTATTTAATTGATTTTTTTATGACAAAAGTTTTTAAGATAGTGTTATTTAGCGTTCTATGTTTGTGTTTGATGTTGATATTAAAGATAATAACATTAAAAAATGTGAACTATAAAAGACCTCGTTTTTTGGAAAACAAAAAAGTTTTAGTTGTTTATTATTCCAATAGCGGTCATACCAAAAAGATAGCAGAAAACATACGTAATGTGGTCGGTGGGGACATCAAACAAATAGAATTGGTAGAAAAATATCCTGCCAAGAGGGTAGCAATGTCCAAAATTGTTAAACAGCAAATGAAAGAAAATCATTTGCCAGCCATTGAATGGTTAGATATTTCGGATTATGATGTAGTTTTTGTGGGTAGTCCTATTTGGAATGGAAAAATATCTTTGCCAACAAAAGCATTTTTGAGTACTCAAGATTTTGAACATAAGATTATTGTTCCATTTTTTACCTATTCAGGTGGAGCGATGCGAGGCAAAATAAGTGATGAAATATATACCATAACAAAGAATGCCAAGATGTTAAGAGCTAAATTTTTCTTTGGAAACGGAATTTGCCTCCAAAAACAACAGATAATGAAATGGTTAAATGAATTGAGTGCAGAAGAATAGTCTTTTGTTTGTCAATATTCTTCATTTTATTGTATATCTTTGCAGTTTAAAATAAATATCTTTTATATGAAATACATAAAATATGTTTTGTTGTTATGTCTTTTTGTTTTGGAAATCCATGTCTTGTACGCTCAAAAAGGCAGTTTTGAAGTAGGTGATAAAACATTTTTGTTGAATGGAAAGCCGTTTTTGGTTAAGGCTGCAGAAATTCATTATTCACGCATACCGAGAGCCTATTGGGAAAATCGTATTCAACTATGCAAAGCGTTGGGTATGAATACTCTGTGTATTTATATTTTTTGGAATTATCATGAAGGTCAAGAAGGCGTATTTGATTTTTCAGGCAATAAAGATATTGCTGAATTTTGTCGGTTGGCACAAAAGAACGGAATGTATATCATTGTTCGTCCGGGACCATATGTTTGTGCTGAATGGGAAATGGGCGGTTTGCCTTGGTGGTTGTTGAAAAATGATAGCATTCAACTTCGCACACTTGATGAAGATTATATGAATCACGTTGAAAAGTTTATGTCAAAAGTGGGCGAACAACTTGCTCCCCTGCAAATTGCCAATGGGGGAAATATTATAATGGTACAAGTGGAAAATGAATATGGCAGTTATGGCACAGATAAACCCTACATTATGGCAATTAGAGATATGCTTAAAAAGTCAGGGTTTGACAAAGTTCCGCTTTTTCAGTGTGATTGGAGTAGCAATTTTACCAATAATGCACTTGAAGATTTGTTGTGGACCATCAATTTTGGAACGGGAAGTGATATCGATGCCCAATTTGAGAAACTAAAAACCTTGCGTCCCCATACTCCATTGATGTGTAGTGAGTTTTGGAGCGGTTGGTTTGACCACTGGGGACGACCACATGAAACGCGTTCTGCAGATATGATGGTTGACGGTATAGAAGAATTGTTGAACAAAAATATTTCTTTTAGTCTGTATATGACTCATGGGGGAACTACTTTCGGCTATTGGGGTGGAGCAAACAATCCGGCGTATAGTGCGATGTGTTCTTCCTATGATTATGATGCCCCGATTTCGGAAAATGGACAATTGACTCCCAAATATGTTATGTTGAGAGATATGATGAAAAAACATCTGTCCGAGGGTGAAACTTTGGCAGAGATTCCCTGTCAAATTTCTGCCGCTTCTATGCCTGAATTCAGACTTGTAGAAGTGGCTGAAGTATTTGAAAATTTGCCAAATGCCATAGAAAGTGAATATGTGAAGCCAATGGAAAAGTTTAACCAAGGTTTTGGGTCTATACTTTACAGAAAAATTATAGAAAAAGACTTGAAAAAAGGTTCAGAAATAAATATTGATGAAATTCACGATTATGCTTTGGTTTTTGTCAATGGAGAGAAAATAGCGGAATTAGACCGAAGAAAAGGTGAATTTTCGTTTGCCTTACCCCAAAAGATAAAAAAAGGAAGTGTTTTGGATATTTATGTGGAGGCTTTGGGACGGGTGAATTTTGACAAATCGATACATGACCGTAAGGGCATAACAAAATCGGTGCTTGCCAATGGGGAGGAATTAACAAATTGGCAAATATATTGTTTGCCGTTAGATTATGAGTTTGCCAACAAAAAACATTATGTTGTTGGAACAAAGAGTTTAAAACCAGCGTATTATAGGGGTGTTTTCAAGGTGGATAAGCCAGAGGATACGTTTTTGGATTTTTCTTCTTGGGGCAAAGGTTTTGTTTGGGTAAATGGTCATGCTTTGGGCAGAATTTGGAATATAGGTCCGCAACAAACACTTTATATGCCGGGCTGTTGGCTAAAACAAGGTGAAAATGAATTGATTGTTTTGGATATTTTAGGACCCGAAGAAACAGCGGTGAAGGGTTTGGATAAACCTATTCTTGATATGTTGCGGGTTGCTGTGCCACAAACGCATCGCCAAGAAGGGGAAAATTTAAATCTCAAAACGGAAATACCTATTGCGGAAGGTACTCTCCAAAATGTTTTGTTTCCTCAAGATATAAGTTTTTCCCAATTGCGGACAGGTAGATATTTGTGTATAGAGGCTCTCAACAATTTTTCAGGGGATAATATTGCCGCTTTTGCTGAAATATATGCCTTGGATAAAAACGGAAAGATAATCAATCGGAAGGATTGGAAAGTTTGTTATGCCGATAGCGAAGAAACCCGTTCGGGGGAACATACTGCAGACAAATTGTATGATTTGCAGGAATCGACATATTGGCAAACTGTTGATAATGTTGCTTTTCCGCATGCAGTCGTAATTGATATGGGTAAGATGGAAACGATAAAAGGCATTCGTATTATTTCCTGTCAGGAAAAAGGCAATAAGGGATTGATAAAGGATTATAAAATATATCTGAAAGACACTGATTTTGAAAAGTAAAATGTTATTTTACAGTAATATTTGCACTAAATTTTAAGAAAAGTACCCCATACTGTTCATTTGATAATGATGAATGGCAATATGTGTATGAAAACAACATATAATGAATGAGTTATTTAAAATAGTTTGGAGAGGCAAAAGCGTAATTATGATATAGATTTATTGTGTGTAATTGTTGTTTGTGGGAATTTTTATGTATCTTATATCTTTACACATGTTTTTTCATCTGTCTTTTATAAAAGTATGTTTATTGGTATTTTAAATAGAAAAAAAATATTCTATTTTTTATTTCTGCTTGTCTTGTTGGTTCCATTGTCCAATAATGTGTTTAAATATGCAGAATCCCCAATCTTTGAAGAAATTTTATAAACAAGGGGAACAGGAACCGTTTGCGATCGAGGGTTTTGGCAAAGGGGTTTTTCAAGACAATTATGAGCGTTTTTTCGTACCTATATTGGTTTTTATGCTGATTTTGTACGTTTAAGAAATTATTCTTTGTTTAATATATTATGGGTATTAGCATGATAGAAGGGGAGGGGCTGGTGATTGGTAAAGATTCCTATTTGTATGAAATGATGTATATAGAGAGTGGAATTTTGGATAATGATTTTGTAGGGCAAAAAAACGATAGAAGACAAAGCCTGCCAAATAAAATTGTTGCAGACAAAATAGGCACAAGAAAACAAGGAATTGTTACTTGTTTGTTACTCCAATAACATAAGCAAGCGTAAATAATTGTAATATAATGAAATAGTTGTTGTGTTTCCATATGGTTCGATTAAAAG
>CAJOFD010000029.1 GCA_905233585.1 uncultured Bacteroidales bacterium
TGCAAAACGGAATACTGAAATCTATAATTACTTATACGATGATTCATTAGGCTAACACAACCCTTGTTAGTCAAAAGTCGGACTCCCGATTAGCAAGGGCAAAAAGAAGAGCGTGGAACCATCCGCAAACGATGGAAATGATAATTACTACAATTTGCCCATAGCATTAAATGAATTTCTGTGTTATTGTGCAAATGTAAAAATAATTATTAGAAATCCATATAAAAAAGTAAACCAAATGAAAGCAAATATAAAAATAGTTGCCATAGTAGCAACAATAATCATATTAGCAGGAACAATAATTTTTGTAGGCTGTAAGGAAGAAGATATAAACAAACAAAATAGGATAGAACAAACAAGGAAAAGTGTAAATGATGATGATGTTATAATATTAGATACAGCAACAGCAAGAAGAGTTTATGAGTTGACAAGCGAGACAAATATTGATATAATAGCCTTATCACGTAAACCATATATAACAGATATGGTATATGATTTGTCGGAAGAATTCAATTGTATAGGAGAATTAACAGAAGATGATGGACCATATTTAATGGATTTAGCACAGGCAATAGAATATTTTGCTCAAATGGGGCAAATAGATTCATGTTTACACTATTATGAAAGTTTTTGTAATTATTATAATAGTCATATAGATCTTTGTGGAGCAACATTTGTTCAAGAGTCAGTAGTATATGAGGACGCAGTTTATGAAGTTGCATTTGAAAGTGTAAACGCAAGGAAGCAAAAAGCGGACAATGTGATGTCAGGAATAAGGTCAGATTATTCAGCATTTAATAACTTAACGGAGACACAACAATATGAAGTGTTGGAAATGGTTTATTATTTGGCTTTTGGTCCACAATTTTTACCACAAGCAAGTCCTTATGATGAGTGCGTGCGAGAGGCGAATAATAACTTCACAATAACTGTATCAAGAGCCTCTGTAGCATTAACGGCAGGAATGGCAAGTTGTGCATATTTTGTAAATCCTTATGTCATTGGAGGATGTTTAGTTGCGGTAACTGCAACTTATGCTTGTGATGTTGCTTCTGCCGTGCGAACAAGAAATATAGAAATCGAAAATTGTAATTATCAATATGGAAACAACTAATATTATAGTATTAATAAGTGTGCATTTGCTTTTATTGGGCATAATCATATATGGAGGGTATAAGGCAAGTGCAGAACGATTGTTGCAACAATTGAAAATATATTGTATAATTTTGTTGTGTTGGTTACCTGTTTTTATCGCTTTATATGTTGTTAGCGGACTGGGAATCAAAGAAAGTTTCCATTCTCCTGTATCCACTATATCAACTCTTACTGTAATATGTTTAATATTTTCTACTCTAATTCAGTATCTGATAAAGAGGAAAAAAGAATCACAAGAAGATAAAGACTATACTGAAGTTGAGATAAGTCAGCACAAAAAACGGTTAAAAATGGTTATGATACCTGCTTGTGTATTGCCTATTTTGGTATTTGTAGGCTTGTTTATATTTGACAAGAGTTTAAGAAGCGATACGCCATTTATAGCCATAGTTATTTCAGTCATTTGTGTTTTGTCTTTTATGCTTGTGTTATTTCTGAAGAAATTGAAATAAATGTGATACCAGCAGGCGGAAATTCCGCCTGCTTTACAAATAAATACAATGCATAAAGAATGTATTTTTTTTACATAAACAAAAAAAAGGATAAATATTATGATAAAAGTAGAAGTTGTAAAAAGAGATTTTCAAGTGAATTGGTATCCTATAGATATTTATATTGACGGAGAAAAAAAAGGCGAACTTGATGTAAAACACCGCACACAAATAAATGTAGAAAAAGGCACACATTTGTTGAAATTACAGCATAAAATACCGCAGTTTTCTGCAGAAAAAACTATAGAAGTTGCCGAACAGACAGTTATTACATTCCATAAACGTAGCGATAAATGGCTTTATTTATGCCTATTTATTGGAATTTTTGTTTTTATCCATACGATATTATCTCTTCATTGGATGCCATTGTGGTTTTTGAGTATCATGTTGTTTTTACCTCTCATTCTTGGCATTTGTGAGGATTTAATAAATAGGAAAAATTTCTATATTATAAAAACAAAGCAGAAGAAAAACAAGTAAGGAAAGTTTAGTGTGATGCCAGCAGGCGGCTTGTACGCCTGCTTTTTAAAGAAAAGAATTTTAAGAGCGTGGTAGTCGTACTATTTTTTTTATAACTTTGCAGAATGAAAAACACCCTTTTCGTTGTGATTTGAATAGCTCTAATGCAATCTCAGTTGTCAAGAACTACGATGTAAGGAAAAATTAGTAAAAATAAAAAAGTTGCCATAACATGAAACTTAAAAAGATAAAAAAAATATTTGTATTTAGTATAATGCTTTTAGTGGGCATGACAACAGTGGGTATGCTGAATAGTTGTAAAAAAGACAAAACCAACAAAGATGAAACTATTCAAGATGAACCTCAAAAAGAAGTATATGTTGATTTAGGCTTACCTTCTGGTACCAAATGGAAAAGTGAAAATGAAACCAATTCAAGTAGTGGAGATGATTTTTTTACTTACGATGAAGCCGTTGCTAAATTTGGAGACAATTTGCCGACAAAACTACAAGCGGAAGAATTGAAGAATAATTGCAATTGGGATTTTCAAAATGGGGTTTGCAAGGTTACGGGTACTAATGGTAAATATATCATTTTGCCTGCCTCGGGCTTTCGTTATGATGGTGTTGTGGACTATGTTGGCTCTTTTGGCTATTTTTGGACATCTACACCAGAAGATGCCCTCAACGCGTATGAATTCCACTTTAGCTCATACGGAAAGGAGGTATTTTACTCTGCCCGTGCCAATGGGTTTTCCGTGCGGCTTGTCCAAAAGTAATTTTTTTTGCTGATTGTCTTGGCGTAAAATGGGCAGGCAAAACAAATTTCTTTGTAGAAGAAATAGCAAGGTAAAATATCTATTCCAGCGTAACATATATAACTACAAATAAATATTTACCTCATTAATGCTTGTTGAATCTATATAATTTTGAAAAAAATTTTTAGAAGTGCAATATTTCTAAAAATATGCTGTATATGCACTTTCGTAATTGGTGTCTTTTGCAAAGAGACTATAAACAGAGTGAAAGATAATGAATAAAACGAAAAAAAAACATATTGTATGGCAAAAATAGATGAGATAGAAAATATGTTTTGGCAAAGAAAAATTTTTTCTTGACTGCGATAGCGTGCCTTTTGTTTACTGCTATTTGGGTGAAGAAAAGGCATATTTTGGGAAAAATAGAAAAATTTAAATCCTAAATTCAACAAATAAATGCAACTTTATCACAAACAGGAATATTTTTTTTATCAAGCAAGGGAAAGAAAAACTTTCCCTACACTTGAAAGAAAAAATGACTAAATCACAATAGACAATCAAAACAAGGCATAAATGCTAACATTACCTTAAGGCTAACAAATCGGCAACAAACAAATTTATTGTTCCAGTAAATTTTATTGAAAAGTAAATCATACAAGAAGCAAAAAAATGATATTTTTGCATGAATGAAACAAAGAAATAGAATATATTTGTTATTGCTTGCTTTTCAAGTATTGTTTTGTTGGCAAACTATTGCCCAAACTACCCATTCTACATCAGCAACAAAATATTCATTACGAATTTGTTGTTACAATTTGGAGAACTTTTTTGACAGCGTAGATGACCCGCAAAAAAACGACAATGAATTTACCCCTAACGGTTCATATCATTGGACACAAAACAAGGTTGAAGAAAAAGTAAAACACATCTATCAAGCCATTACCGCTATGGGAGGCAAAGAATGCCCCGCTATTGTCGGCGTTTGTGAAGTGGAAAATGCCGATATGCTCAAAAAACTATTATATACCACGGCCTTAAAAAAATATCCTTACAGTTTTGTACACTACGAATCTCCCGATCAAAGAGGCATAGATGTTGCCTTGTTGTACAGAAAAGATAAATTTCAAGTTGTATATTCCTGCCCTATTCCATTAATTTATGACGGAAAAACGGTTTCAACAACAAGAGACATTTTGTATGTAAAGGGCATTCCCACACACTCGGCTGACACCTTGCATCTATTTGTCAATCACTGGCCATCTCGCTATGGAGGCTATGCCAAAACCATTGCCAAACGCAACAAAGCCGCTACACTTTTAAGACATCATATCGATTCCATTTTGCAAGCAGTACCAACCGCAAAAATTATCTGTATGGGCGATTTCAATGATTATCCGTATGATGAAAGTATCAAGCAACATCTTCGTGCAGTCGCCCCCGATGATGTCAAATCCGATGAACTGATACACCTTCTTTTCCCCTATTTCACAAAAAACAATGAGGGGACCCATAAATATCAGCATTCTTGGGGAATTTTAGACCATTTAATTGTTAATCAATATTTTTACAACGCAAAAGAGGGTTTGCAAATCAGTCGTTCCGCCACTATATTCAAAGCCAATTTCCTTTTGGAAGACGATGAAAAAAATATGGGACAAAAACCCTTTCGTACCAATATTGGCATGAAATATCACGGAGGTTTTTCCGACCATCTGCCTGTTTATGTAGATATTTTTTTCTAAAAACACTATACCTATTTATTTTTTTTGTATATTTGCCACATAAAAAATACATTAGGTATGAAAAAACTTTTTTCTTCACGATATATCATCATAGCCATATTTCTGTTATTTTCTTTACAGGGTATGGCTCATGAATATCATGAAAACCATTTCTCATTTATAGAAAATTGCGGACAATGGGATTCTTTTATCCGATTTAAATCCGTTATAAAAAACGGCAGTTTGTTTTTTGAACAAAAAGCCATTACTTTTTCTTTCATAGACAAAGACTATATGGAAAAAGTCGCCGCCTATAAGTCCGGAAACAAAAACATAAAATTAGACAAATCCATTTGGATATATAGTTATCAAGTTCAATTTGAGAACGCTCAAGAAGCCCGAATTTCAGGGTCAGAAAAACAAGACGAATACTACAATTATTACACGAGCAAACAACAAGACAGGTGGAAATCAAATGTACCTTTGTTTCACGAATTGACTTATCAAAATCTTTATGACGGTATCGATTTACGTTACTACACCAAATACAATACGCTAAAATACGATTTTATTGTTGCCCCGGGTGCCTCCGTCACAAATATTCAAATGCGTTACCTTGGCACCGACCGCCTATTTGTGAAAAATGGTGTTTTGGAAATGCGAATCGGCAAAATGACCGTTTCTGAATTGGCCCCATACGCTTATCAAATCGGAGAAGACGGTGAACCCATCAAAATAAAATGCGAATATGTATTGAAAGACAATATTGTCTCGTTTAAAGTAGGCGAATATGCCACTGAGTTGCCCCTTATCATTGACCCAACTATTATTTTTGCCTCATATTCGGGTTCTACAGCAGATAATTGGGGCTACACGGCAACATACGACATCAACGGCAACCTTTATGGAGGAGGCACAGTATATAACACTGGTTATCCGACCACATTGGGAGCATACAATACAACATTTATGGGAAGTATATGTGATATTGGCATCACTAAATTTAACACAGATGGCACTGCCCGTATTTTTTCCACCTACTTGGGAGGTACAGATACGGAAATGCCTCATAGTTTAATTGTAAATGAAAACAATGAATTATATGTTTTAGGCACAACATCTTCATTGGATTTTCCGACAACAACAGGATGTTTCCAATCCACTATGAAAGGAGGAACGGTATATACAGTAACAGGTCTGAATTATTATTCCAATGGCTCCGATGTTTTTATTACCAAATTTAGTGCCGATGGCACACAATTGATGTCTTCCACTTATTTTGGCGGGTCAGGCAATGATGGATTAAATACGGCATCTAATCTGAATATAAATTATTCAGATGAAGTTAGAGGTGAAATACAATTAGATAAAAACGGGAATGTATATATCGTTTCTTCCACCTATTCCACCGATTTGCCGATAACCTCCAACGTATTCCAACCCACCTGTTCAGCAGGGGTACAAAATGGATTTATAGCCAAATTGTCCTACAATCTGCAAAATTTGATATGGTGTTCTTATTTTGGAGGAGAAAGCAATGATGCAATTTATTGTATGGATATTGACGAACATCAAGATATTTATATAGTCGGTGGCACGGCCTCTTCACACTTGCCGATTGTCGGCGGAGTGCAAAGCACAAATGCAGGGGATATAGACGGATTTGTGGCAAAAATAGCCTCCAATGGCACACAAATATTGGCTTCTACCTATTTGGGAACATTCACTTACGATCAAGCCTATTTGATAGAATTGGATAAATATGGTGCTGTTTATGTAATGGGACAAACCAACGCACCAACATCATATTGGGTAACAGGCAATGTGTGGGCGAGTGGAAATGGACACTTTGTTACTAAATTAAATAACAATTTATCTCAAAAAATAGTATCTACGTCTTTCGGCAATGCCATTCAAAGTTATCAATTGTCTCCCACAGCCATGATGGTAGATATTTGTGGCAATGTACATATTTCAGGTTGGGGAGGCAACACCAATGGAACCAATATCACAGGTTTCCCCATCACACCTGACGCTTTCAAACCGACAACAGACGTCGGCGATTTTTATTTAATTACCATAGGAGATAATCTTCAACATTTAGTTTTTGCCACCTATTTCGGAGGTGTTCAAACTGCATACGAGAGTGCAGAACACGTTGATGGCGGTACAAGCCGATTTGACAAAAAAGGAACAATATACCAAGCGGTTTGTGCAGGTTGCGGTGGCAAACAAAATTTTCCCGTAACCCCAGGTGTTATTGGACCAACCAACAATAGCCCCAATTGTAACCTTGGGGTGGTTAAAATAGAATTCAAACTTCAAGGTATTGTAGCAGAATTTATCATGCCATCTATGGTATGTGCTCCCCGTACTATTTCCTTTGAAAATACATCAAGTATAGTTAATCCCAATACTACAACATACAACTGGGACTTCGGAGACGGTACAACTTCAAATGATTTTCAGCCAACTCATATATATACAGAATCAGGCACCTATAATGTGCAATTGATTATTTCAGACACAAGCAGTTGTAATTACCATGACACGATAGAAAAACAACTGATAGTTTTGGCGAACAAATTAGACACCTTGCCTACGCTCAATGTTTGCAAAGGACAATCTATACAGATAGGCATTCCACCTGCAAGCAATCAAAATACCTACACTTGGGTACCCGGTACAGGATTGACCGACTCCACTATATCCAATCCATACTTTATTGATAGTGTATCAAGGAACTATCTGCTTCTTGCCAACAATGGTGTTTGTACTGACACCTTACAACAAAAAGTAATTGTACAAAATTTACCATCAGGAGTCTCTACCACACTTATCAATTGTTTGGACAGTCCTTTTGTACTTTTGCCTCCAATACCAAGTGGTTCCACCTATTTTCATTGGTCAACTTCACCTCAATTTACAGACACATTAAACAATTATCCGACTGAACCTAATATTTATGTGTCAAAATTTGATAAAGACACCACATTTTATCTGCATAGGAAAAACGATGCCTGCGAAGCATTTGACACTATCAAAATAGAAACAATACAATACGAAATAGCATTGGATTCCATACCGACAATATGCCTTGGCGATTCCCTGCTGGCCACTTTAAAAATCATATCTTCAAGATACAGTTCCTCTTATACCAATCTTTGGCATATAGACAACGGAAGTCTTGTTGTCGGCTCATCTGATTTCCAAGCATGGTTGAAACCCACTGGTTCAACCGATGTACATATTGTAACAACCGACCAATACGGCTGTCAAGTCAAGACTACGGAACATATAAACATTTCCAAAGTAGAACCTCTTTTAACTAAAACCGACATCAGTTGCTTCGGTGCCAACAATGGTCAAATTGTAGTAACATGCAAAGATTCCTCTATGCCCTATAGTTATACGTGGACACCTGCAGTTGCCACCACAAACACCGCTACAGACTTGATAAAAGGAACATACAAGGTAGTTGTTGCCGACACTCACCATTGTGCAACAGAAACAAGTATCACGATAAACGAACCGGAAAAAATACAATTGAATTTATACGATACCGTTACCACCAACTCCTGCGGCAACCACTGTATTGGTAAAGGCAGTGTACAAATACAAGGAGGAACACCTCCCTACACTTATCGATGGAATACTGGTGCTACAAGCACTACCATTGACCAACTTTGTGTAGGTTCTTATTCATTCTATCTTGCTGACAACAATGCATGTCTGGATACTATTTCATTCAATGTATCGGACTCCTCCAAATTGAGCATTGACTACCTCTCGGAAATGCCCTCGTGTTACGACAAGTGTGATGGAAAATTTATATTGTTGGTTGAAAATGCTGTCTATCCTATAAAAATCACTTGGAATGACGGACGCAGCGACAGCATCACCAACACCTTATGTAAGGGCAATTATCAAGTGGAAGTTGTAGATTCTTTACTGTGCAAACGGCAATTAAACTTTACGCTAAACGCTCCTACCCCAATTTCACTTACCAATAGTCAGGTAGCCCGCCCGTCATGCAAGGGTTATAGTGATGGAAGCATCATCGTTTTCATGAACGGAGGCACACCTCCCTACACCTATAGTTGGAATGGCACAATAGGCACAGATTCACTATTGAATATACAAGCATCGCAATATCATTTGCACGTTACCGATATAAACAATTGCGAATACGACACAACTTTCACAATTACGGATTATGACTCCTTGCTTATCAATGATATTACAACAACCAATATTCCTTGTGAAGAAGTTTGCAATGGCATTATTTCCATGAATATTACAGGAGGTTGTCCTCCCTACAGATATATTTTAAACGGCAAAGAAACCACATCGCTGAATAATCTTTGCAAAGGTACTTACCAGATTAAAGTTCTTGACAGGAACAATTGTTCCGTGCAGGGCAGTACCATAGTTAAAGACAGTTCATCTTTTTCTACCCCTATCAAGGCATGGGCTGATACCAATATGGTTTATAAAGGCCGTTCTACCATGTTGCACGTTACCGATTTGGGTACAGGATTCACCTATCATTGGACACCGGAAAAAGGACTGAAACCCACTTCGGGCACCGACATCACCGCCACATTAACAGAAAGCACCCTTTTCACCGTAGTTGTAAAAGACAAATGGGGCTGCTCTTTAACTGACACGGTTTCTATTGGCACATGGGAAGTTATTTGCGATGAACCTTTTGTTTTTGTTCCCAATGCTTTTACCCCTAACAATGACGGGCACAACGATATTTTGTATGTCAGAGGCGATTTGTTGGAAGAAATAGACTTTAAAGTCTATGACAGGTGGGGCGAAAAAATATTTGAAACCCAAGACCTCAACCAAGGTTGGGACGGAACCTACAAAGGCAAAGCCTGTGAACCGGGCGTATATTTCTATTATTTACAAGCAACTTGCTCCGCAGGAGTAAAATCTTTAATCAAAGGTAATGTAACCTTAATACGATAAAAATGAGAATTTTTAAATTTGGAGGAGCATCTGTCAAAGATGCTGAAGGCGTAAAAAATGTTGCAAACATTATTCGGCAACACACAGACAAACCACTATTAGTTGTCGTTTCCGCCATGGGCAAAACAACCAATTTGTTAGAGGCTTTGTTGAAAGCACATACCGAAGAATCCATGGAAAAATATACTGTTTTCAAACAACTGAAACAACTGCACTATCAAACCGCTGTTCAATTGTTTGAAAATGAAGAAACGGTACATAACATTTTAGACGAATGGTTCACCAATCTGTATAAATTGATTGAAGAACCCACCGTTGAAAATTATGATTTTGAATATGACAGAATGGTTTCATTTGGGGAACTCATATCAACAACCATTGTTTCGCATTACATGCAACACATTGGCATTGCCAACCAATGGATAGACGCAAGGCAAATGATTCGTACGGACAACACCTACAGGGAAGCCATAGTCGATTGGGAAAAAACTCAAAGAAAAATAAAACGCCAACTCGGCAGTCATTACGAAAAACATCCCACTACTCCAATTCTCACACAAGGGTTTATCGGCGGAACAACCGAAGGACTGACAACAACATTGGGAAGAGAAGGCTCAGATTTCAGTGCAGCCATTTTCGGCTATTCGCTCAATGCCAAAGACGTTACCATATGGAAAGACGTTGATGGTCTGCTCAACGCTGACCCCAAACAATTTGCCGACACCATCAAATTAGACAAAATACCCTATGGCGAAGCCATTGAACTGTCTTACTATGGTGCAAGTATCATTCACCCCAAAACGCTAAAACCCTTACAAAACAAAAAAATTCCTTTAAAAGTAAAATCTTTTATTGTTCCCAATGCAGAAGGGAGTATTATTGGCGATTTTGCCGTCAAACAAATGCCACCTTGTTTTATCTGCAAGAAGAATCAAATGCTCATTTCCATTATGCCCAAAGATTTTTCTTTTATTGCCGAAGAAAATCTGTCCACCATCTTCGGATTGTTCGCACATTTCGGCATAAAGATAAATCTGATGCAAAATTCCGCTTTGAGTTTCTCGGTTTGTGTTGATGAAAAAAACAATATCGAAGACTTGATTGAAGAATTACAAACAGAATTCTATATCAAATATAATGAAAATATGGAACTAATTACCATTCGGCATTATGATAAAAAGAGCATAGACTTGGTTTTACAAAACAGAACAGCCGTGTTGGAACAAAAGAACAGAACAACCGTTCAATATGTATTGAAAAAACAGTCTTAATTTTTTTCATGATTTTAGAAAAACACATTTCTTTTTTTGTTATCTTTGCTTAACCTATTTTATCTATTAATAAAAACAAAATATCATCATGAGTTTATTAGAACAAATAAAACAAAAAGCAATCGCAGCGAACAAATGTATTGTCCTTGCAGAAGGCGAAGAAGACCGCACCATCAAAGCGGCAGAAATTATTTTAAAAGAAAAAATTGCCCGCCTAATATTATTGGGTAACCCTGCTGTTATAAAAGAAAAGGCAGCACAATGGGGTTTGGAACACATTGGTCAAGCACAAATTATCGACCCTGACAACAATCCCAAAATCGACACCTATGTAAACTTGCTGTGCGAAATCCGCAAGAGCAAAGGCATGACTCAGGAACAAGCCCTTCCTTTGGTGAAAAATCCGCTCTATCTGGCCACCCTGTTGATAAAGAACGGTGAAGCGGACGGCGAAGTGGCAGGAGCTAAAAATGCCACAGGCGATGTATTGCGTCCCGCTTTCCAAATCGTAAAAACATTACCCGGCGTTAGCGTTGTATCGGGTGCTTTTGTTATGATTTTTAAAGACAAACAATGGGGCGACAACGGTGTGATGGTGTTTGCAGATTGTGCCGCAGACCCCAACACCGACTCCAACAAATTGGCACAAATCGCCGTTGTTACGGCTAAAACAGCACGTACCATTGCCGGCATTGAACCCCGCGTTGCCATGTTGAGTTTTTCAACCAAAGGCAGTGCCAAACACGAACTTGTGGACAAAGTGGTGGACGCTACAAGATTGGCAAAAGAAATGGCTCCCGATTTGATGATTGACGGAGAATTGCAGGCCGATGCGGCTATCGTTCCCTCAGTAGGTGCTTCCAAGGCTCCGGGCAGCCCCGTGGCAGGCAAAGCAAATGTACTCGTTTTCCCGTCGCTGGAAACCGGTAATATTGCCTACAAATTGGTACAACGTTTCGCCGGTGCGGAAGCCATCGGACCTATCATGCAAGGTATGGCCGCCCCTATCAACGATTTGTCCCGCGGATGCTCCGTGGAAGATATTGTCAATGTCGTTGCCATTACGGCAAATCAAGCCGCCGGAAAATAACATAAAAACGCTTTTCATAAAGGAATATCAGAGTACAAAACTCTGATATTCCTTTATTATACTATTGAAAATGAAATCCAATTATACCCCTACAGGCAAACCAAAAGTAAGTCAAAGCAACGCTTTAGGCATCAAAAAAGCCAAAGTGTTCCGTATCAAAAAAACAGATGACAGACTTACGGAAGCATACTTGCTGTTGGTGAGAACAGAATTGCCTTCTATGGTCTTTTTTATCCATTTGCTCAAAACTACAAACTACCTCTTTACCGCCTATCATCTGCAAAATGACAACAACATGAACAAATCGTCCGAAAACAAGGCTGTTTTCTCCGAATTTTATGCCACCTATTTCTTCGATGACTTGGCCTTTGACTGGCCTTATCATTTCTGCTTTAAAAACATATCTTTCAACGGCAAAAACAAACTATTCGGATTGGATGACACCGCCAAATTCCGCATCACTGAGGAAAATATACCGACAACAAACCCGACCGACTTGCCCAACCAGACTTTTTTACCCTTCGATTTTGAGGAAGAAAACCAACACGAAGAACACCTATTTTCCAAAGGTAATTTTGAAATAGAAGAATGGAACGATTTCATCAAAGAAATGAAATCTCATTCCATCAGTCTGCAAAACAATTTCAACTATGTTTTTCCGATAGAAATTTTCAGTTATCAGGCACTGAAACCGTTTTTTCTCCATCTGCACAAATTGGACATACTGCAATATCAAATGGTAAAATACGACCAAGTGAAAAACATTGAAACCTTTGCCACCATTCTGCAAGAAGAAAATCAACGGACGAGATAAATGAGCATTGAGAATTTTGCAAATATATGTAGAGACGCCTCATGAGGCGTCTCTACTTTCTTTTTTGTAAGGACACATCGAACGTGTCCGTTTTTATACAACTTTCTTGGATAAACCCAAAGAAAGGGTCTTCCGTCAGCCGTTGTTTTGCTCCATATATTAATATAATGTATAATCATTTTTCTACAATACTGCCAAATCGGCGGAAATACGATTTGCGAGATTTTCGCAAACAGCAAATCGGCAGGAATGTCATTTGCCGGCTTTCGGCAAACAGCTTTCTTTGTTACGATATATTAAATAATGTAAGAATTAATCTTTCCGTAGAGACGCGTCATGATACGTCTCTACTTTCTTTTTTGTAAGGACACATTGAACGTGTCCGTTTTTATACAACTTTCTTGGATATTATCAAAAGGACGCACTGCGTGCCTCCTTACAACTTATTTTTCAATTCTCAATTGGCTTCGCCCATTTTGCATCGTGTCTCGGGATAGTTTAAACAAGTTTTAACCTCTCCGCTCGCCAATGGCAAAATTCTCAATTCTCATTTCTCAATTCTCAACTAAAAAAGTTGTATCTTTGCAACGAAATTTAACATAAAACATAAAACATAAAATAAAATGAGTGTAACAGACAAAAAATCTTATGCATTAGGCATTGTAATCGGTGCCGATTGGGCTAAAATGGGTATAAAAATAGACATTGAATCATTCACCAAAGGTTTTGCCGACACCTTGAACGGCACAACACCTGAACTGACCATGTCGGAAATCCAAAACCAAATGCAATTGCTTCAACAAGAAATACAAGTCATCGAAAAGAAAGATATAGAAGAAGAAAAACAACGCGGCCGCCAATTTCTGGAAGAAAACAAGAAAAAACCCGGCGTCATAGAAACACCCAGCGGTTTGCAATACAAAGTTCTGAGAGAAAGTATCGGCAAAAAACCGACCGCAACAGATACCGTAGAAGTGCACTATCATGGCACTCTGATAGACGGAACCGTATTCGATTCTTCTGTCAATAGAGGTGAAAACATAGAATTCCCCCTAAATCAAGTTATCAAAGGCTGGACAGAAGGCTTGCAACTGATGAGCGAAGGCTCCAAATTCGAATTTTACATTCCATCCCACCTTGCCTACGGCGACAACGGCGCCGGCAGTGCAATAAAAGGCGGTGCAACATTGATTTTTCAAGTGGAATTATTTAAGGTGAAATAACCTGATGCAATCAATTATCAAAAATATCGGAAACTTGTTTGACAAGACGTTTCATTGTCCCGTTTTGTCCACCGAACTATTGCCTGCCTCGGGGTCGAACCGTAAATATTTTCGTATCACCTCCCCGCAAACAACAGCAATCGGAGTCTTCAACGACGACAAAAAAGAAAATGAAGCGTTTTTGAGTTTCACAAAACATTTTCTCCATCAAGGCATTGCCGTGCCGCAAATTTTGGCAGAAGATATTGAAAACAACATTTATATCTTGTCTGATTTGGGCGATGAAACCTTATACAATTTTTTGACCAGACAACGGCAGACCAATCCAACCGATATTTTTCCCGAAGAATTAATGGTTTATTACAAAAAGGCATTAAAAGGTTTGCTAAATATTCAATTTTGCGGAAAAAATGGTTTGGATTTCGACAAATGCTATCCGCGCAGTGCCTTTGACGCCCAATCTATCCGTTGGGATTTGAATTATTTCAAATATTATTTCCTCAAATTAGCCAAAATTCCTTTCGATGAACAATTGTTGGAAAACGACTTTGACACTTTAACTGATTTTCTGTTGGAAGCCGACAGCCAATATTTTCTCTATCGGGATTTCCAGTCCAGAAATCTAATGATCTTCAACGAAGAAATATTTTTCATCGACTACCAAGGCGGCAGAAAAGGTGCCTTGCAATACGATGTCGCCTCCCTACTCTATGACGGCAAAGCCAATATTCCCGAACATATTAGAGAAGAACTGTTGGATTACTACATCGAAAACCTACAAACAATCAACCCGCAACAAGCCCGAAGTTTTAGAAAATATTACTATGCCTTTGTTTTCATTCGCATTATGCAGGCCATGGGTTCATACGGTTTCCGTGGATTTTATGAAGGGAAAAAACATTTCTTGCAAAGCATTCCCTTTGCTTTGAACAATCTGAAATGGTTGTTGGGCAATGTGCAACTGCCTATAGACATACCTCATTTGTGGCATATTTTTGCAGAAATGATAGACGCTCCTTCCTTGCAACAATTTTGTATGCCTAAATTACAAGTGCAAATCCATAGCTTTTCATACAAAGATAAAGACAGTTTTCCCATAGACCGTAGCGGCAATGGCGGCGGATTTGTTTTTGATTGCCGTTGTTTGCCCAATCCGGGCAGATATGAACAATACAAACGGTTGAATGGAACAGACCGGCAGGTAATCGATTTTTTGGACAATAGTCCTGAAGTCGCCCTTTATTTCGACCATGTAAAATCCATTGTGGATATGGCCGTGAAAAATTATACCAGTCGCATGTTCACCAATTTGATGATAAGTTTCGGTTGCACGGGCGGACAACACCGCTCGGTTTATTTCGCCAATAAATTAAGCAAATATTTACAAAACACATACGATATTAATGTTGAAACATCTCATTTAATGCAGGAAAAATGGATAAAATAAAATTTTTCATTGTAGGTTTGTTCCTTTTGTCTATCTCGGGCTCTTGCCGCTACGAAGAACCGTCAGTTAGTTTCACACGCCTCAAAGACCGCATCCGCGGCGAATGGCAGATTGATAAAATCGAAAAAAACGGCATTTTCACCTCCGAATATCCCTGTGTTGAAGAACACCTTGCAAGTATATATTCGTTCTATCAGACAAAAGTTTGCATGATAGACTATTCCGAAGACTATCTCAACAAACAAACAGCAGAAGGCACTTGGGATTTCGGAGATAAAAAGAAAACCTTAATTGTTAATGTAAAGGGGAAAAATCAAATTATCAGCAGGGTTTACACCATTGTCAAATTTTCAAACAAAGAACTGAAATTGTCTTATGTTGATGATAATGGAGACAAATGGACTTTTCATTTGGGATTAATCTTATCCTTTATAAACTATGGATGGTAAAAAATACATCAATCGCATACTTTTTTTATTTACTCACCTTTCAAACAACAACAAAATTTTAGTTTTGAGTGTTTTTGTGAGTATTATCGCTTCGTTGGCAGCCATTTTGCTCAAAATAAGTGTGCATACCATGAACGAGATATTACAAAAAGCCTTCCCTGAAAATGATTATAACTATTTGTACTTGGCTTTTCCCATTATCGGTATAACCATTACCGTTCTTTTTGTCAAGTTTTTTGTCAAAGACGATTTGAGCCATGGGGTTAGCAAGGTATTGTATGCCATAGCCCGCAACAATGGCAAACTAAAAGTTCATCACACCTATTCGTCAATTGTAGCCAGTACGCTTACAGTCGGTTTTGGCGGTTCTGTCGGTTTGGAAGCCCCAATCACCTTGACAGGTTCGGCCATAGGCTCCCGTTTGGGCATTTTTTTCAAACTCAACACCAAATCGACCATTACTTTAGTAGCTTGCGGTGCTACGGCTGCCGTGGCTGCCATTTTCAACGCTCCTATTGCAGGTGTCGTTTTTGCCATTGAGGTATTAATGTTGGATTTGACTATCACCTCTGCTTTTCCATTGCTGGTATCTGCAGTAACAGCCATGAGCATGTCTTACATATTGTTAGGACATAGCATCATGTTTGACAATATTGGAAAAATTTCCGATTTTGCCATTGAAAACCTACCGATTTACGCCATCTTGGGACTTGTTACGGGTTTGTATTCGTTGTATTTTATGAGAATGTCTGCATCTATTGAATCCGTATTCAAAAAAATGAAAAAGCAATGGCTAAAAATTCTCATTGGTGGTGTCTTGTTGAGTGTACTTATTTTTCTGTTCCCCTCATTCTACGGTGAAGGCTACGAAGCCCTAAGCAATATTATGAACGGACACTTGTCGTATCTGTTTCAGAACAGTCCGTTTTACGATTGGCAATACAACGATTTTTTATTGCTGGCATTTCTGTTCTTTTTGCTGATGTTCAAAACCTTTGCCACGGCATTCACTACTGGAGCAGGTGGAATTGGCGGCGTATTTGCCCCCTCTTTGTTTTTAGGCGGTATTGCCGGTTGTTTGGTAGCAACGTTTATCAATACATTTTTTGACACACATTTACCTGTTTTAAACTTCATTTTAGCAGGCATGTCAGGCGTGATGGGCAGTGTTATGAAAGCCCCCTTAACAGCGATATTCTTAATCGCTGAAATTTCAGGGGGGTATCAATTGTTTGTACCTTTAATGCTTACAACATTAATCTCGTGCTGTATATTCTACCCTTTTGAAAAATACTCTGTTTATACCAAAAGCTTGGCGGCAGAAGGCAATTTGATTACTCATCACAAAGACAAACACGCTTTGAGTTTGTTGAATGTCGAAAACTTGATAGAAAATAACTTTGTTACCGTCAATCCCGATGCAACAATCAGAGATTTATTGCCTGCCATTGAACAATCGGTAAGAAATATTTTCCCCTTGGTCGATGCTCAACAACGTTTCTATGGTATTGTCATTTTAGATGACGTGCGCTCTCTTATATTCCATGAAGAAAAATACGATATGCCACTAAAAGATGTTGCCTTTTTCCCGACGACATCGGTTACTCCTGACGAAAAAATGATTTCCGTAGTAGAAAAATTCCGTCAATCAGGATTATATAATATGATTGTGATTGATGAAAACAATATTTATTACGGATTTATATCACGTGCCAATGTTTTTTCTACATATCGGGAAATTATAGAAGAAATATCTGAAGACTGATATTTTTTATTATGAAAAAGATATTTCTATTACTTATTGGCATAACTTGTTTCGGCTTTGTCGCCGCCCAAAACAGCAATATGATTATTGTTGTTCCCCATCAATTTTCCGATTGTCTGAATGATTTTATCAATCACAAACGAAACACAAACATCAATTGTCAAATTATAAGCATAGACACCAACAAATCCACAGCAGAAATTAAAACCGCAATTTTTCAAACCTACACCTCCACCCCTGCCCTTTATCTCTTATTGATTGGCGACGATGGTTTCATTCCCTCCTTTCCGATTGACGAAGGTTGGACAGATGCCCCATACGCGATGTTTGAAAACGATAGTATGCCACGTATGGCTGTGGGACGATTTCCTTGCACAACAAAAGACGAATTATTTACCATGATTGAAAAATCAATGTCTGTAAGCAACAATCGCAGATTAGTGACTATTGCTTCCAATATCCGTTCCGAATGGACAGACAAAACTGATTGGGAACGGCTAAGAGAATTATATCCTCAACTGTTTGCCCTTGGTTTTCAATTGCAAGCAGAATTATTTGATGGGTCCCAAGGCGGTCATGACAGCATTGGCAATCCGACCCGACAACAACTTTCAAATGTCATAAATCAAGGGTGTGAACTATTGTTATATGCAGGTCATGGCGACTATGACGCATGGCAAACTTCGGAATTTTCTGCCACAGATATTCACAATTTATCAAACACGATATTCCCAATTGTTGTATCGGCGGCTTGTTTAAACGGAAATTTTGTAAATCGAACCTGCTTTGCTGAAACATGGTTGCGTAGTCCTCATGGAGCCAAAGCAACCATCATGTCGTCCATATTCAACGATTGGGATGCCAATTTGGAAGGCTTGTCCGCTGCTTTGGATTCATTAAACGACAATAGTACCATTGGAAATCTTTGGTTACAGGCCTTTGTTTACACCTCTGCCATTTTGCATAGAAACAAAGAAGCAACCGCTTGGATATTATTTGGAGACCCCTCTATGCCATTGTTTTATTTCCCAAATGCAATCTCTCCCATAAAAAAACATCAACACATAAGCCTATACCCCAATCCAACAAGAGATATGGTTTATCTGCACATACAAGCAGACATTATTGACAAACAAGAAATATCCATTTTTGACACAAATGGAAAACTGCTCAAAAAACAAAGTGTTTTCCACAATCTTATTCCCATAGATATATCTGATTTTGCCAATGGTATATATTATTTAACTATTGACAAACATTGTTTTACAATAATCAAACATTAAAAAACAACAGACATGAAGCAATTTTTTAAAAACATCTATAAATTTTGGAAAAAAGTATATGATAGCATTCAATATCATAAACAGCAACATACATTAAAAGAAAAATTATACGTTGTAATTTTTGAATCAGACACTTGGTCAGGCAAATTGTTCGATATTGTGCTCATCGGTTTTATTGTCGCCAGCATTGCCTTGATTATATTGGACAGCATGCATTTGTTTTCATCGGGTTGGGAAACATTTTTGCGTGTCTTGGAATGGATTATCACTTTATTTTTCACCATAGAATATATTTTACGAGTATATTGCGTCCCTGACAAAAAGAAATATATTTTCAGTTTCTATGGGATAATTGACCTATTGTCCACCCTGCCAACCTATTTGGGCATATTCTTCACCAGTGCAAATTATCTGTTATTGATTCGTACATTCCGTTTAATACGGGTATTCAGAGTATTCAGGTTGTTCAGTTTTTTATCTGAAGGCAATCTTATCTTACAATCACTGAAAGAAAGCCGTAAAAAAATCTTTGTATTTTTTTCTTTCATTTGCTTGTTGGCATTGGTAATTGGCACCATTATGTACGTATTGGAAAAAGATGAACCCGGCACAGGTTTTGACAACATTCCTAATAGTATCTATTGGACCATCGTTACCATGACAACAGTTGGATATGGCGATATTACACCGACAACATCCTTAGGAAGATTTATTTCCGCTTGCGTTATGCTCATCGGTTATACTATCATTGCCATTCCTACAGGCATTGTGAGTGTGAATATTGCCAAAAACGTGAAAGGAAAAACCTGTAAAAATTGCGGACGACCTCAGCACGACAACGACAAAAGTGCTTTGTATTGCAAATATTGCGGAAAAGAATTGGACGACAATCAATATAAATAATTTAATATAAAAAAATATGTTTGTACTTGTTTTGATTTTGATTTTTATTTTTGCATTATATTTGGGGGTTCATATTTGCTTGAACATTGCCCTTGTACATACTCTTAATAGTTGGTCTTTGTGCGGAAAAATTTCCGTATCTGTTGTTTTTTGGATATTGGCATTGTCTTTTTTTATCATGCAATGGATTCTACGCAAAAACATCTCACCCCAAATCGGACACTATATGTATTGGATTAGTACATCTTGGATAGTTTTTATCTTATATACTGCAATTATTTACGGACTTGTTTTATTGCTAAATGCATGTGGCATACATATTCCGCACGGCATATTCATCAGCATGGGATTGGCTATACTTGTTATGTGTTGGGGCTTTGTACAGTTTTCACAACCTAAAATACAACATAAAAACATAGTCATAAGCAAAAACTTTACCGAAAAACAACAAATCAAAACGGTTTTTATCAGCGATGTGCATTTAGGCTATGGCATTACACGCAATAGGTTGCACAAGTTTGTGGAAACCATTAACCATTTGCAACCCGATATTGTTTTGATTGGCGGGGATTTGATTGATATGAACATCTATCCGGTTGAAGCAGATAAAATGTATGAAGAACTCAATGGGCTGACAACAAAATATGGCATTTTTATGGTCTTGGGCAACCATGATTATTTGAGCGGGAAGGAAAAAACTTTGGATTTTATCAACAAAACAAATATTACCCTATTACAGGACAGCATAGCCACACTCCCCAACGGAATGCAAATTATAGGGCGGGACGACAAAACAAATATCTCTCGACAAAGTGTGGAGTATCTTACGCAAACACTAAACCCTCAACAAGCAAGCATTTGCATTGACCACCAACCCGACAACGAAACCATTGATAGCATTGTTTCACAAAACATTGACCTTGCTTTATTCGGGCACACCCACAACGGACAATTTTTCCCGATAAATCTCATCACCGCCTTACGATACAAACATAGTTATGGGTACGACAAAATAAACAATACCCACATTTACACCTCCTCAGGATTAGGCTTGTGGGGGCCGCCGTTCAGAATAGGCAGCCAATCGGAAATTGTTGTGTTGGATATTGCTTTGCAATAATGATTCAATACCATTTAAACACCACACAAAAAGAAAGCGACCCGTAAAGGCCGCTTTAAATGTTCTCACAACGGAATAATCCTTATTGTGAATTGCTTCTTTTATGTATCTTTTGCAAAAGTATCAAAAAAATCAATACAAAATTATTTTTGAGGAAAATTTTGTTTTTCCCTGAAAAATGAATAAATTTGCATTTTTAATATATCTCAAATAAATGAAAAAGATATTAGGACTTGATTTAGGCACCAACAGCATTGGTTGGGCGGTGGTGAAAGCGGAAGCAGAAACCCGCAACGACGAAACAACGTGTTTAAAACCTATTGGAATCAGTTCCGCTGGTAGTAGAATTATTCCCATGTCGGCGGACATCCTTAGCGATTTTGACATAGGAAACTCTGTATCTCAAACGGCAAAACGTACAGATTTTAGAGGCAAACGTCGATTATTGGAACGTAATCTGCAACGACGAGAGCGTCTATTGCGCGTGCTTAAACAGATGGGATTTCTTCCCGAGCATTTTGCCAGTCAAATAAATGAGTTTGGAAAGTTCATAAATTATGACGAGCCTAAATTAGCATGGAAAAGGGAGCAAGAAAAAAAGTTTGAGTTTATTTTTCAAGATGCGTTTCATGAAATGCTGACTGACTTTTCACAGCATCAGCCCCAACTCGTGGCTGATGGCAAAAGAGTTCCATACGACTGGACAATTTATTACCTTCGCAAGAAAGCCCTAACGCAAAGGATTACCAAAGAGGAACTTGCGTGGATATTGTTACAGTTCAACCAAAAACGTGGTTATTACCAACTGCGTGGCGAAGAAGAGGAAGAAAAATTTAATGAAACCATAGAAATCATCTCTGCAAAGATTCTATCAGTAGAAAAGAAGGAAAAGGACAAAAAATATGACAAGTACTGGTATGAAATGCCTCTTGACAATGGATTAACATACCGTGCCGCTTTTTACAATGATATTTCTGCCTGGGCTAATGAAACAAAGGAATTTGTGCTGAAAACCACAATTTTGAAAGATGGAAGTAAAAAGGAAGAACTATCATTTTTGCCTACTCCTGACGAAATAGAGCGGATGGATGCTCAAAAGAAAGGCAAAATGTATGCAAAAATAAAGTTGCGTACTGAGAAAAACATCATCGATAGCCAAAAGACAGTTGGTTGTTATATTTACGATAATTTGTTGCAAAACCCCAACCAGAAAATCATAGGGAAACTTGTGCGCACAGTTGAACGCAAGTATTATAAGGATGAGTTGAAACAGATTCTTGACATTCAGAAGACTTTGATTACTGAATTACAAGACGATGCGTTATACAAGGCTTGCATCGAAGAACTATATCCGAACAATGAGGCGCATTGCAACAATATTGCAAAGCCCGACTTCGCCAATTTGTTCATCAACGATATTCTGTTCTATCAGCGTCCGCTGAAAAGAAAAAAATCCCTTATCAGCGATTGCCCGTATGAATCGCATTTCGACAAGAACGGCAATGAGCATCCGATAAAGTGCATAGCAAAGTCGAATCCGCTTTTCCAAGAGTTCCGTTTATGGCAGTTTGTGCAGAATCTACGTATTTATGAAAGAGAAACAGACTTTGATGTAACGGGGCAATATTTATCAACTGGAGAAAAGTATGTCGCTCTTTTCGATTGGCTCAACGACAGAGCTTCAATCAAGCAGGATACTTTGCTCAACTCTTATTTCAAGTTCAAAAAAGAGAAGGGCAAAGACCACTATCCATATCGTTGGAACTACGTTGAGGATAAGGAATATCCGTGCAATGAAACGCGTGCCGAGATTCTGAAAGGATTGGACAAATGTAGAGTTTCTGCAGATTTCTTGAATAAAGAGCAAGAAATGTCTCTTTGGCATATTCTTTATTCTGTCGAGGATAAAACTGAAATTGGCAAGGCTCTGAAAAAGTATGCCGAGAAGAACAGTTTGCCCGAATCGTTTGCCGATGTCTTTGCCAAAATCAAGCCGTTCAAAAAGGAATATGGCTCGTATTCTGAAAAGGCTATCAAGAAGTTGCTCCCACTTATGCGAATTGGCAAATATTGGAGTGCAGATGCTATTGATGCAAAAACAAAAGAGCGCATTGATAAGATTATCACGGGTGAATACGACGAGAAGATTAGAAATCGTGTTCGCGAAAAGGCTATCAATCTGACTGACGAAACGCATTTCAGAGGCTTGCCAATTTGGTTGGCTTGCTACATTGTGTACGACCGTCATTCGGAGGCTAAGGAAATTGAAAAGTGGGAGAAGCCGGAAGATATTGATAAATATCTGAAAGCGTTCAAGCAACATTCTTTGCGAAATCCTATTGTGGAGCTGGTTGTTACAGAAACGCTCCGCACCGTGCGCGACATCTGGAAGCAGGAGGGCAACATTGACGAAATTCACGTAGAACTTGGTCGCGAGATGAAGAATCCAGCCGACAAGCGCAAGAGGATGACTGAAACTATTCAGCAGAACGAGAATACCAACTTGCGCATTAAGGCAATGCTGATGGAGTTTATGAATCCAGAAATGGGCATTGAAAACGTGCGTCCGTATTCACCAAGCCAGCAGGATATTTTGCGTATTTACGAGGAAAATGCTCTTGATAATCTCACTAAAGACGATAAGGAATTCGAATTTGTAAGTAAGATTTCCAAAATGGCACAGCCTTCTAAGTCAGATATAACGCGCTATAAATGTTGGCTTGAACAAAAATATCGTTCGCCTTACACGGGCGAAATGATCCCGCTTGCAAAGTTGTTCACTTCTGTATACGAGATTGAACACGTTATTCCACAATCAAGATATTTTGACGATTCATTCAGCAATAAGGTTATTTGCGAGGCTGAGGTGAATAAATTGAAAGACCGTCAGCTTGGCTTTGAGTTTATCAAAGCTCACAAAGGCGAAAAAGTTCAAATCAGCCAAGGCAAAACGGTTGAGATTCTTTCGGTTGAGGCATACGAAGATTTTGTAAAGAAGCACTATGCCAATAATCGCACAAAGATGAAGAAATTGTTAATGGACGATATTCCCGACGGATTTATCGAGCGCCAGCTGAACGATAGTCGCTACATCAGCAAACTCGTAAAAGGCTTGCTATCGAACATCGTGCGCGAAAAATTGCCGAATGGTGAGTACGAGCAAGAGGCTGTTTCGAAAAATCTGATTTCGTGCAACGGTTCTATTACTGACCGATTGAAAAAAGATTGGGGAATGAATGATGTTTGGAATAATATCATTTTGCCACGTTTCCGCCGTTTGAACGAACTGACAGGTAAAAATGTATTTACTGCCATAAGTGCGGAAGGACATGAAATCCCTGCTATGCCGCTCGAACTTCAAAAAGGATTCAACAAGAAACGCATTGACCATCGTCATCACGCTATGGATGCTATTGTGATAGCTTGCGCCACACGCGACCATGTAAATTTGCTCAACAACGAGGCTTCTCATTCAAAACACAATGCCAACCGTTATCAACTTCAGCGCAAGCTCCGTCGATTTGAAAAGACGATAGTGGACGGGAAAGAAATAGAGGTTGCCAAAGAGTTCCTGAAGCCATGGAATTCGTTTGCCATCGATGCAAAGCAGGCTTTGGAGAATATAATTGTCAGTTTCAAGCAGAACTTGCGCGTAATTAACAAGACAACAAACCACTATCAGCATTTTGACGAAAGCGGCAAGAGGGTCTTGAAAAGGCAAGAGAAAGGTGACAGCTGGGCGATACGTAAGTCAATGCACAAAGACACAGTTTTTGGAGAGGTAAATCTGCGCTTTACAAAAGAGGTGTCATTGAATGATGCGTTGAAAAATCCCAGGATGATTGTCAATAAAGATTTCAAACATAAGGTGCAAGAGCTGCTTGCACAAGGTCACGATGCCAAATACATAAAAAAATATGTTGAGGACAATAAAGATGTTTGGTCGGACATTGACATCAAGAAAATAAAGGTTTACTATTATACGCAAGATATAAAAGACGAAAACGGCATTGTAAAAGAGCGTTATTTCGCTACACGCAAACCGCTCGACTCGTCATTCAATAAGAAGAAGATAGAAGAGAGTGTGACCGATACAGGCATACAGAAGATCCTTCTTGCACACTTGGAGGCAAAAGGCGGTGATTCAGAATTGGCTTTTTCGCCCGATGGCATTGACGAGATGAACCGCAACATCGAGGTTTTGAACAATGGGAAATTTCATCAGCCAATACAGAAAGTTCGCGTGTATGAAAAGGCTGACAAGTTTGCTGTTGGACAAAACGGCAACAAGTCTGCCAAGTTTGTTGAGGCTGCAAAGGGCACAAACCTGTTCTTCGCCATTTTCAGTTCTGAAAAATTGAACAAAGAAACTGGTGAAATGGAAAGCGTACGCTCATATCTCACTATTCCGCTCAATGTGATGATTGATTGCCAAAAGAAATTCGGTTCTCAATGGCGCGATAACATCTTTGAAAGGAAACAACTTAGTCTCTTCTGATGTTAAGTTGTTGTTCATCCTTTCGCCAAACGATTTGGTTTATCTACCAACCAAAGAGGAGTTGAAGGACGGAATTAAGGCGGTTGATAAGACGAGAATTTATAAAATGGTGTCTTCTTCTGGCAATCAATGCTTCTTTATCAATGATAAAGTGGCAAAAACAATTGTCGATAAGGTCGAGTTTACATCATTGAATAAAGCGGAGCGCGCTATCACTGGCGAAATGATGAAAGAAACTTGCGTTCCACTTAAAGTGGACAGATTAGGCAATATAGTTGAACTAAACGGACAGAAGCTATGAGCAACATAAAGCTATTTCAAGATAAAAAAATTCGCTCCGTTTGGAACGACGAGGAGGAACAATGGTATTTCGTAGTGGAGATGTGGTTGCCGCATTGACCGACAGCGCAGACCCGAAACAATACGTCAAGCGCATGAAATTGCGTGATGCAGAATTAGCTAAAGGGTGGGTACAAATTGTACCTATCCTTGCAGTTCCTACCGCGGGTGGCAGGCAACGTATGAGTTGTGCCAACGTCAAGGGACTTTTCCGCATCATCCAGTCCATCCCATCGCCCAAAGCCGAGCCGTTCAAGCAGTGGCTGGCGCATGTGGGTTATGAACGTATGCTTGAAATTGAGAACCCGGAACTGGCACAAGAGCGCATGAAGCAGCTCTACGAACAGAAAGGTTACCCGAAAGACTGGATTGACAAGCGGTTGCGTGGCATTGCCATCCGTCAGAACCTGACCGACGAGTGGAAAAAACGCGGCATCACCGAGGAGCGCGACTTCGCCATCCTTACCGCCGAAATCAGCAAGGCAACATTCGGTATGACGCCATCGGAATACAAGGAGTTCAAGGGCTTGACCAAGAAGAGCCAGAACCTGCGCGACCACATGGACGACCTCGAACTGATCTTCACCATGCTCGGCGAACGTGTCACGACTGAAATATCGGAAAAAGAGAAACCCGAATCGTTCACCGAAAGCAAGAAGATTGCCCGACGTGGCGGCAATGTGGCCGGTACGGCGCGCAAGGCGACCGAAAAAGAGTTGGGCAGAAGTGTTGTGTCGGACAAAAATTTTCTGCCATCCGACAACGACAATGATTTCTTGTCGTTTGATGAAGAACAACAGCCATGATAAAACAGACCTTTTGTTTGGTTATCTAGCTTACTTATTTATAAATTTATAGTTTGGCATATATATTGTATTAGATTGATGATAAACATTTAATCTGATACAATATGATAAAAAGAACCCTTTGTTTTAGCAATCCTGCTTACTTATCACTAAAAAACAAGCAGTTGGTTATCAAACTGCCCGAAGTTGAAAACAACGACACCCTACCCGAATCGTTCAAAAAAAATGCCATTAGAACTATTCCTATTGAAGATATTGGCGTTATATTGTTTGACCATAAGCAAATAACACTGACACAAGGACTATTGGAAACACTTCTGGAAAACAATTGTGCCGTTATCACTTGTGACAATAGCCATTTACCTGTTGGTCTGCTATTGCCTTTGTGCGGAAACTCAACCCAAAGTGAGCGTTTCCGTTATCAAATTGACGCTTCCCTGCCTCTAAAAAAACAATTGTGGCAACAAACTATTCAATGCAAAATCCGCAATCAGGCCGCCATACTAAAAACATATAGCCATGTTGAAATAGGAAATATGCAAAAATGGGCAAACGATGTCAAAAGTGGAGACAACGATAATTTGGAAGGCAGAGCAGCCGCCTATTATTGGAAAAATATTTTTCCTCATATTCCTCATTTTATTCGCGATAGAGAAGGTATGTTTCCAAATGCCTTACTCAATTACGGCTATGCCATATTGCGAGCCGTAGTGGCCCGCTCTTTGGTTGCAAGCGGCATGTTACCTACCTTGGGCATACATCATCACAATCGTTACAATGCCTATTGTTTGGCCGATGATATAATGGAACCATATCGCCCATACGTTGATGAATTGGTTATTGAACTGATGGACAAAAGGCCCCATAATTTAGACATCAATACCGAAATAAAAAAAGAATTGCTAAGTATTCCCACTTTAGATGTTATCATAAACGGGCAACGCAGCCCTTTAATGATAGCAATCGGACAAACAACAGCATCTTTATATAAATGTTTTAGCGGTGAAGTCCGCAAAATTGTTTATCCTGAAAAACAGAGCAAATGACAAATAGATTTTGTGAATATAGAATTATGTGGATATTGGTGTTTTTTGACTTGCCTACAGAAACCAAAATGGAACGGAAAGCCGCTTCCCTATTTAGGAAAAAATTGCAGACAGACGGTTTTACAATGTTTCAATTTTCAATTTATATCCGACATTGTCCAAGTCGTGAAAATGCAGAGGTACACATCAATCGTGTCAAATCATTTTTACCGTCCAAAGGTCAGGTGGGCATTTTGAATATTACAGACAAACAATTTGGGAGTATGGAGATTTTTATCGGTAAAAAAGAAGAAAGTCCTACTGCTCCTGGACAGCAATTAGAACTTTTTTAAAGATTGATTTCGCAGATTTTTTGATTAAAATTTAAAATTGCGGATTTGAAAATAACAATATTCTTGCTTGCTCTCTAAAATTTTGAATAAAAAAATTGAAAACTACGCACAAAAAAGCCCGATCTTATATCGGGATTTTTTATTTCTAAAATAAAGATGAAATAATTGATTTTTAACAAAATACTGCTATCGTATTGTTTCAGCTAGCAAAGATACATAAAAAATGAAAGCAATTCACAACCAGATTTAGGCTTAGGTTGGTTAGCAAGAGATTGTTTCAGCTAGCAAAGATACATAAAAAATGAAAGCAATTCACAACAGAAATGTTGACATTAGATCTACAAAATAAATTGTTTCAGCTAGCAAAGATACATAAAAAATGAAAGCAATTCACAACTCAATGAATTGTTTTTTTTCTGTTGCGCTTATTGTTTCAGCTAGCAAAGATACATAAAAAATGAAAGCAATTCACAACCTCCGGCTACAACTTCTACTTCTGTTTTATATTGTTTCAGCTAGCAAAGATACATAAAAAATGAAAGCAATTCACAACCTTTGCCGGATACGGCAGACACGCGAGAGCATTGTTTCAGCTAGCAAAGATACATAAAAAATGAAAGCAATTCACAACTGAGTTCGCAAACTATAATCAAGCTAGTATATTGTTTCAGCTAGCAAAGATACATAAAAAATGAAAGCAATTCACAACATTTTCGTGAAAAACTATTTTATTTTTTTATTGTTTCAGCTAGCAAAGATACATAAAAAATGAAAGCAATTCACAACCATAACACTTACAATTTAGGGTTTCCGTAAATTGTTTCAGCTAGCAAAGATACATAAAAAATGAAAGCAATTCACAACACATCTCTCGTTCCACCAATAGCGTTCAATATTGTTTCAGCTAGCAAAGATACATAAAAAATGAAAGCAATTCACAACTTGCGTGTTCGGCGTTATTTTCGGGTCACATTGTTTCAGCTAGCAAAGATACATAAAAAATGAAAGCAATTCACAACAAGATGTTGATTTAAGCGAACAAATTAAAAATTGTTTCAGCTAGCAAAGATACATAAAAAATGAAAGCAATTCACAACTATCTCTTAAAGTTGTTTTATTTATCAAAAATTGTTTCAGCTAGCAAAGATACATAAAAAATGAAAGCAATTCACAACACTCTTGTAAGAATGTACGTGCTTCATTAATTGTTTCAGCTAGCAAAGATACATAAAAAATGAAAGCAATTCACAACAAGTCACGTCTGTTGCCGACAATGGCGGATATTGTTTCAGCTAGCAAAGATACATAAAAAATGAAAGCAATTCACAACATGTAGTTACACAATGACAAGAGATAATAATTGTTTCAGCTAGCAAAGATACATAAAAAATGAAAGCAATTCACAACCAGTGCTTACAACCCTTCCGGGACATATTCATTGTTTCAGATAGCAAAGATACATAAAAAATGAAAGCAATTCACAACATATTTCTTCTTTCATTTTTTTAAGTTCAATTTGGAAAGTTATGAAATTGCATTGCAAAAAC
>CAJOFD010000030.1 GCA_905233585.1 uncultured Bacteroidales bacterium
GTACGAGAAATCCGCCTCTTTGGGGATAGAAAGCCAGAACTTGCAGGCACATACCATCAACAAACAAGCCGAAGTGCTGTCGGCCGCCGCCAACAATCTCGGACAAATGAGCCAGATGAACATTGGCGGAGACGGTGGAGGATTCGGTATGAACCCTGCCGGCATGATGATGGGTATGGCTATGGGAGGCGCCATGGGCGGACAAATGGCCAACATGATGAACAATGGTTTGGGACAAGCACAACAACAAGCCATGCAACAGCCGCAGCAACAAATGGCACCGCCACCAATGCCAGGTGCCGTGAATGTAACTTATATGGTTTCTGTCAACGGGCAACAATTTGGACCATACAATATGCAACAGTTGCAACAAATGGTGCAAAACGGTCAATTGACCGCCCAAACCTATGTTTGGAAACAAGGTATGGCACAATGGGAACTAGCCGGCAACGTGCAGGAACTCGCCATATATTGTTCGGAGCTGTTCCGCCGCCACCACCCATGCTGTAGCATATAGTTTAAAATTTTTCTTATAAAAAACAAATCGTAATGATATGAAACTCAACATTATTCCAACTATCATCGCATTGGCTGTCAGTGCATTGGCAGCATACGCTTTGTATGCCTTCTGTAAAACAGAAGGTCAGGAACTATTATTAGCCATTGGTGGCGGCATCGCCTTGTTTTTGCCTTTAGCCACATGCCTCGGACTACGCTTTGAACAAGGACGCACTTCTGCCAACACAGCTGCTGTCGGTGGCGTATTTTTCGTTGTGCTGCTCATCGCACAATTGTTTTTTGCCTTTGTGCAGTTCAGCACACCTGCATACGTTATTACCAACGGCATATTATTGCTGGTGTTCATCGGTGTGGTTTATGGTGTCGCCAAGGCGAAACAGTAATATATATATTTAAAAGATTAGGATTGCGGCTGTCATATTATGGCAGCCGTTTTGGCTTGCAAAATTCTCATTTCTCATCCTCTGCCGTTATAGAAAAAGACCGCAGAATGGTCCGTATTCCAAAAAAAAATTGTATCTTTGCACATATTTTTTAGAAAGTTAAGTACAAAATAGAGATGACACCACAGAGAATATTGTATGTAAATCAAGAAATTACTCCCTATTTAGAAGCGTCTTATATGTCTATCATCGGACGGTATTTACCCCAAAGTATTCAGGAAAAGGGTATAGACATCCGAACTTTTCTTCCCCGATACGGTTTGATAAACGAACGCAGAAATCAATTGCATGAGGTTATACGTTTGTCGGGGCAAAATATTATCATTAACGACAACGACCATCCCTTAACTGTTAAAGTTGCTTCTATACAATCTATTAGAATGCAAACCTATTTTATTGACAATATGGAGTTTTTCCATAGAAAATTTATGCTGTTTGATCAAAAAGACAAGTTCTTTCCAGATAATGACGAAAGGGCAATATTTTATGCACGCGGCGTATTGGAAACGGTGAAAAATTTAGGGTGGAGTCCTGATGTAATTCATTGTCACGGGTGGATTTCTTGTTTGGTGCCTTTGTTTATCAGACAATTGTATTATGAAAATCCACTTTTTGCAAATGCCAAAATAGTTTTTTCTATATATAATGATAGTTTTTCCAGCAATTTAAACCGTTCATTCGGTACCAAATTGAAAATGTGCGGTATTTCACCCAAAGAAGCCCAAAAATATCGTCCGCTTAATTATCAAACCACGATAGAGCGTGCGGTAGAATATTCTGATGCTGTTGTTATTTCAGAAAATACTGTAGAAGATGACATTGTTAAAATGGTTGAAAAATCATCAAAACCTTATTTCGTACATAAGGAGGAACATTATTCTGACGATTATTTGGCTTTGTATTCCCAAATTATGGATTAGTGCATAAAATGAAAGTGCAAAAAAAATATTGTATATTATTGTTGATTGCCCTTGCATTGTTTGTGGCATGCAAAAAAGAGCCTAACAATGTAGGTTTGGGACTTCAGTCTGAAGATGAGTTGTTGAATGCCACTTTTTTGGATACGACGACCATTAAGGCATATTCTGTTTTACACAACGATAGTGCTGTCGTTTCGGGTATGGTTGCCAATGTTTTGGGAGATGTGGTTGACCCTGTTTTCGGACACTTACAAACAGGTGTTTATACCCAATTTTGGTTGGAATCTTATGGTGCCAATTTCGGTACCAATCCACAAGCGGATTCTTTGGTACTGACACTCACCTATGCTCTTTCGTATGGGGACACCTTGAATGGTTTTAAATTGGGTGTCTATGAATTGACTGAAGATATAGACAGAACAAAAAAATATTATTTAGGCACAACTTTTTCTGTCAATAATGAAAATCTGTTGGCTTCACCCAATGATTATTGGTATCCGACCCCATCTGTTTCTTCAGATAGTTCGTTTGCCAATGCAGTATTCAGGATTCCTTTGAAAACTTCTTTTGGGGATACTAAATTTATTGCGAAATCGGGTGGGGCGGAATATGAATCTTCGAGTGCTTTTTTGAATTATTTCAAAGGTCTGTATATTGTGGCAGAAGACAAAAAGGGCGATGGCTCTGCCGTAACGGTCAGTTTGTTGAATTCCCGCTCCCGATTGACCTTGTATTATCATAATGATGACGGAAATTATGCTTATACATTTCCGATAAATGATTCAACGGCTCGTGTTTCTACACTAAACCATTTCGATTATCAGGGGTGCCATGCGGATTTGCAGGCACAATTGAACCATAATTACGATAAAGCCGATGAACGTTTGTTTGTCCAATCGTCCTATGGTATCAAAACCATATTGAATTTTCCGTATCTGAAAAATACTTTTGCAAACAAAAAAGTGATTATCCACAAAGCAGAATTGGTTGTGTCAAGATACGATGACTTGGATACCAATACATATCCTTGTCCGACTGCATTGACATGCAATTATTACAACAAAGAAGATGCGACCTATTATTCTGTGGCAGATGCTGTGTTGGGTAGTACTTATTTTGGCGGAACATTTGATGTTTCAACCAACGAATACAGAATAAATTTAACCAAACATATACAATACTTAATAGACGGTTCGGGAACAGATGCCGATTTGAATTTGATACCTACCGTAGTTGGTTCCCGTTTGTCTTCTTTGTCGGTTTATGGTGCCAATCCTACGGCAGACAAAAGCAAACGCTTGCGTTTGGAAATATATTATACAGAATTTAAAGATTAAACAATATGTGTGGAATAGTTGGCTATATTGGCAATAAAGAAGCCTATCCGATTTTGATAAAGGGGCTTCAACGTATGGAATACCGTGGCTATGACAGTGCGGGTGTTGCATTGTTGCAATCAAAGGAAATAAAAGTTTTTAAATGTAGCGGAAAAGTTGCCGACTTGGAAGCACATTGCCAAGGTAAAGACATTTCCGGCAAAAGCGGTATTGCCCATACACGCTGGGCCACACACGGTGAGCCTACCGATGTTAATGCACATCCGCATTTCTCTTCAGACAGAAAAATCGCTTTGATACACAATGGTATCATTGAAAATCATATAGCCTTGCGACAG
The DNA here is from genome assembly GCA_905233585.1 of uncultured Bacteroidales bacterium. Lineage (GTDB taxonomy): Bacteria > Bacteroidota > Bacteroidia > Bacteroidales > WCHB1-69 > UBA1205. The sequence goes on from CAJOFD010000030.1 coordinate 3,558, forward strand.
GCTTTGATAAAAGAGGGATATATGTTTGAAAGCGAAACGGATACAGAAGTGCTGATTCATCTGATAGAAGATATTCACAAAAAAGAGAATATTGATTTGGTTGAATCTGTTAGATTGGCACTGACACAAGTGGTGGGTACCTATGGTATTATTGTTCTTTCGGTAGATGACCCCAACACTTTGATTGTGGCCCGCAAGGGTAGTCCTGTAATTATCGGATTTGGAAAAGACGAATATTATGTGGCTTCAGACGCTTCGGCATTGGTGGAATATACCAAAAAAGTAGTCTATCTCAATGATGAGGAAATTGCTGTTTTGAGCAAAGGAAATGACTTGGTGGTTAAAAATATTCATAACGAAACAGTGCCTCACTCCATTCAAAAGTTACAAATGACTTTGTCCCAAATAGAAAAAGGCGGTTATGAACATTTTATGCTGAAAGAAATTTACGAACAGCCCACTTCTATTGCAGAAAGTATGCGGGGCAGGTTAAATCTCAAAAAAGAGATTGTGGCCTTGGGCGGTATTACTGAATATGAAGATAAATTGTTGTCGGCACGCCGATTTATTATCGTGGCTTGCGGGACATCGTATCATGCAGGTTTGGTTGCTGAACATTTGTTTGAAGATTTGGTGCGGATACCAGTAGAGGTGGAATATGCTTCGGAATTCAGATATAGAAATCCGATTATTTATGAAGATGATGTGGTTATTGCCATTTCTCAATCAGGAGAAACGGCAGACACCTTGGCCGCCGTAGAATTGGCCAAAAAGAAAGGCGCTTTGGTGTTGGGCATTTGTAATGTAGTGGGTTCTTCTATTGCAAGGGCAACACATGCAGGCTCATATACACATGCAGGTTTCGAAATAGGGGTTGCTTCTACCAAAGCATTTACCTCTCAAGTTACCGTTTTGACATTGATGGCGTTGTCTTTGGCTATGCGGAAGGAAAAAATACAACGGAAACAATATACACAAATGATTGCCGCTTTGGAGGACTTGCCCAATAAAGTGAAATATGTACTTGATTCCGTTAATGCGACCGTTCAAGAGGTGGCTATATATATGAAAGACTTCTCCAATGTGCTGTATTTGGGGCGTAATTACAATTATCCTGTGGCATTAGAAGGGGCTTTGAAATTGAAAGAAATATCCTATATTCATGCAGAAGGTTATCCTGCCGCTGAAATGAAACACGGTCCCATTGCTTTGATAGATGAAAACATGCCTGTTGTAGTGATTGCAACCAAAAAAGGAACTTATAAAAAAATCGTCAGCAATATAGAAGAGGTGAAAGCCAGAAAAGGCAAAATCATTTCTATTGTTACCGAAGGTGATGTTGATGTGAAAAATTTGTCGGATTTTGTGATAGAAATACCCGAAACAGAGGAAATGTTAGTGCCGATTATCGCAAGTATTCCTTTGCAATTGTTAGCCTATTATGTGGCTGTCATGTGTGGAAAAAATGTGGATAAGCCCCGTAATTTGGCAAAATCAGTTACTGTAGAATAAGACCATAAAAATGAAAAAACAAGATATTGTAGCCATATTGGTGGTTTTGGCCATATTTTTACCCTTTTTTTTAAGTACACCATTGTATGAGTTTTATCTCAAAACCAATGGAGCGCATCCTTATTTGCTTGCCTTTTTGAAATTTGGTATATTGGCAACGATGGGTGAGATGTTGGCATGCCGCATACGTGCGGGTTATTATTGCAATGCCCAATTCGGTGTTGTGCCAAAGGCTTTGGTTTGGGGATTGTTGGGCATGTGGATTGCCTTGGCGATGAAGGTCTTTTCGGCGGGCATTCCTGTTGCTTTGGAAAAAATAGGATTTGAAGGGCAGACTGCCGCAATGACGGGTGGTTTTTCGTGGCTGAAACTATGGGGTGCATTTTGTATTAGTGTGATGATGAATACAAGTTTTGCTCCTGTTTTTATGACTTTGCACAAGATTACGGATACTCACATTACAAAATACAACGGGCAAATATCCTGTCTTGCAAAGCCAATAAAAATAGGAGAGACCCTTGCTAATTTGGATTGGAAAGTGCAATGGAATTTTGTGTTTAAGAAAACAATACCTTTGTTTTGGATTCCGGCACACACCATCACATTTATTTTGCCGCCAAATGCCCAAGTGCTTTTTGCTGCCTTGTTGGGAGCGGTACTCGGACTGATATTGGCGATTGCTGCCAGAAAATAAATGTTGGATATATCCATAGAAAATGACAGATAGAACCAAAGCCCCATTAATACACGATTTTGTTTTTTTGCCATCCTTGAATCCACAACGGCATACATTGGACAATGGCATTGATTGTTTGCTTTTGCCAAATGCTCACCTTGCTATGGTGCAGATGATTGTACAAATAAAAGCGGGTGCTTTTTATCAGGAAAAACTTGGGGTCGCTACCGCTTGTCTGAAAATGTTGCGAGAGGGTACCACAAGTTTGTCTTCGGTGGATATAGCCGAACAACTGGATTACATCGGGTCGTATTTGATATGCAATGCCGGCAAGGATTATGTTTCCTTGCATATCTATTTCCCGCCCAAGGCTACCCGACAAGTGATGTGTTTGTTGGCTGATTTGTTGAAAAATCCTACATTTCCTCAACAACAATTGGATATTTATAAGCAAAATCTGAAAAACGAATTGGCGGTTGAGTTTGAAAAAACGTCTTATAAAGCCCGCTGCTGTTTTATGGAAACTATTTTCGACCAACATCCTTATGGCAGAATATTGCATATAGACGATATTGACCATATTCATCGTAGCGATTTGGAAGCGTTTTTTCAGCAATATTATCACGCTAAAAATATCAAGATATTTGCCGCAGGACAAATAGATAATTCTTTTGTGGAAAATGTGGAAGAATATTTTGGAGATATTGTCGGCAAAACCAATGCAGAACCGACATTGATAACTCATATTCCGCAAGCGGAGAAAAAATATTTTGAAAAGCAAGATGCTGTACAATCCAGCATTTTTATCGGGCAAAGAAGTATAACCAAACAAGACCCGGACTGGCCTGTATTCAGTTTGGCAAGTTTGGTTTTGGGGGGGTATTTCGGTTCCCGATTGATGAAAAACATACGGGAGGATAAAGGTTTGGCTTATCATATTTATGCCAATTTGCATACCTTTGTTCATGCCGGAATGTTTTATGTGGCGGCAGATGTGAACAAATCGCAGGTGCAAGAGTCCGTCGGACAAATTTATCATGAAATGGAAGTGCTGCAAACAGCGTTGATGAGCAAAGAGGAACTGACATTGGTGAAAAATTATCTCTATGGCTCTTTGATGAAATGTTTTGACGGCGTGTTTGCCCAATTGGATTTGTTGCTTGAAACAGAAAAACATAATTTGCCCCTTGCTTTTTGGGCAAATTATGTGGAATGCATTAAGACCATGACCGCAGATGATTTGTTGGCGGGAGCAGCAAGAATGTTGGATATGGACAATATGACAGAAATCATTGTCGGTTGATTGGAAAGACGTCTTTTTTTGTGAAAAATCCCTAAAAATAGGGATAGGAAACAATGAAAAAAAGTGATTATCTTTGCACCGAAAAATAAATTTGTCATTATTATAAAAAGAAAGGAAAGCATATGCATCATCACGAACATCACCATCACGAACACCATCATTCACATGAAATAAAGATAGATTCGCTCAACAGGGCCTTTGTCATAGGCATTGTACTCAATGTGTTGTTTGTTGTAACCGAAGCCGTATTCGGTTTTATTTTCGATTCGGTGGGATTGTTGTCCGATGCGGGGCATAATCTGACAGATGTAGTGAGTTTGCTGCTGGCGATGTTGGCATTTAGATTGACGGCATGGCAAGGCAACAGACGTTATACCTACGGTTATAAGAAAAGTACGGTGCTTATTTCTTTGTTCAATGCGGTTTTGTTGTTGGTGGCCGTTTGTTTGATAGTAGCGGAGAGTGTCAGGAAAATCATCACTCCGCAGGAGGTTCAAGGTTGGGCGGTAGCTGTTGTCGCAGGGGTAGGGATTGCGATAAATGCTTTTACGGCGTGGTTGTTTATCAAAGACAAGGATAAGGATTTGAACGTGAAAGGAGCTTATCTGCACATGGCTGCCGACGCTTTGGTGTCGGTGGGTGTCTTGGTGGCCGGACTGATTATTCATTTTACTGGTTTTTATCTTATTGACCCGATTATCGGTTTGATTATTGCCGCCATTATTGTTTTCTCTACTTGGAAACTCTTGAGCGAAAGCCTTACACTTGCCTTGGACGGGGTCCCCAATCATATTGATTATAAAAAAATAGAAGACATGATAAATACCTGCGAAAACGTTGCGGAGGCTCATCATTTGCATATTTGGGCTATCAGTACAACCGAAAATGCACTTACCGTACATATCGTGCTTGAAGATTTGTCCAAAATGGAACAGACCAAAGCCGCCCTCAAAGGCACTTTGGCTGAAAACGGCATCAAACACGCAACCATAGAAGTGGAAACCATGGGCACAAACTGTGCCAAAGAATGCCTGACGGGCGAAGCCAATTGAGAAATAATATTTGTAAGGACGCACGCAGTGCGTCCGTTTTTTTTATACAACTTTCTTGGATAAGCCCAAAGAAAGGGTCTTCCGTCAGCCGTTTTTTTGCTCTATATATTAATATAATGTATAATCATTTTTCTATAATACTGCCAAATCGGCGGGAATGTCATTTGCCGATTTTCGGCAAACAGCAAAATTGACGGAAATATCATTCCCAAAATAAGATTTTGGTTTTTTCTTCGTTATTCTTACAAATAAAATAAAACAAAATAAAAGATGGAAACAATCGCAAGAGATATTTATTATGTAGGTGTTAATGACCGGCAGAAACATTTGTTTGAAAATTATTTGCCCCTTCCCAATGGCGTGGCCTATAATTCATATTTGATTACAGACGACAAAATCGCCCTGATAGATACTGTTGATATAAGTATGATAGGGCGTTTCTTGGCGAATATAGACAGCGTTTTGCAGGGCAGGAAAATAGATTATCTGGTGGTGAACCACATGGAACCCGACCATGCAGGCTCTATCGGATTGCTGGCACAAAAATATCCCGAAATGACCATTGTCGGCAATGCCAAGACCTTTGATATGTTCAACGGCTATTTTGATGTCCCCAACAACAGACTGGAGGTTAAAGAGGGTGATAGTCTCAAACTCGGCTCCCGCCAACTGACATTCTATATGGCTCCGATGGTACATTGGCCTGAAGTGATGGTGGCTTACGAAGCCCAAGACCAAATCCTCTTCTCCGCCGATGCTTTCGGTACCTTCGGAACTTTGGACGGCAGTTGTTTGGACACCAATCTTAACACCGACCGCTATTGGGACGATATGAGACGTTATTATGCCTGCATTGTCGGCAAGTTCGGCAAGGCTACGCAGGTCGCCCTCAAAAAATTATCCGCATTAAGCCTCAAAACCATCTGCTCTACCCATGGCCCTGTTTGGCAAAAAGATATAAACAAAACCGTTGCCCTGTATGACAAATGGAGCAGATATGAGGCGGAACAGGGTGTTGTTGTCGCTTACGGAACCATGTACGGCAACACCGAACAATTGGCCGAAGCCTTTGCCCAAGGCGTGGTCAGTGGGGGGCTGAAAGAAGTGAAAATATACAATGTCTCCAAAACAGATGCCTCTTATATTCTTGCCGATGTATTCAAATACAAAGGCCTTGCTTTGGGTAGCCCGACCTATATGAACGAAACTTATCCTTTGATAGAAAGTTTGATGTCCAAAATAGAACATCGTGGCATTCCCGACAGGGTGTTCGCTTGTTTTGGCGGACACACTTGGGCTGGCGGCTCCTGCAAAAAAATGACCGAATGGGGCGAAAAAATGAAATGGACTGCCGTGGGCAACGCCGTTGATAACCGTCAAGGGGTTAAGGCTGACGATTTGCTGCAGGCCCAACAGTTGGGTATGGCTATGGCCAAAGAAATTTTGAACCAATCTAAATAGATGAAACGCCTTTTCGTCGCTATCGATTTCCATTTTGGTGATGAATTTTGTGCTTATGTGCAAAATATTCGTATGAAAATGTCCAAGTTGGACAAAACAACATGGGTGCAACCTCATTTGTTGCACCTCACTTTGAAATTTTTGGGCGAAACTCCGGAATACAAAATCCCCCAAATAGAACAAATCGTCAAAGCACAGACCGCACCGTTTGCCCCCTTCGAGTGTCAGATTGCCCGTCTGGGCGTTTTCGGCAGCCGTTCGCATCCGAACGTTTTGTGGATTGGAGCGGACGGCGGACAGGTTTTGCTCGATTTGAATAGAACTGTCGAAACATCATTGGCGGCATTGGGCTATAAACCCTATTACGGGCACTTTGTTCCCCATATTACCTTGGGACGTATTCATCGTTTGGACGACAAAAAAATGTTTTGGAATGCCATAGAGACTATGCAGGACAAATTCTCCGCAACCATGCAGGTGCAAACCGTCAAATTGTATGAATCGGTCTTGCAAAAAGGATATAATCCAAAATATGTACAAATAGCAGCATTCTCTTTGCTGAACCTCTAAGGGATTTGTTTGAATAAAAATACAAAAGAATGAAAAAGATAGTTGTTTTAACCGGTGCGGGCATAAGTGCCGAAAGCGGCATCAGCACCTTCCGCGATGCGGGGGGATTGTGGGAACAATATCCTGTCGAAGATGTCGCTACGCCCGAAGGCTGGTACAAAAATCCTGAATTGGTTACCCGATTTTACAATGAAAGACGAAAACAATTGCTCTCCGTTAAACCCAATTACGGGCATATTGCCCTCAAAGAGTTGGAAGATTTTTTTGAGGTGGTTGTCATTACCCAAAATGTGGACAACTTGCACGAAAGGGCAGGCTCCAAACATATTGTGCACCTGCACGGGGAACTGATGAAAGTCTGCAGCAGCAAAGACCCAAACAACCAACAATACATACAGACCTTATCTCCCGATAACGTGGAGGTGAAAATCGGAGACAAAGCCAAAGACGGCTCGCAACTGAGGCCTTTTATTGTCTGGTTCGGCGAGGCTGTGCCTAAAATTGAAGAAGCCGTGAAATATTGTGAGCATGCCGATATATTCATTATCATCGGTACATCTATGAATGTCTATCCTGCTGCAGGTTTGATACATTATGTTCCCCGGAATGCACCAGTTTTTCTCATAGACCCCAATCAGGTAAGCGTGCCTGCTTATGTAACGGTGATTCAGAAGGGTGCTTCTGAAGGGATGAAACAACTGAAAACTTTGCTAATAGAACAATTTGCCTGAAAAATGAGTTTGTTGATAAAAAATATAAAAAAACTTGTTCAAACGGAAACCGCCACTGCCGTCAAATGGCGGGCGGGAAAAGATATGCAAACCCTGCCATGTATAGACAATGCTTGGTTGTATATCGAAAAGGACAAAATTGCAGACTTCGGCTCTATGACAACCCTGCCTGCATTGGATGTCCAAACTATTGACGCCAATGGAAAAATGGTATTCCCTTCTTTCTGCGACTCGCACACCCATTTGGTTTATGCCAAATCACGCGAGTTGGAATTTGTGGACAAATTGAGAGGATTGACCTACGAAGAAATCGCCAAACGTGGTGGTGGCATACTCAATTCCGCCGAGGCTACTTCACTCTCTTCCGAAGACGAACTCTTTGAAACCGCCCTGCAACGCCTGAACGATATTATGCACTTGGGAACAGGGGCTGTGGAGATAAAAAGCGGTTACGGTTTGACAACAGAAAGCGAATTGAAAATGTTGCGGGTCATTCGCCGTCTCAAAGAGCATTCCCCGCTGACCATCAAAGCCAATTTTCTCGGGGCTCATGGGGTGCCTATGCAGTATCGCGGTCATCAGAAAGATTATGTGGATTTAATTATCAACGAAATGATTCCCCTTGTCGCTGCAGAGGGGTTGGCCGATTTTATCGATGTGTTTTGCGATAAGGGTTTCTTCTCCTGTGAAGAAACGGAACGCATACTGACGGCGGGCATTAAGTACGGCTTGTGTCCGAAGATACATGCCAACGAAATGGCTGTCTCTGGCGGCGTGCAGGTGGGTGTGAAATACAGTGCCGTATCGGTAGATCATTTGGAACAGATGGGACAAGCCGAAATAGAGGCCTTGAAAGGTTCTGACACCATGCCTACGGTGTTGCCCGGTTGTGCCTTTTTCCTCAATTTGCCGCTCTCTCCGGTTAGAGAGATGATTGCCGCAGGCTTGCCGGTGGCTATGGCTTCGGACTATAACCCCGGAACGGCTCCCTCGGGCAATATGCAGTTGATTTTGTCTATGGCTTGCATTCGTTACAAACTACTCCCCGAAGAAGCCATCAACGCTACAACCATAAATACCGCTTACGCTATGGATATACATGACCATTTGGGAACAATAGCAAAGGGTAAAACCGCCAATCTTTTTATCACCAAACCCATCCCAAGTGTGGATTTTATGCCATACGCTTTCGGTGAAAACAAAGTGGAAACAGTAATATTAAACGGAAAAGTCCAAGCGTGAAAAACGATGCTGTTCTTTTGGTAGGTGCCAACTTGGACAATAATTTGGCAAAGTACAAACGACTGTATGCTTTGTTTGAGCAATATGTGGGGGAGATTTTCACAAAATCTGCCTTTTATCAGTCGGAACCGTGGGGATTTGAATCTCAAAATTGCTTTGTCAATCAAGCCATCTGGCTGAAAACAAATTTGAGTCCGCAACAACTTTTAGGTCAATGCCAGCAGATAGAAAAAACAATGGGCCGACCCGAACACCTGCAAAACCATTACGAAGACAGGGTAATGGATATTGATATAATTTTCTTCAATCAGGATACTATCAATGCTCCCAATTTGCAAATACCGCATCCAAGAATGCAACAACGGAAGTTTGTCTTGCTGCCTTTGATGGAAATTTGCCCGACCTATGTACACCAGACATTGCACAAGACCGTAGCGGAACTCTTGGCAATATGCCAAGATACAGCGATTGTGCAAAAAGTTGTCTTGACGTACTAATAATTGCGTTTGGTTTCTCTGTTGCACATTGTAGCATAGGGACAATAGAGACAATTGCTTTTCTTGGTGGTCATCTCAAAGGGTTTGTTTATGTCAAATATTTCGCTGAAGATGTTGTCTAATATCCGATGAAATTCGATGAATGTCTCTTCGTTGATGATGTTTTGCTTGTCAATGGACAGGATATATTGCTTGTTTACATTCCGCAATGAAATAATTTGAGCCTGCAAGTCTGTGCGTTGGGTTTGCAGTCTGTACAAATAGGTATAGAACAGCAATTGGAATGCTTTGGGTTTTGCCGTAATTTTTTCCAATGTGGCTGAACAGGCATTGTCTTCAACACTGCCCGTTTTGTAGTCAAAAATGGTAAATTGCCCATTGTTGTTGTTGATTCTATCAATTATGCCGCGTAGTTTGATGTTTTTTTGTGTATTTGGAAAAAAAACGGATTGCTCAATGGTATTTTCGGTGGTGATAACTTTTCCTATTTCTTCCAAATGCTCATAATGGTATCTAAGGTATTCTTCAATATATTTTACCGTAACTTGGACGATAAGATAATTGTTGGCTATGGACAAATCATCATGGGAGATGCCTGCCTCGTTGATGTAATATTGGAGAACTTTGGCTTTTATTTCATCGGTGGAGGGGATAGTATGAAAGTTTTGCCAATCGAAATGTTCAAAATAATGATGGATATTATTACCTAAAATATCATCGGTAATATATTTGTCTGTTCTTATTTCTTGAATCTTTAGTATTCTTGAGAAATAATATTGAAGACTGCACGACAAATAGGTATTGAGAGCCGAGAACGAAAACTTAGTATTGCTCAGCTGCTCTATAATTTCTTTGTTTTTTGGTATTAGAATGGGTTTTGCTTGTTGATTTTTGAAAAATGAAACATTTAATGATGTGCTGTTGATAGTACAACAATCGGCCAATTCTTGTTCAATTTGCAGAATATATCTGCTTTTTTCGGCACTGCCGTCATTACTTTCAAGTGAATGGACGAGGAAAACATTTTTTGCACGTTGCAACAGTCTGTAAAAGTGGTAGGCAGAAACGGCATCTTTACTGTCAAAGGTCTGCATGCCGAAATATTTCCGCAAATCATAAGGAATAAATGTTTTTGAACGGTTATTGTTGGGCAATATATTCTCATTGACTGACAAAAGAATGACATTGTCAAAATCCAATGTTCGGGTTTCCAGCATACCCATCAATTGTAAATCTTGCGATGCCTCAGATTGGAACGATAAGGCGATGTTTGCAATAAAATTGTCAAACATAAATTTCAACGAACGTTTGTCGGCAACAAGATTGTCGTTGGAGACGTGTAGCAATGATTGCAATTTGTCGAAATAAAGGTCAAATTGTTGCAGTATTTCTTCGTCAACCTCATCAAATTTGATGTTGTTTTCTTGATTCTGCAATAATAACAATTGTGTCAACTCTTGTAGTTTTTTTAGAAAGTCTATATTGTTGAGGTTGTCAAAAAACAATTGTCCGCATAGCTCTGCAAGGGTGAGATTGGCAGTGTCAAAAAATGACAAGAAGTCTTTTTTCGTATAAAAAATCTTTGCAGTTTTGCTTTTGGGTGTATAATTGTTGTGCTGGTATAGTATATTGTAAACAATGCCGTTGTCCAAAAAAGCATTGATGTCGTTTGCATAACAAATATCATGTTTAGGTAAAATTTCTTGATTTTCAACGACACTGAAAATAGTATCAAACAATTGACAAATAAGAGTCTTTTTGATATTATAAGACATTGTTATATTGGCATTGGTCCAGTTGTAAGAGTGCAACAATGCCGGAAGCAGGCTTTCATCGTTAGGAACAACGACCGTGGAACCTGTTAGGTTTTCGAGTATTTGGGGCAAAATTTTTGCTTGCAATATGGAGTTACTAACCGATTGAATGTTGATTTCCTTTTTATTTTCTTTATTTTCAAAGTAAGTGCCAATAAAATTCAATGCTTGATTGGGAAACAGTTCATCTTGTATTTCTCTGATAAATTTTCCCGCTTCATGATTGGGATTGTTTGTGTAAAAAGTATCGGCATCAACAATAAAATCCAAAAGATGATTCTCTTTAAGGTATTTTATTATTGTTTTTTCAGATTTGGACAAAGCATTAAAACCGATGAAAACTATTTTTTTATAGGGCGAATGTTGAAAAATTTCTTCAATATGTTCTGCAACATAGCGATAAATATCTCCTTGGTAAGATAGTTGTTTGGCATGCAAAATGTCTTTGAATTGTATATAATAATAATAGAGTTGTTGAAAGAATTTGATTTGTATTTTTTGAAAAACAGACAATTGTTCGTTGTCAGGATTCCAAAAACTCAATTCTTGAATATTGTTCAGATTGGTGAATAATGCCTTTGCATCTACCAATTCCAAATCAATTTCATTAAAATCTTGCAATATCATTTTTGCCTGCGGTGCAAATTTTATCAAGGGGTCTTTATCGGTATTGTGTTCTGCATAGAGACGGTAAAGTAACATGAGTTGTTCTTCTGGGCTTGCTATTTCATACGGAGCATAATTTGCCAAAAAGTCATCAATAGAATAGCATATCGGCAAAAAGAAAGGTTTGCCATAGTTTTTTGCCAATTCTTCTTTGATATTAAGGACTGCTCTTTTGCTGGGAAGAACAATGCAAATGTTGGAAATCTGTTCCGAATATGTGTTTATAAGATAATTTGCAACTTGGGACAAAAATTTTTGCATAGTATTATTCTTTTGTTTTTGTATCAATAATAATGGTAACGGGACCATTGTTTTGTAAGGATATTTGCATATTTGCACCAAAAACGCCTGTTTTTACCTTTTTTTGAGCAAGTTCTTCGGTTTTTTGTATGAATTTTTCGTACAATTCAATGGCTTGTTGGGGTGGAGCCGCATATACAAACGATGGTCTGTTGCCTTTCTTGGTTGAAGCAAACAAAGTGAATTGGCTGACAATCATAAATTCACCATTAATATCTTGAATGTTCAAGTTCATTAAATGTTGTTGGTCTTCAAAAATACGCAATTGGACAATTTTTTTTGCCAACCATTCAATATCTTCTTCTGTATCGGTATGTCCAACACCGAGCAATATCAACAAACCCATTCCGATTTCGCTATAAACTTGATTGTTGATAGACAATTGTGCGTAATTAACTCTTTGGATAACTGCTCTCATATATGTTGTATATATTATTTTACAAATATACAAAAAACAGGAAATGCTGATATAGTTTTTGAGTAATTTATATCTGGATTTTAATTTTTTTTAACCCCAAATATCGGGGAGTATGTGTTTTGTATATCATGTATTCATTGCCGAACATCTTTTCAAGGTGTTTTTCTTCTTGTAAGATTTGAAGATGAAGCATTATTATCGCCCATGCAGATAGGATAAGCAGAGGAATATTGAAGAACATCAGACAAATGGATAGGTACAAAAAATCAAATCCGACAAAGGCAGGGTTGCGGCTCCATTGGTAGATGCCATTGGTGATTAACTTTGTTTTTTCTTCGGGTATGCCCACTCGCCAACTCTTTTTCATGGTAATGGTGGCAAAGGAAAAGAAAAAAATGGCTAATATTTCAAAAAATAATCCAATGCACTGAACTTGAATGCAAGGAATATTTTTCTGAAAAATAATGCTTGCTAATTCAGCAAAAAAAACGAGAATAGTTGCTATGATTGTCAATCTTTCTATGATTAATACTTTTGGTGCTTTGTTGCCAATTCCCATTTGATTGGTTTTAATTGCATTTTTGTTAAGGGAAATAAGTTTATAAATATAGAAAGAATCAAATATAAACAAAAGAATTAGTGCGACAACTCTAAAAAACATGATTAAGATTATTAAGTGGGGAAAATAATAATAAGTAAAAAAAACACAGAGTTTTATTCAATATACATATAAAAAAATAAGTTAGGCAATATCTCTATTTTTGGGGACATTGCCTAACAATGTTTCAGCAAACTTTTACAAAGTTCTGCCCGGATATACTTTCAAAGCGGCTTCGAGGCAATCCATAGCGGCTTTCAGGTCATTGACATTTAAGCAATAACTTATTCTAACTTCGTCTTTGCCTTTACCTTTCATTGAATAAAATCCTGTTGCAGGAGCCACCATAACGGTTTCACCGTTTAGGTTGAAATCTTCCAACAGCCATTGGCAGAATTTGTCTGAATCATCAATCGGCAATCTCGCTACAGCATAGAATGCACCTTTAGGATTGGGACACATACACCCCGGCATTTTGTTGATACGTTCAACGATAACATTTCTACGAGCGATATATTCTTGTAGAACTGCATCAAAGTAGGCTTTAGGGGTATCAATAGCTGCTTCAGAAAATATTTGTCCAAAAGAAGGTGGACTTAATCTGGCTTGAGCAAATTTCATGGCAGTTTTGTAAACTTCTTTGTTTTTTGTTACAAACATACCTATACGAGCCCCACATGCACTGTAACGTTTGGATACAGAATCCAGTAGAACAACATTTTGTTCTATTTCTTTCAAATTCATTGCAGAAAAAACCTTTTCGCCATCGTAAGCAAATTCACGATAAACTTCGTCTGAGAACAAGAAAAGGTCGTGTTTTTTTACGATTTTGGCCAATGTTTCCAATTCTTCTTGAGAATACAGATAACCTGTAGGATTGTTGGGGTTACAAATCATTATTGCCTTTGTTTTGGGCGTAATGACTTTTTCAAATTCTTCAATAGGAGGCAAGGCAAAACCGTTGTCAATGGAAGAAATGATAGGTTTTACAGTAACACCTGCCGTTACAGCAAATCCATTATAGTTTGCGTAGAATGGTTCGGGAATAATAACTTCGTCACCTGCATCTAAACAAGAATTGAATGCGAACAAAATTCCTTCTGACCCTCCATTGGTAACAATAATTTCGTCTTCTGTAACATTGATGTTAAAACGATGATAATATTCAACCAATTTTTTCCTGAAAGATAACATACCAGCAGAATGTGAATATGCCAATACTTTTACTGGAGTATCTTTCATTTTTTGCATGGCATCTTGAGGAGTTTCAATGTCGGGTTGTCCGATATTGAGGTGATATACTTTTATTCCTCTTTGTTTGGCTGCATCTGAAAATGGAACCAACTTTCTAATTGGCGATGAAGGCATCAAATCGCCTTTTTTTGATATTTTTGGCATTTTTGTATATTTTTATATGATAAATAAATTTATGATTTTGATTTTCCAACAACGGGTTTCTTCAAATAAACAATTTCAAAGAAACTATATAAAAAGTATAATACTAAAAAATTGATTGCGAATTTAAAAAAATCGGCACGATTAAAATATGCATACAGCACCAATAAAACCAAAAAGCCAAGTAGTTTGATGGTGATGGTCAGCATATAACGGGTAATAAATTTACGTTCAATAGCAGTAAGTTGTTTCATCTGTTCATCTTTGGAAAGCGAAGTGTCAGGCTTGAATTCTATCCGTTCCACATCAGTTTTGACAATAATGTAGTGGGTAAATGCAGAAATCACCAAAAAGGCAACAATCAAATATGGAAGATTTGCCGAAACCAAATTAGGGGCAAAATTTCGCAAAATAATGTAGGTTATTACAATAACAATACTGAAAATCAGCATTGAACGAAGGTACTTGTAATATAATTTTTTGAGCATATATCCAATAAGTTTAGTTTTGCAAAAGTAATAAAATCTTTAATTCCAAATCTATTTATCTCATTTTTTATGCAAAAAAGATTTTAAGGCAACATATAGACCTACGCCTATACCTATTATTGCCAGAAGAATAGTAAAAATAGGTTTGTCAAATACTAGTTTTTGGTCAATTTGATGCCCTATCCATGTGAAAAACAAAATAACAACTGTCATTTCTATTGGAATGGCAGTGTAACGGGCGTAGTCGTTCATGGAGTTTTTTATTGTTTTCTTATTCTTCATTGGAATGGGTTTTCATAGTACAATTGCCCGACAGAATGGCACCTGGTTCTATGGAAAGTTTTTCTATTTCAATATTTCCAATCACTTTTGCTGTCGATTTTAATGAAAGTATGCCTTTGATGGTTAAATTGCCTGTGATTGTACCCGATACATCACAATCTTTACAGACTATATCTCCTTCAACCTCACTTTGTTCGCCAATAACAACACGCTGTTGGGCATTTATATTACCGTGTAATTTTCCGTCAAAGCGAATGTCGCCATCTGTTTGAATATTTCCTTCTATAATGGTGGAAGAACACACTAAATTGATGGAATGTTGTACCGATTCTTCTGTTTTTGACATTTTTTATATGTTTTTTATGTGAAAAATAAATTGTTTGTCTAATTCTTCTAACTTAACATCAACTATCTGATTAATCAGACTTTCATTGTATTTTGTTTTTACTTTTATATAGTTTGGGGTAAAACCGAATATAAAACCTTTGTCTTGTTTATGTTCAAATAGAACAGGATATATTTTTCCTTGATTTTCAATATAAAATGCATGTTTTTTTTGTTCAGACAATTGAATCAATTGTAGAGAACGTTGTTTTTTTGTTGGACTTGAAATCTGATTGTCCATTTCTGCCGCAGGGGTGTTGGGGCGTGCCGAAAAAGGAAAAACGTGTAACATATTGATGTCGCATTGTTGTATAAACTGATAGCTGTCTTCAAAATCTGTATCGGTTTCGCTTGGAAATCCGACAATTACATCTGCCGCGATGCAGGCATGCGGTATTTGGGCTTTTATGTACTCAACTTTTTGGGCGAACAATTCCCTTGGATAACGTCTTCGCATTAATTTCAAAATGCGATTGTTGCCCGATTGCAGGGGAATGTGAAAATGGGGAACAATTTTTTCTTCATTGACACATAGTTGAATAATTTCATCAGTTAGCAAATTGGGCTCTATTGAGGATATTCTTATCCGTTGCAAACCTTCTATTTTGATTAATTGTTTTAACAAATCAACAAAATATTCATTTTTTGCAGTGTGAAAATCTCCGACATTGACCCCTGTTAAAACTATTTCTTTAATGTTATGATTTACAATATCTTTTGCATTATTCAAAACATTTTCAATAGTATCGCTTCTGCTTTCGCCTCTGGCAATGCAGACTGTACAATAACTGCAATGGTAATTGCATCCGTCTTGAATTTTCAAAAAAGAACGTGTCCTTTCATGAATAGAATAGGAAGAAAAAAATGTGTTGTCGTTTGTTTGTTCAAAGACAACTGCTTGGTTTTGAGTTATCTTTTCTACCCAATCAACGACTTGCATTTTGTTTTTATTGCCGAAAATTACATCAACATGCTGGCAGAATTTGGCTTGTTCCAAGGCTCCAAAGCAACCGACAAGGGCAATTTTTGCATGGCTGTTATTTATTTTGATATGGTTGAGTATTTGTTTGCATTTTTTTTCAGCCATAGAGGTAACTGCACATGTGTTGATGATAAATATATCGCCAAATTCTTGGTCATGGGAAACACAATAGCCTTTGGCTGTTAATTTTTGTTCAATGGCAGCACTTTCCGAAAAATTGAGTTTACAGCCCAATGTTTTTATTATGATATGTATATCTTGAGTATTCATATTGTTGGTTTGTTGTCAGACAAGGGTCTTTTGAAAAATAGTTTAAAAGTTTTGGTTTTGCTGTGAAATACTTGAAAATAAAGCAAAACAATTAGTGAACAAAATAGGGTAATGATAATGGCTGGTAACCAAAAATCTGTAAAATTCAAGATGATGTAATTTTGAGGATTATTGTGTTTGATTATAATTGTAACGTTTTTTTTACTTTGTTTATTGCTGGCAGAAAAATACATCTCGGTTTGTATATCAGATTGGTCGGATATATCCTTAAATATTTTGTTGTCAAGCAATAGATATTTATAAGACTGTTTGTTATAGACAAAAGATAGCATTTGCACTTTTACGGGAGAGACAATAGTTAAGATTTGAGCCTGAATGAGTTCATTGTTTTTTACGACCGCCAATCTATTCAGTCCCATTATCATCCAAACGAAGAATAGGCAAACAACAACAATCACGCTTTTTGAAATATTCATAAGTATACAAAGATGAATAAATAAAATTATTTACATAAAAGTCTATTTCCCGATAGCTTTATTAGAGATGATTTCAGCATAACCGATTATTCTGTCGTAATCCAAATTATCACCTTGATAATACACAAAAGTATTGTATCTGTTGCTGGTTTCCCAATGATTTCCTTCAGTGTACATAAATGTTCCTTTGTCAGCATTTTTCTGTTTGGCAATGTATGTGTAATTGTAATATCCTGTTTTTAAATACAATATGGCTTCAAACATGTGTCTGTGGCTGTTATAAACCATTTTGTTGCTTTTGTCAAAGTTCCAATTGCTTAATTCGCCATAAACAAAAATATCCATATCGGAGGGGAGGTTTTGGGCATCAAGGAAAAAATGTACCTCTGTATAGTCTGCACCATATAAACTGTCGGTGGCATCATCGGAGGTAACAAAATAGCAACCATTGATGTCATTGTCGTCCAAATAGGGGAGATATGCCCGAGTTTTGTCTGAATAGAGCCAAGTATAATTTACGCCAGCCACTACAAGATGTTTTTCCACATGTTCCATTCTGGTTTTTAAGGTTCTGATATTAAATGTTTTAAATTCGGAACCGCCTTCAAAGAGAATTTGGTCGCTTTGGTCAAATATCAGTGAATTGCCTGATACTCTATGGGGAGTACTGATAGCAATGGCATTGTCTTCACGGTTGTTTTGACAGGTTTTTACTTTGAGAAAACGTCCCGGATTGAGAATTTTAAAGTTGGTCGTATTGATATTCACTTGTATTTGCTGGTGGCTTGGTCGTAAACTAATGTTATCGGCCTCTTTGACGGATGTTGATACATCTACCATATTTTCAATAACATAGAATCTATAGGTTAGAATTGGTTTATCATCATCGTCATAAACATAAATGATGTAATTGCCTGATTTTGTGGGATAAATATTGTCATTGGGAAAAGTAATGCTATATGAGACATAAAATTGGCGGGTGTTTACAGAGGTTTGATAATCGGAAATCTCCATATCTTCAAAACTGCCCAAATATTCATTTCTTTGCAAATTGTTTGTCGGTTGCCAATCGTAAGTGCAATGAATAAGTGTATAGCGAAAATATTTGGGGGTATCGCTTTTGTCATCGAAACGGAGAGTTAAAGCATTTTTTGCTCCCAATTGAATAACGGGAATGGCAAAATTTATGTCCGTTTTTTCTATTTTGGCAGATAAAATATCTTCATTATATATCTTGTTTTCCATGCTAATATTGCTAAAATCAATCTGTGCCTGACCATAGAAAACGGAAAATACTGAAAGTAAAGTTATGTATAGATATTTCATATTTTTTATCTATTATAGAATATCTTGCAAAGATAGTAAAAAAATAAATACAGGAAAATTCTCAAAAATGTTGTATCTTTGCAAAAATAATTATAAAACAACAAGCATAATGAAAAAGATAGTATTTGTAGTAGCGTTATTATCTATTGTTTTTGTTGCTTCAGCACAACAATTAGATGATGTTCTTTATCCAGGACAAAGTTGTACAAGTATAATGGTCGGGAAAAAAGCAAGTAAAGACGGGTCTGTAGTAACCTCTCATACTTGCGATGGCCGTTATCGTACATGGGTTAGTATTGAACCTGCCAAAGATTGGGAGGAGGGGAGTGTGCAAAAAATATACAAAGGTACAATGCACACAATAAGCAAAAATGACAAAAACGGTGTGAAAGAAGTGGGAGAAATACCGCAAGTGGCTCATACCTTTGCTTATTTAAATACGGCTTATCCTTGTTTGAACGAAAAACAATTGGCAATAGGGGAGTCAACATTTTCCGGCCCTGATACATTGGTGAACCCTAACAATATGTTTATGATAGAAGAATTGGAGCGTGTGGCTCTTATGCGTTGCAGTACCGCTCGTGATGCGATAAAATTAATCGGTGAACTGATAGAAAAATACGGTTATGCCGATGGCGGAGAGTGTATTACGATTGCAGATACCAAAGAGGTTTGGCAGATGGAAATTTGCGGGGCAGGTAAAGGTCAGCCCGGTGGCGTTTGGGTAGCCCAACGGGTGCCCGACGATGAAGTGGCTGTCTCCTGCAATATTCCGCGTATCGGTAAGATAGACAGAAACAACAAAAACTATTTTATGGCTTCCGATAATGTAGAGGAAGTGGCAAAAAAATATGGGCTTTGGGACGGTCAAGGCGATTTTGTTTTTTGGAAAGCCTATTTTGCAACCTATGCCAACGGAAAAAATTTCAGGGAACGGGAATTCTTTATTTTTAATACTTTGGCACCGTCTTTGCACTTGAATATGGAGATGGCAGAAATTCCGTTTTCTGTTAAACCGGATGAAAAGGTTGATATACAAAAAATTATGGAATTGTTCCGTTCAACCTTTGTCGGTACTGATTTGGATATGACTCAAAATTTGAAAATAACTGTGAATAAGAAAGATAAAGATGGCAAAGCTTATACCGATACCATAATAAGCCCTATTGCCAATCCATGGATGACCAATACAACATTGAATACATTCAATGCCTTGAAGCCGGGAACGGTTACTTTCCGCAGAACGGTTGCGGTGGCATGGTGTTCATATTCACATATTATACAATTAAGAGATTGGTTGCCCGATGAAATCGGTGGGGTATGTTGGTTTAGTGTGGACAATCCGGCAGAAAGTCCCCGTATCCCTATTTTTTGCGGAACAACAAAATTGCCTGCCGCTTTCTCACGTTGCGGTCAACGCGGTTATGACGAACAAGCCCTTGTGTGGAAATACAGAAAAGCCAATAAATTGGCTACCGTGGCATGGGGAAGAACAAAAAATTCTATAGAGGATAATGTTCGTTATTACGAAGAAAAAGTATTGAACGATTTGCCCGTTTTGGAAAAACAAGTGAAACAATTCCAAAAAAACAAAGCTGTGGACGATATTCGTAAACTG
Organism: uncultured Bacteroidales bacterium; assembly: GCA_905233585.1. Classification (GTDB taxonomy): domain Bacteria; phylum Bacteroidota; class Bacteroidia; order Bacteroidales; family WCHB1-69; genus UBA1205. The sequence continues at coordinate 23,619 of CAJOFD010000030.1, forward strand.
TTAAATGGTTATACCGCTGATATTACGGGTTCAACCATCAACAAGTGGGGCGAATTGGAGCAAAGTTATTGGAATGCTTTTGGATTAGGATTTTAATCTGTATAATTTACAATACAACAAAGGCTCATATTGAAAAATAAGAGCCTTTGTTTATTGGTGTCTTGTTGGGCTATTGAGAACTATCAACAACATATTCAAAATTATCTAAAAAAAATGGGGGATTTTAATCCCCCAAAATTGACCAATTATATACATTTGGGAAGACTTCCCAAAAATCGAAAAAACAACAAGTATTTTGCTTTGTAGAAAAAACGACAAAATTTATTTGCTTCTTACACAACGAACGCATTTGTCTGCATCCGATTTGTCATCATTGTCTTTATCTCTCTTGCGTACATCATAATAATAAGCACTTCCCTTAGATTTAGATTCGGAACTCCAGTATTTGAAGTTATTGTTATAGCCATTCATGTTTTTTATATCATTTATAAAAAATGACATTTTTTGTAATTCATCAGTGGTTGGCAATCTCCATCCTTCTCCTTTTACAGAGCATACCTCGTGAGCCATTTTCCAATCCAGAAAACCAACCTCATCTTGTTTCCATATATAAAAACTAAGTTGTTCAATATCTATATATGGTTTTGTGTGTGGTTTTGGCGTTTCAATAGGTGTTTGTCGCTGAGGTTGTGTAAAGTCTATTGTTTGTTTGGCATAATTAGCTTCTAATCCTAACATTTCCATAGTTAGCGGTTCCACAATATCCAATAAATCATTGGAATTACATATTTTTGTTTTTGAATGTTTGCCGTCAATACTGGCAGTTGCAACATCAATCATTTTGATGCTTAACATATTTCTTCCTCCAACCATAGAAACAGCCGAAAGTACCACTTTGTGGGCACCTGCCAGTTTCCCGATTTCAGTTGCTTGGGAATTGTCTGCTACATCACTATTTTGAAAGGCTTGTTCTTTCAAAATTTTATCAATCATAGACCTTTCAATAACTATATATTTTCCCGTAGCAACGATAGTTGAACTTATAATTTCTTGTACGGCTAATTTTGTTTCGTCCATTGCAGTTCCTCCTGTGGTTGGGTCTAATACTGCAATTCTCAATTTTTCGTCTTGGGCTTGAGAAACAATGCTCAAGCATGAAATCCATAATACTAAAAGAATTTTTTTCATGGGTAATTATTATTTAGTTTACAATTTATTTTATCCATTTAACAATACTATTCATAATTTTATTGACAGCATTTTCCATAGCCTTTCGTGCGGCTTTTTCTTTGGTTGTAGAACCGCCTTTTTCGCTAAGGTCATCGCTGAACACTGATTTCTGTTTATGCGTGTCAAAAAGGTCTATGCTGATGTCGGCATAACAAAAAACAAGGTTTTCCGTGGCACTGCCTTCACGTGTCTCGGCATCCACAGTCAATTTGAAATCCGCTTTGGATTCGTCTTCGGTAAAACTGCAACCGTTGTTTGCCAATTGCGATTTCAGTTTGTTGGCAATCACATTCACATGTTTACCAAAGACATCTTCAGAACTTTCCACATACACCATCACCGCTTGTGCCAATTGTGCTGAAAGCAGGGTTATTTCGTTGTGCAGATTTTCTGTGCGGGATTGTTGCAATGTTTCGGCAGAAACGGCGGGTTCTGTCATTCGCATGGAATCCTGTATTTTCCGAATGTCATTCAATGTCTTTTTAGCCGATTCGCATTGCTGGCGGGCTTTGGCTTTTTCTCCATCGGATACCAGATTTTTGCTCGTCTGCAAAAAACTTTCAACCTGTATCAGTTTTTGCGACAGATTGTTTTGCAGATTTTCAAGAATTTCATATTTGGGATCCAACTTCGATTGCAATTGCAACAAATCTTTGTACAAATTTTTAGCCCTGTTTTGCTGTATGTCCGCTTCTGAAATCTGACTGTTGACAGCAAGCAGCAAACTTTGGGATTCGTTGATTTTCTCAATCAAAGCCAAAGCCATATCGCATTGTTTTCGGGCAGCAGCAAGGTCTTGCTGCTCATAAAGTTTATGGGCCGTATTCAACAAGCCTTCCGCTTGTGAAAGATTGCTCATAAGCAGGTTTTTGTGATAAGCGGTTACCTCGTCCCGTTTGGCGTAGGCGAAAGCATAA
>CAJOFD010000031.1 GCA_905233585.1 uncultured Bacteroidales bacterium
CTATACTTACCGAATGGGCATCTTGCAAACTCTGAGCCTGCAGTCCTGTCAAATCTGTAATAGTAGTAGTTGAACATTTTCCAATATAACTTCCTGTACTATAATAATCATTATAATCTAATGTTACACCGTTTGTGGTTTTGATATAATCTGCCTTAGTTGCATAAATTGCAAAATTATTAGCGTCAGTTGTTGATCCTGCATAAAAAATATTGTTTTTTATATTTGTATGATAGGTTGAACTATATGTGGATACAAATAAAGTAGAACAACGACCTGTGCAATTAGGTGCTCGATAAATAGTATTATGATAAATATCTGCATTATTCTTAGTCAAATAAATACCAATAAATGAATTATTGCCCAATCTACGTACTTCATTATTAGCAACTAAAGCATTGATAGTAGCTCCTGTGGCAGCAGTATTAAGTTCAGACAAATAAATACCATATACATAAGACGTAGTTCCATTACCTCCTCCATTAAAGGTTATCTTATTTCTCTCTATACCCCCATCAACCAAACTATTCGATATTAAATATATTCCATAAGGATAAGAAGTTCCTGTACTCGCTCTATTAGTTGCTATAATATTATCGGCAATATAATCTATTGCGGTATAAGAGGTAGCATAAATACCATATCTATAAAAATTATTGATGGTATTGTTTTTGACAGTAACACGACTTGTATTGGTTTTTATTGTGCTATTTGTTGATGATGATGTGTTCCCACTTGTTAGATAAATACCATTATATCCATTGTTTATGGTATTGTTTAATATTCTACAATCCCCTGCAGCCTTGCTACTCCCTGTCCAATAAATAGCAGTAGAAGCAGTGTTTGTGGAGTTTGGCATATTAAATACACAATTGCTCACCTCCACATTATAACTTGGTCCACTAATATTTATACCTTTAGCCGTATTGGTAGAGGGTGTTATGGTTACATCTGTGATAGTAACATTGTGATTACTTACCAAAACAAGCACATCTTCGCTATGAGATAAAACAACATCGGCGGCATTACCCGTAGCGGAGGTTAGTATAATAGTGTCTGCACTAGTAAAAACACTTTTGGCAAAATCCATACGTCCTTGCCCTGTATGAGTACCTGTTTCCATTTCTAATCTGAAGGTACCATGGTCTGCAATGCCGCAATATTGAATATTTCTAAAGAATTGGTCAAGCGAAGCAAAATCTGCACTTCCAGAAGGACCTATAGTATAAGTACCTGCAGAAATGCCTCCATTACAAGTTACTACCATGATTTCCAAGGTATCATCATAAGTCATTGGGTCGGTTTTATCTACCCATATTTTGATATAATTTACATCTCCTTGAGCAAGGTTAAGCGTAGTAATATTTGCAGTATCTACAAAATCGCAAGGTAAATTTCCTGTATAATTATAAGAATATGATGTTCCGTTGATAGTATAATGAATCGTGCAATTCAAATTGTTAGAACCTTTATTTTTTAACTCTACTGACAAAGGATAAGACCCTGGTGCTACTACTCCCGTTGTACTCAATGGAGATACTATTTGTTGTAAGGCCACCGAATTGGGCAACCAACTTCTTGTAAATCTTGCCAAAGGTCTTGTACGTACGGCACCGGCAGCAGCAGACAAGGACACATCACTATTTCCACTTACGGCAAGGTTGGTCGCCGTTGTGGACTGTAGCCAATAAGCAGAAACAGGTGTCATAGCCTCTCCGTTGTAATATACCAACAAACCATAACCTGCAGGTACAACAAACGGAGTTGTCAGTTCCATATCAAACCAACCATCTGCGGATAATCTAGGCAAGAAACCGGACCAGACCAAAGTGGCTCCATCGCTTATCGGGTCATGGTAGGTTTTATCATCACTGGACAAATCGGCTAAAGTTACCAATTTGAAATAACAACTTTGATTGGGTATGATATAATTTGATGAGGAACTCTTTTTAAAAGCAATATTGTATATGGTGCTACCCTCTACCTCACTTGCCGTATAAAGCATTCTTGACCATGAATAGTTATTACTTGTATATAAAGGTGTGTGTGCCAACGTTGCTGTAGTATTAGGGTCTCCAATATATACATACGTTTGGCTATTGCTGATAGTACTTGTTTTTGATAGTGCAATAGTAGCCACCAAATAATCCGTGGTTTCCACCCTATAATCCAAGGTAGAACCCAAAGGAATTTTAGGACATGTAACAGACCACGTACCGTCGCCATTATCTGTCATGGCTATGGTATTGTCTGCCCCTCCTGAAATAGAATAAACAAAATCTATAGCCGAAATAGTTTTCCCACCCAAAGATGTTGCATTTATTTTTATATCAAACGGACCTGTGGTATAGACCGTTTCTTCTATATATTTTTGCCATTCTAACACAATATCATTAGTAGCCAAAACAATAGATATTAAGGGTTCTTGGGCATTTAATGTGTACCCATTGACACTATTTACCCACACTTTTATAGTATCATAGTCATTCTGTTTGGGCGTATAGGAGCCAATATTACATACACTGTCAGCCAAAGATGCAAGAGACCCCGACCATGCAATACTATTACTCTGTTGCACGCCATTCAATTCCCAGCCCAATACAGCAGAAGTTATGGTAGTAGTGTAATTATTTTTTATATTTACGCTTACCGATTGTGTTGTTGGAGAAACCACATCACCAATAGTCAAACTTTGCAACAAATGACAATCTATCCATGAATTGGTATTTACACCAAATCTAGTAAGTGGTCTTGCCTTGAAATTACCCTCTAATCCTAACTCATCATCGTTATACGCTCCCATAGCAAGATTGTCCGTATAATCATTGGCTTGATACCATTTAATTTGAGAATAATTAGACCCTATACTTGACGTTACCGCCTGATTATAATACACCAACAAACCATAACCTGCAGGCACATTAAACGGAGTTGCCAAAGTTATTTCAAACCAATCTCCTGCTTGCAATGCTGGAAGCGAACCGGACCATACCAATGTTGCCCCATCATCATTAACAGGGTCATGATACTCTCTGTCATCTGTTGTCAAATCGGTTAAAGTTACCAATTTGAAATAACAACTTTGATTAGCATAAGTGTATTCAAAGTCATTTTGACTACGATAAGCAATACTAGTAATAGTTTTATTGCCCACCTCTGAAGCCAAATACAAGGTTCTTGTCCATGAATAATAATAATAAGTATTCATGGGAGCATCATTAGCAGTGGTAGTAGTATTAATATCACCTACATAGTGATAATAATTCTGTGTATGACCTGCAATCAAAAGTGCAAAAAAACTACATAATAAAATAATTCTTTTCATTTTTTTAAATTTTTGTTTGACAATAATTTATTCAAGCAACAGTTTTCTCTACGTTGTAACACACACACTTCACGAAGCACAAAAAATGCGATTGCAAAGCATGCCCCACAATAGAAAAAACAAATTTTTTCTACGATAAAAGGTATATAGATAAATATTAGAGAGAGAGAGAGAGAGAGAGAGAGAGAGAGAGAGAATCAATCAAGCACTTACGTTTTTCAAGGGCAAAAAACGGCATTTTTGGGCAAAAACTGGCTCTTTTTGCCCAATTTTCAAGACTGTTTTCTTCAAAAATCCTCATTTTTTCCTCTTCTTATTCTTTCCCTTCCGCCCAATAGTAGCAGAAAGAATATCATTAATTTGCAAAATTATTTATTTTTTTGATATGTTTTTCATTTGTTAGAAAAAAATTTTTTTAGGGGAATAATGTAGAGACGTAGCGTGCTACGTCTCTACAAAAAAACGGTAAATTTATACATAGAAAATACATTTTTTTAATATTATCTATGCATGTTTTTACTCTTTTTGGAGGATTATTTGAAAAAAATATACTACCTTTGTATGATTTTTAACAACGATATGGAACGAGCATTACAAAATATAGGCAATATCCCCATCACAACAACGACATTGCAAAATATTCTGCCCAAGCATCTATCATTTAATGCTTATATCAGCCGTTTGGAAAAAACAGGAGAACTTGTTCGTTTAAAAAAAGGCTTATATGTTGTATCTAAACAAATAAGCCATCAGGACTATAATACCTATTTGATTGCCAATCGTCTATATGGACCCTCTTATATATCTTTTTATACCGCACTGCAATATCATGGACTTATAGACGACCTTGTACAAACCATTCAATCTACTACCATCAAGCGAAGTACTAATTTTATCAATCCTATTGGATATTTTACGTTTACCTCCGTTGATATTGCCTATTTTTCAATTGGCATACAACAAATATTATCCAATGGAACATCTTATTTAATAGCGACCAAAGAAAAGGCATTGTGTGACCTGCTTACCTGCACCTCCAATCTCAATTTTCGCTATCAAAAAGAACTCCGAGAGTATCTCACATACGACTTGCGTTTTGATATGGATAGGTTGAAAACCTTCGATACAAACATACTATCTGCATGTATGGAAACAGGGAAAAAAACACATATTATAAAAACATTAATTAAAATCATTCAGAAGGCATGACAATCTACGAACAAATGTTAAATCAGTTTTCAGCACAAACAGACCTTGAACGGCATAATATACAAATAGAAACGGCTCAACAAATAGTGCTTGCCGCTCTTTCAAGAACCGATTTTTTTGCTCGAGCGGCTTTTTACGGCGGAACCTGCTTACGGTTATTTCATCAACTGCAACGCTATTCCGAAGACATGGACTTTTCTCTACTAAAAACAGACTCAACATTCCATTTGGAAAACTATTTTAATGCCATACAAAAAGAATTTAAAGCACTGGGCAGAGAGGTCGAATTGAAAAAAAAAGAAAAAACAGAACTTACAAAAATAGAATCAGCATTTCTTAAGGACACTACGGAAATATACAATTTACGCTTTCAGACAGAAAAAAACATTAAAATAAAAATAGAAGTTGACACTTGCCCGCCATTAGGATTCCATATAGAACAAAAACTGCTTTTGCTTCCCTTTTCTTTTTATACGCCATGTTTTGCTTTGCCTGATTTATTTGCAGGAAAAATGCACGCTCTCTTGTACAGACATTGGAAACAACGTGTCAAAGGTAGGGACTGGTACGATTTTGAGTGGTATATACGCCATCGGGTACCTTTGCATTTTGAACACTTACAACAACGCACTTTAGATTTTAATGGAGAATGTATCAACCAAGAAACATTCATTCAAAAATTACAAGAACGCATCGCAAACACTGATATTAAATTGGTAAAAAAAGATGTTCTTCCCTTTATTGTAAATCCTCAAGAATTAGACATTTGGACAACCGAATATTTTTTGCAACTAACAAAGATGATTACCTTTTCTGAATAAATCTTGCTTAATGCAAGTAGATACATAGCGTGCTACGTCTCGCATTTATTCTGACACACGTTTGCCTCCCTACAAACAAAAAAATGGCTGCCATAGTATGACAGTCCTACAATAATCATTTCCCCAATGCTCCCCTCTCCAATGTGGAGAGGGGTCGGGGGTGAGGTTGTAAAAAAAGCGGTTTAGAAATAATTCTGTAATCGTAAGGACACATTGAATGTTCCGTTTTATAAACCTTTCTTTGATAACCCCAAAGAAAGTTTTACAAAGAAAGGTTTTCGCGGTGAGAAACATTTTCTAAAAATGGGGAAACTTTTCGCTAAAACTGCAACACCATTATTTGTTGCATAGGTTGGGAATATTGGTATTGCAAAATTATTTTTCAAATATTAGTGTTTCTTAACTTGTCCGCCCATTTTTTCCATGCAGTTTTTTTTACGCTCAAAGTTTCACATTTTTGTACGAAAATAACTCTAAACCGCATTTTTTCTTCATATTTTTAATGTATTTTATCATAGTAAAAAGATAGCCATAGGTATTAAGGAAATTTTATTGGAAGGGGAAAAACGGACGCACACTTGCCTTCCTACAAACAAAAAAATAGTAAATTTATACATAGAAAATACATTTTTTTAGTATTATCTGTGCATATTTTTACTCTTTTTGGGGGATTAAAAAAAATTATTTTCATTTCTCACCTTTCTATTTGTCATGATGCATTTCTACAAAATGCTCATTAGAGGGAAAGGGGACAAAAAAAGAGCCGCAATGTAATTGCGGCTCTTTTCCGTTATCAGAGGCACAACTATTAGTACATACCTCCCATTCCTCCCGGCATTCCGCCACCCATTGCAGGAGCGGCAGGAGTTTCTTCCTTAATATCTGCCAAAACACATTCTGTTGTCAACAACATACCTGCGATAGAAGCAGCATTTTCCAAGGCTACTCTTGTTACCTTTGCAGGGTCAACAACACCGGCATTCATCAAGTCTTCGTATGTTTCTGTACGTGCATTGAAACCGAAGAAACCTTCACCTTCTTTTACTTTGTTTACAACAACAGACCCTTCCAAACCTGCATTTTGAACGATTTGTCTTAATGGTTCTTCCAAAGCACGGCGAACAATTTCTATACCGAATTTTTCATCATCATTGTCAGCCTTAAGAGATTCCAATGCAGCGATAGAACGGATATAGGCTACACCACCGCCGGGGATAATACCTTCTTCAACAGCGGCACGGGTTGCGTGCAAAGCATCATCGAAACGGTCTTTCTTTTCTTTCATTTCAACTTCAGAAGCGGCACCGACATAAATAACAGCAACGCCACCTGCCAATTTAGCCAAACGTTCTTGCAATTTTTCTCTATCGTAATCTGATGTAGTCTTTTCGATATGAGATTTTATTTGAGCGATACGGGCAGCGATAGCCTCTTTGGCACCTTTACCGCTTACGATAGTTGTATTTTCTTTATCAACGGTAATTTTTTCTGCTTGCCCCATCATTTCCAGTGTAGCGTCTTCCAATTTGAAACCTTTTTCTTCAGAAATAACGGTACCACCTGTCAAGATAGCAATGTCTTCCAACATTTCTTTTCTTCTGTCACCAAAACCGGGAGCCTTAACAGCAACAATCTTCAGACTACCTCTTAATCTGTTTACAACCAATGTAGCCAAGGCTTCGCTTTCAATATCTTCAGCGATAACCAATAAAGGTTTTCCTGTTTGAACAACTTTTTCCAAAATTGGCAAGAATTCCTTCATATTGGAAATTTTCTTGTCATAAATCAAAATATAAGGGGTATCATATACCGTTTCCATTTTTTCGGTATCTGTAACGAAATAAGGAGAGATGTATCCACGGTCAAATTGCATACCTTCAACCACTTTGACTTCAGTTTCTGTACCTTTGGCTTCTTCGATAGTGATAACACCTTCTTTTTTCACTTTACGCATTGCTTCTGCAATAATGCTACCCACGGCTTGGTCGTTGTTTGCGGAAATAGTTGCAACTTGTTGTATTTTTTCATTGTTTTCGCCAACGGCTTGTGCTCTTTTTTTCAAATCAGCAACAACAGTGGCAACGGCTTTGTCTATACCGCGTTTCAAATCCATAGGATTAGCCCCTGCGGTAACATATTTTAATCCGTGGTTGAAAATAATTTGAGCCAATACAGTTGCCGTTGTTGTACCGTCACCGGCTTGGTCATTGGTTTTAGAAGCAACTTCTTTCACCATTTGGGCACCCATATTTTCAATATTTTCTGCCAATTCTATTTCTTTTGCAACAGAAACACCGTCTTTTGTAATTTGCGGTGCACCGAATTTTTTGTCAATAATAACATTTCTGCCTTTTGGTCCTAAGGTAACTTTAACAGCATTTGCCAAAGCGTCCACACCTTTTTTCAAGCCTTCTCTGGCTTCCCAACTATACAAAATTTCTTTTGCCATAATTCTATTTTCTTTTTTATGTTTTACAATTTATTAATAATAAAAATACTACAAAATTGCCAAGATATCAGATTCTTTCATAATAAGATAATCTTCGCCATTGTAGTTGATTTCCGTACCGGCATATTTTCCGTACAAAACATTATCTCCGACTTTCACTGTCATAGGTTCGTCTTTTTTGCCTGCCCCTACAGCAACAACAGTACCGCGTTGCGGTTTTTCTTTTGCTGTATCAGGAATGATAATTCCACCTGCGGTCTTTTCTTCTGCTGGAGCCGCTTTTACAATTACTCTGTCTGCTAATGGTTTAATCTCTAAATTCATATTATTTAATTTTTTTAATTATTTTTATTTTTACTTTGTCTTTTACTATCCATTTTTGTGCCAAGTTTTCAAAAGTGCCATTTTGACTATCTTTAAAATCTCAAAAAACAGCATAAGCATTGAAAACAAATTCATTAGATATATTTTGAAGCAAAACACAAATACTGACATTTTGTCATATTCTGACAAATGTTTAGGAATGATTATTTTTTTAAGGAAGACCTATTAAAATTGAATATTTTTTTCTAATTTTGCAGCCAAATAAAAATAAAAATTATCGTAATAAATCGTAATAAAATGTCAGTAATAAAAATCGCTTCAGGGCGTTGTTCCCGAAATTTAGCCTCCAAAATAGCTAAGGCTTTCAATCAAAAATTGGTAGATGTGGAAATTATGCAATTCAGTGATGGAGAATTTCAACCATCGTTTACAGAGACCTTGCGGGGTTGTGAAGTATTTATTGTACAATCCACCATTCCACCGGCAGACAATTTAATGGAATTGCTTTATATGATTGATGCAGCCAAAAGAGCCTCTGCTCACAAAATTATTGCTGTTATGCCTTATTTCGGTTGTGCAAGACAAGACAGAAAAGACAAACCTCGTGTTCCAATAGGTGCAAAATTGGTTGCCAATTTGCTTACAGCAGCAGGTGTGGACAGAATTATCACTATGGATTTGCATGCTGACCAAATACAAGGATTTTTTGATGTTCCTGTAGATCATCTTTATGCCTCAAGAATATTCTTGCCATATTTGAAACGCCGTAATTTTGACAATCTTTGTATGGCTTCTCCCGATACTGGCGGTACCCGTAGGGCGGCTATGTATGCCAAATATTTAGATGCCGATTTGGCTATCGGCTACAAACAAAGACCTCGTCCGAATGTCATCGGTTCTTTGCAAATAATCGGAGATGTTAAAGACAAAGATGTTGTTTTGGTTGATGATATTATTGACACAGCCGGCACTATTTGCAAAGCCGCCGATACCATTAAAGAATTGGGTGCAAAATCTGTAAGAGCCATGTGCGTACACTCGGTTTTTTCAGGACAAGCATACGAAAAAATTGAGGCTTCTTGCTTGGAAGAAGTTATCACCACCGATACTATTCCACAAAAACGCCCTTGCGACAAAATCACTGTTTTATCAGTAGATAAATTATTTGCCACTGTTATTGAAAGTGTGGTTTCCAATCGATCCATCAATACACTTTTTGATTTCGACCATTTTATGAATATCGAAAACATGGAGTTGTAATCAATTTATTTCATTGAAGAATATAGAAATGATGTCTATTTTTATAATAGATGTCATTTCTTTTTTATTTTTTTATTATCTTTGCAAAAATTATTCAACATATTCTAAATTAGAAAGAGCAATATGGCTACAACAAATAACAAAAAGAAAATAACAACAGAAAAACAAGGTATAAATTGGGCTCCGGGTATGCCCTTTGGCAAAATAAACTATACTTTGATGCTTGTCGGTATTGTCATGTTGGCAATAGGTTATATTTTGCTTTCAGGTGGCGGTACCGATGATCCCTCTCAATTCAGCAAAGCCATTTTTGACACAAGACGTTTAACTATTGCCCCAATTGTATTAACATTGGGTTTTGTGGTTGAATTTTTGGCAATTATGCTAAAATTCAACGATAAGGGCAACGAAGGGGAAAAAACATCTGCAGAAGTTAAATAATGTCTGTTATAGAAGCGTTTTTTTTAGGTCTTATTCAAGGGCTGACAGAATTTTTGCCCGTTAGCAGCAGCGGACATTTGACCATTTTCGGTTATTTGTTCGGATTATCCGGAGAAGAAAACCTGACCTTTACCGTATTGTTGCACATCGCAACCGTATGTAGTACTTTGTTGGTGCTTTGGAAAGAAATTGTTTGGATATTTAAAGATATTTTTTCCAAACAATCATGGCAAACGTATGGCAGATTGAATGAGGGGACAAAATTTGCCGTCAATATTCTTATTTCAATGATTCCCATTGCTATTGTCGGATTCTTTTTCAAAGACCAAGTAGAGGCAATTTTCGGGTCAGGATTGCTTATCGTAGGCATCATGTTGTTTGTTACGGCATTATTGTTGGCTTTTTCTTATTTTTATAAGCCCCAACCCAAAGAACAAATATCGGGTTGGCATGCTTTTATAATTGGCATTGCCCAAGCCATAGCCGTTCTGCCGGGGCTCAGCCGTTCAGGGGCAACGATAGCCACAGGTTTACTGCTTGGTAACAAGAAAGAAAAATTGGCACAATTCTCTTTCTTAATGGTAATTCTGCCTATACTTGGAGAAGCACTTCTTGATATTAAAAAGATTTGGGAAACAGGTTTTGCTACTGCCATGAACAATATTTCTACAATTTCAGCCATTGTGGGATTTCTCACTGCCTTTGTTACTGGCTGTTTGGCTTGCAAATTGATGATAAATATTGTCAAAAAAGGAAAATTGATATATTTTTCAATTTATTGTTGTTGTGCGGCCATTGCAGCCATAATCTTACATGTTGTTTTGTAAAAACAAAACCGTTTTATTTTGTTTCAAGTTTATTTTTTATTTTCTTCACCCAAATCATATCTTGGTGATAAGAAAATTTTTGGATTTTTTCCAACATTTCCACAGGAGAAGAAGCAAACAACAACAAATTGAAATGTTGTTCTGTCAAAAAGCCTTCGTGTACAAATGTTTTCAGTTGTTCTATCTGATGAAAATAGTAGTTGTTGATATTCAAAAGCCCGACAGGTTTTTCGTGAAGATGGAGTTGCGAAAAGGCTGCCATTTCAAAAAATTCGTCTAAAGTACCCAATCCTCCCGGCAACGCAATAAAAGCATCGGAGATGGTTGACATTTTCGTTTTTCTTTCACTCATATCTTTTACAAATATCATCTCCGAAATGCCCTTGTGTCCGACTGCGTCCATATTGAAAAATTCTGGAATAACTCCAATAACCTTCCCTTTCAGACGCAACATTTCATCTGCCAAAATGCCCATAAGTCCAATACTTCCGCCACCATAAACCAAAGTATGACCTTGTTCAACCATGAGTTGTCCCAATTCAACAGTTGTTTGCCTATAAATAGCATTGTTGCCGCATTGTGAACCACAAAAAACACCGATATTCATATTTTTTAATCGTTATCGTTAGTAATTGATTCTACATCTATTTCTGTTAAACTTTCATCTTTGGTATATTTTGTATTGACAATTGCTTCTGAAATATTGATAGCATGATCGCCAATTTTTTCCAACAAAGCGAAAAGACTACTGTAAACGATACCTGTTTGATAATTATAATCGTTGTTTTTCAACGATTCAAGGTGTTCGTTTCGTAGTTTGTCCCTAAATTGATTTATCTCTTTTTCTTTGTCCAAAGCCTTGGTTATATCCACTGTTTTGTAGGGCATACTCATATTTTCCTGCATAATCACCAGACTTTCTCTGACAATTTTGAACATTTGGGTGATATTTTCTCTCATTGCTGGAGTGAACCAAATTTTCTGTTCATTTTTTTGGTCTATCATTTTCGCCAACTGGAAATTCTGGTCTCCAATACTTTCCAAATTATCAACAATACGAAGCATACCTCTTATTCTTTGAGCGGTTTCGTTGCCAAGCCCGTCACCGGTTACTTGAGTAAGATAATTTGCAATTTCAAATTCCATTCTGTCGGAAATTTCTTCGTAATGCTCTATTCTTTTCAACAGATTGTTGTATTCTTTGGCTTCCTTTACATTAAGCAGGGTTGGAATAAAATCGTACATAAGCACAATACGCCGAGCATAAACCTGCAGCTCTTTTTTTGCTGATTCTACCGCAATTTCACCTACTTTTATAACACCTGATTCAATATAAGTTAATTTGAAAATATCTTCATCATCAGGTTTCTTCTTGATAAGCACATTGGTTGCCGCTTCTATTTGAGGAATAAACCAAACAAGCAACAAAGTATTTATGACATTAAAAAATGTATGATATAAGGATATTCCTATAGGAATAATAGCAAGGTCGGTGTAGGGATTGGCTCCGAACCAATCTTCTGTAAGATTGGCAACTGCACGTGTGGAAGGATAAAATATAGGCAATACCCACAACATACCAATGATATTAAAAAGCAAGTGGGCACGTGCAGCTTTTCGTGCAGAAGTATTTCCGACCATTGCAGCCAAATTGGCCGTGATGGTTGTTCCGATATTTTGTCCTAAAACCATAGCAACAACAACCTCAAAAGCCACATCAATAGGTATCGCCCCTTGAGTACACAACAACATGGACAATGCCAACATGGCACTTGATGCTTGTACAACCATGGTGAGAATGGCACCTATAAGAATAAACAAAAGCACATAGAGAAAACCGATATTTTGCGAACCGGCAGGCAACAAATGTTCAAACCAGCCGACAAAAGTGGCATTATGTGCCAAATCTATGGTTTCAATTGTTGTTTGTAAAAACTGAAGTCCAAGAAATAATAAGCCAAAACCGATAAGAAACTCTCCCCAAGTGCGTATTTTTTTAGAACGCAACAGCATCATAATAAAACCAAGACCGATAATAGGAATGACGGGAAGCCCGTATTTCAATCCAAAAAGAGCAATAATCCACGCAGTAAAAGTGGTTCCAATATTGGCCCCCATAATCACTCCTATGGCATTTGTCAATTGTATCAAACCGGCATTAACAAAACTTACCACCATAACCGTTGTGGCCGATGATGATTGTAGGGCTACTGTTACAACAGTACCGGTTAATATCGCTTTGAACCGATTGGAAGTAAAAGAGGATAGTGTCTTGCGCAATCCGGAACCCGCAATACGCTGCAGGGCTTCGCTCAAATAAGACATTCCAAACAAAAATAAGGCTAATGAACCTATTATTTGGGCAATTAAAGATATAATTTCTGTTGTACTCATCTAAAAATTTTTCGCAAAGAAACAATTTTTTATAAAAGAAAAGACATCTGTTTTGTAAATTTAATAATTATTTAACATTATGAAAACAATTATCAAATACAACAAAGAAAAATATTATGTGTTGGTTTTCTTTTAGAAGCTAAGAAAAACACCTAATCCGTATCGTGAGGTTCCAAAGTTGAGCGAAACATCTGTTTTGCTGTATTTCGGAGCATACCTTGCATTGTATTCATTACAGGAAGACACTCGCATTTTTTTGAATGCCACGGTATAAAACGGAATGGAAGCACAACACAACAACGTACCCCCTCCCAACATGGACATAGCACCGATTAAAGCAGTATAATCATCTTTAACACCATGGTCATTATAAAGCAACCACAAAGGACTGAGTACAATTCCGCAAAGCCCTACCGTAAGAAACATAGTGCCTGCAATGCCCAAGGCATTGCCTTTTTGGTACACGCTATAAGCCTCCAGAGCATATTGCCGTATATATGCAACATATTCTTCCGCTGTCATTATGTTTTGAGGATTTTCGCGAACGGCCTTTGCCAATTCCACCGTACTCATACTTCCCGCACCCTCGGCAAAAAGAAAACCTGAAGAGATAACAGTGGAACTGCCCCAACCATGACCGCTAACTTCACCGATGTTGCGGGTAATATAACGAACCTCTCCTGTCATATATCCCGAAGTTTGTCTCTTGGTTTGCGGTGCAGATGCTTCTTTAAAAACATCTACCGTACCGTTTTCATAAACAATGGAGGAAATGTCCGCTTTTTTCATCGTATAAACAGGACCTTCCAAATTGTCAAATTTCTTATATTTGACCTCAACTTCACCCACTTCACTTATTTTAGCGGAAATTTTTTGTGCATCTTTGGTAATAATTATGTCTTGTGCATTCACAAAATTGAATATATACTTTTTCAACCGACATTTTGCAATGATTGCAACTCATCCCATTTATTCGGTATACTATTCTATCGTTTAGCATAATTTTGTTATGTTTATGTTTTAATATAAATGCATTACACAATAATAATAGAAAGAGTCCGCCACACAGCATTTGCAACCATGATAACGATCCTGTACGGCAACAATCCGCATCACTGAAGAAAGGCACAAGCACAAACCAAGAATGCGGCAACAAATAATCAACTACAACACCCCCAAACAAGGCCCCTATAATTATAGACGACATATACAAAACAAGATATTTTCGTCCCATAGTTTTACCTATGACCAAAATATTGGCAAGACTAACGGCAGGACCGGCAATCAAAAACACCAGTGCCGCTCCGGGCGAAAGACCCTTTAACATCAAAGCCGCTGCAATAGGGATAGACCCCATGGTACAAACATACATAGGAATGGATATTGCCAGCAACAGCAACATCATTACTATGGGAGAAAGGTGAAGATTGATAAAAAAGTTGTCAGGTATTGCCACCGTTATCAAAGCACCGAGTGCAAGTCCGAAAATGAGCCATTTCCCGATATTCTGAAACATTTCCACAAAACTATAATGTAAAATATTTTTTATTGTTCGGACAAATGAGACCTTCTCTTTTGACTGAGATATATTATTTCGTACAATTATTTCATTATCAGAAAATTGTGTTATTACCATTCCTCCTGACAAACCTGTGATTAAAGCGACTACAGGACGTAAAACGGCAAAAGGCAGTCCCAGCATGGAATAAGTCGCAATAATAGAATCCACACCTGTTTGAGGTGTCGCTATCATAAAGGCGACCGTTGCTCCACGGGAAGCCCCGTCCCTCCGAAGCGATACAGCAGTAGGAATAACCCCACAGGAACACAATGGAAGCGGCACGCCTAAAAGGGTGGTCGAATAATACAGACTTAAAGTTTTCTTTTCCCAAATATCTTTCAAACACATCTTCAGGAATCAACACATGAAGTATGCCTGCAATCAAAAAGCCCAATAACAAGTAAGGAGTCATTTCACAAAGCATGGAAAAAAATGAAGAAAAAAAGACCAACATAATAATAATTAAACTATTTTTGTTTGATGTCTGTATTCTTTACTTTATCGGCAATTTTCCCACACGAATTGCAGCCTTGCGAACAGCCACAGCAACCGCCTTTTTTTCTGTTTTTAATACAAATCCACACAGCCACAACGACCGCCGAGAGTATTACTATCAAAACAACAATACTTTGCCAGTTCATATTTTTCTTCTCTGTTAAAATTTATACCAAAGCAGTAACTGTCCAATAGGTGATAAAAGCAAAAAGCCAAGCCAAGACACACTGGAACACCACCACAAACAAAGCCCATTTGCCTCCCAATTCTCTACGTACAGCAGCAATGGCAGCAACACATGGAGTGTACAACAAACTGAATATTAGCATAGAAGCAGCCGATGCAATGGTCAAGGCGTCTGTTAAATTTAACACTTCCATGGTTGCCACCACACTTTCTTTTGCTAAAAATCCGGAAATCAAAGCGGTAACAGCCCGCCAATCGCCCAAACCTATCGGATTGAAAACAGGAGCAATCAAACCGGCTAACCATGCCAACATACTGCCTTCTCCGTTTTCCACCATCTCAAACCTGAAATTGAAACTTTGTAAAAACCAAATAACAATGGTGGCCACAAAAATAATCGTAAAGGCTCTTTGACAAAAATCTTTGGTTTTGTCCCACATAAGATGAAGCGTATTTTTTGCCACAGGCATACGATAATTGGGCAATTCCATTACAAAAGGTGCGGCTTCGCTTTTTGTACCAATGTGTTTGCCTATCAAAGCAACTATCACACCTATAATGATACTCAACAAATAAAGACCTATCAATATCAAACCTCCATGTCCGGGGAAAAATGCCGCCGTAAAAAATGCAAAAATAGGAATTTTGGCAGAACAACTCATAAATGGAGTCAGAAGGATAGTTTTCAGTCTGTCTTTTGCAGACGGCAATGTTCTTGTAGCCATAACAGCAGGCACCGAACAGCCAAAACCTATCAAAAGCGGCACAATACTACGCCCTGACAAACCCAAACGCCGCAACAAACCATCGGTAACAAAGGCTATACGAGCCATATAACCGCTATCTTCTATCAAACTGAGAAAGAAAAACAAAATAGCAATAATAGGTACAAAACTGAGTACACTGCCTACACCGCCAAAAATAGCATCAACTACCAAGGAAATGACAACAGGACTCATTTGGACTTTTTCCATACCCGTTTCACATACACCTGCCAACCAGCCAATACCTTCATCTAACCCATCTTGAAGCGGGGCACCTAACAAGTCTATACTCATCCATATCACCAAACACATTACAAGTATAAAAATAGGAATGGCAGTCCATTTGCCCGTGAGTATTTTGTCTATTTTCCGGCTTTTGAGTGTTTCTTTGCTTTCTTTTTCGACTTTGAATACCGTTTGTTCACAAAGACTATGTATAAAATCGAAACGCATATCTGCAATAGCGGCACTACGGTCCATGCCACGTTCCTCCTCCATTTGCAACAGAATATGTTCCAATGTCTCTTTCTCGTTTTGCGACAAATTCAAGGCTTGAAGAATACTTTCATCGCCTTCCACCAACTTGCCGGCGGCAAAACGTATAGGCAAGCCCGCTTCTTCGGCATGGTCTTCAATCAAGTGCATAATACTATGCAAACAACGATGTACGGCTCCTCCGTCTTCATTTTTGTGACAAAAATCCTGACGTAAAGGTTTTTCTTGATATTTGGCCACATGCAGAGCATGTTCAATCAATTCATCAACACCTTCATTTTTTGATGCCGAAACAGGAACAACGGGAATGCCCAATATTTTTTCCATTTCGTTGATACGAATGCTTCCACCATTGTTTCGTACTTCGTCCATCATATTCAATGCCAAAACCATCGGAACATCTAATTCCATCAGTTGCATAGTAAGATACAAATTTCGCTCTATATTGCTGGCATCTACAATATTTATAATTGCCTGCGGTTTTTCTTCTATGATAAAATTTCTTGATATAACCTCTTCAGAAGTATACGGCGATAGGGAATAAATACCGGGCAAATCCACCACCTTTGTATTGGCATGTTTTTTTATACTACCTTCTTTGCGTTCCACGGTTACGCCGGGAAAGTTGCCCACATGCTGATTGGAACCTGTCAGTTGGTTGAAAAGTGTTGTTTTACCACAATTTTGTTGCCCTGCCAAGGCAAAAACAAGTTTTGTACCCTCCAGCAAGGGGTGTTCTTCTGCCTTGGAATGATACTTGCCCGATTCCCCCAGTCCGGGATGAGAATTATGTTCATGCAAAGAATCGCGATAGGCTTCTTCTGCTTTTGTTTCAATGTTTTGTTTTCGTTCCGACACTTTGTCTTCGTTCAAACTCACTTGAATCTGTTCCGCTTCAGACAAACGCAACGAAAGAGAATATCCGTGTACACGCACTTCCATCGGGTCTCCCATCGGAGCATATTTCAATATCGAAATTTCTGTACCAGGAATAATCCCCATATCCAACAAATGCTGCCGCAATGCACCCTGCGAACCGACCGCTGTTACAATAGCCTTTTGCCCTATTTCCAATTCTTTTAATGTCATATCAATTATATTTTATAGAATATACAAAGATAACATGTTTTATTTATATTTTTTATCCCTATTTTTAGTGATTTTTTTTGCCCTAAAACTTACTACAAAATACATATATATATATATTTTTCAATTATTTAATAGACTTATATTATTTTTTTATCCCCTTTTATAGGGATACGAAAAAATTTATACAAAAAAAAACACATATCACACTTAAAAAATGAGTACCTTTGCAAATACAAACCAACAATAAAAACAACAATATGGTAAACAGATTCATTTTAAACGAAGTTTCATACTTCGGACCCGGTTCCCGCAAAGAGTTGCCCGGTGTTGTAGCACGCCTTGGATTCAAAAAGGCTTTGGTTGTAACCGATAAAGGCCTTATGCAATTTGGAGTAGCACAAAAAGTGCTTGATGTGATGAACGAAGCAGGTATAGCCTATGAAATTTTTGACGATGTAAAACCCAATCCTACGGTTTCAAATGTAAAAAACGGTATTGAGGCCTGCAAAAAAGCACAAGCCGATTTTATCGTGGCTATTGGCGGAGGCTCCTCAATGGATACAGCCAAGGGTATCGGTATTGTAATTAACAACCCTGAATTTTCCGATATAGTTTCGCTTGAAGGGGTTGCCGACACCAAGAAAAAATCATTGCCTATTATAGCCTTGCCTACCACGGCAGGTACAGCGGCAGAAACCACTATTAATTATGTTATCATTGATGAAAGCCGTCAAGCCAAAATGGTATGTGTGGACCCTAATGACATTCCTTGTGTGGCTATTATTGATGCAGAATTGATGTATTCTTTACCCAAAAGTTTAACCGCCGCTACAGGTATGGACGCCATGACTCATGCTATTGAAGGACTTATCACCAAAGCCGCATGGGAACTTTCCGATATGTTTGAAATAAAGGCAATTGAAATGATATATAAATATTTGCCAATGGCAGTTAATGAACCAACCAATCCAATAGGCCGTGACGGCATGGCTGTTGCCCAATATGTGGCAGGAATGGCTTTTTCTAATGTCGGACTTGGCGTTGACCATGGTATGGCACATCCGCTTTCTGCTCTTTTCGACGTACCTCATGGTGTAGCCTGTGCAATGTTGTTGCCAACGGTTATGCGTTTTAATATGCCTGCTGCTATGGACAAATATGTGGAAATAGCCAAGGCTTGTGGTGTGTACAAAATGGGCATGTCCATTGCAGAAGCCGCAGAAGCCGCTTGTACTGCTATTGAAGATTTAAGTGCTCGCGTGGGAACAAACAAACGATTGAGCGAATTGGGTATTACAGAAAAAGATATACCTGCATTGGCTGAACAAGCCATAAACGACGTTTGCACTCCTGGCAACCCACGTGAAGTAAGCAAACAAGATATTATTGATCTATATCACAAAATCTTGTAAGATTTTACAAATTACAACGCGGTTTATTTTGTTTTGTTTCGCAACTATAAAGTATAAAGATAAACCACAGGGCTGTCATTTTGATATGACAGCCCTGTTTTTGGTAGTTTCCAAAAGTGTGTAAAATTTATATTTACATTGACATATTGTTTCAATCCATAGGATTAAATCAATACTAAAAAGAAAATTCATATTCAAAACCTAACCAGCCCACAAAGCCACGCTCCCTATTATAAGATTTGAGTTTTGTGCCTTCTGCATTAGCATCAACTACTTTGTCATTAACAAAATCTCCTTGGAAAAAAGCATTGATAGTATTATGTTTGCCTATTTTTATTTCTGTTCCCAAACAACCTCTTAAACGATTGATATATCCTCCATTGAAACCTTTGAGAAACCATCCTGCGTCTCCTTTTTGTTCATAATCATCAGTAGTCAGATAATTCGTACCATCATATGCCGCTGCAATGACTGGAGCATTCAAATAATTTCGCATTTCCACATAAGTATAAAGGGAATATTTTTTTGAAAAATAATATTTGACAGTAAAGCGACTCTTTAAAGCAAGGGCATTGCGAGGTTTTTGATATTCGTTGATATCTCCACTATAATGAGTCATTTGAAACCTTTCTTTGAGAGAAAATTTCCAATTCCCAGCAAGAATAGACCCTGTTGCATCTACCATGAAACGATGTCTTGCTTTCTTAAAAGCTTTATTTGTTGAGCTATAGGGATTTATCATAGCATATCCCACTCCCACCTTGAAATATGAATTCACTTTGTAACTTAACGCTAAAGTAGTGTGAAACCTGTCAAATTTACAAAAATTATTGTCCAATCGTATTTCTTCTGATAAAGATACATGAAAACCTTTAACAATTTTTTTATCCACACCCACAGACAATTTTGCCCCAACTGTCGGATTTAAACTCACATTTGTTTGTCCATTGCTTATTATCGGTAAAAGAAAAACCGACAATAGTAAAGCTATACTTATTTTTCGCATTTTATCCCACATATTTTTTTGCTTTTGTAAGAGTATTTATGGTATTGGTTTCTCCTTTTTCCAAATTATAAGACACTTTTATAAAGGCTGCATCTTTTAAGAAATCAATATGACCAATTTCAATATTCAAAACCTTTATACCCGTTCGTTTTTCAATATCGGCAATTAATTCTTCACGTTTTTCTGGCAAAATAAGGTCTATCCTATCATATAATATCAATTTCGTAGTGGTATTCACCACAAGTAGTTCACTTTCAAGGATTGCTATTACGCATATTATCAAAGCATTAGCTATTAACA
Source organism: uncultured Bacteroidales bacterium (assembly GCA_905233585.1). GTDB lineage: Bacteria > Bacteroidota > Bacteroidia > Bacteroidales > WCHB1-69 > UBA1205. Next base: position 20,359 of record CAJOFD010000031.1, read on the forward strand.
TAATGACTAAAATGCTAATTTCTAACTCAAAATGAGGATTTATCCCTGTTGCTCCAATTTCGCGATAAAGCGGAGCCAAACCATTAATAGCGGCAACTGCTATAATGACAAACAAATAGGTCATTTCCCGAATAGGAACCGTTTCTGTTCTATAACGGATAATTCCAAAAATAGCAAACAGACCCAAAGTAAGTCCGATGCCAATAGATACATTACCCATAATAAACAACAACATTAGCATAGCCGTAGAGAATACCATAAAGGTAAAATAATAATCACGGCGACGACTTTTGCGGTAATACAAAATTCCCACAATAATCAAAGAAACAAGCAAATTTATCCCAAAACGTAACCCCAATTCAATAAGATGTTGGGACATTGTCATTTGAGCAATAGGAATATATTGTTCATTTTCTAAATAAGTGTCGTCCACCAAAGGATTTTCTTCAAAAGGATCATCTCCTTCTTGACTTTCAACGGCAATTGTTTTTTGTGATTGCATCTGGGTTTCATTACCATTTTCTGCAAAAACAGGAAATGTAATCAACAAAGCGATAATAATTGGGAAAAAACGTTTTAACATAATTTTACAATTTTTGATTTATAATCTTTTCTATCTTTCTTATTTTCAATTTGAATCTATGATTAGGTGCTGAAGGATTAGTCAAAGCCGTTCCTATGCAATATTTGCTCATTCTCAAAGGTTTAACTCTCAAATCCAACAAAATATTTTTCATTTCGCTTTTGGCTCGTCCATCTTGTTTAAGTTCAATAACCACAGCATTTCCCAAGTTTTTTTCTACATTATTCAATACATTTACAAAACGGAGTGCCGTATCAATAGTCAACCGTTCAGTTTTTGCCGCATTTACTAATGTAATTCGGGAGAAAATGGTTTGCAAACAAGGTTGTATGTCTTGCGGTTGATATCCTGTATTTTGTGTTACAAAATTGTTTCGTTGTTCATCTCCGCGAAAGTCTGAAAAGGCTGCGGTATCAATTTCTACTCTTTTTTTCTTAGTGCGTCCTTTGTTATTTTTCTTTTTAATTTCCAAAAAAGCCGTATTAGAATTTTCATACATTCGTGTACGAATTTTTTGACGAACCAATTTTTTGTTGTGATGATCCCGATACATCGCTAAATTGTCTGTATCATAATAAGTGGAAATATATGGACAAAGTTTCGTTTCTGCAATTTCCAAAGCTCTATATCCTTTGTTTTTTGCCTCTGTTAGTATTTCCACAAGCAGATTTTCATTGGTAACATACTTGGTATCAATCCTATTCATCAACTTAATCGTATCCATTTCTTCCAAAGAAATAGACGGAATCTCTCTCAAAGCAGGATGTGTTCCGAAATCAATTCGTCCGTTTTTATTTATCATCGGAGATAATGTATTCAAAATTTTTAACAGCCTTTATCTTGCCACGTGCATCATATGTATATTGAACACTTTTTCGCCCATATTCGTTATAGTTGAAAGTTTTGTAACTAACAAGTTGATTATGTTCATTATATATCAATTCTTTTGAACATTTTCCATTTTGTCCATATTCGTAACGTTTTCTCCATTTTTGTCCCGAAAGACCATATTCGGTTTCCTCTATTTTTTTTCTGTCAGCACTATACGTTGTTACATGGTCCAAAACCTTTTTTCCTGTTTTTGAATCTGTATTCCATTCTTTGATAATCAGATTTTCTTTGTTAATTTTAGAATATGTCTGTGTCTTTGCCAATGGAATTAAATTAACTACAAATATGATTGATAATACTATTTTTTTCATATCTCTTACTTATATCCTTTTTTATCAAATAATATTAATGACCACTAGGCGGGTTTCCTCCGCCACCGCCGCCTCCACTGGGAGGATTTCCGCCTCCGCCACCGCCTCCACTACCTCCGGAATAAGAATTTAAGGTCACAGACGTTCCCCCACTAACTGAAGCATCTATATACATTATTCCATTAAAATAACTTGTGCCACCAGAATAACTTACCCCGTATGTCAAAGTGGGTGTTGAAGCACCCGAAACAACCAATGGCGTACCTCCACTTGATGGTGTTTTGAAAGTATATATTGTAGAACCTATTGTCAAAGCATACCATTTATCTGCTGACCATGAAGATGCTTGGTAACAACTTTGTGTCAGTGATGCTCCCTGTTCCAAACCACCTATGGCAATAATTGTGCCTCCTTCCACATTCAATGTACATTTTTCAAGAGCATCTACAGCCACTTCGGGTGATTGCGCACCTATAGCATATATTACTCCACCTTTTAAATAGAAATCTCCATTGGCATCCAGTCCATCATTTTTAACAGCCTGAGCATAAACATACCCCCCGCTGATAGTGAATGTACTGCCGGAATTGATAGCATCATCTGCTGCAGAATAACTATAAACTATACCTCCTGTAATATCTATTGTCCCTTTGGATTCTATAGCCTCATGGGCAGTGCAATTCACAGTTACCGTAGATCCTCCAAAAACAAGATTTCCGTCAAATTTCATCCCCTTGGCAGAAACACTATTATTGCCTGAACCATAGTTCGAACCTGTTGTTGTTACATTCACCGTACCGCCTGTAAATGTTCCCGTTCCATCACAACTAATGCCTTTGCCTCCTGAACCTGAATTGGTAATGGTAAGTATTCCTCCTGTCATTATAAAAGCAACATCAGCCTTAACACCTGCTGTTCCCTTATATTCTTTATCATCACTATCGTAGGCGGCTCCACCTGTTACATTAATGGAAGTAGTTCCTCCATTAAAACAAATCAAAGAATCTGAAGAGAATCCTTTTTTCATATTGGCAGACACATCTACATCAATCGTTCCATCTGTTACGATAATGTAATCTTTACCACGTACACCATGTCCAGCCGATGATGTTACTTTCAGTGAAGTACCCGTATAGAAATTGATATAATCATCTGATACAATACCTGCGTTGCCTTTTGCTGTAACGGTTAAAGCCGCACTACCACTAAAAATCAGGGGACCTTCACTGAAAACACAAGCCTTTTCATCTTCACCTGAAGGGGTTTCGGTATAAGAACTTCCATCCGTCAAACTGCTTCCCGATTGTGTTATAATAAAGGTACGTTTGGCATTTCCCGGATAAGAAGTCTGTCCCTGAATATTTATAGCGGCACCATTACTATGGGTTATATTCACTCCATTCAATACAATAGCCTGAACATTAGGGCTATATAATTTCAAACGCCCGTTTGTTGTCGTGCCCGATAATTCATATTTTACAACATCACTTCCTGCATTAACAATAGTAACATCATTTCCATCAATTGTTACGGTAAAATCACTTGAGACTCCATCTACCGTTGCATCGCCGCTCGTGGAATAGACAATCGTAATTGTTCGGTCAAAGTCAATGTTGTCCACATCATCTGAATAATTGGGAGTAACATAAAAAATCTCGTCTTTTCCACATCCCAACAGGAATATGCTTAACAAAACGAAAACTATTAAATGTATGAAACGGATGTTTGCTGTTTTTCTAAACATGAGTATAAAAATAAAAATTGTGTGGACTTCTAATTTTACCATTTTAAGCAATTCCTCCGAACCTGCTGAAGTCCGTTAAACAAAATCCGTCAGAATTGCGCTACAAAATTACTGCTTTTTTCAAATATATCTGTTAAAAAAAGGAGTGTAGTTATTAACAAAAAGACAAAATTATTTGTTCCCATCCATAAAAAAGTAGTACCTTTGCACCGAATTTGTTAATAAAATTGGCAAAACATGAAAAACGAACAGCATCCTGTTTGGAATGAGGAATATATCCAGCGTCAAGGAGTTATAGTGACCGAAGTGACCAATATGCCGACAGGAGAACTGCCGTTTCAGACGGACATGTTGGTTATAGGTCTGTGTTTACAGGGATCATCAACGTTCGACTACAATATGAACACAAGGACATTCGTGCCGCATGATATAGGGGTAGCGCTTCCTAACTCACTGTTTACGCATAGTTTCGCATCACCAGACTACCGCGCTGTGATGGTTTTCATCTCAAAAGCCTTTTTCGATGAGCTTATCATACGCTCATCATTCATGGATTATAAGAAATACTACTATAGTCCTAACTATCACTTGTCTGACGAGCAGTTTGAAGACATACAGGCTGTGTTGCATGTACTGCACATGGTGAGCGAGTCGGATCACGCAAAACGTAAAGAATCTCAGGAGAATATATTGGATTTGTTGTTCTATACCTTGACGCAATATCGCGGTAAAGAAGACCCCAAGTCCAAGACCAAGACACGTAACGAACAACTCTTCAGCCGTTTCCACGACCTGCTGACCCTCCATTATGCAGAGCACCATGACATCGCATGGTATGCGCAGCAGCTGTCGCTCACGCCCAAGTATTTCTCCGTCCTTATCCGCCAGGCCACTGGCAAGAGTACCGCCGAATGGATTGACATAGAGCTCGTTATGCACGCGAAAAGATTGCTGCGGACAAGCGGCAATCTGACCATTCAGCAAATAGCTTATGCACTGGGCTTCAACGAGAATGCCTCTTTCTGTCGCTTCTTCAAAAACAACACCAACCTCCGTCCCTCCGAATATAGGGAAGGATAATTCAACTCCACTGCTTCCACCTCTCCTACACATGGAGATCAACAACACCCACCAGACTACAAGGCTTGACGGGTGATTATTATGACGATGTAAAAAATTCCGCAACCACGACCTTTGCCCAAGTTGCGGATTTTCATATCACAGCCTGATGAACGCAACGCTGCCGAGCATCAGCAGAAGGCCACCGACTTGCAGGACGGAAATCTCGCAAATCGTATTTCCGCCGATTTGGCATTTGCATCAATTATGCAAGCCTTATTTTCCACAAAAGAATATATATTCAATTTGGAAAGTTATAAAATTTAGGAGAAAAATATCACCGCCGTACGGCGGTGATATTCGAAAAAATGCCACATTTGCGGTCTCTAAAAA
>CAJOFD010000032.1 GCA_905233585.1 uncultured Bacteroidales bacterium
GTGATGCTCGCATCGGCTCTGCCGAGTCGCGACAGAAGTCGAGTGGAACTCAATGGTTGGAGCCTGTGGACGACGAAACATACAATAAAGTGAAATAAAAAACGTATCTTTGCATCATAATTTTCAAACAACAAACAACGATAATCCAATGAAAAAGACCCTATTAACCATTTTTGCCGCCACTTTGATTTTTGTTGGCTGCAAGCCGAAAATCGAAAACGCCACAGCTCAAACCGAGCCCGCAACCGTGTATATCACCCGCGACATCAGCCCCGAGGCGCTGGTGAACATCTACAAAGCTCTGGGCGTGAAGGCCGAGGGCCGTGTGGCAGTGAAAATCTCCACCGGCGAGGGCAGCAACCCCAACTACCTTAAGCCCGAACTTATCAAAGACCTCGTGTTTCTGGTTGACGGTACCATTGTGGAATGCAACACCGCCTACGGCAATGCCCCCGAAGATGCCAAAGACGAACGCAACACCTCCGAAAACCACTGGAAAATTATCGAGCAACACGGCTTCAAGCCCCTGTTCAAGGTTGATATAATGGACGAAGAAGGCGAGATGCGCATCCCCGTGGTGGACTCCTCGCATATCAAATACGACATCGTGGGCAGCCACATGGCCAACTACGATTTCATGATTGCCCTCAACCATTTCAAAGGACACCCTATGGGCGGCTACGGCGGAGCGCTGAAAAACCTCAGCATCGGATGTGCCAGCAGCAACGGCAAAGCCTACATACACTCCTCGGGCAAGATGGAAGTGCTCGACATGGAAAAACTCTGGACTCCCGAATACATCGGCGACCAGGACGGTTTCCTCGAAAGCATGGCCGCCGCCGCTCAGGCTGTTACCAACTATTTCCAGAAAAAGAAAGGCATCATCTACATCAGCGTGATGAACAACATGAGCATCGACTGCGACTGCGTGGACCATCCCGAACCGGTGAAACTGGAAGACTACGGCATACTTGCCTCCACCGACCCCGTGGCCCTCGACCAAGCTTGCATCGACATCATTAACAACCAGAAAGTTACCGCCACCAACGACCCTACCGACCTGCTCAGCCGTATTGACAAGCAGCACGGCACACACACCATCGAGCACGCCGAGGCCATAGGTCTGGGTACCAGAAAATACAACTTGGTAAGTATCGACAAAAAATAAATTTGCATCAAGTCGCTGAGCGACAAAATATTACACGACTAAAACAGAGCTATACGGGGTCTTGGCACCCTAACCAAAATCAAGGCGATGTGGGAGGAAAACTTTCCCCTACGTCGCCTTTTTTTTCGCCACCCTACCCTTTCTTATTCCAAAATTCCATCTGTTTTTACCAAAATAAAATGTTAAATATTGTTTTTGCCCACAAAGCCCATTATCTTGATAATTAAATAATATTTAGCGTTTTATAGTAAAAATTCAGCTTATTTTTGCAGCAAGTTTTGTTAAAAACAATTGCACTTTGGAAAAAATATCGTGTACGATATAAAATTATTTCGTATTTTTGCATCGCAAACGACATAAATTATATACACGATGGACTACGAACAGCTAAAACTCGACAACCAGCTCTGTTTCAGGCTCTACACGGCGGCACGGCTCACCACAGGTGCTTATCATCCCTATCTGGCACCGATGGGCATCACCTATCCGCAGTACCTTGTTTTGCTTGTGCTGTGGGAAAACGGCAGCCTTCCGGTGAACGACATCGCCCGCAGGCTGATGCTGGAAACGAACACCATAACCCCGCTGCTGCAGCGCATGGAAAAAGCCAAGTTGTTGAAACGCACCAAAGGCAAGGAGGACTCGCGCCAACGCATTGTGTCGCTGACAAAAAAAGGCACTGCCCTGCGCGAACAGGCCAAGCACATACCCGAGTGCCTGAGCGCCGAAATAGTGAAAAAACTGGGATCCGCCGACGACATTGTACGGATGGTTCCCGTGCTCGACAAGCTGATTGAAGGGCTCAAACAAACCGAAAACAAATGAAATATTTTATAACCTGCATAACCGTGATGCTGCTGACGCTTGTTAACGGTTATGCGCAAAACAACAAAAAAATGGCAACAATTTATGATTTGAAAGCCCTGAGCAACAGGGGCGAAGAGGTGGACATGGCGCAATATCGCGGCAAAGTCCTTGTTATTGTAAACACTGCTTCGAAATGCGGTTTCACTCCGCAATACGACGGCTTGGAAGCTATGTATCAGAAATATAAGGAGCAAGGTCTGGTAATACTGGGTTTCCCCTGCGACCAGTTCAAACATCAGGAGCCCGGCACCGACGAGGAGATTGCCGAATTCTGCCGCATCAACCACGGCGTAACTTTCCCGTTGATGAAGAAAACCGACGTAAACGGCGACAACGAGCACCCCGTTTTCACATGGCTCAAAGCACAGGCACCCACCGAAGAATACAAAGGCATCAAGGCCAAAGCCACACACACGCTGCTCAAATCCATCAGCTCGACGGCAAAGAAGGAGAGCGACATACTGTGGAATTTCACCAAGTTCATCATCTCGCGCGACGGCACCAAGGTGCTGCGTTTCGCTCCCGTGGCCGAGCCTGCTGACATGGAAAAAGCTATCGAAGAACTGTTGTAATAAAACCTTTGGAATATGGCAAACGCATGTGAAAACTGCAAGTTCCGCGCCCATTACGACGCAAAACCGAAATCGCTGATGGGCCGTTTGTGGCGCTGGCACATCAATTTCTGTCCGGGGTGGAAATCGTATTTCACCTCGCAGTCGCCCGAAAAACAGGCCGAACTGAGGGAAAAGTACCAGTTTACCAAATACTAGTAATGCTTTGGCAAAAAGCAAATTGTGTTGTACTTGAGTAGGACGGGTGCATGAAACGGATTGTTTACATAATATCAGGCCTGCTTTGTGTAGGTCTGGGAGCTTTGGGTGTGGTGGTGCCCGGATTGCCCACCACACCCTTCCTTCTGCTTGCCTCGTGGCTGTTCTACCGCAGTTCGCCGCGATTGCAGGAGTGGCTGCTGCAGTCGTGGCTTGGCACCTACATACGCAGCTACCACCGCCACGGCGGCATGACAGCTCCGCAAAAGGCCGGAGCAGTGGGCATTATGGTGGCAATGGTGCTGCTTTCCACGTTTGTTTTCATCCCTGCCGGCTCTGTAGCCCGCATAATAGTGCCTATTGCCGGAGCAGTGGGAGTGCTTACTGTCATTTTTGCGGTGCCAAACGGCAAAGAGAAATAACGCCTCAACACAATATTTTCGGGCTGCGGGCGTTAAAAAAAAGTATTTCTTAATAGGACAAAGCTTTTTTAAAACAAAAACAGACATTATGACGGATTTACTTATACTTTTGGCGGTTTCGCTCGCAGTATCGGCTGTGGGCTGGAAGTATTTCATCTATTTTTTCAGCCTTGGCTACGGCTACGGCATAACGGCCTTGTCGGTAGCTATGTTGCTGATGTACAAGGGTTTTGCAACATGGCCGACATTGGTTCTATGCCTGCTGCTTATGGTGTTCGGTTGCCGTTTGGGCACCTACCTGCTTGTGCGCGAGCGCAAGGCCGCGGCTTACCGCAAGATATTGTACGACCCGTCGTTGCAGAAGAAAAAGCCTGTCGGCGTGGTGATAAGCGTGTGGCTTTTCTGTGCCATACTGTACGTGGCGCAGGTGAGTCCGGTGGCTTTCCGCCTGATGAACACCGCCGACGGTGCCGAGGTCGGCGACCTATGGGCGTGGATTGGCGCCGCCGTGGCCCTTTGCGGGATATTGCTCGAAACTTTTGCCGACATGCAAAAGTATATATTTCACCTGAAGATGCTGATGCAATGAAATTGGAAGGTGAAAATATTGTACGAGTAACTTATAAAGATGGGGCATATTATAATTTTCCTGCGGCAGAAAAGATTTCTGACAGCATTTGGTTCATTGAGGCAAAAGGACATACGAAAGGTAATAGTATTGTTATTGCAGAAGACGAAGGTCTTTTTTATATGTTTCATGGTGATGTTACTTACTGTGATGTCGCACTTAAAGAAAACAAGTTAAGTATTGTTTTTGAGGACCTTGTAGCAGCGCGTAAAACACTCAATAACGTGCGTGAGTTCGTTGTAAATCATCCGACTGTATATCTCTCTACCCATTGTCCTGAAGGCTATGAAAATCTGGAAATGAAGCGTGTGATGATTTTATGAAATGTTTGCAGCAATATAGATTTGGCTTTGATATATATGGCTTAGCCTTATTTTTGATACTGATGTTGCCGAATATCATTTGGTTTGCAGTTCCTGCATTCAATGATGTGTTGCGAACAGAATCTGAGACACCTATAATAGACACCTTGGGTATGGTGTTTCAAGTGCTTATGATAACTACGCTTTGTTTTGTACGTTATAAGGATGTCCAACCTTTGCGATTATCGGTGCGTATGTGGTCGGTTGGGGCTTGTATTGTTATCTATTTCATAGGGTGGATACTATATTATATGGGTGTAACAAGTGTGGTGGTATTTGTATTTTTAATGTTAATGCCATGCCTCGCTTTTGTACTGTATGCCTTAGACCGTAAGAATATAATAGCGGTTTTCCTTGCCGTGGGGTTTACCATTTGTCATGTATGGTTTGGAGTAGATAATTATATACTATGAACATAGAAGAATATAGGAATTACTGCCTATCATTAGGGGCAGATGTAGAGGAAAAATTGCCGTTTGCGAAATTTAAGAACGGAGCAAGTGTACTCGTGTTTTATGTATGCGGACACATGTTCTGTTTTTTCGATATCGATGATTTTCAAATTGTTTCGCTCAAATGTCAACCGGAACGCATTGTTGAGTTGCTGGAACGATATAATTGTATAGGTAACCCTTATAACGAATCGCCGAAGCATTGGATAGGTCTTGACCCGCATACTGTTCCTGATGCTCTTGCCAAAGAACTCATTTGCAATTCGTATGAAATTGTCAAAGCGAAATATGGTAAGAAACGAAAGAATAACCATGAACCTTCAAATTTTCGGTAAAAATAAATATCCAACACTTCTGCTCATTCCAGGATTAGGTGTGTCGTATGAGATATTCCTGCCGCTTATTCGATTGTTGGAAGGTTGTTTTCGTATTTATGCTGTAGAAGTGGACGGGTTTACACTTAGTAAGCAAACACAATTTACGTCCGTAAATGATCAAGCCGCACAGATTATTGCGTACATGCAGCAGCATTGTGAAGGACACTTGGATGTAGCGTACGGTCTGTCGCTCGGAGGTAAGATACTTTCTTGTATATTGGAACGAAATGAGATAATTGTTGATCACGCTATTCTTGATGCTGCTCCACTATTGCCCTTGCCAAATTGGATAGTCAATCCTTTGCGTTACTATCAAGCATGGAATGTGTGGACATGCTACCATTGGACAGGATTTTGGAAACGGGTATTTCACTCGCACTATTTCGATGTATTGTTAGATGAGTGCAAAAAAATCTTTCCATACGGAGGCAAGCAAGCGGTATTAGATGGTTATAAGTCCATTTACACGAATAAATTGGAGAGTATCTCAGGTAACGATATTCATTTCTGGTATGGAACTAAAGAAGCCTTTGTCGCCAAGCCGCAAGTCAAGCACTTGCTTTCGCTTTGTCCGCAAGTGCATATACAAGTTTTTGACGGTATGAATCACGGTCAACTGCTTATAGACCATTCCGAGGAGGTGGCAAAAAGGATAATAGAAATATTAAAAATGAAATGAACAAAATAAAACAAATAAAACCAAAGTATTGATATGAAAAATATTCTTATTTTATCAGGTAGTCCGAGAGCAAAGGGCAATTCTGATGTGTTGTGCGATGAGTTTATGAGAGGGGCACGAGAGGTTGGACACAATGTGGAGAAGATTCGTGTTCATGGCAAGAAAATCGCTTATTGTCATGCGTGTTATTACTGTCGAGACCATCAAGGCGAGTGTGTCATCAAAGATGATATGGCAGAAATTCTGCAAAAGATACTCAATGCCGATGTCATAGTAATGGCTTCACCTGTCTATTTTTATTCGGTTGATGCACAGATGAAGACCCTCATCGACCGTACGGTGGCACGTTGGTTGGATATTAAGAATAAAGAGTTTTATTACATCATGACCGCTGCTGAAGATACTGAAACAGTTATGGATACAACGTTGGCTTGTTTCCGTGGAGCTGCGGATTGTTATGAAAGTTCTATTGAACGTGGAGTACTCTACGCTAAAGGTGTGTACGAAAAAGGGGAAATTTTTGATACGGCTTATATGCAACAAGCCTATGAGATGGGCAAGAACGTGTAATCATTTTCTCATCTCGCTGGGATTGAAGCCGAGATGTTGCTTTACAAAGCGACTGAGATATGATACTGAAGAAAATGACAGCATTTCAACTATATCTTGCAGGGTCAGGGTAGGATTGCGTAATAAGCGGGAAATTTCAAGTGTTGTATAGCGATTTATCCAATATATGGCGGGAAAACCGCTGTAGCGTTTCACCGTTTCAGACAAGTGTTTGCTTGATACATGCAGCATTTGTGCATAATAAGACACTTTCCTATGTTTACGGTAGTTGCCTTCGTTTAGCATAGAGAGAAATCCTTGTACTAAAGTGGCTGTTTTTTCTGAAATTTCCGTTTCACCGTATAGGTCAGCATGAAAATCGAAAAAATCAATAATCATGCATTGTACGGCGTTTAAGAGCAGGTCGCGGTAAAAACGGTGTTTTTTTTCTTGCAGTCGCAACGCTATGTATTCGAGGTTTTTTTGGCAACGTTCTGCTTGAATCTTATTGAGCGACATTATCGGATTTTGGAACAACATCAGTCCGCCTCGCATTCCATAGTTGCTTAGTGGTGTCGCCAATTCGCAAAATTCGGTTAACACATACACCACTATTGCACTGAAATCATTGCTTTTGCTGACTAGTTCGGTATGTTCGCTTTGTACGAAGATAAAACTATCGTTGGGGTGTAAGCGAAACTCCTGTTCGTTGAATCGGACTACAGCGTTTCCTTTGGTACATAAACCGTGTATTATATAACCTTTCCGTGTATGACAATTATCTTTATATAGCGTGTTGGCAATAATAATGCTTTGCATATTTTATGGCTTTATATTGTATAATTTAAATACAAAGATATAACTCTTTTTGATATTTACAAGAAAAATGTGAAAAAAAATCCGTAATTTTAATTTATTTATATCAAAAAAATAGTATTTTTGCATGCAAAATCGTATAAGACAAATAAGAATGATATGAAAAAAGCATTATTTATTCTGTTGGTTGGAGTGATGATGGTTGCTTGCAACCAATCAAACAAAAGCAACTTAAACAACAAAGAGAGTATGAAACAGACAACAATCAATGAAGTAGTTGGTAGAAAGAACTTCGGTACACATCATGCTTTGGTGACCATACCTCAACCCTGCGTAATGATTGCAACATGGGACGAAAACAAGAATCCTGATGTGATGATGGCGGCATGGGCAGGACAGATTGATTATACGCGGATAGCCATTAGTCTGTCCAAGCATAAAACGACGGATAACATAGCACTCACAGGTGCGTTTACCATTAGTTTTGCAGATGAGCGTACGGTGACAGAAAGCGATTATTTCGGTATCGTGAGCGGTAATGATGTGCCGGACAAGGTGGAACGTGCTGGCTTTACAATTACTCCTTCACCAAATGTAGATGCACCTATTATTAATGAGTATCCCTTGACACTGGAGTGTAAGGTGGTTCGTTTTGAAGATGGTCTGCTTATTGGTGAAGTAGTGAACATGAGTGCGGACGAAAGCATACTGACCGATGGCAAAGTGGACTTGGGCAAACTCAAACCCATCGTATTTGATGCTGCTGGCATGTGTTATCGTGGTTTGGGAGACGAAGTAGGCATGGCTTGGGGTAGTGGTAAAGAACTCATAACTGAATAAATTATGAAGGGGTTGATTTTAATCATCATAACGTGTTTGACATTGACGGCATGCATGCATGAAGAAAGTAAGAAGTTTGGCGATGGGCGTCAAGAGACAAGAGTAGAACAAACCGTATCGCAAGGCGAGGCCCTGCTGAATATGCTGAATGCCAACAATCAGTCGTTGGTGGTGCTTAATAACGACAGCCTTTCTTACTACAATGGTCGTGGCGTGTTGGATCTGTTGCAGTTGCTGAATGAGGATTCCGACCGTTTGAACGGCGCTATTGTGGCGGACAAAATGGTTGGCAAAGCGGCAGCGACACTCATGGTTGCCGCCAAAGTGCGGGAGGTGCATACGAACCTTATCTGCACGTCCGCTTTGGAGGCGTTTCGGACTGCCGGCATACCCGTGTCTTACACCGAAGAAGTGCCGCAGATATTGAACCGTGACCGTTCCGGCCAGTGCCCCATCGATGCCCTGCTGAACGAAGCGGAATCAGTGGAAGAATGTGTTACTATTCTCAACGAAAAATTTCAAAAATAAAAAGTTATGACGGCAAAGAAATCATTGTTGCACAACATCCGGTTGGTTTTGGCCCTTGTTTTGTTCATCCTCGTCAACCTGCTCTTTCTGGGCGTGGGCTGGGGCGTGACGAGACATATCGCCTGGGCGGCTAAAATACAGTTTCTGCCTGCACTGCTGGCACTTGATTTTGGCGTACTTGCCGTGCTGATTATCCTGACATTGCTATTCGGAAGACTCTATTGCAGCATAATCTGTCCTTTGGGCGTGATGCAGGATGTGTTCGGATGGCTTGGAAAAAAAGCGAAAAAGAACCGTTACAGTTATTCTCCTGAAAAGAAATGGCTGCGATACGGTGCGTTCATTGTGTTTGCACTATGCTTGATTATCGGCTTTGTGCCGGTGACTACACTGCTGGCACCCTATTCGGCTTACGGCAGGATTGTAAATTCGCTGTTCCGCCCGCTGTACGACCTATTGAACAACGGGTTGGCGGCCATAGAAAGCCATTACCAAAGCTATATGTTCAGCGAGGTGCAATTGTGGATGCGCAGCGTGACAACCTTCGTGGTGGCACTGCTGACACTTGTTCTGCTAGGCGTGCTGGCGTGGCGAAACGGCCGCACCTATTGCAACACGATTTGTCCCGTGGGTACGATGCTCTCCTTCTTCTCACGTTTCTCGATATTTCGTATGCAGATTGACAAGTCGAAATGCAGGAACTGCTCGCTGTGCGAGAAGAACTGCAAGGCCTCGGCCATCGATTTCAAGGCTGGTACCATCGATTATAGTCGTTGCGTAGCCTGCGGCGACTGTGCCGGCACGTGCCAGTTTGATGCCCTGCACTATCAGTTGGCAAAAAGGCCGTTTCACATAAAACAGATCGAAGACGGCTTATCTACAGGAAAACATGGTCATGAGCCTGATGCAGGTCGTCGTGCTTTTGTGACAGGCATGGCATTGGCCACTGGTTCAGCACTCATGGCCCAGACCAAAGTCAAAGTGGACGGTGGTTTGGCGGTGATTGAGGACAAGAAAACACCTTATCGCGAAACACCCGTTACTCCGCCGGGATCCATCTCAAGTTACAACATGGAGCGGCATTGCACAGCATGTCAGTTGTGCGTGAGTGCCTGCCCGAACAATGTGCTGCGTCCGAGTACCGACCCGATGCGCTTTATGCAGCCGGAGATGTCGTTCGAACGCGGTTACTGTCGACCTGAATGTACCCATTGCAGCCACGTGTGTCCGACAGGTGCCATCCGCAGGATAGACAGCGAGCAGAAGACTGCCATTCATATCGGTCACGCCGTGTGGATACGCAAGAACTGCATCCCGGTCGTTAACGGCGATAGTTGCGGGCTGTGCGCAAAGCATTGCCCGACATGGGCGATTGCGATGGAGAACCGCGATATCAACGGCCGCATCGTCAGTGTACCCGTGGTGGACGCTGAGAAATGTATCGGTTGTGGCAAGTGCGAACACCTCTGTCCTGCACGCCCGTTCAGTGCCATCTATGTGGAAGGCAACAAAATGCATCATATCAATTGAAAATTTTAAGGTTTAGAGTTATGGATAGAAGAGATTTTCTAAAACGTGGTGCGGCAGCAGTGGCCGGTACATCGGTATTGCTGAGTGCATGCAAAAGACTGCCAGGCGACTCCCCAAATGACCTCATTCGGGACAGTCAGACAGTAGGCGGAATGACCTGCCGTGTGAACCCAAACTCGGGCGACAAAGTGTCGTTGTTGGGTTTTGGCATGATGCGCCTTCCTGTGGAGGCAGGGGGTACAGCACGTGAGAATCCGGATTCACCCATCGACCAGGAAGCGGTCAACGCAATGGTCGATTACGCGATGGAACACGGGGTCAATTATTTTGACACATCACCAGCCTATTGTCAAGGAATGTCGGAGCAGAGCACGGGCACTGCCCTATCCCGTTATCCCCGCAATTCGTATTATATCGCCACCAAACTATCGAACTTCGCTCCAGACACTTGGCCGGCAAAAGAATCAAAAGCCATGTTCGAACGCTCGTTGCAGTATCTGAAGACCGATTATGTTGATTACTTGCTCTTGCATGGCATTGGCATGGCTGGAGGTAACAAAGACGGCATGGCTGCCTTCTATGCACGGTATATGGACAACGGCATTCTTGACTGGCTGGTGGAACAGAAACGCAAGGGACGCATACGCAACCTCGGGTTCTCCTATCACGGCGATGTAAAGGTGTTTGACATGTTATTGCAATGGCACGATGAAGGTCGCTACCATTGGGATTTCGTGCAGGTTGAGCTCAATTATCTTGATTGGAATTATGCTGATGAAATCAATTCACGCAATACGGATGCGGTCTATCTGTATGAGGAACTTCACAAACGCGGCATTCCTGCGGTCATCATGGAACCGCTGTTAGGCGGTCGTCTGGCCACTCAACCCGACAGCGTTGTGCGGCAGCTGCACAAACGTAATCCTGAATATTCGCCTGCCGCTTGGGCGTTTCGCTTTGCCGGCACACCCGAAGGAGTGCTGTGCGTGCTGAGCGGCATGACCTATATGGAACATCTGCAGGAAAACGTCGCCACATATTCGCCTCTGCGAGCGTTAAACGATGACGAATGGGATTTCCTGCTGCGCCTGGCGCACGACATATATGAACTGAAAGCCATTCCCTGCACGGCGTGCAACTATTGCATGCCATGCCCGTACGGTTTGAACATACCGCAGATATTCTCATATTACAACGCGTGCATCGCCGACGGACTGCTGCCGGACATGGAGGCACGGGGCGACAAGGAGTTTATACGGCAGCGGCGTGCATTTCTCGTGGGCTATGACCGTACAGTGCCCGGCTTGAGGCAAGCGGCGCATTGTATTGGCTGCAATCATTGTGTATCGCATTGCCCGCAGCGCATACAGATACCCGAAGAGATGAACCGCATAGATAATCTTGTAGAACAACTAAAACAACTATAAATTATGCACATTGGATTTACTGAAATTATCATTATTGCCCTCATTATTTTGCTACTTTTCGGTGGCAAGAAGATTCCTGAACTAATGCGTGGTTTGGGTAAGGGTGTTAAGTCGTTCAAGGACGGCGTCAACGGCATTGAAGACGAAGGAAAGAACGAGAAAGTCAAGGAAGAAAAGAAAGAAGAACAGACCAAGTGAACCGTTCTTTTTGGGAACATTTAGATGAACTGCGTGGGGTGATTATACGCTGTGCAGTGGTGTGGTCGGTATGTGCAGTAGTAATGTTCTGTATGCGAGACTATCTTTTTGATTTTCTCTTTGCACCCTCACAGAATGATTTTGTCTTGTACCGTCTGCTTAACTATCTGGCGGAGACGACAGGTTACAAAGCCTTTTCTGTAGCTCCGTTCGCCCCGCAGTTCATCAACACTCAATTGTCTGCACAGTTCACCATTCATTTAGAGGTGGCGGCTGTAGCTGGATTGGTGATAGCATTTCCTTTCCTGTTATGGCAGTTATATGGT
This sequence comes from uncultured Bacteroidales bacterium, assembly GCA_905233585.1. Classification (GTDB taxonomy): domain Bacteria; phylum Bacteroidota; class Bacteroidia; order Bacteroidales; family WCHB1-69; genus UBA1205. The sequence goes on from CAJOFD010000032.1 coordinate 11,940, forward strand.
TTTGTAGCACCTGCTCTTTATCCGGACGAGAAACGTACTGCAGGGAGAATTATCGGTTCAGGTACACTCCTCTTCTTTATAGGTGTGGCACTTAATTATTTGATTATATTTCCATTCGCCTTTCGCTTTCTAAGCACCTATCAGGTACAGTCACAGGTGATTAACCAAATTGCACTCGGTTCGTATATCTCCACCTTGCTCATTCTTTCATTGGTCATGGGTGTGCTTTTTGAGATGCCGTTGGTGGCATGGGCACTTGCAAAAGCCAAACTGCTTCATGCTGGTACGCTGCGTAAGTATCGTAGGCATGCCTTGGTCATTCTGATGATACTTGCGGCTGTTATCACTCCTACTGGAGATGCAGTCACACTTCTATTGGTAACATTTCCTTTATACGTTTTATATGAAATGTCTATCTTTATTATTCGCCGGACTCATTAGCTTGAGCACTTTGGTAGTTGAGGCACAGGATAGCCTTCGTACGATTGAACTGCAAGAAGTTGTTACCACTGGTACACGTTCTGAGGATAATCCGAGATTGCTACCTATGACAGTTAGTGTCATCAAGCAGACACAACTAGAAGAACGGAACGAGATTAATATTCTGCCAACACTTACGTCTGAAGTACCAGGGTTGTTTGTTACACAACGTGGAGTACTCGGTTATGGCGTGAGTACAGGCGGTTCAGGTGGTATAAAAATGCGAGGTATTGGTGGTACACCCAATACAGGTATGTTGGTACTCATTGACGGAATGCCGCAATACGCAGGTCTCTACGGACATCCAATTGCCGATAATTACCAGACGATGCTTGCCGAACGTGTTGAAGTAATTCGCGGTCCCGCCTCTCTCTTCTATGGTTCCAATGCAATGGGTGGTGTTATCAACATTGTTACTCGTCAGCCCAAGAATGACACCATTCTGACCGATGTTCATGCACAAGGCGGTTCGTATTACACTCTTGAGACTGGTATTTCCAACCAATTTCGCAAAGGGGGCTATAGTCAAGCGATAGGCCTTAACTATAGTCGTACGAACGGACATCGCAACAATATGGGTTTTGATGAGTACAACGGTTTTGCTCGCTTGGGCTATGAAATGAGCAATCACTGGAGTATAGGTGCGATGGGCAATGTTGCGTATTTCAATTCGCAAAACCCGGGTACTGTAGATGTGCCGCTCTTGGACAATATTATGCATATTCTGCGTGGAACGGCTTCTCTTTCCATTGCAAACCACTATAATAAGACATCTGGCGCGATACGACTTTACTACAATGGTGGACATCATCTTATCAATGAAGGGTACGTCAAAGGTGGTATACCGCAGACAAAACTCTATCATCACACTGATTTTATGGCAGGTATGTCTCTCTATCAGACAGTTGCTTTCTTCCGAGGCAACCACACGACTTTCGGTTTCGACTACCAGTATTTTGGCGGTCATGCATGGAATGCTGCTATAACCGATGGTACCACGACCGATATCATCCGTAAAGTGCAGAATGAATTAGCAGGTTACGTGGACTTTCGTCAGAGAGTGGTGTCTTGGTTTGCTCTTGATGTAGGTATTCGTTTCGACTGGCATAGTCAGAGCGGTATTAACTATATTCCACAAGGCGGTTTGTCGTTCCTACTGCCACACGATGCTGAACTCAAAGCACTCGTCAGTCGCGGTTTCCGCAGTCCTACTATACGCGAATTGTACATGTATGTCCCTGCTAATGTCAATCTTAACGCCGAGAGCCTATGGAACTACGAAATAAGTTATAGTCAGCACCTGCTTAACAATCGAGTGCGATTAGGAGTAAATATCTTCTATCTGCACGCTATGGATATGATTTCTACGCAGATTGTAGACGGTAGACCTCGCAATATGAATACGGGCGAGATGCGTAATTGTGGAATGGAGGCGGAAGTGGTATTTAATATCATTAAAGGTTTGTGGCTCAATGCTAATTACAGTTATTTGCACATGTCCAACCCGCAACTGGGTGCTCCAGAACACAAACTAAATATAGCCCTTCGCTATCATCACTCCTACTTCCGTGTAGGGACGGACATACAATATATACATGGTTTGTACTTAGCAATAGATGTTACGCCTGAGAAGGAGAACTACGTCCTATGGAATATCAACGCTTCGTGTCGTCTTTGGCGAGGACTATGGGCGAACATCAAAGTTGATAACCTCCTCGGTCATGAATATGAAATTAACAAAGGTTTCCCTATGCCGCGCACTACTATTCTCGCTGGTTTTAATTGGACATTTTGAAAATAATGACACGTAATTTGTGAAAAAAATTCCGTATTTTTAATTTGAAAATATATCAAAAAAAGCAGTATTTTTGTATTTAATATAATATGATATTATGAAAGTTCAATAGACAACCATTCGATTTGGCATGCATAGGTGATATTCTGCAACAACTTTCTTTCGCTTGGCAAGATATTAATAAACGAAGATATTATGATAAACAATAACATATAAAACAACAATTATGCAAACTATTCAACTTTATAATGGCATTCAGATGCCACTTTTGGGCTACGGAGTATTTCAAGTAAATCCACAGGAATGTGAACGATGTGTAAGCGATGCTCTCTCGGTAGGTTATCGTCTTATAGATACGGCTCAGGCATACGCTAACGAAGAAGGTGTAGGGGCGGCAGTAAAAAAATCGGGAATAAAACGCGAAGATGTTTTTCTTGTAACAAAAGTCTGGATTAGTAATTCGGGAGAGGATAAAGCCACTAAATCTATAGATGAAAGTCTGAAAAAATTGCAATCGGAATATATAGATTTATTATTAATTCATCAAGCGTACGGAGATGTTTTCGGTACGTGGCGGGCAATGGAGAACGCTTATAGAGAAGGCAAAGTTCGTGCCATAGGTATATCTAATTTTCAAGAAGCAAGATTTTTTGATTTTCAACACTATGTTGATATAAAACCGATGGTTAACCAGTTACAGTGCAACGCTATGATTCAGCAACGTGGTATTGAACCTTTGCTCAATGATAAAAATTGTCGTATGATGGCATGGGGACCGCTTGGAGGACAAGGTGTTGATGGTATTATAAAGAGTGAATTTTTGTGCGGTATTGGTGAAAAATACGGGAAAACGGCTTCACAAGTGGCACTTCGTTGGCTTACTCAACGGGGTATCGTTGCTATTCCCAAATCAACTCATAAAGAGCGTATGGAACAAAATTTTAATATTTTCGATTTTATGCTCACCGATAGCGAAATGCAACAGATCGCAGCAATGAATCAACACGATAGCGGCACAATCAATTTCGCAGATGTGAATTTTGTTAAATACTTGATTGAAACATACGGATAAAAAATAAAATATTATGCAAAATTTTGATTATCAAACTCCGACACGCCTTATTTTTGGTAAGGGTGTTGTTGAAAAATTACCCAAAGTAATGGGGCAGTTCGGGAAAAAAATTCTTCTTACTTATGGAGGCGGCAGTATAAAAAAAATAGGACTTTATCAAAAAGTAAAGGAACTGCTGAAGGATTTTGAGATTGTTGAACTTTCTGGTATTCAACCCAATCCGAAGTATAATCCGTCTGTATTAGATGGGGTTAGTCTTTGTAAAAAATATGGTATTGATGTTATTTTGGCGGTTGGTGGTGGTAGTGTTTTGGATTGTTCCAAAGCAATCGCTGCAGGTGCTTGCTACGATGGCGACCCATGGGATTTGATTTCCTATAAAGTGAAGGCTCAAGCAGCATTACCCATTGTGGATATTATTACATTGGCGGCCACAGGCAGTGAGTATGATTGTGGAGGTGTTATATCACGTACTGAAACCAATGACAAAATCGGTTATATGGATAGACTTTTGTTTCCCGCAGTGTCATTTCTTGACCCGACTTACACCTTTACAGTATCGAAAAAACAGACAGCAGCAGGCATTGCTGATGCTATGAATCATACTATAGAACAGTATTTTGTAGAAGATTCAACCCTATTGAATGATGGCTTCTGCGAATCAATGTTGCGAAGTTTGATGGTTAATGGCAGAAAATGTATTGAAAATCCCAATGATTATACTGCTCGTGCTGAAATGATGCTTGCCTGTACCTATGGTTGCAATGGTATTTTGTCTTTGGGTAATACTATGTCGGGTTGGCCTTGTCATGGCATAGAACACGCCTTGAGTGCTTATTATGATATTACTCACGGAGAAGGTCTTGCCATTATAACTCCTCGTTGGATGCGACATATCTTGAATGAACGTACGTTGCCACGTTTTGTGAAGTATGGTATCAATGTATTCGGAATAGATTCTTCGCTGGACGAATATACAATTGCCGAAAAAGCCATCGAAGCAACTTATAATTTTTTCGAGACTATTGGCATACCAATGCACTTGCGTGAAGTCGGTATTGATGAAAGCCGCATAGATGAGATGGCTCACCATATTGCTGTTAACGAAGGTCTTGAAAACGCTTATGCTCCACTTACCGAGCAAGATATAAAGAAAATTCTTATTGCAAGTTTATAGCTTTTTTGTTGAAAACCAAACTATTTTCCATATTTGCTATGTTTTTATGGCAACGTTTTGTTTGCATAAGTTTGAACCAAAGAGATATTAGTGGCTTCCAACTTCCCAATATTCGTTATCAACTTTGCAAGATATTTACAAGTCGTTCTATCAAGATTATTTTGGGGCTGAACACTTTATTTCTGATGAGGTGATAGTTTGGGATTAGTTAATGAGTGAATTGCAAATAGCGGCTATGGATAGCGTGCCTTGACTTTGTCTTTGGACATACAAATACTAATATTAATAATGATAATCCGCTTATTGAGCGGATAAAGAGCAGACACGGAACTTATAGCATATCATATGCTGAATATATAGGAATTGGTTCTCAGCAGTATAATCTTGTTAATTTAGATAAATGATTATGAAACTCAAATTTTTTGTTGTATTATCAGTATTATTTACAACGATTGCATGCAATCGACAAGCGAAACAAATAGAAAAAGACATGACACAATTATCTTTTAATCCTGAACAGGCGGTATATATGACTGCTATTGCTTGCAATGAAGCAAAAGGCGATATGCCTGCTTTGGAAATTGTTTTAAATGGTGGTTTGGATGAGGGCTTAACCGTAAGTCAAATCAAGGAAGCCTTGTCTCAACTTTATGCTTATACGGGTTTTCCCCGTTCTCTTAATGCACTAAATACTTTGCAAAAGGTATTAGAGCAACGTAAAAGAGAAGGAAAGCAAATTATAGAAGGGCAAGATGTCTCGCCATTACCAAAGGATTACGATGCTTTTGTACGAGGTGGCAAAGTGCAGACACAACTTAGTGGTGGAGTGTTCAATTACGATTTTTCTCCTGCTATAGATTATTATCTCAAGGCACATTTGTTTGGGGATATTTTCATTAGAGACAATCTCACGTATGCAGACCGTGAATTAGTAACAGTTTCTGCTTTAAGCGGTTTAGAGGGTGTTGATTTGCAATTGAAAGCACATATCAGTGGTGCACGTAACATGGGTGTAACCGAGGAACAATTACAAACTATTGTTGTGGCTCTTGCTACTAAAGTTGGGACAGAAGAAGCTGGACGTGTGGCAGGATTGTTGCAGACAGAGTGGCCAAAGGGCCAGCCCAATACCGCTTACTCGCAGTATTTTGTAGGCAAGAGTTTTTTGTACCCTTATCTTGATGGTGCAGCAAATGTTACCTTTGCACCCGGTTGTCGTAACAATTGGCATATTCATCATGGGGAGCGTCAGATTCTGATATGCGTTTCGGGTCGTGGTTGGTATCAGGAATGGGGCAAATCTGCCATTGCACTTCATCAAGGTGATGTTATAGACATTCCTGAAGGCGTAAAACATTGGCATGGTGCACAAAAAGATTCTTGGTTCCAGCATATTGCCTTTCATGTTGCCACTGTTGGAGAACAAAGCAACGAATGGCTCGAATCTGTCAGCGAGGAAGAGTACGGAAAATTGGAATGAGTAAATCCCCTTTATGGAATAAAAGAGATGAAATAGTTATGCAAAACATTCTTGACATAAAAAACAGAAATGAATTTCGTGCTTGGCTTTCAGAGAACCACAGCAAGGAATCGGAATGTTGGATTGTCGTAAAACGGGGAAAACCTAAAGAAGACAACATTGTATTTTGGTATGTTGATGCTGTTGAAGAAGCCTTATGTTTCGGTTGGATAGATAGTACACACAAATGCATTGAAGGTGTCAGAATGCAACGTTTTACGCCACGCAAAAAGAATGCTCTGTGGACAGAACTCAACAAGGAGCGTGTCCGTCGTCTTGAAAAACTTGGATTTATGACTGATGCAGGACGAGCGGTTTCACCGGATATGAATATTAAGAGTTTCAAACCTGATGAAGATATTGTTGCTGCATTGAAAAAGGCTCGGGTGTGGACGAAATTTTGTACATTTCCACCACTTTATCAACGTATAAGAACATATAATGTAGCATTTTACAAAAAGCGTGATACAAAAATGTTTGAAAAAACTCTGCTTCATCTTATTGAAGAAACAAAAAAAGGAAATCTTTTTGGTGATTGGAACGACAACGGCCGCTTGATAGATTATTAGTTGTATTTTCGGAAAAGGGATATTCTTTCAGTTGATAATTAATCTGCCAAAATGACAGAGTTTGATTTGGCATACTTTTTGTTATCAGTCATTCGAATTCCGAAATAAAATGAATAGATGAATAGAAGATACATTTTGTTTATTGTTCTGTGTTTTTTATTTGTAAGTTATCTTAAGGCAGGAGATACTGTGCGTTATACTTTACCGGCTTGTCGTGAGATGGCACTGATGTATGGAACTTCTTCCAAAGGACAAGAAGAAGCACAATTGGCGGCCAAATATAATCGGCAGGCTGCTCTTGCAGCAATGTTTCCGCGTGTCAGTGTCAATGGTGGTTATATGTGGAATTCTCGCAATGCCCATTTTTTGTCTGACCAATCCACTTTTTCGTTTGGAACGGCAACAGTAGCCCCGAATGGTTCGGCTTCGTTTGTATGGAGTGATGGAAGTACATTCGGACGTTTGTCCAATGCCGTAGCAGGGACAATATTAGAAAGACCGATAGCGGATTTTTCGGACAAAGTTGCACAAAAAATTGCCGATGCTTATAAGTATGTTTATGATGCGGCTACCATAGATATGACACATATATTGGTGGCCAGAGTTTCGCTTATGCAACCTATATATACAGGTGGACGACTTACACAGATGTACAACATTGCCAAAGCAACGGAGAATATAGCCACAATTGAGACTAATGCAAAGAAAGAGACTATACTATACAATGTGGACGAAGCCTATTGGCGTGTGGTTGCTGTTACACAGAAAAAACGCTTGGCAGAACAATATCATGCATTATTGTGCCAATTGGAACAAGATGTCAAAGAGGCTGTAGAAGAAGGGGTGGCTACGCAGTCTGACTTGCTTACTGTAATTACAAAACGTGGTGAAGCAGACGTGAAAAAACTGCAGGCGGAGAACGGACTCATTCTCTCTAATATGGCTTTGGCACAAGTGTGCGGGTTGCCACTTTCTACTAATTTTGTCCTTGATGAGAATGGATTGAATGAAATAACTTTATCTGCGGATTTTATCAAGGCAGAAGCGGAGGTGGACAAACGTAGCGAGTTGCAGATATTGGAACAAACACAAAAGATAGCGAAAAGTACAACCAAATTGGCAGGTGCAGGTTTGCAGCCCAATATTCTTGCTCATGCAGGTTATACCTATACTAACCCTAATTTTGACAATGGTATAAGCAACACATGGAACGGCAAGGGTTTTTTCACTGCGGGGGTAGTGGTAAATGTTCCTATTGTTCATGCTGATGCTATGTTACGCTATAAGGCCGCAAAACATGCGGCAAACGTAGTAGCACTGCAAACTGAGGAAACTCGTGAAAAACTTATTTTGCAAACTACACAAGCAAATCAGAAATTGGCGGAGGCTCAACAGAAAATAATTCTTGCACAACTGACAAAAAAGAATGCCGAAGAAGTGTTGCGTATGGCACAAGAGTCTTTCGCAGCGGGAATGATTACCGCTTCAGAATTGATGCAAGCACAAACCCTTTGGCTTTCTGCTGCAACTGACCTTGTCGATGCCCAAGTGGAGGCAAAAACAACGGAAGCAAAATTACGTAAATATTTAGGAACATTATAATGAAAAGAAGAAAAGAAGGAAGTCTGCTGTTAGGATTGATTGCATTGCTTGCAGTAGTAGTGGTGGTGGCTCTTGTAGGTGTTTTTGCTTTGCAACCGGAAAAAATACTAATACAAGGAGAAGCGGAAGCCGCAGAATATCGGGTGTCGGGCAAAGTCCCCGGACGAATTGAAATGTATCTCTACGAAGAAGGAGAACAAGTGAAAAAAGGTGATACCTTGGTTGTTATTTATTCGCCGGAAGTGGAGGCAAAGAAAGTTCAGGCTCTTGCGGCTCGTGATATGGCAGAGGCCGTGAATTTGAAAGCCAAACATGGTGCTCAGCAAGAGCAGATTACTGGTGCATACGAATTGTATCAGAAAGCCAAAGCCGGCGAGGAAATTTACAGCAAAAGTTTTGAACGTATGCAACGCTTATTTGAAAAAGGCGTGGTAAGTGCACAAAAACGAGACGAGGTGGAAGCCCAATACAAGGCTGCAGTTGCTACTGTCAAAGCGGCCAAAAGCCAGTATGATATGGCTTTGGCAGGAACAAGAAAAGAGGACAAAGCGGCGGCAGAGGCACAAGTGGCTCGTGTTGATGGTATATTGCAGGAAGTAGCGGCGGCAGAGGCTGACCGTTATTTGCTTTCGCCATGCGATGGTGAAGTAAGTGAACTTTTCCCGAAAGTCGGAGAATTGGTGGGACAAGGCAGTCCCATTATGTCTATTGTTGATTTGAATGATGTTTGGTTTACTTTTGCTGTACGTGAAGATATGCTGTCCCGTTTTGTGATGGGTGATACCGTGAATGTGACTATTCCGGCATTAGGTAATGATACAAAATATCCTTTGACTATTACTCATATCAAGGCAATGGGGACCTATGCCACATGGCGTTCAACCAAACAAAATGGCGGATACGATGTACGTACTTTTGATGTAAAATGTCGTCCGATTGCACGCATTCCCAATCTCCGTCCGGGTATGACCGCTTTGATTGCAGACAACTGACCTATGAGAATTGATAGTTGAAAATGAAAATCATTTTCCTCAATATATGGCGTGTCTTGCTACGGGAATTAAGGCAGATGTTTGCCCGTCCGTTGTATTTGTTTGCTTCGGTGGGGGTAATGCTTCTTTCTATCTTGTTTTTTCTTACACTCATGCGTGGAGGTTCAGCGGAGAATATGCCTGTTGCTGTTGTGGACTTGGACCAGACCTCCATTTCCCGTAGGCTGATACATGAAATGCAGGCAACACCGTCTGTGGATATACAAATGATAACCAATTCATATCCGGAGGCACGCAAGGCTATGCAGCAAGGTAAGATTTATGGTATTTTTGTTGTTCCAGAGGGTTTTTATCGGGATATGGTAGATTTTAAACGTCCTCAGATGGATTTTTATGTTACCAATGCCTACACCGTAGGAGGAAATACGGCATACAAGCAAATGCTGACAATGGTAAATCTCACTTCTGGGGCTTTTCAACGTGAAGTGTTACGCAAAAAAGGATTGCCTGACAATGTGATTATGCACCGTATTCAGCCTCTTGTCATAGAAGGTCACATGGTTGCTAACCCATGGGGCAATTATTCTGTATATCTGGTCAGTACTATTTTGCCAGGTATATTGGGACTTATCTGCCTCATGCTTACCATCTTTACCATTGGTTTTGAATTGAAAATGCGTACTTCTCATGCATGGTTGCGTGCTGCCGGCGGCAACTATACTGTGGCTATGATAGGCAAGTTGATTCCTTATACACTTATTTATCTTATTCTTGGTGTTGGTTGTCATCTTATCCTTTATCATTATGCTGGTTTTCCCGTGTATGGCAGTTCTGTACGATTAATGTTCGGTTTGTTGCTTTTTATTTTTGCGATGGAAGCCCTTGGCATATTTCTTATCGGTTTGTTGCCGACTTTGCGTGACGCCCTGTCTATAGGTGCTTTGTATGCGATGTTGGGTTTTTCCCTTTCGGGGTTTACCTATCCGCAGATGAGTATGTTGGCACCTGTTAAGGCTCTCACTTACCTTGAACCTTTGCGATATTATTATTTGATTTATGTCAATGAAGCACTGATGGCGGCTCCTGTGCAGAATAATCTGCCGCACATGTTGGCACTCACAGCCTTTATGTTGGCATCGCTTCTTGTTGCACCTCGTTTGCATCGTGCTCTTGTTTATCAAAATTATCCTTTGAAGTAATATGTGGCAATTTTTTATACATGAGATACATCGTATTTTTCGCGACCCGGGGGTGGTGGTCATCTTTATTGTTGCTACGCTTGCTTATCCGTTGCTATACAAAATTATTTATTGGAACGAACAGATTACCAATGTGCCTGTGGCAGTGGTAGATCTCAGCAATTCTCCTGAAAGCCGTGATTTTCTCCATAAATGGAATGCTGCTCCTGACATCTCTCTGACACATACCTGCACTTCGATGTCAGAAGCACAGCAATTGCTCCGTGATCAAAAAGTTCATGGTATTGTTTATTTCCCTCGTGATTTCGCCGCACAACTTGCAGACCCGTTGGGACAGGCACATATTTCACTCTATTGTGATATGTCTTCATTCCTTTATATGAAGGCAATTTATCTCAGTTGCAACCAAGTGATGTTGGAATCCATGCGGAATATCCAAATAGACAGGTACGAACAGATGGGTATGGACAAAGAGTTTGCATGGGCTTTTGTCCAAGACGCTCCTTATTCGGAAACGGCTCTTTTTACCCCTACGGGCGGCTATGGTTCGTTTCTTATTCCTGCTGTTTTGGTGCTTATTTTGCATCAGACACTGTTTTTTGGCATTTGTATGTTAGGAGGTACTGCACGCGAAGACAATGAAGAAAATTATGGTGTCCGAAGTCTCATCGGGCGGGCTGTTGCATATTTTCTTATTTATTATATTTTGGCGGCTTTTCTATTGGGATTTATGCCACGCTTGTTTGATATTCCGCATATAGGCAGCATTTGGTATATTCTCTTATTGAATATCCCCTATATTTTGTCCGTCATTTTTTTCTCGATGTGTGTCAGCGTGTTTATCCGTAATCGTGAGTCGGGTTTGGTGTTGCTTATTTCTTCCTCTCTTATTTTCTTGTTTATGGCCGGAATTTCTTGGCCAAAGGAAATGATACCTGACCCATGGCGTTATTTGTCGTTTTTTATCCCATATACATGGGAAGTACATGGTTTCATTCATATCAACTCCATGGGAGCCTCGCTTTCCGCAACAGTGACTGAATTTATTGCTCTTTCAATCCTTTCCGTGGCTTATTTTATACTTGCCTGTATTCTTTTCCGTATTAGAAAATCCCGCATAGTTCAAAATTTATAATCTTACAATAATCGAATATAAATTCAAGAAATAGGCAACTTGGCTAAAATGGTTATAATAAGTTCAAGTGTAAATCTATAAAAGCATGATTTACTTTCCCTATTTCAAGCAAGGGCTTGTCTTGGTGAATGTTTTTTGCATTTCACTTTTTTTCTGACTCCCCAAAACTGATTATTGGATAATAAATGTTACTTTTGCATCAAAAATGAATATGAAAAAGATAAAATCGCTTATTGTGGCATTGTCTGTGTGTTCCGTTTTGTCGGCAAACACCAAAGACGAGCAAGCCCTCTATGACCTTATTGGGCGTATTGCTCCGCAACATAAGAGCAATTTTGTATTTAGGCAGAAAAAACAAAAGACAGAAACCTATATCGTTGAATCCAAGGGCGGCAAAATAGTCATAACGGGCAGTAATGCCCAAGCAATGGCTGTGGGACTCAACTATTATCTCAAGTATGTTTGTCATACCACAGTTTCGTGGCGAGTTTCCAACCCTGTGGTGATGCCTGACGTGTTGCCGCCTACCAAGCGAATTGCTCAGACCGCTCGATGCGACAAGCGTTTCTTTCTTAATTATTGCACCTACGGTTATACCTTGCCGTGGTTTACTTGGACAGATTGGGAGCGGCTCATCGATTGGATGGCACTCAATGGTATCAATATGCCGTTGGCCAATACCGGCATTGAGGAAATTGTCTATCGTGTTTATACGGGTCTTGGCATGAGTGACGAGGAAATCCGCTCTTTTTTTACTGGTCCCGCCCATTTGCCATGGCACCGCATGTCGAATATTGACAAATGGCAAGGTCCTTTGCCGCAGAGTTGGCTCAAGGGACAACTTGCCTTGCAAAAGAAAATAGTGGCTAAATTAACCACTTTCACCACTTCGGCTCCTCGGGACAGTCGGGCACGGTGAAGCGTCTGCGCACGGTGTTCCCTAATGCCAAGATTGGCAAGTTGCAGAATTGGGCGGGATTCAGCGATGAAACAAGTTGTTATTTTCTTGACCCGCAAGACAGTCTCTTTGCAGAGATTCAGAATCGCTATATCGGTGAAGTTATCAAGGAGTTCGGTACCGACCACATCTACAGCATTGACCCGTTCAATGAGATGAAACTTCCCTCGGAAGACCCTGCTTATCTTGCCACTGTTGCTAAAGGCATTTACAGCACACTCACTGGTGTGGATTCGCAGGCTATATGGTTGCAGATGACGTGGATGTTTTATTTCGACAAAGCGACTTGGACACCTGAACGTGTCAAGGCTTTTCTCACTGCAGTGCCGTACGATAGGCTTATCCTGCTTGACTATTGGGGTGAGTATCAGGAAATATGGCGTCTTCATGAAAAATATCATGGGCAGCCTTATCTGTGGTGCTATCTCGGCAATTTTGGCGGAAATACGCACTACAATGCCGATTTCAACAAGGTTCGCACGCGAGTGGAAAACACTTTCAAAGATGGAGGAAACAATTTCAGCGGTTTGGGTGCTACCCTTGAAGGTTTCGGCATAAATCCCGAAATGTACGAATTTTTCTACGAAAAAGCGTGGACAGACTATCCCTCCGATGAACTTTTCCTTCAGGCTCTCGCCGACAGGCATTGCGGATACGAGGATACGGCTTTCCGCGAAGCATGGAAGACTCTTTACTATGACATTATTAATGGTCAGGAATATACAGGCAGTGCCAATACTGCTACCGAATATCCCCGTCTCAACAAGGACAACGAGCCTTATTTCACTGCGTCTAAGGTAGCCGAGGGCAATGTGCTTGCTTGCAATGTTTGGCAGCAGTTGCTTTCCGCCCGACATACAGACAATGCTCTCTTTGTATATGATGTTGTTAATCAGGGTAGGGAAGTGCTCGGCAATTATTTTTACTGCTTGCGCAACGATTTTTCGCAGGCCTGCTATGCCCGTGACATTGAAATGGCGGAGCAAAAAGCCCAAGAGATGCTTCAAACACTTGATGACCTTGATATGCTGCTGGGATTCCATGAGGAATTTTCTTTCAACAAGTGGGTGGACGATGCCCGCTTGTGGGGACAGACACCCGAAGAAAAAGAGTATTTCGAGGTGAATGCCCGAACACTGCTCACTACATGGGGTTTTAAAGGACATTTGCTCCGCGATTATGCCCGCCGCACATGGCACGGGCTTGTGGCACATTTCTACAAGCACCGCTGGGAAATATTCATCAGCCATTCGCTTAATGCTGCACGAAAGGGAGTGGATGTAGATGCCACAAAACTGAAAGACGACATATTGCAGTTTGAGTGGAATTTCGCCCAAAAACTTTCCGATGCCGACCTAACCGAGGCTCCTTTTAACGGCACTCCCATAGAGGTAATGCGGAATATGGCCGGCAAGTATTCCCCGCTTATAGGGCAACAAGCCCAACAAAACGCTTCCAACAAGGGATACCAAAAGCAAAAAGAAGCAACACCGCACGATTTTTATTGATGGGGACTTTGCTTTGCGGATTTTTTTCAAAAAAATGTCTGAAAGGATAATTATTCCGAATTTTTGTTGTAATTTTGCAACGATAAAAACAAATAATAACCAAATAAAACGAAATGAATAGATAGAAAAGCGCAGATTTGCGTGAAATGAAACAATATAAATAACAGCATTAAAACTGAAGTCTTCTCCTTTGAAATTTGGCGATTTTAGAATGAGGACATTACAGGTTTAAGTCAAAATGCTCGCGCGTAGCGTGAGACGGACTTATTTCTTGGTAATGTCAGGTTACGCCAAATACCTAAAGGAGCGGGAAACAAGGAAGTTTCACGCTTTTTTTGTGCTTGTTTGGAAACAGGAACAAGTAAAATCAATCAAGAAATAATAATTTAAATCTTAAGAAAATGAAAAAAGTAACAAAATTCTTCATGGCAGCCTTATTGGCTGGAATTTGCAGATTGGGGTATGCACAGGAATTTCTGAATGCTCCAAAACCTAACGAGAAAGTACTAGGCACTATCTTGTCAAAAGAGTTGGGCAGTTGTACATCTGGCTGTTGGGGGACACCAGCGCAATGGTATCAAGCACTTATCAACAAAGCAATGATACAATATCCTACAAAAGTCATTGATATCAGACAAATGATACCAAGTGTTGAAGATCATTCGAATTGTCCATGGAAGGGACCTGTGATAGGAAAAGTTGTAGATTTAGGTGGTAGTCCGGAAACACAAAGTTTGGAAAGTCTTTCCAAAGCCATGGACAAAGCCTTGCGCAATGTCCGTGAAGGCTCAAGAGTTGCAATTGATATGGTAACAGTATCGGGTGGGGTTTCAATCAACCGTGAAGACCTGAAAGACCAAATCATAGATGCCTTGCTGGATAAGGGTTACAAGGTCGTAGCAAAAGATTACCTAGAAAAGATGTACGAGGAGCAAGAAGCCCAGCAAAGTGGTATCTATAATGAAAACACTACCGTTAAGGAAAACAACTTCTCCGCCGTGGGCTACTACATCAATGTGAAGGTTACGGAAACCTCGCTGCGGGTGCAGGTGGTCAATGTGAGCACGGGAGAATATGAAGGCAATTCAACGATAAACTTTTAAACATATAGGATTATGAAAGCAAAAAGAATCATTATTTTGGCATTGTCCGTATTATGGGGTTGGGGTAGTGTCGTGGCACAGGAAAATTACACAAAGGCACAGGAGTCTCCCAAACAAAAAGAATCGGTAATTGGTAAGGATGTGCGTACCCGCAACGGCTACAACGGTTTTCAGTCAGCCTACAAGGCGGCACTGCGTGAAGCCCAACAAGCCTATCCTAAAAAGAATGTCGCTATACGCAATCTCACCAAGGGAGAAGTGAAAATATACGGTGGCGATATTACAAACTACTATACTTATACAATAGTAGAGTTGCCAAGTCTGTTGTCTCAAAAAATCTTCGAGGCCATAAACAAAGCTACGGGAGAAATAGAGGAGGGCAACCGCTTTGCCTTGGACAAAATCACCGTCACCGATGAATCTGCAGACAAAGCCCAAGTCAAAAGTCAGATTGTAAATGCGTTAAAAAGCAAAGCATACAAAGTTGTCGCCAAAGAGCAGTTGGAAAAACTGTACAAAGAACAACAAGGTCAGCAAAGTGGCATCTACAACGACAAAACTACGGTAAAACTTGGAAACTTTACTGCAGTAGGTTATTTTCTTTCAGCCAGAATCACTCTTGAATATGTCCAAATGCAAGTTGTCAATGTCAGCACAGGTGAGATAGAGGGTGATGTAACGGTAAATATGTAAAAATCCGTTAAGAAAAACTAAAGACTTTGGCAAAACGTTCCGCAACTCAAGCGAAAACTTGGATTGCGGTATATGTCGGTATGAAGATATTTGGGCTTAAAGCGGAGTTGCAGACTTGCAACTCCGCTTGCCTTTGTCAGGTTTTCACCCTATATTGAAATTGAATTTGTCTTTACTGCAAATTTTTCAATGTTTCATATTGTTCGGGTGAAATTTTGAGAACTGGGGAAGTTTTTCCCTCCATTATTTGAGTATAGTCAAAGTATTGGGCATAATACACGTCCTTTTTTTTCTGATACAACAGAGAAATCAGTGCACCGCCTTGTTCTTGCAGATGAATATCAATAGAGGCAGATTCTCCGTTAAGGAATGAGAAAATGCATTCTTTGTCCATTCTTGAGACATGGATACATTCCTCATGAAACACACCAGATGCATCTGCAATTTTATACCCGTGAATATACAGCGGGGCCAGACACAAACCGCATGCAATAATGCTATAACCCAATTCTTGCCAACTGGTCCCGAAGGGCAGAAAGGCAACACCTGTCAATATAACAGACAAAATTACAATAATATCACTCCAAAGGAATGCTTTTTGGATATTTTTATTCTTTTTCATATCTTTTCAATTAGGATTTGAGCATCAGAAGAATTTAATTCGATAATTTCTGTGATTTTTCTAAAATCAAGGTCTTGGAAAACAGATACTTGTGCATATGCTGTTTTTCCTTCTTTATTGAACCATACTTCCAGCAAAAATGTGCCACCTTCGTTACCTTTGATAAGGTGGGGCTCTTTATTTTGTCCGTTAAGAAAATCCAATACGGATTGTTGGCATTTCCTGCTCAATTCAATACTCTTTTTTTGTAATACAAATCCTTGATTATTGAATTTATATCCTGATTTATGCAAAAGAAAAAAAAGCAGCCCGCAAAGAATAATGACTATTCCTAAAATGTTATTGACAAAAATTAGCACAATACCTGCAACTAAAATAAGAGCTGAAACAAAAATATCTCTATTTGAATGTACTTTTACAAAATTATTTTCCATGATTAATAAATTGATTTATAATTTATAATAATAATAATAATAAGGTTTCCATATAAGCATGGATACCTCATACAACAATATTCCTAAACTTATACGGAAGATATTGTTATAAAATAAATTTCAATGATTTATCGGAGGCTAAATGCGAAGTCTTTTAATAAAGAAAAGGTATCGCACCTTTGAAAAGACTCCGGATATTGCAGTTATATCGGTAATGTAAAAATGATGGAGATTTCCATCGATGTTTTTTTCGCTTTTGATAAATTTGAAAGGTGTTTTCTTTGCAGATTGATTGCGTTCATTGCTATATTGAACACGCAAACTCATGTTTATTCCACCTTCTTCTCCCAAAGAAATAAGATTTTGTATGGAAGAAAGGAGTATGTAATTTTTTTCAAAAGAATTGCTATTGTCTCCTGAATTGGTCGGCAGTGTTAAAATACGTTCTGTTGAGATGTTTTCAACAGAATTGCATTGTTTTGCAGTGCAAAATAGCAGAATGATTTAATATTATGTTTTGCAAGTATTTCATTATTAAAGTAACCGAATTCGTTGCAAAAGTACAATTTTTTTGTTGTAGTTCGGAAATTTTTTGTACTTTGATTTTCTCTCACTGCTTTTTCCTTGAAAAAAGGGCTTTCATACACCCGAAAAGCCATTTGGTACAGAACTAAGTCAAGTTCATACTATTCACAGAAAATCTGCTTGTTATCTCTGTTTTTGCTTATATTTTTGCAACAGAGTTAAACATTTAAATTTTTAAAGTTATGGTAAAGGAAAATATAAACACAGGGTATGCTATTCAAACAAAAGAACAAAATGAGGGAGAAAACACTTCGGGTGAAGTTTTTTGGGGTATTTTTATATGGTTGATGACGACCATAATTACCATTCTACTTTTCTGTTATTGCTCCAATATATTACCAAATCCCGATTGGATTTTAAATCTTGACAGATGTTTGTTGTTTGTCATTGTTTATTTTATAGCGTATATTATAGTTTGTTGGTTGAGATATTTGTTTTTTGTAGCGGCTTGTTTTTGTATTGTTTTATTGTCTTATGGAAGTATTAATAATAGTTATGGTTGGGGAAATGCATGTTCCGATTATATAGCAATCTCATTCGATCAAAAGTTAAGATTAAGAGATAAAGAAATTCGTTTTGCTTGCGACTATCAAGCCTCTTCGGTAAGGTCTTTTGCACTTAATCACACATCTTCCTTAAGTCTGAATATTGACACAAAAGTGATTCCGTTTTCCGGAGAAAAAGGTATGGTTAAGGAAATCCACAAATATTATGATACGCTTAACAAATACGATAGGGCAATAAAAAAAGTACAAAAAGAGATAAACGAAAACCAACAATTCTATTCCCTTTTTAATTTTTATAATAGTTATAAAGAAAACGAAAGATATTTGACCAATCTAAAAGCATATCGGGACAATTGTGCTTCTCAATTGAAATATATGGAAATTGTCAATGATTTTTATAAAAAAATTCCATACAAAACCATTATACAAGTATTTTCCATATTCAAATATGTTAATGAACAATGGGATTATGTTTGTGACCCTGACGGAGAAGAATATTTTGCCAAGGCAAGTGAAAGTATTCATACCTTAAAGGGTGATTGTGATGATTATGCCATACTTCTCGCTTCTTGTATACAAGCAATTGGGGGTACGTCTCGAATAGTACTGACACACAATCACGCTTTCCCTGAATTTAAAATAGAAAAAGAAAATTTTGACGATGCTTGTTTTCTAATAAAAACATTCTTTGACAAAGAAATAAAAGGACAGCAAATTCATTTTCAAGTTGATGCTAAGAATGAAAATATAATATGGCTCAATATGGATTGTGGAAAATATCCGGGAGAAAAATTTTATGAAGAAGATTTTAAAATCTCTTCTGTAATATATTTCAAATAACATCAAAATCAAGTAAAGTTAGATAAATAATCTTTTACTATAACTTGATATAGGTTGTTGTATAACAATCTGTATCTTTTTTATAACTTTGCTTGTTGAATCTATAATTTTCATCTTTCTAACATGAATTTGCAAAAAAAAGAAAAAAAATAGTACTTTTGTATTTTTTATATCATAAATATGAATATGGAAAGTTTTAACATTTTTTTATGGATAATGGTGGGTATTGCCGCCATCGTTTTTGTTTCTTTGTATTTTGTAAAAGCAGGTTATGGTATTTTTATAGATAAAAAATGGGGAGCAACAATCAATAACAAAATAGGTTGGGTTTTGATGGAAGCCCCTGTTTGTTTGTCTATGTTTTGTTTTTGGTTGTTTAGCGACAGACGCTTTGAACTGGTACCGTTACTTATTTTCATTATATTTGAAATACATTATGTGCAAAGAACTTTTATTTTTCCTTTTTTGATGAAAGGCAAAAGCAGAATGCCCCTTGCTATTATGTTTATGGGTATATTTTTTAATTTGGCCAATGCCGTTATGCAAGGTTATTGGATATTTTATTTGTCCCCTGAAAATAAATATACCAACGAATGGTTATTGACACCTCAATTTATTGGTGGTACCATTTTGTTCTTTATCGGCTTTATTATCAATATAGATTCAGACAGAAGAATAAGAAACCTACGTCAGTCGGGCGATACAAAACATTATTTACCGCACGGAGGAATGTTCAATTTTGTAACCTCTGCCAATTATTTGGGGGAATTGATGGAATGGGCAGGTTTTGCTATTTTAACATGGTCATTCTCAGGTTTGGTATTTTTCATCTGGACTTTTGCCAATTTGGTACCTCGTGCAAATGCTATTTATAACAAATATCAGATAGAATTTGCAGATCAAATGCAAAACAAACATTTAAAATGCGTATTTCCTTTTATTTATTAATCTCATAAAATGCTTAATATGGAACCATCGAAAATTTTCACACCATGTAAAATAGGTAATATCACTTTACGCAACCGCACGATTAGGTCTGCGGCATTTGAAAACATGGCTTACAACAATAGACCATCAAAAGATTTGTTCGATTATCATACCGCCGTTGCTCGTGGTGGGATAGGTATGACTACCGTTGCCTATGCTTCTGTTAATAGAAGTGGAGTTTCTTTTAAAGGACAGTTGTGGATGAGAGAAGAAATTGTTCCGGAGTTGAAACAATTGACAGATGCCATTCATGCAGAAGGGGCTTTGGCTTCCATACAGTTAGGTCATTGCGGAAATATGACTCACTGGTACACAGCAGGCCAAATGCCGGTAGGAGCATCTTCGGGGATAAATCTGTATTCGCCAACCATTGTCAGAAAATTGAAAGAAAATGAGATAAACGACCTTGTTGAAGATTTCGGTCGGGCGGTGGAAATGGTTAAACGTGCCGGCTTTGATTGTGTGGAAATACATGCCGGACATGGCTATCTTATCAGTCAATTCCTTTCTCCATACACCAACCATAGGAAAGATAAATTTGGCGGTAGCCTTGCCAATCGCATGAGGTTTATGGAGATGGTTATCAAAAAAGTCAAGGAGGTTGCAGGGGAAGATTTGGCTGTAGTTGTCAAAGTGAATATGCACGATGGCTTCAAACGGGGAATGCAACGCAACGAATGTTTGGAAGTTGCCAGAAAATTGGAAGAATTAAAAGTAGATGCACTTGTACTTACAGCGGGTTTTGTCAGCAAGGCTCCTATGGAAGTGATGAGAGGTGCTATGCCCTTGAAAACATTGGCACATTATATGGATCCTTTGAAATTTTGGTGGTTAAAAATAGGTATCAGGCTTTTCGGAAGATTGCTTATACCTACAGTTCCTTTTAAAGAAGCCTATTTTCTGGAAGATGCCAAAGAATTTCGCAAAGCAGTACAAATGCCTCTTATATATGTTGGAGGAATTGTTTCCAAAGAAAAAATGGAAGAGGTTTTGAATGAAGGTTTTGTTGCTGTACAGATGGCAAGAGCCTTGGTACACGATACTGATTTTGTCAATAAACTGAAAACAGGAGAAATAACACGCAGTGGCTGCAAACATTCCAATTATTGTATAGGCAGAATGTATTCATTGGAAATGAAATGTCATCATTGTGTGGAAAACCTGCCAGCCAATTTGCAAAAAGAAATAGAAAAAGCAGAAAACAAATAAAAATAAGCAATGGAAATTATTGGAAACATTATCAATATATTACCTAAACAAACAGGTACAGGGAAAAACGGACAATGGGAAAAACAAGAATTTATACTTGAAACCTTGGATCAATTTCCTCAAAAAGTTTGTATTGGACTTTGGGGTGAGAAAACAAATGTTTTAGGCTCTCAATTTACAGTCGGGAGCAGAGTTAAAGTGTCTATAAATATTGAATCTCGAGAATATAACGGCAAGTGGTACACGAATGTAAGAGCGTGGAATATCAGTGATGCCAATAATAATATGGAACAAAAAACAATTAAAACAGAGGCTGTTTCAAATATTGCAGATACAAGCAAAGATGAGTTGCCTCCTTTCTTATCAGAGGAAGAACCTTTTGATACTTTGCCTTTCTAATGTTTTTCGTAGCGGGGTAGGGTAAAAGTAAAGGTTGTTCCCTCATCGGGTTTGGACTCAAAAGAAATATTGCCTCCCCATGAAAAAACAATGTTTTTTACGACAGACAATCCAATGCCACTGCCGGAGGTTTTGGTGGTGAAATTGGGGTGAAAAATTTTATCTTTTTCTTCTGGAAGAATACCTTTCCCATTGTCGGTAATGCTGATTTGCCAAAAGTGTTCTCCATAGTCTTGCAATACAATATCAATGTTTAGTACTCTATCATTATACTGGGCTTGGATAGCATTTTTGATTAAATTGACCAAAACCCTGATAAATTGAGATTTGTCAATAAGAGCTAAAGGTTTGGTATTAGCGTATTTTCCTGTGAAACAAAATTTTATATGATTTTCTTCATCAAATAAATGTATGCTGTCCCAAATAAGGTCGGAGATGTTTTCTATTTGAGCATTGTTGGTTGTATTTCGTGCAATTGTGGAAAAAGAAGATGCTGTTTCATTTAAAACATCTATTTGCTCTAAAATCATCTGCATGTAATCTTTTAATTTTGTTTTGTCGATATTATCAATATTTTGCAAAAGCATTTGAGTTTTCAATCGCATAGGTGTTAGCGGATTTTTTATTTCGTGGGCAATCTGTTTGGCCATTTCTTTCCATGCCATTTCTTGGGCATTTCTTTCTAACATTTCGGCACTGATTTGCAGTCGTTCTTGCAAAATATTATAACTTTTTACCAATTGCCCTATTTCATCGTTTCTATCCCAAAATATTTTCTCAAAATTTTGATTTTCAACATCTATTTTTAATAGATTTTTTGTTACTTTTTGTAGTGGTTTTGTCAAAATTCTAACCATACTAAATCCCAGAATAATAATGGCGAATATGATAAAGAGTCCCATTCCGATAAATTTAGAAACAAAATATTTGTATTTAACAATAACTTGTTGGAATGATGTTATTTTGGGGGCTAACAAACCGGTATAGCCAATAATATGATTGTTGTTGTCTTGTATTGCCCGATAGATAAAATTGTAGTTGGTGTTTTCTTGTTCTTTGAAAAATTTTGTGCTATTTTTTACGATAAAAACTTGAAAAACAGTAGGGTTAATGATGGTATTGGTCATAATGCCTTTACCATAACTTTGCACAACCCTTCCGAATTGGTCATAAATATTTACGTCTAAATATTCGGCATCAAATAATTTTTCCACCACATCGTTGATTTTGGTCAAAGCGGATTCGTTGAGAGTGGTAATGTTGTTTTCTTCAATAGTTAAAAATATTGTTCGTTGAATCTCTTTAGCGTTGTCAATTAACATTTCTTCATGATATTCTTCTCTTGTCATAATATAGAAACGAACAAAGAAAATCATAAATATGACAACAACAATAGCAAAAAACGAAGCAATGAAGCTGTTGAATATCAGGCTTATACTTATTGTAAGATGTTTTATTTTGGAATTGAAAAATGCAGATAAAAACAGGATAAAAAACGAACAAATAAGATTTAAAATAACTATAATTTCCACAAAAGCAATATTTTGCCAAGGCGAAACTTTTGTTGGAGTAAAGAGTAAAATATAGTTGTCTTTGGCATAAGCAGAATAGTTTATTCTGTCATATTCGAATTGCATGGGACTATGGTTTAAGTTTTGATGATAGCCAGCAAAGGAAGGGGCAAATGGTTTTTTCCCTTGTCCTACCGTTGCTCTCAAAACTCCCTTTTCGTAAACTGCAAGAGCAAAATTGTTGTTGGGATTTTCGGCAATGTTTGCAAACGTATTGTTTTGCAAAACAATTAAAATCGTGTAAGTGTAAGTATTTGTTTGTATGGGTTGGTGAATGATATATTCGGTAAATCCCAAGCGTCTTTGGCGGGAAAAAATGGAGGTTGTTGAGATTGTATCTGACGGTAGATACTTTTGTTTGAGCGAAGTTATTTTGAATCGCTCCTTTTCGTTGGAAAGATTGCCCACGTTGATAAAAATATTGTATTTATCAAATCTGCCTGCCAAATATTTGCTGAAAATATAATTTCTGATATTGGATTTTCCATCTGAATCTATTGATAAATAGTGCTTTAATGTAGAATCTGATTCTATTTGTGAAACAATTTCTTGCAATTCAAATTTTATATAAGGGTCTTCTTGCAGAAAAATTTGTTCAACAAGGTTTGCTTCTTGCATTTTTTCTTTGTCTTTGTTAGAATGTCTTACATTGAAGAACAATATCAAACTCATTGTCAAAATACAAGAAAGATAGAACCAAAAATAGTTTTTTTTCTTTAATATTTGAATAATAATAAGACCGATAAAGAAAAATATAAAAACAAGATAAAACAAAAATGCAAAAGGATTATCGGCTAAATCTTGAGAAGGAATTAAAAAAAATGAAACTCCCACGATGCTACTCAGGCTGGCAATTAAGAATAGTTTGGTATCTCCTACTTTTTTATATACTTCGTAAATCGCTTTTTTGCTGGTAATCAATATTGTCCAAAATAAAAATAAAATAGACATAATCGCGACCCAACTTAAAATATCATATTGAAACATCATTCCGGGTTGCAAGGTTATGATACTGTCTTGAGGTATATCTATTATGATTGTACAAATCAAATAATTAAAAACAATGATTACACTTAAACAGATAATTGTACCAATGATTTTAATATATTTCTTGGTATTATCGGTTGGCAAAGTGAAAAAATTGTCAAATAAAATGGCAATATTTAGAAAAAAGTAAGATAATACAAATAACTCGCCTAAAGAAACAATTTTATAAGAAGAATAATAAAGAGGGTTGAATAGTTTTTGGCTAAAGAAAGTTCCTTTCAACAATAACAACTCTGCTAATCCGATTAATACGCCACTTGCCAAAACAAAAAGAAGGATGGGGCTTTGATTAAAAAACGCCAACCTATTTAACAAGCCGGCAAGAGCATAAACAATGAAAATAATTGCCGTCATTGTCAAGAAAAGAATAATTACAGCCAACAACGTATTTTCGTCATTATTGGCTTGAAAGTTCAAACCGAATATCGGTTCATCACAACGATTGACAATAATAAAATGGTTTGTATTTGGGGTTAAGTTTAGAGGAATAGGATTGGGAAAAACTTTGTTGTTTTTGTCTCGATTAAGCATATTCAACGAAAAACCGACAAAATATATATTGTTTTCAACTGAAATGTTTTTGAGATAAATCCATTGATTTTGAACCTGATAAATGGAATCAAGTAATTCGTACCGCAAATTTTGCGGCACTCTGAATCTATTGGTATTCCATGCTCTTATTGTAGAGTCTTGATATACAAATACAAAAAATGAGTTTCCGTCAATATGATTGGATTCCAGAACACTTAACAATTTTTCGGAACTATTGATGTTTTTCGTTTCTTTTAGTGTCAAAAGAATATCATCAACTTGTTTTTCTTTGTTCCAAAATGTTTGTTGATAGGCCTCATAAAGATGTTTTGAAAAAGGAACCCCATTGCTATGCAATACAAACAAACAACAAGATGCCAATAAGACAATACTGACAATTAGAAGACTAAAACATTTTTTCTTGGTATTAAGTTTTATCATAGCAAATGACTAAAAGGTAAAATAAAAAGGGCGATTATTTTTTTCAAAAAAGATTGTTGTTGCCATTTTTCGCTATCAAATGGTAATGTTCTTTCCAATGTTCCTTCAACGTGTTCGTCAATGAGAGCTGCAATTTTTTCGTCATTGCCTAACATGGCAATTTCAAACATATATTTAAAACTGCGGTGGTCAATGTTTGCTGAAGCGATAGAAAAAATCTGATCATCTATTCTTATGAGTTTGGCATGCAAATTTCCTGGTTGAAAAAACAGAATATTTATGCCATGGTTATGCAATTGTTCCAAAAATAAATCTCTCACGTAGTCTGCTAATTTCACATCTGAATTTTGAGGTAGAACAATGCTTACTTTTACACCTCGTTTCACAGCAAGAATTAAGGCTTTGTAAATACTATGTCCCGGCAGAAAATAAGGGGTTTCTATAATTATACTTTTTTCGGCTTTGTTTATCATTTTCAGATAGTTCTTTTTTATACGCTGGGAAAATATTGATGGAATTTCCCGAATAAAAAATAAATTGTTGTAGCGAATGGTTTTCCGATACAATTTTTTGGATTGCGTAATGGTAAAATCTTTATTGTAGATTTTAAAATTGTCCAAAAATATTTTTTTTAATGTGGTACAAACTCCGCCTTCCATTCTCAAAATAGATTCTCTCCATTTTTTTGAATATTGGGTAAAATTAGCCGACCCGATATAAGAAATTTTGTCATCAATAGCGATGATTTTTCTATGGTCTCTGCAATGGTTTTTTTTTAATAATGAAATTGCGGCGAAAACAAATTTTTTAAACAATCTTACTTCAATATTTGCCGATTGCAGTTTTTTTAGGCAATTGTTGTTTGTGCCTGTTCCCCACCAATCGGCAAGTATTTTTACATGTACACCTCGTTGATGGCTGGCAATGAGAGCATCGGAAAGTTCTTGACCGACTTCATCGTCTGCTATACGAAAAGATTCAATGTATATATATTTTTGGGCTTTTGCAATGTCTTCGATTACATCTTTATACCATAAAGCCGTTGAACTGTAAAACTTATAATTTAATTCTTGTGAAGACATTGAAAGGAAATAACTTTCTTTTGTACTCCCGACAGGAGTCCGTTTTTATTTGTATTTGTTAATTAAATGGTCATTCGTTATTTTATAAAAATATACTATTCAAAAAATGATTAAAGTTTTAAAAAATTAAAAAACGAAACCTAACAATGTAAATCCTATTTTGAATGTGCAAAAATAATCATAATTATTTTATCATAAGAAAAAAATGTTGTATTTTTATAGGTCGTATGACCTAATTTTTGAATTTTATCTGCAGTGTTAAAAAACATTGCAGATTTTTTGTGTTTTTACAAAAAAATCCCTCTCTGTTAGAGAATATTTCTCTTTATTATCAAACAATGATTTTCACAAAATAAATTATCTCTAAGGGTTTCAAATAAAGAAATATTTACTATTTTTGCACTTTATTTTTTACAAAAAACCCATATGCAAACATCAGACCTGCAAAAAAGGACAACTATTAATATACAAGAAAAAGCCAATCTTATTTGGGCAATTGCCGACAAACTACAAGGAACTTATAAGCCACACGAATATGGTAATGTGGTGTTGCCTATGTGTGTGATTAAACGTTTTTCAGATACTCTTGCAAGCACCAAAGATAAGGTGATAAAAAAGAACGAGGAATTAGACAAAAGAAACTTACAAGTAAAAGATGGATTTCTCCGTTCTGCATCCGGTTACGATTTCTACAATACCTCCAAATTCACTTTTGAAAGTCTTCTTTCTGACCCCGATAATATTGCCGACAATTTTCGTTCCTATTTGAATCACTTTTCTACCAATGTGATTGACATTTTGGAAAAGTTTAAATTTGATGAAGAAATCACCAAACTTGGCAACAACGGAATACTATATTATATCATTCAAGAATTTTGTTCCAAAAAGGCATATATGGGTGCCGATGAGATTTCGGCAGTTGATATGGGATACATTTTTGAAGAATTGGTTAGAAAATTTTCTGAAAGTTACAATGAGGGTGCCGGAGAGCATTTTACTGCCCGTGATATTATCTATTTGATGGCAGAATTATTAGTTGCACCCAATAAAGCTTCCCTATATAAAGAAGGCATCACTGCCACCATTTATGATATGGCAATGGGAACCTCTCAAATGTTAGATTGTCTATCCGAAAAATTGCACGAAATTGACCCCAATGCCAATCTTACCGAATTCGGGCAGGAAATAAACGACCAGACTTTTGCCATTGCCAAATCTAATATGTTGATTAAGGGTGGAGATGCCGAAAATATGAAACACGGTGATACACTTGCCAATGACCAATTTGAAGGTTTTACTTTTGATTATATTATTTCTAATCCACCATTTGGCAGGGAGTGGAAAATATCCCAAAAAGCAGTAGTAGAAGAACACAAAAAAGGTGATTATGGTCGTTTTGGGGCAGGACTTCCCGCCATTGGCGATAGTCAGCAGTTGTTTGTCCTAAACGGTGTTGCCAAGTTGAAAGACAACGGGCGTATGGCCATCATTCAGAACGGTTCGCCGCTGTTCAAAGGCGACGCAGGCAGCGGTGAAAGCAATATCCGTGGTTATCTGCTGGAGAACGACTGGTTGGAGGCAATTGTGCAGATACCCAACGATATGTTCTACAACACGGGTATTGCCACCTACATTTGGGTTATTACCAAAGACAAGAGTGCCGAGCGTGCGGGCAAGGTACAGTTGATTGACGCGAGCAAGTGCAGTGTGAAGCGCAGGAAACCATTGGGCAACAAGCGCAACGAGTTCGACGAGACCTGCCTTGCCTTGATAACGAAAGCCTACAATGCCTTTGCAGATGCTACCTATACAGACGGGGATCTGGTGGTCGAGAGCAAGGTGAAGGACAACGAGGATTTCAAATTCCGCAAAATCACCGTGGAATATCCATCTGTAGAGACGCACGGTCGTGCGTCTCAAACGCCCGACAAGAAGGCAAAACCCGAAAAGGACACCGAGATAATCCCGTGGAAGGAGGATGTGCAGGCGTATATGGAAAAGAACGTGCTGCCGTTCCAGCCCAAGGCGAAGATAGTGGAGAAGCAGACCAAGATAGGGTATGAAATCCCGTTCACGAGGGAGTTCTACAAGTATGTGCCGTTGGAGGCGAGCGACAAAATCTTCGCCCACCTCAAAGAGTTGGAGGCGAAGGAAACCGAGTTGATGAACAAGATATTGGGGAGTTAGGAATGAGGTGGGATTTTGCGTTTCTGTCTATGCAAAAAGTTGTACCTTTGCCAGATAATATTATAATGGAAGCAAGATGGCAAAAGAAGAAATCCAGATAAAGGAAAACGACTATAACGAATTACTGCAAAAGACCATTGCAGTAATCGAGAAAACCCGCACCAATGTGGCCCGCCACACTGCTGTTGCGGTCAGCAACACATATTGGGAGATAGGCAAACTGCTTCACGAGAAGAAACTGGAAAGCAGGCATGGTAGCCAGATTGTTAAAATGTTGTCTGTGGACTTGAAGGATCGATACCCTAAGATGGGAGTTTCGCCGAGACAGTTGTGGAATATGAAGTCCTTTTATACGCGGTATAAAGAAAGTGATGCAAAACTGCTACAGAGCGTAGCACTTTTGCCTTGGTCTCATAACCTTTTGATTCTTAGCAAGAGTCTGACAGACGATGCCACATTGTACTATGCTCATGAGAGCATTGAAAAAGGATGGAGTCGCGACCTGCTGCTGAATGCCATAAAACTGAAGATGCATGAGACGCACCCACCTGCACTGCCCGACAATAATTTCACAGTTTCTTTGCCTGCCACACAGGCAGCGTACGCCAATGAGGTGTTCCGTAGCGGGTATAATCTCGGCTTCCTTGGGGTGTCGGAACCGATACTTGAGCAGGAGTTGGAACAGAGGCTCGTGGAAAAGATAAAATTGTTTCTGCTCGAATTGGGGAAAGGCTTTACGTTCATAGGCAATCAACACACATTGGAGTACAATGGCAAGGAAAGCCGCGTGGATATGCTCTTCTTTCATAGAGGACTGTGCAGCCTCGTTGCCATTGATTTGAAAATCGGGAAGTTCATTCCTGAATATGCTGGCAAAATGAACTACTACCTTTCCCTGCTTGACCGCATAGAGCGTCAGGAGAACGAAAACCCATCCATCGGCATCATCCTTTGTGCGGAGAAAGACCACCTTGAGGTTGAACTGGCACTCGAAGGAATAACTAAGCCAATCGGTGTGGCCGATTATCAGCTCATCATCCCCAAGGATGAACTCCAAAGAACCATCACTGCTGAAATACAGTCGTTTGAGGAAGAACATGCCGAAGACAAAAGTGGAGAGGTTTTCAGCGAGGCAGATTAAAAATACGAGGAAGCATGATGGCTACAAAATACAAAGACAGCGGTATTCCGTGGATTGGCGACATTCCAAGCGATTGGGAAGTGTGCAGATTGAAAAACTTACACACGGATTCCAATGTTGGTGAATCTATAGATAAGTCTTTTTGTTCCGACAATCCAAATGACACACTCTTTTATACTGCTGGTGTAAAACCCATTCACACAACCTACTTGGATTTCCCAGAATGGAAATACACACAAAAATCAAATCTGCTATTATCAAGGAATGGCACACCATACGTGTATATTCCAATAGAAGGGGCAGTCTATTCTGACCACATTATTCGCATAGATATTAATAACAATTGCTCAAAGGAGTTTGTAAGATACTGTTTACAGCAATCAATTGCTTCTGAAGTTGTTGATTCAGTTAGCATTGCAACGTGGTCAATGTCATTGTGGAACAAACAAATTCTGCCTTTCCCCCCTCTCTCCACCCAGCAGCGCATAGCCGACTTCCTCGACC